>DBZK01000009.1 GCA_002311135.1 Dehalococcoidia bacterium UBA1162
CGGAGTAGGGTTGGGCGTAGGAGTCGGAGTGGGCGTGGGCGTTGCCGCAGGCGCGCAAGAAGCCACCACCATAAGCAACATAACCACGAGCAAGGTTACTGCCCATATGAATCGCTGTTTCATTGACGTACCTCCAAATTATTGTTCATTCTATTTTCCAAGAGAAGATTACTTGCTGTCCTTTGGCTTTTCACATTGCACTGACGATGTCTTCCATGTACATTCTCAGAATTCGTTTATTGTCCCTTCCAGAAATCTCAAACATCCCACTTTATTATATATAGATATTGTTCAGCAATTGTTAAGGTGGGGATCATCGCAGAGGTCATTGGTTCAAGTCCATTACCGCCCACCAGATCCCTTACGATGCTTAGCAAGGCACAAAAAAGAGCGTCATCCAGTTTTTCTACAAAGGTAGGCACGAAAGTCCCGGGTAAAGAGCTTTCTCATAGCTACTATTTCAAAACCGGTCTGCTTGATCCCCGATTCAAAATCGTTCCAATCGAACCTGCGTCGAGGTTCGTCTACCAGAAGAACTCCACCCGGTTTAAGGACTCTTGATATTTGCGAAAGTGCCTCTGTCCATTGGAATAAGTGAGTGTATCCTTATGCTGTTGTTTAATATATCGATTAGCAATATAATAAACAAAGTTTATGTATGGGTTGTTGGGATTTAATCTACATATAAGCATAGGCTATATGTAGATTAAATTGCCTCAAGGAGAGTTATGCCTAGGGTAGAGAAGAAGAAGACTGCGGCCAAGCTGGGGAAGACGCCGACCGGCATACACGGGCTGGACGAGATCACGGGCGGCGGTCTGCCGCAGGGGCGGCCCACCCTTATATGCGGCGGAGCCGGTTCCGGCAAGACCATGCTGGCCATGACCTTCCTGGAGTATGGTGCCCGGAAATGCAATGAACCCGGTGTTTTCTTTTCGTTCGAGGAAACCGAGAAGGAATTGGAAACCAACTTCGCCTCGCTCGGATACAACCTGACCGACCTTATCGAACACAAGAAAATTATCGTCGATTTCGTGTTTGTCGAAAAAAGCGAGATAGAGGAGACTGGGGAGTACGACCTTGAAGGCCTGTTCATCCGGCTGGGGACGGCCATTGACGAGATTGGCGCCAAGCGTGTGGTGCTGGACACCGTGGAAGCGCTGTTTGCCGGGCTGAGCGACACGGGAATATTAAGGGCTGAGCTGCGCAGGTTGTTCCGATGGCTTAAAGCCAGGGGTGTCACCACTGTCATTACCGGCGAGCGCGGCGATGGTACGCTCACTCGACAAGGCATGGAAGAGTATGTTTCCGATTGTGTTATTTTGCTGGATCACAGGATAGCTGATGACCTGGCCACGCGCAGGCTACGCATTATCAAGTATCGCGGCTCGAGCCACGGAAACAATGAGTATCCCTTCAACGTGGACGAGACCGGTATTAGCCTCCTACCACTGAGCTCGATGGGTTTGACTTACGAGGCCGGTATTGAACGTGTGTCGTCGGGTATACAAGAGTTAGACCAGATGCTGAGCGGGAAGGGTTATTACCGGGGTAGCAGCATTCTTGTGACAGGGATGGCGGGTACAGGCAAATCTAGCGTAGGCGCACAGTTTGTTAATGCCGGCTGCTCACGCGGCGAAAGGTGCCTTTATTTTGCCACGGAAGAGTCGCCCAGCCAGATAGTGCGTAATATGCGCTCAATAGGAATTGACCTGGAAAGATGGATTAAAAAAGGGCTGCTGGAGTTTGTGGCCGCGCGGGCGAACATGCGCAGCCTGGAAGAACATTTGTTGGTCTTGCAGCGAACGGCGGACGCGTTCAAACCATCACTGGTCGTGGTTGACGCTATCACCGATTTCAGCACCATGGGTACCGGGTTGGCAGTGAAATGGATGACCACCCGCATGGTGGACTTTTTTAAATCGCGCGGGATAACCACAATTTTTAACAGCCTGGTGACGGGGGCATACGTAGAGGATAGCGGTGTCGGGGTCTCCTCGACCATGGACGTGTGGATGCACCTTGTTAATGTGCCCAGCGACCTCGAACGCAACCGTATCATGTACATAATTAAGTCACGCGGCATGGCGCACTCCAACCAGGTGCGTGAGTTCCTTATCACAAATGAAGGTGTGAAGCTGATGGAAGTGTACACCGGTCCGTCCGGGGCGTTGCTCGGATCGGCCAGGCTTGCCCAGGGGGCGGCTGAGAAAAGGGCGGCGCTGGATAGGAAGCAAGAAATGGAAGTCAATCAGAAAGAGCTTTTTAGGAAGCGCTCGGTGTTAGAGGCGCAGATAGCGAACCTCCGCGCGGAACTCGAAGCCCGGGAAGAAGAGGCCAAAAGGATAGCTGGACATGAAACAGAGAGAGAGAGGGAAATTGCCAGGGACGTGAAAGAAATGGCTGTCAAGCGCCACATGGGTGGGGGCAGAGCAGCCAAATGACCAGCGGAGGACTATGATGGCTACGATGAAGAAAGAGAGAACACACAGCCGGGTAGACGAGCCGCAGGAGATATGGCAACTGCGACTCTATGTGGCGGGCCAGACACCCAAATCAATGGCGGCCTTCACCAATTTGAAAGATATCTGTGAAAACCATTTAAAAGGAAAATACGAGATAGAAGTGATCGATCTGCTGGAAAATCCCAAGCTGGCCAAGGGCGACCAGATTTTTGCCATACCCACACTGGTGAGAAAACTTCCCCAGCCCATACGTAAGATGATCGGCGACCTCTCCAATAAGGAGAAGGTTCTGGTAGGACTGAACCTGTACCCGCTGGAGAAATAGCGTAGCTCATATACGCATTGCCGGTATTTGAGGGATGAGAATGGTTAAATCTAAAAAGAAGAGCGAAACCACCAGAAAATTTGAGAAAGCCACCAAGCAGGTTCGCCTTGAGAAATACGTGCTGAAATTGTACATTACCGGCATGACTCCCAGGTCGAGAGTTGCCATCCGGAACCTGCAAAAGATCTGCGAGGAACATTTGAAGGGCAGCTACGAGCTGGAAGTCATCGACATTTATCAACAGCCAACACTAGCCAAGGGCGAGCAGATCATTGCCGTTCCCACACTGATAAAGAAATTGCCTGAACCCGTCCGCCGGTTAATTGGCGATATGTCCGCAACGGACAGGGTGCTGCTGGGGCTTGACCTGAAACCAAAGAAATGAGATGGATGATGGATGAGGCCCAAAAAGGAACCAGGTAAGAACGGAGAGATCGAGGACCTGAAGCGCCGGCTGGCCGAGGCTGAGGAGACGTTGCGCGCAATTCAGCAGGGAGAGGTGGACGCTCTGGTTGTGAATACCGGGAAAGAGGAGCAGGTGTTCACGCTGCAGGGGGCCGACCTGGCGTACCGTATAGTGATGGAGCAGATGAACGAAGGCGTGATGACGCTTTCCATCGACGGCATTATCCTTTACTGCAATCGGCAGTTTGCGGACCTGACCCATATCCGCCTTGAGAAAGTAATCTCGTCAAATATATTCAATTATATTGAACCGCAAGCGCAGGATACACTCCGCCGGATCATGGAGCAGAATGGACATTCCGAAATGGCCCTGGTGGCTGCCGACTCAAGCACCGTGCCAGTCTACCTGTCAACGACGCGTCTAGCAATAAACGAGATGACTATTATTTGCGCTGTGGTCACGGACCTTACCGAGCTGAAGATGAAAGACCAGATAATCAGCCTCAAGGACGAGTTCATAGGAATGGTATCGCACGAGCTCAGGACCCCTCTCACCGTGATCATGGGAGCTATATACACAGTCATGGCGCCAAGGGTACCCAAGGCGGACAAACGGAAGTTGCTCAAGGACGCCCTCGCATCCACTGAAGAGTTAACTAATATAGTGGAGAACCTATTGGAGCTCTCGCGTGCCCAGTCCAACCGCCTGGATATTATTAGAGAAGTCATAGACATGAGGCAGGCAGCGGGTGAAGTGGTCAGGAAACTGAGCAAGAGGACTGACAAGCGCCGGCTGATAGTGGAGATGACGGGGCTACCGAAATTGACCGCCGACCTGTTGAGGATAAAGCGTATCCTGTATAACTTGGCGGAAAATGCAATCAAGTACTCACCCGGGGGGGGCGATATCACGGTCTTTGCCCGAGCTGCCCATGATGAGATTGTCGTAGGTATAAGGGACCATGGCATGGGGATGTCGCCTCAAGAGCAGGCGAAGCTGTTCAGACCGTTCGAGCGTCTTAATAGGTCGCCGGAGATTAAGGGGATAGGTTTGGGGCTTCTGGTGGCGGAGCGGTTGGTGCAAGCACACGGTGGGCGCATATGGGTTGAGTCCGCTCCAGGCAAGGGCTCCACCTTTTATTTCACGGTGCCTTTGTGATAGCACCGCCGAAGATGAGGAGTATTTTGCCCAGGCTTGCCATATCCACAGCAAGATTTTAGCTTAAGAGGGAGGGGAGGGCAAAGAGTGGAATTAATAATATGGACTATTTCACCTGCGAATCTTACTTAATTAGGCAAATATATTATATTGTTGATGCCTTTATCTAGTGCAATATAACCTTCTTTTGCCATTCTACCCATCTTCGTAAAGCATAACCGCGTCGGATATATGATGCTTCGCTCCATAAAAGATGGAGTTGATCCGCAAGCTGTCTGCCAATTTCGGCTGCCGAAATCTTCGAATTTTCAGTTAACATACGGGATACGATGCGAAATGACTTCGTCTCTGCAATAGCTTCGGCGAGCGTAGTTTCAATGTTTTTTGATCGAATTTTATCTTCTAAGGATACTATTCCATGATTTGTAGATCCAAATCCAAGTGTTATAATGCACAGAAGTGCATTCCCTAGCTTGCATTCCTCAATGGATTTTTTAGATAAGGGCGAGATTGATAGTTTTTGCATGAGATCGATGACTTTTTCTGGTGGAGAATCTCCGAAGAAGATCCCTGTACGTTTTACATTTGGCATTAAAACTAATTGTCCGTGTGCAGCATCAATAACTTTCCAACCATCTGCGGCTCGCTCAAGAAAACCAACTGCTGTTAAATATTTTGCTAATCTCAATGCATAAACTCTTTTGGTATCATCTCGAAGCGAAGCATATTGAAAAGCATTATTGGATATTCTTAACAAATCATTTTCTGAAATTATCATTTCCTTCTTTATATTTCTTCGAATTAGAATGGTAAATATATGATTATTTAACGCGGATGCGATAGCTCTTGATATTTCAATATTAATATCTTTTTGCTTGCCAATTTTGATTGTCGAAACTATACGATCGCGTTTTTTTTCCGCTAATCCAAACAACAATAAATCAGCAACTACATTCATTGCAGATTTAGTACCTATGGTCATTGATTCACTTAACATTTCGTTGGTGAGCCCTTCCTCTCCACTTGCCAAGCACGAGATCGTTGCGCGTACAAGTGTGCGGACTTCAGTGCTTGGTGTGAAAGACAACGGCACATATGGAATGTCCCCCGTATTCAAATAATCTCTAAATATATCCCAATATGCAGTAATCCTATCTCCACTACGTATAATTAGTCTCTTATCTACTAGGGATGTATATGTATCATTGCCGAATTGATCCACTATCTTCACCCATTCAACTGGTGCCAACTTAGCAATTTCATGGAGACATAAGGTTTCCTTGGGGGAAAGCTCACTTAAATCAGTATTAAATAATTTCTTGACATCCAGGCCACGTTCCAATACCTGCGTTTGAGATAGGCCGCTATTTACTAATTGAAATACATGAATGCACAATTTCTTTAGTAGCCAAGGGAAACCCTGACAATGTTGAACTAATTGGGAACGAAGCAGAGGATTTATACGTTGTCCGAGTTCAGTCTGAAAATGTGTTAGTGCTTGTGAGACATCCTTCGACCCAAAAGGTGGCAAATCTATGTCTAATCGCCTATCTTTAAGTTGATGCCACATAAAATACGCTGGATGTTCTTGCGGAAGAAAAGCGTCACTTTTCCACGCAAATCCTACAATAAAATTAGATTGGTAGGCATCCGTGGCTAAGGCCAGCGAACGTAACCTGTCAAATAGTTGACTTAATTCTGGCTTAGTAAAAACTTCTTCAAATTGATCAAATATTAATACTATAAGTTTTTGCCTTTGTTTTAGTTGGTCAAAACATTCCCGCAATGTTTTACTGTCGAGGGGAGCAGTAGGCGGTCCAGCTTGTAGAGGAATTAGGGGCGGAGAAATGAATTTACTCTCAATTGCGGAAGAGAAACATCTTAATATGGCAGCAGACACATAATCAATGGTTTTTGCCGCTCGTACATCTACTGCTTTCATAAACAATTTATTATGATAAGCTCGATTACTGCATCGAGCTCTTAGTTTTGCAATAAGTGAACTTTTACCCCACCCGGATGGCCCCCTTATCGAAAATAATCGGGTATTAGTACTTCCATCTAGGGCATTATTCAAAAAGTCCATTATTAATTGTTGCGATTCATGTCTGCCAACAAAATCTTGAGGTCTTGCGGGTCTGTAATCAGCCCAATTATCGCCGATGGCGACATCTACAACCATCTCCTCAAAGTTCGATATGCATCCCTTGCCACTGCTAAACACAGGAAGTTGTATGGACCAATTAAGGTCACAAAGACTCGTATCTGTAGATTTTAAATTTCCAAGGAGCTCCTTGTCGGTAACTCGTTCTCCGTTATTAACGTTATAAATAATGACATTTCTTGGTATGCCAGATACTGGTATAACATGTGCCCAGTAGCGTCCGAAATTTGTAATTAGCAAATATAAATTACCGGGATCACAATTGGAGATGTCTGCTATTTTATTTGGATCTATAACACGACCAGAGCTAATGAAAAGATCAATCAATCTTTCTGGTGTATAGATTTGCAATCTTCTACGTTGATCTGCTGGTTTGGTTTCCCATTCATCTTTTAATCCTTCAGCATCTTTAGATAAACGGGATGTTGTGACTAACCAACCTTGGTCTACTTCCTTTATAGTAATATTACCAAGCAATTTAGTAAGTGTATCAGCTGGAATCGGATCTCTGTGAGCTTTGCACTCTGAATATACTTTCTCATTTGAGACCTTGTGAGTTGCAGTAATATCTATCTCCATTCCTGTAATTCTTATAGCCGGGCCACATTTATAATTAGTGGCATCAAAAACATCACGCATTAGTTCAACGAGTATATTGCCTCGATCAGTAGTTGATGTATTGTGTGTGACAGCTACCTCAATATTGCAGTCCATAACAACCTCTCATACGTAAGTCCGCTTAGAAACTATTATAAATCTGATCCCTCGGAGTATCAATATCTGCAATCTAGGAGAAGGAAAACAATTGATTGTGGGTTTATGAAATTTGTTGTTTAAGATTGGTCCGATTATTTGGATAGTAATGAAGAGAATTACGACTGTTTCATCATCAGATATGAGGAGAACCTAAAGGCTTTGGAATATGCTGTGTGCATTGCTGGTATGGGAATGCGGCGGAAAGGCCAGGTTGTATTGAGCAATCAACTTTTAATCAATAGATTACCGCTCCGATCATATGCTATACTAAATTAAACAATAAGTTAGAATGGCTTGTTTGCTACATTTCACTAGTACAAAATTGGGTTGAGTAGCTAAGAATCGGGGAAGATTAGGAACTGGGCGACTTTATTTAGCGGATAGGTGACCCGTGGTTAATAAAAACGGAAAGCTAATTTTTACTATAGGTCATTCTAATCAGGACAGCCAAGAATTTTTGAAGCTGTTATCAGATAACTTTATTCAAATCCTCGTAGATGTTCGGTCAAGTCCAAAATCTAGATTCGCTACTCAGTTTAATGCTGAGAATTTGAAAAAATACTTAATTAACAAAAGAATAAAATACTTATATTTAGGTACCGAACTGGGTGGAAAGCCATCAAATGCTTCCATGTATGACGAGGAAGGTCATGCTCTATATCATTTGATGGCCCAATCACCATCATTCTTAAAAGCAGTTGAAAGACTATTAAAAGGATTGGAAAGCTATCGAATAGCTATAATGTGTAGCGAAGAAGATCCATCGAAATGCCACCGCTACTTATTAATAGGACGAATAATGGGGCAGAAAGGTGTCAAGGTGCTACATATTAGAGCTGATGGTCGAGTCCAAACAGAAGAACAAATAGAGAAATCCAATATTAAAAAGTCCACTGAATTCTCACAACTTACTATGTTTCAAGAACACAAGGAGGGATATTGGAGGTCCGCAAAGTCTATACGATCGGCTTCACCAAACGAAGTGCAGAAGAATTCTTCGAAGTCATTAAGAAAGCTGGAATAAAGCAGCTTCTTGATATTAGACTGAACAACTCATCACAGTTAGCAGGATTTACCAAGAAGGAGGATTTGCGCTATCTTTTAAAGGCTATATGCGGTGTTAATTATAGACACGAATTACTTCTAGCGCCAACACAGGAAATCCTTGATACTTATAAAAAATCCCATGGCTCTTGGTCAAATTATGAGAAGGATTTCCATACTCTCATGTCAATAAGACAAGTGGAGATTGAGATTCCTCGAAGCATATTCGATACACCCACCGTGCTACTTTGCAGTGAACGCACGGCTGACAGGTGTCATAGAAGATTAGTATTGGAATACTTGCAGAGCAAGTGGGGTGACATTGAAATATTTCACATTTAAATTGTCTGAAGATAATGAGAATTAAATTCATATGCCTCGCAAATTCAAGGAAGACTTCCGGAAGGTGTGTTGCGGGTTTAAGATTGGATCACAATGGATGGATTCGGCCTATTAGTGGGGATACAGAAGGACATCTCCTACAAAGGCATTGTACATTGGACGATGGAAATCAGGTTGCACTTCTCGATGTTGTTGAAGTAAATGTTTCTGAGCATCAACCAAAACCATATCAACCGGAGAATTGGGTGCTAGGAAGCGAGCAGTGGAAGTTAATAAAAAGGCTTAAGCCAGAAGAAGCATATTCATTTCTTAGGGAGTATTTAGCATCTGGGCCAGAGTTGTTTGGCAATGAAAGTGATAGAGTTGATTCAGCGGGTCTTCAAGATCATCCTATTTCCAAATCGTTAGTTCTTATTAAACCTACGGATATCTCATTTCATGTAACAAAGTCCTTCCGGGGCAATAGACAAGCTCGTGCTGATTTTAATCTGGATGGAATAAACTATGATCTTGCGATAACGGACGTGGTATGGGAGGAACGGCTTAAGATTTTGGGTCTTGGCAGATTGAGTAGAGAAACTATCGGTATTGCATCGGATGATATTCTTTTATTCACTATAAGTTTAGCTGGGCCGCTAGATGGTAAATGTTTCAAATTGATTGCTGGAATCATTTGTATTCCGAATTCCTAATCAATATAAATATTTAGAAATAGCTAATTCAAATGAGTCAAATATCCCTGATGCCATTATCTGCTTCTTCAACGGAGCGTCGTTCCCTGCTATAATGCTTCGCTGGAGCCAAGAAAAACTTTAAAGGAGAGTTAATCAAATGAAGGTTGAAGAAGTCAAAACGATCGCCATGATCGGCGCAGGTGACATGGGCCATGGGATAGGCGAACTGGCGGCCATGGCCGGATACAAGGTTAACCTCTATGACATCAAGCAGGAATTTGTGGATAAGGGTATAGGAAAGATCAGGGACAGCCTGGGCAAGCAGGTATCCAAGCAGAAGATGACGCAGGAAGCCATGGACAAGATCATGGGCAGCATAAAAGGCTTCACGGTGCTTAAGGATGCCGTGAAAGACGCGGACTTCGCCATAGAGGCGGCGCCCGAGATACTGGACCTGAAGCAGAAGATCTTCAAAGAAATGGACGAGGCGGCGCCCAAGCATGCCATACTCGCCTCCAATACTTCAACTATGAGCATCACCAAGATCGGCTCCGCCACCAAACGCCAGGACAGGGTGTGCGGCGTGCATTTCTTCAATCCGCCGGCCATGATGGCCCTGGTGGAGGTCATCCGCGGCGACAAGACCTCCGACGAGACCATGGACGTGGCCTACGACCTGGTCAAAGGCTGGAAGAATTTTAGGGGCCCGATGGTGGTTGTCAGGGTTGAGAAGGATACGCCGGGCTTCATCTTCAACCGCATGAATGCACCTTCGGGCATGTACCTCTCCTGGTTGAGGGAGAAGGGCCTGGTTGACCCTGAGGGCGTGGACGCCAAGGTAAGATCGACGGGAGCGCCGATGGGACCCTTCGAGACAATGGACTACTCCGGGCTGGATATATCGTTTAACGGCGCCAAATACTATGCAGCTACCCTCACCAAGGACTTCGCTCCGCGGCCCTGGCTGGCCAAGAAGGTCGAGGCCGGCGAGCTGGGCAAGAAGACCGGCAAAGGCAACTTCGAGTGGCCGGGTGGCAACAGGCCCAACATCGACCTGACCAAGACCGATCCGAACTTCGACCCGGCTGACATGGTGGCCATACAGGTGAACGAGGGCACCAAGCTGCTGGAGCAGGGTGTAGCCAAGAGCGCGGCTGAGATAGACCTGGCAATGGTGAACGGAAGCGGCCGCCCTGCAGGCCCGTTTGCGCTGGGTCAGAAAATGGGTTGGGATAAGGTGGCTGAGCGGTGCGAGGCCATAGCCAAAAAGACAGGCATCAAATGGTTCGAGCCCACCAAGATGCTCAAGAAAGGGGCAATTGCACTATAAAATGAAGCGGGGTTCGTCACACCCCTAAACTGCCATCACGGATGAGGCGTAATAGCGAAAATGGTTATTACGCCCCATCCCGGTCTGAAAATCTCCGGGGCGATTTGATCACTTTCCCTGGAATTTCGGCTTGCGCTTCTCCGCGAAAGCGGCGAATGCTTCCCGGGCGTCTGACGTACGCGCCATATCCACGATGGACTGGCTTTCAAATTCCATCTGCGTTTCCAGAGTTGAGGAGAGGCCGCCCTGGATGAGCTTGCGGGCGGCGCCGTAGGCCCGGGTTGCACCCGATGCAAGTTGCCCGGTGATCGCTCGTGCACGGGCCATCAGCTCAGCATCAGGCACCACTTCGGTAACGAGACCGAGATCAAGCGCCTCTTTGGCGGACAACCGCCGGTTGGTCAGCACGAGTTCGGAGGCCCGTCTTAGCCCGACCAGGCGCGGCAGGAAATATGTGAGGCCTCCATCCGGCGTGAGTCCGACCTGCGTATAGGCTACCGTGAAAGTGGCGGACTGGGCAGCCAGTGCTATGTCGCCCACACATGCAAGGCTCATCCCGGCGCCCATGGCAATACCGTTGACTGCAATGACGACCGGCGGCGCCCCGCGTGTCAGACGCGAGATGGCAAGATGGAGGTAGCTGGACATTTCTTTGAGAAGATCGGGGGTCTTTTCGACTTCACCGGCCATGGCCTTTAAATCGCCGCCTGCACAAAATACGGGGCCGGTTGCGGTGATCAGAATTGCCCGGACGGCAGAGTTCTCGCTGCAGTGCATGGCGGCGTAACAAAGATCTTTGGCCATTTGCAGGTCGATGGCGTGGTTGGCCTCCGGACGGTTCAGAGTGATCGTGGCGACATTGTCGGATATATCAAAGAGTAAAGTTTTGAACTGCATGCTACTATCCTCCGATTTTGATACCAGGTCCTGGCAAGGTGCTATTCAATCGAATCGTGACGGCCTTCTTGAATTTCAATTTGAGAAACGGGCAAGCACAGACATTAACGATTATAGATGCAGAACTTATATTAATCAATAGCTTAGTTGTCCTTCTTAGCCTGGCACTGTTGTTTGTCTAAGTCTCTTCTCTCTTATGTCCTGGTAGTTTGTCGCTGAGTCCACTATACTCCTCTTTATTATCTTGCTATCTCCCGTATTTTTGTCAGTTAGCTGTCAATCGCTTGTCAGACTGAAGTCAAGCACGACAGTGCAGACCGGAGTAAATTTGATTATGAAAGATTGTTGAATCAGTGCGTCATGAAAAAATCTTTAGTTAACATTCTTGTAATATATTATTATTGGCAGGCAAATAAGAAATGAAAAAGGCACCGCTCTTCCTGGCAGCGGCATTATTAGTCGGTTCCTTGCTGCTAGTCCCGCTGGCACCGGCGTACGCCACGACGGATTTGATACCCGGTCAAGCGGCCGTCGGTCAGCTTTCGGATAATCAGACCGCGCCGACGGCAGATGCAGTCACTCCTGCACCCACAACGGCGACGACGGATACCGCTCCAACAGCGGTAGTAGCAGACACACCCACTCCAGCGCCAGCGACAATTATAGACACAACCGCTGCGCCGACGGCAGATGCAGTCACTCCTGCACCCACAACGGCGACAACAGATACCACTCAGGCAACGGTAGTCGCAGACACACCCACTCCAGCGCCAGCGACAATTATAGACACAACCGCTGCGCCGACGACAGCTGCAGCCACTCCTGAGCCCACAACGGCGATGACCACTACCACTATCCCGACAACAACTGCAGTCACTCCTGAGCCCACAACCGCGACGACCACAACCGCTACGCCGGATGCGCTACCCGGTCAAGCGGCCGTCGGTCAGCTTTCGGATAATCAGACCATACCATCGACTGCGGATACTGAGCCGCCGGCTCCTCCTCCGCCACCCCCTGCGCCAGCGACAGTAATAGCTGCACCCGCTCTATCGGTGACTGCTGCTCCTGAAGCAGGTTCTACCACGGATTTATCGGCTGCTCCGGCGCTGGCGGTTACCACTCCAATCTCACCGACGGTTTCCCAGACCGTATCCGGCACCCCGCCATCGAGGCACCATTTCCCCCAGTCCTGGGATAACGGCACAGCGCATCTTCCGCCTTTCCCGGCACCATCAGATAATGGCACAGTGCATTTTCCGCACTTTCCACCGTCCTGGGATAATAGCACAGTGCATTTTCCGCATTTCCCCACGTCCTGGGATAACGGCACTGCGCATTTCCCGCCTTTCCCTGCGCCCTCAGATAATGGCACAGCTCATCTTCCGCCATTCCCGCAATATGGGCATCACCCTCCGTACACACCTAATCCATTGCCCCCACAGACTAATCCAACCTACCCCCCTTATCCTTATGATGCTGAGTATACGCTACCCATAGATGGGCCGGTGATCGGTTCATTCACGGCCAGCCCCAATTACATTCAATCGGGGCAAGCAGCCACATTGTCATGGATTGTGAGCGGCGCAAGCGTCGTTACTATATCCCCGACAGTTGGATCGGTTACCAACACCGGCTCGTTAGCTGTAATGCCAACTTACACAACCACATATACACTTTACGCCTACAACAGTCAGGGTGCGGTAAATGCCAGCACAATTGTAACGGTCACACCATACGCCAGCACCTATGGAGGAACCTATGGGACGGCGGTAATCAGTTCCTTCACGGCCAGCCCCAATTACATTCAGCCCGGTCAGCCGGCTACATTGTCCTGGATTGTAAATAATGCTGATACGGTCACTATATCCCCGGTGGTGGGATCGGTCGCCAATACCGGCTCATTTGACGTGACTCCTACCTATACAACTACATATGCTCTATCGGCCTATAACGGCGCGGGCACAATTAGTGCCAGCACTACTGTCACCGTTGCGCCTGACGTAAGTTCCTACGTTACTCCTGCATACGCCATTGGCACCGGCGTAAATATAGACACGGACAGTTCCGGAACTGCATCCGGCAGCACGGTAAATGCCAGCCAGTTCACTAACAGCATCGGCAACATTTTGAACGCCAATGGAACCAGCAACAGCAGCACTACCGCCGTCAACCTGTGGCCGATGTACCTGCTGCTAATTGGATTGGCCGCTGTTGCGTCCGTGGTCATAACCGCCCTACTCGTGAGAAAACCCGCTGTGGCCCATACACAGAGCACGGGTATGAAGACAGGATACGCGACTTCATCTACCGCCATCATCACAGCTACCCAGCCGGCTACATTGACACCAATGACAACAATCGTTGAAATCGGGCTTCCGGCCAAATTTGTATCGTCGGGAGGGATTACTATGCCGGTTGCCGGCAGGCCGTTGGGCCGGAGAGATTTCCGCGCGCTGATCTCGCCAGACAAGGCCGACACAATCTCCAGGCAGCATATCCTGGTCACCTATGAAAACGGCGTGTACTATATAGAGGACCCCGGCAGCACAAATGGCACCACGCTAAACGGATCCGAGATCAAAGGTAGTGGCAAACACACGATTGAGAATGGAGACACCGTAGAGCTTGCCCATGCCCTGAACCTGACCTTTAAAGTCTAACAGCACACAAGGTACCATATAGATAGGGCAATACTAGAATATCCCGTGCACTTTGCCGGTGTGGGGATCGATGTCAATGCGGCGGAAGGCCGGGTTGGAGCCTGTGCCGGGCATGAGATTGACCTCGCCGGCGAAGAAACAGAGGAACCGGGCGCCTGAATAGACCATAATATCCCTGATGGGCAGGATCCAGCCTTTGGGGACGCCTTTGAGAGCAGGATCGTGGCTCAAGCTGAGCGGCGTCTTGACCATAATGGTGGCGTAGTCGTCGTATTCAGGGTCTGCTTCCAGGGCCTTGGCCCTTGTTTCCGCAGCCAGCGACCAGGAGGTCCCGTCGGCGCCGTAAACTTCACGGGCTATTTTATCCACTCTGTCCCGCAGTTTCATCTCGGGCGGGTAAAGGAATTTGAACTCATTATCGTCGTTGCAGGCTTCTTTGACCACGTCGGCCAGCTCCAGTGCGCCTTCACCGCCGAACTCCCAGTGCCGTGAAACAGCGCAGCGCGCCCCGGCCAGCTCGGCGGCCTTCTTTACCATAGCTATTTCAGCCTTGGTATCGGAATGGAAAACATTGATGCAGACCACCGGGCAGACCCCCGCCTCTTTAATAATTTTTATATGATGGAGCATGTTGGGGATGCCTTTCTCCAGCAAACCTAAATCTTCCCGCATATATTCCCCTGGCATGGGCAGTCCGGGCACTATGGCCGGGCCGCCGCCGTGCATCTTAAGGGCGCGTACGGTCGTTACCAGGACGGAGGCGTTGGGCCTGAGATCGCTCAGCCTGCACTTCACGTTGCAGAATTTCTCGAAACCGATATCGGCGGCGAAGCCGCTCTCGGTAACGTGATAGTCGAACATCTTGAGGCCGATCCGGTCGGCGATGATGGAGGACTGGCCCAGAGCGATATTGGCGAAGGGACCGGTGTGAACCATCAGCGGCTGGTATTCCGCCGTGCAGCACAGCGTGGGGTTGATGGTATTGCGCATGAGCGCCGTCATAGCGCCGCCTACCTGCAGGTCACCCGTGGTGATGGGGTCGCCGTGCTTGCTGTAGGCCACCGTGATGCGGTCCATGCGGTGGCGCAGGTCGGCCAGGTCTTTGACGATGGCCAGCAGCGCCATCAGCTCGGAGCTCACCGCGATCTGGAACTTGGACTGCATGGTGTAGCCGTCCATCTTGCCGCCGATGCCGATAACGATGTTGCGCAGGCTCTGTGCGCAGAAGTCCATCACCCAGCCCATCTCGATGCGGGTGGGGTCGACATCGAGACGCTTCATTTTGGAAAGCGTCATCAGTTTCTTGTCGTCGTAGTTGCGCTCGTGCTGCATGCGTGCAGTGAGCGCAACCATGGCCAGGTTGTGGGCGTTGGTAATATCGTTGATATCGCCGGTCAGTCCCATCGAGAACTCGGTCATGGGTATGAGCAGGGCATTGCCGCCGCCGGCGGCCGTGCCCTTGATATTCATGGTAGGTCCGCCCGAGGGCTGCCTGATGCAGCCGCCGACGTTCAACCCGCGCCTGCCCATGCCTTCCAGCAGGCCGCAGGTAGTGGTGCTTTTGCCCTCTCCCAGGGGTGTGGGCGTGATGCCCGTGACAGTTATATATTTGCCGTCCGGCTTATTTTCCAGCCGCCGCATGATCCTGGCGTAGTCGAGCCTGGCAACTTTCCCGTAGGGGATAATCTCGCCTTTCTCCAGGTTCAGTTTTTTCACCCAGTCGAGCGGCTCGGGCATGTTCTTCTCGGCCTCTTCGGCTATCTGCCAGTCGCTCATTTCCAGGGGGTTATAAGGCATTCTCAATATCTCCGGATTATTTGATACCTGCTTTGATTTCGGCCGACTCGATAGTATTCTGCAGCAGCATGGTAACGGTCATGGGGCCTACTCCACCGGGAACGGGGGTGATGGCGGCCGCCTTCTCCTTGACCGCCTCGAAATCGACGTCGCCCACCAGACGGTAGCCTTTCTCGCGGGTCTTGTCTTCCACGCGGTTCACGCCGACGTCGATGACCACCGCGCCTTCCTTGACCATGTCGGCCTTAACGAAGAGCGGGCTGCCCATGGCGGCCACCAGGATATCCGCCTGCCGTGTGAAATTGGGTATATGGCTGGTGCCGGTATGCACCACCGTCACCGTGGCGTTGGCGCCCTTCTTCTTCTGAACGAGTATGGCGGCCAGCGGCTTGCCCACCAGGTTGCTACGCCCGCATATCACCACGTGTTTGCCGGCCGGGTCGTAGCCGCTCCTCACCAGTATTTCCTGTATGCCGTGGGGAGTGCAGGGCAGGAAACAGGGCTGGCCTCGCAGGAGTTTGCCCAAATTGACCGGATGGAAGCCGTCTAAGTCTTTTTCGGGGGAGATATGGTAAAGCACTTTTTCGGTGTCTATATGTCCGGGCAGGGGAGTCTGTACCAGGATGCCATCCACCTCAGCGTCGTTATTGAGGTCATCGACGGACTGTATGACCCTGGACTCAGGCGTATCGGCCGGCAGCCTTATCGTAACCTCGTGCACACCGATCTCCTGCGCCCCTTTTTCCTTGGATTTGACATAAGATATGGAAGCAGGATCGTCGCCCACCAGGATTACGCCCAGGTAGGGCACTTTACCGTGCTCTTTAAGCCGGGCTACCCTGAGCTTTAGCTCGCTGCATATGGCCGCTGCAATCTCGGTGCCGCTGATTATTCTGGCTGTCATCGTATCTTCCAATACAAGAAATTAGTAGGATATTATACAAATTACATAAGGTACAAACAATATTCGAAGGGACGATCCGGCTAATCGGGCCGTTCTTTAAGGATATCTTTTACAGTCCGAACGGCTTTGGGGACGGCTTTAGCCACCGGCGGCGTAAGCTCGGTGCTGAACTCAAAAGCGTCGGGGATTTCAATGGCGACAATGCTTATTTTATCCGGGAGTTTAACATTTAATAGCTTGCCTATCTCCAGCGCGGTGGGCAGGTCGGTATCGTGTGGCGAGACCGCATGCTTGCTTACGCGGAAATCATCGACTTTCAGGCGGTAAATGTCACCGGGTTTGCCGTTGACGGTCTGGATGGCGTCGACGATCACCACCTCATCGAAATCTATGACAAGGTCCATAATTGCCAGGCCTGAAACGTCGCATGCTAAGAGGCTGACATCGCCGGGAGGGGGGTCTGCCTGTAAGGCCTCGATAACTTTAAAGCCCACACCATCATCGCCGATGATGGGATTGCCTATGCCCAGGATAAGCCTTTTCATCAGGCCGGTGTTTCGGCCTTGTCAGCCTGCGGTTTGGACGTGAGGAAGGGTTTAAGCAGCTTTTGGGGCGAAACCACATTGCCGTCGAGGGCCGATGCCTTAATATCAAGTCCAAGGGCAATGGCTATCATCTGCGTTATAGCCAGCACAGGCAAATTGAACTTCTTTTTGAACATACCGTTCACTACGGGCTGATAGACATCGAGGGCTGTGAAACACAGGGGGCAGGTCGTTGATACTATGCACTGTGCGCCATTGTCCTGCGCGTTCTGTAATAGCCTGTGGATCAGGTCCAGCGCCACATCCGATTCGGATATGACCAGCGAGCTACCGCAGCAGCGGGCTTTCAAGGGGAAATTGACCGGTTCGGCGCCCAGGCTTTGGGCCATCTGATCCAGCCAGTCGGGATACTCGGAATCATCGAATCCATAACTGGGGCGTACCTGCTGGCATCCGGCATAGCAGGCAGCCTTGAGACCGGTCAGGGGGCGGACTACTTTAGCGGCCAGGCCGGCGGGGCCGACATCGTTAAACAGCACCTCCACTATGTGGCGTACTTTTACAGTGCCGTTGTACGAAAGCCCGATGGCGGAAAGCGCTTCCCTCACCCTTTCGGCCAGCTTGTGGTCCTCTTTCAAGAGGTCGTTGGCTTCCTGCAGGATGGTATAGCACGAGCTGCAAGGCGTAACCAGGTCCAGCCCGGTTTTCTCCGCCTGGGCCAGGGTGCGGGCGGTTATGCCGATGGCCTTGGACTTGTCCACGCCGGCAAAGGGCGATGATCCGCAGCAGGTCCAGTCTTCCAGCTCAATGAATTCCAGGTCCAGAGGTTTGGCTATGGCCTTTATCGATTTTTCAACCGGGAGGCCGGTGGCTTCCATGGAGCAGCCGGGATAGTAAGCGTAATATCTCATTTGCCTACTCCTGCCGATAATTTGTCGATTATTATGCGCAAATCAGCCTTGCCCTTGACCCTTTTAGGTGTTAACGGCAGGCGCCTGTGAACCAGCAATTTCAAAGCTGTAGGCAGCATTTTTAATGCGGCCAGCGGGTTGGTCTGCAGGTAATACTTGAACATAAAGCCGAATTCATATATGCGCCCATTGTTTACAATTGATTCCGAGAATGTTCGGTACATGGTCGTGGTTGTAGTCGGCGGTTTGTAGCCCTCCTTCAGGGCTATCGACTCCAGTCCGTGTACAATGCTGGCCGGCTTAATATCCAGCGGGCAGCGGGTGGTGCACAGGTAGCACGAAACGCAGAACCATATAGAGTTGCTTTTAAGCAGCTCATCCTTGAGCCCCGACCTTACCATGGCGATTACTTTACGGGGAGGGTATTCCCAGTGCATGGCTGTGGTGCAGGAGCCGCTGCAGACTCCACACTGAATGCACTGGTTGATCTTGTCGCAAGCCGGTAAGGCGGCAACTTCATCGAGAAAAGTTGTTTGTGCGTTATCGCCCATTTTTAACAAATCTCCTTCTGTAATTTTAGGTTCGCAGATCTGTGGCTAAACCAATATGCCTTCGATCTCCGCATTTATCTCATCGTTGGTAAAATGCTTGTGAGTTATGGCGTTGCTGGGGCAGGCTGCCACACAGGTGCCGCATCCTTTGCACAGGGCTTCGTTTATGCGTGAGACCTTGTCTTTCTCTATATACGAGATAGCGTTGTAGGGGCACATCAGGTTGCAGATCCTGCAGCCCGAGCACTTGGCTTCGTCGATGAAGGCCGTGTCGGCCTCTATTTCCACCTTGCCCTTATTGATCAGTGCCAGCACCCTGGCGGCGGCGGCGGATGCCTGCGCCACGGTATCGGGTATATCCCTGGGGCCCTGGCAGCAGCCGGCTATGAATATACCGTCGGTCATGGTAGCAACCGGATCGAGTTTGGGATGCTTTTCAGTGAAGAAATTCTCCTTGCCGCAGGAGATGTTGAATTTATGTGCAACATCGGCCGCATCGGCCTGGGGTTCTATGCCACTGCACAGGACGACCATATCGACGGGCTGCCTGCGCTGTTTGCCGACCAGCGTATCTTCGAACTGTACGATTAACTTGCCTTTCTCTTCGGGCGTCTGGGCCACATCCGTCACCTCGCCGGGCCTGCCCCTGAAGAAAACGGTGCCCTCTTTCTGCACCCGGTTATAGAACTCCTCGTAGCCCTTGCCGAAACTGCGGATATCGATATAGAACTCGTAAACACGGGCGCCGTGCACGTGTTCTATGAGCAGATGGGAGAATTTCATGGCATACATGCAGCACACCCTGGAGCAATACTCGTGGTACTTTTCGTCGCGACTGCCGACGCAATGTATGATGGCGATGCTCTGGGGTTCCTGGCCGTTCTTGAGTTGAATGTGGCCGGTGGTGGGACCTGCCGAGTTCACCATCCTCTCGAACTCAAGGCTGGTGAGCACGTTATCATATCGCCCGTAGCCGTATTCCTTAATGACGGAAGGGTCGAATATTTTATATCCGGTGGTCAGGATGATGTTGCCGACCTCGACGTCGATGATCTCGTCTTCCTGCTCGAAATTAATGGCATTCCTTTCGCAGAATTTCTCGCAGGCACGGCATTTGCCTTTCAGGAAATAGGTGCAGTGCGCCCTGTCGATAGTGGTCACATTGGGCACTGCCTGCGCAAAAGGAGTGTAAATAGCCTTGCGTTTGGAAAGCTTCTCGTCGAACTCGCTGTCGACCTTGACCGGGCACTTGGTCACGCAGGTGCCGCAACCGTTGCACTTGGTGGTGTCGACGTACCTGGCCTTTTTCCTGATCTTGACCCTGAAGTTGCCCACGTAGCCCGATACATTGTCGACCTCGCAATAGGCCAGCAGTTCGATCTGGGGATGTGCGCCCACCATGCTCATCTTGGGCGTAAGGATGCAGGCCGAACAATCAAGGGTGGGGAAGGTCTTGTCGAGCTGCATCATGTGGCCGCCGATGCTGGGTTCCCTCTCCACCAGGTAGACTTTATGCCCCGAGTTGGCGATCTCCAGGGCAGCCTGGATGCCTGCGATGCCGCCGCCGACGATAAGGGTGTCGGGGTGAACCGGGACCTCTTTGTTTTCTAGAGGCTGATGATAGAAGACCCTTCTGACGGCGGCGCTTACCAGCGCTTTGGCTTTATCGGTAGCTTCTTTGCGTGACTCGGTCACCCAGGAGCAGTGCTCGCGGAT
>DBZK01000032.1:0-5375 GCA_002311135.1 Dehalococcoidia bacterium UBA1162
GGGATACTCTTAGTAGAAGTATCTGAGGGTCGCCATTATAAGATGGATGCAGTTCAAAAAAGCCGAGTAAGACAACGTACCTATGCACCATGCCCGCTTGGCTTCCAACGGGAGCTCCTACGTGAATTCCACAGATTCTTCCAGCTGGAAAACCGAGGGGTTTTCTATCTGGCTCTTACACAAGGTCACGCCAGCAGGTGGGAAGGCAGGCATTGAAGCCGCCATCTCCTATTAAGGTGGTCATCTTGCCCGAGCTAAATCATTTACAGATACGAGTTCCTACGTGACGTAAAACAGATTTCCCAGGTGGGAAGGCAAGCTAAATTTTCCCAGCCATACCTTGTCCCATTCTACAGTCCTTTAAGGGGCATTTAATAATCGCCGCCGGATCTCTTCGAAGCATAGGACATAGCGGTGGACTATCACTTCCATGAAGCCACTGCCACCGATGACCGAGTGATAGGGTGAGGGCTGATTTTCCCTAATCCTCCCTGTGCGGAGGGAGGGGACTTCTTCCGATTTATGCCAGTTGTTCTTCTGCTTGGAAGAAGCAGCGGAGGAAGAACCAGCAATATGACCAGCAAGACGGCGCAATGTCTGGCTTTGTTAATCCTCAAATTTGCCGGGAGGTGGGTATGCGAGGAGAATCCGGTAAGAAGATCGGCCGGAGGTGTCGTTACAATCTCTCCCAGGGCGCCGGGAGAACTTCTTCTTTGTTTATATCCGTTCCAAATCGGCTTTGATGAAGAAGGATGAGCCACACCTTGTCCAATTCTACGGTCCCACATTTTGCTCTGCTTGGTAAATGGACACACCATCGTTAATAATGGGGGGAAGCAGAAGATGAAAGGAAACCGCTGGAAGGAAGACCGTCATCTTTTTCAAATACGACTTCTGCTATGAGAACCCAACGGCGACCTGATGCACTGCGGGTACTTAGTCCACACCAACCTTTTCCTCAGCGTCCTGGACTTGATCCTGACCCGCATGTCGCTATGCCCAGCTCGATCCCTCTCGCTCTATCAAACCTCGCTCATTTGACAGATATCTGCTGATATAGTATCCTCAATGTGGATACGTATAAGGAACTTTGAAATGAGATCTCGCATCCAGAAATGGGGTAATAGCCTTGCCCTGCGTATTCCCAAATCTTTCGCTACTGAAGTAGGGCTACAGAGGGAGACTTCCGTTGAAGTGTCACTGGCAGACGGGAAACTTGTAATAACGCCTGTAGCTAAACCGCAGCCGACCCTAAAACAACTTCTGGCAAAAGTCACCAAGGAGAATTTGCACCACGAGATGGATACCGGCCCCACCATGGGGAACGAAACGTGGTAAGCTCCCAGGCTTACGTTCCCCAATGCGGGGATGTGGTGTGGATTACATTGAATCCGCAATCAGGACACGAACAAGCAGGACGACGCCCTGCAGTGCTGCTCTCACCTCGGAATTATAACAGCAAGACAGGACTGGCTATCCTATGTCCAATTACCAACCAAATCAAGGGCTATCCATTCGAGGTTCTTCTTCCTGCAGGGTTGCCAGTTGCTGGAGCAATCTTATCTGACCAGGTTAAGAGTTTAGATTGGCGTGCTAGAAATGCGGAATTGCTATGCACCTTGCCGACCGAGACCATCTCGGAGGTACTCCAGAAGTTGATTACATTGTTGTCGCAATAAAGAGATTCATGTATCATAGGCCAATTGCAGCAGATGCTTGACATGAACGGCTCATTAAAGGCATTATCGAAGCAACAGTAAATATCATATCGTGGCAGGACGTTATGGCGCATTAAATAGTAAGGAGATGAAGAGTTGAAATCATGAAAAAAAGAGCAATTGCCTTGACAAATCCACAGGTGGTGGATCAGCTTTGCGAAGCCATCATCTCGAAGCTGAGGTCAAGTGATTGCCTTCTAAGCAGCGGGTCGTGGGTTCGAATCCCCCCAGGGACGCCATCTAGGCTACAGGGGCCTTTGCCCTCTTCTTATTTCGTTTGAACAGTTGATCTATTACACGAAGCCCGGCAAAACTCACGGTGATACCCACTATGTATATTAGTATCGTGACGCAGATCACGGCCAGCCACTCAAGTACCGTGGGCGAAGACACAGAATTGACAATGAAATAGAGCAGGAAGACCACAATCACGGTGGTCAGAGCTAATATGAATATGCTGTATGCTGCGCTTAGTCCCGCTTTCATTTAACACTTCTTACTGAACGGCTCAATCGCCGGCTTCTTTAAAAAACATCAGGGTATGGAATTGACGGGGTGCTCGGAAAGGTATACGGCTCCGTTACCCTGGACAATGCAGATGGCGCATGGGCATCCAAAAACAACGGGGGAGCCGTAGGTTTTCTCGCCCGACATGGTAAATGTGCCCGCCGTCGTGTCGAAAGTTCCTCCCCGGATGGCCTGCATTATGGCGTCGGGATCATCGACACTGCCCGCTTTTTGCATGGCCTGGGCAAGGATTAGTACGTGCGATGGCAGCCAACCTATCCAATCGTTATATGCGTATGTGTTACCCTGCTTCTGCGATAGCTCTCTCATCACTTCCTGGCACATGTCAACATATTTGGGATCGACCTTCGTCTCCTTGAAATCCCAGATGCCGAAATAGCCGCCTATCAGGCCCTGAACTGCTTCAGAGCCACAGACGGCTGTATATGTGCTAAGGTCGGCCAATCCTCCCGCCTGGGCAACCGGCCACTTGTAACCCGCATCCCAGCGCTGTTTTAAAAACAGTGCGGCGGTATCGAACCCTGCGTCCGTATAGATCAGACTGCAACCTGCTTGAGCAAACCCATGGATATTCGTGCCAAAGTCGGTCGTCCCCGCCGGATAGATTTCCCAGTGGTAGACTATTCCGGCCGGATCAAAGAATTGCCTGCTCGTCTGTTCTATCTCAGATTGAGTAAGCCCTGTGTCGGGCTCAAGGAAACCAATCTTGCTATCAGGGAACTTTGAATGCGCTGCCAGCACGTCGGCCACCCATTCTTCCCTGGCTGGGGTGCCGAAAACATTGTACAGCTGAGTTGCTGAGTTATATTCAATGCCCCCTCCATTTCTGGTCACAAAGATGACCCCGGCAGGGTTGGTAACGGCGGATATTGCAGAGTAGCTCCAGCTCCAATGGCCGGCAAGGAATTTGCAGCCATCACTATATATAAGCTGTTTTGCTGCCGCCGTGCCGCCTTCGGGAGAGTCACGATCGTCAGCTGCGATCAATTGGAAGTTATATGTTTTATTATTCACCTGGAAGCCTTCCCTGTTAAACAGGTCAATCCAGCTTAGATATGGATCCATGTTAGCCTTACCCCAGGGGTCGTCCGGATCATTCAGGGGTGTGGGCAATCCTACCTTAATAATAATTGGGGTTGCGGGCAGTGATGTTTGGTTCTTTGCTTCACAGCCTGCCGCAATAATGCCCATTGCAATAGATGAAGCTGTCAAAATCGCCAGAATACTGTGCCACTTTTTCATAATTCTTAGTCACCCCCATTATGCCGGCATATTACGCAAGATGCCGGTTTTCCACTATACGTACTCGTCCTTAATTCGAATTCTCACCTACCACACGTATCATCCAGTTCACCTTTGACTTATCGCCGTACCATAGATCATTGCCCGCCGAGTCTTTTTTCCAGTAAGGCCAGCCGTTAAGGATTATATCGGTACTGCCGACCCTGACAGTCAACTCGGAATGGCTGTTTACAGCGGAATCATCCGCACCCATACGGAATTCTCCCCATCGGCCATCGTCAGAATAGATCTGTACATAGAACTGGCCTGTCACAACGACATCAGGCACGCTAACATCTGTCCAGGCAGTCTCCGGCCGGAATGCCGTTTTACTGTCGTACGGGTTAACGGGCAATTGGGTATCGGGATAGTTGTCCTGATATAGGACTTGCTTGTCTTTATCCCAAATCTGCAATTCAATCGACTTATCGTGGTATTCTCCCCACGCCGCCACCATGCCGTTGATTCGTATTTTCTTGATCGTAAATTTGTTGGAAGGGGCGATAAATGACACCAGGTAGCCCGTAAAACTCGGTGCACTGACCGGCAAATATTCTTTCAGGGAGTTATTATCATATTTTAGTTCTACATCGGCAGCGGGCCTATTGCACGATGTTGAGACCATTAAACCCATCGATATAATAAACGGAATAATCAACAATATTTTTTTCATATCTGAGCCTTTTTCCCGGTTCTCCCAAGACCATTAATTCATTATACATCTGCGGACTTGTTGAGGTGACTGTTCAGCTATTTATACTTGCTCTCTAGACCTAATATTTATTTTGGGGAATTGAGATCCATAGAAATATTGCCGATTTATAATTTAATCCTCGCACGCTATCAGCTAATTTTAGGGCCGTGTAGTATCCTGACGGATGTCCTATAATATATGGCTAATTAGACAGCCCCTTTTTGCGCTTGATATCTCAACAACTATGCAAAAATATGCAACTCACATTGATATAGAAGAGATACCAGCTATTCAGTTTGCAAATGTTCAGGAAATATAGATGCCCAAGGTAAGCGAATCTAAGATACTGGCGGTTGCCATATTTGGCACCTTCATGGAGATCCTCGATCAGACCGTCATGAATGTGGCGTTGCCGCATATAATGGCCGTCTTCAGCGCCACAGCAGACAAGGCGCAACTGATTGTCTCCGCCTACTTGATGGCCAGCGCCTTTTCCACGCCTGCAGCCGCATTTCTCAGCGACCGCTTCGGCATAAAGAAAGTATATCTGGCTAGCCAAATTGGATTCCTGCTCGGTTCCGTACTATGCGGCCTATCCTGGGACACAGAATCTTTGATCGGGTTCAGGATATTGCAAGGCCTTTCAGGCGGTCTGCTCAACCCGCTTTCCATGACCTTTATCTACATGAATGTGCCACCTGAGAAGCGAGGCACTGCCATGGCCATGCTGGGCATACCCATGATGCTGGCACCGGCAATTGGCCCTACTCTTGGCGGCTACCTGGTAACATATTGGGACTGGCGCCTGGTTTTTTATATAAATGTGCCCATTGTATTAACAGCTATTACCATGGGATTGGCCTGGATCGAGGATACGCCCCTCATCAGCTCAACATTTGACTATAAGGGGTTTGTATTTGCGGCTGTCGGTTTCAGCTCGGTTTTATATGCCCTCTCTTATGCTCCAACCTGGCATTGGACAGACTGGCGGATCGTCACGCTGCTGACAGTGGGCGCAATCTGCATCATGATGTGGATAATCATCGAGCTTAACGAAAAGAAGCCCCTATTGGATCTCCATATGTTTAAACACAGAGGCTATGCAATCGGCATCGGCCTTACTTTCATCACCACTATAGGACTATATGCCCTGG
>DBZK01000032.1:5443-10809 GCA_002311135.1 Dehalococcoidia bacterium UBA1162
CTTCCTTTTGCCGCTATTCCTGCAAACGCTTCGAGGGTTTTCGGCTTTCGACAGTGGATTGATGATACTGCCTCAGGTCATTGGCGCCATGATTGCGCTGCCGATTGCCGGACAACTTTACGATAGAACAGGACCGCGCATACCGGCGGTGTTCGGCCTTTTACTTCTGGGGATGATGTCGCTATATATGCAAATACTCGATGTTACAACACCGGACAATATCCTAAGGACTATATTATTTTTCCGGGGAGTGGGCATGGGGCTTTCCATGATGCCTATAATGACGTACGCACTTTCCTCCGTACCTAATAAGTTGACTGCCCAGGCGTCGTCGATGCTGAACGTAGCAAGGACTATTTTCGGATCGCTGGGAATAGCGGCATTCGCCACCCTACTCGATACATTTCAAAAGGTCAATCTCGAGAATATTATCCAATCGCTGACGCCCAATTCCTTAATGGCTCTGGGGTTTTTATCCAGGATACAGGCTATTCTGATGCAAAGCGGGTTCAATGCGCAAGCCTCGTACAATGAAGCCGTTATCGCGCTCTATCAATATGTGAATTTACGGGCCAGTGTGACTGCTTATGACATGAATTTTGTTATCGGCGCTATAGTGGTATTGCTGGGAGTAATACCGTCACTGCTCCTCCTGCCTCACGGTAAAATCGAAAAGGCAGGAGGTTCTACAGAGATTGCCATTTAGGCAATCTCGTTAATCACTACCGGAAAACCCCTTTTTCGACAGAAGCAGCTTGCCGTGCCTGATCAACAGTTCGACGCAACCTGCGTACGAGCGAACGCTTTTATCATAAGAAATCGTGAAATCGAACCTGAAATTCTTACTCCACACATTGGCCACCTGCTCCTTGGTGGGTACCTGAAGCATGAAATTTATTTCCTTTAAATCGTTTGAATTCAAAGTACCGAGGCTAACATCTTCACTGTCCTGCCCCAAAGCGCAGGCGGGCTGGTCCACATTTTGGACTATAAAAAAGCCTGGGGGACTAGCTTTATAAAGCAGATGGACATCGTTGGCAGCGACATTTCCGCTGTTTTTTACCGTAACTGCCAGATTAAATATCTGGCCGTAAGTAACATTCTCGGGGGTAATGGCGTTAACCACAACGTCCGGCTCCATAGCTGCCGTCGAGTTCTGTGAGTATGGATTGGACACAGTACGATTCTGGTTGTTGTAAGGTGTCCACGCAATCGAGAAGCCGCTGTAAAGGACAAGGACGGCTAATAATAATGCAGCGCTCTGTCCGTTTAGCCTGTTTTTATGCCTTATCAGGGCTGTTAACTTGTTTTTATAATTGCAAAGTATTTCATACATTTTCTCATCCTTAGTTAACACACCTCACCCACGACTTGAACATCGGCTGGTTGCCCGGGATGTTATCCTCGTTGTACCATCTGATAGTGGACGTGACAAGGCATGATACTTCAGTGCCATCCTTCTTATAGAGTTTCATACTGTTGCTGATGACATATCCCTTCTGGTCTATCTCTTTTTGCAGCCTGTCAAGATCAACCGGATTCACGCAGATATTCCTGATATCCATACTCATCATTTCATCCATGTCATAGCCCAGAAGCTCTAACATCGGTTGATTGACATTTACGAACTTGCCGTCGCGTGTACTTATGTAGATAGCGTCTTTGCGTTGTTTAGCAACTGCATGAAGCTTAGCCTTGCTCAATGGAAACTTTTCTTCCTGCTGCTTACGTACGATTTCCATTTCCTCGTATTCGGAAATGTAACGCCGAAGTGCTGTCAGTCCCTGTGCGCGGCGGTTCTCCGTCTTAAATTGTGTGCTCATGGTTCTCTCCTCCGTTATTTCAACCACCCTTTACAAAGGTGGCTTAAAAATCTTTATAGGACAATATTCATACGTACATAGAATAAGACAGCTCTCCCGGCATAGCTATCCCCTGTTGGTACTTTTTTAACTAGTACTTTTGTTGCACGGTACTGGTTACAAGCTTAGTGTTTAGGAATGAAAAATGCCGCCGCTGGAGCGACGGCACCGCCGATGTTTTAATAAAGAGTAAAGAATGATTAAGTTATGTACCTATCTTATACCCTGTTTTGTCCCCAGGGAATCACCCAAGAGTACTCATTTTACTAGGACATTAGTCATGTATGCATTATGTAAACCCTTGATCGTGGACAAAATCGAATAATATCCATCTTGGTCACTCTTTTGATCCTAATGGGCATTCAATGATACGTATAATTATGTAATACTGTGACCATTAAGAGGGTTACCCGTAGCGTAACCCAAAGAGGTGACTAAAATGCCGTGTGAATGTGCCGAATGCGCGGCCAAAATAGATTGCGATTCTATTATTTGCACCAACTGCCTGTTGCAAATCATTACCAAAGTAAATACTAAAAACCAGGGCCGGGATAAATTCGAGAAGTCCACCAGCAAGGTTGGGGCAAAGCATGGCTGAAACACAGTCTGAGAGGCTAAAGATCAATTACCGTCCGGAGGGATGGACCAATCCCTACGGCGACGATTCTTATGGTGATATGGCAAAGATAATCTTCGAGGCAGGCGCAAACGCCATGCTGGATTTACTATTAAAGGAAGCGCAGGACTACAAGGAAACCGTACACCATTATATGAGACATGACGATTACCTCTGCGACATCCTTGCGCAAGGCCTGAAGCTTCGATAGCTATTTTTCACAACCGGTCAATAGCCTATTGATCAATACTTGGTACACCTATTTACCCGTATAATTCGGCTTCCTTTTCTCTAAAAATGCCCTGGCACCTTCTTTCTGGTCCTCTGTACCGAAGCAAAGTGCGAAAAGGTCACGCTCACAGTCCATACCCACCGACAATGTAGTCTCGAGCGATTTATTGACCGACAATTTAGCCAGCTTCAATATTACGGGGCTATTTTTTAAAAAGCCCTCAATCATCTTCTCGGTGGCCTCGATTAGCTTGTCGCGAGGCACGATCTGGTTAATCATGCCCATCTGCAGTGCTTCAGAGGCCGTGATCGGGCGGCCACTGAAAATTAACTCCTTGGCCTTTTTCTCGCCAATCAGACGAGGCAAAATCTGTGTGCCGCCACCTCCCGGGATAACACCGATGCGCACCTCCGGCTGCCCAAATTGAGCGTCCTCAACAGCGATCACACAGTCGCATGCCAGCACAATCTCGCATCCGCCGCCGAATGCCATACCGTTGACAGCGGCTATCACAGGTTTAGGCAATTCCCTGATTACCATATACGGGCCTTTTCTGCCCTTCCATTTGATGACATCGGAGGGATATCTCTTGGGAAACTCACTTATATCTGCGCCGGCGCTGAAAGCCCTGTCTCCGGACCCCGTGATGGCGATTGCATGGACTGTATCGTCATCCCTGGCCAGCTCCAGGGCTGACACAACTTCCGCACGCAAAAGGTCGTTCTGCGCGTTCAGTACCTCTGGCCTGTTAAGCGTAATCCAGGCGACACTGCCTTTCTTCTCGTAAAGTATAGTCTTAAAATCACTGCTCATGATTTTCTCCTAATGACAAATTATGTAATGATCGCATTTGCCGTGTGCGATGCAATGCTATTTGGAAAGCACGTCGCGGTAGAAATCGTAGATACCCTTCTTGCCGGGTCCGCCCGTATAGCCCGCCCTGACCATCATCTTGATCAAAGAGTGTAGACGGCCTTTCTCCGAGCCCAGCTCCCTCACTGCATCCTCCTCTGATGACGCCCTCAATGCCCAGCCTCCGGTCATATCAGATAATTCCAGCGGACCCATGGGCAAATTGTATCCGAGCTTAAGGGCTTTATCTATATCTTCCGGTGAAGCAACCCGCTCCCACACCATTTGCACTGCTTCTGTAGACAGACCCCGGTAGGCCCGATTAGCCAGGAACCCATAGCTGAAATCATGGCACATCACAGGCTCTTTGCCCAATTTAATCGAAAGAGCGCGGACCACTTCCGCCGTCTCCTGCGAAGTGTTAGATCCTGTTACGACCTCCACCAACTTCATCATAGCCACCGGGTTAAAAAAGTGCATGCCGGCCACCTTATCAGGCTTCTTGGTGGCCGACGCCATCTCGGTGATGTTCAAATAAGAAGTGTTGGACGCCAATATAGTATGGGGCATGGAGAATTCATCCAGTTTTTTAAAGATATCTTTCTTCAGGGCCATATTCTCGATCACCGCTTCTATGACGAAGTCGGCATCCTTGACAGCCTCTTCTATCTTGGCCGTACCCTTGATTCGACTAGTCAAGTTTTTCTTTTCCTCGGCAGACATCTTGCCTTTGGCCACGAAGAATTTCTCTAACCGGTTATCGATAGACGCAAGGCCTTTATTAACGAATTCAATATTTATATCGACGATATTTACCTTGTAGCCGCCTATGCGGGCCATCAGCTCTGCAATCTGGTTACCCATCCCACCTGCCCCTATAACACCTACCACTTTTATTTTGTTTAAGGTCTCTTCAGTGTTCAATGTAGTCCTCCTGCCAATTATTCAGCGCGATTATACCATTAGCCCGCCAAGGCCGAAAATAGGTCACTTGTTCAAAATTGTTCGTTTGTACTATAATCCTAAACTTGGTTCAGGACTTTAATAACAGGAGATAAAAAATGGATTTTGAACTTTCTGAAGAACAAAAAATGCTGCAGGATGCCATCCGCAACTTTGCCACCAAAGAGGTGGCCCCTCTGGTCGACGAAGCCGAAAAAACCTCCACCTTTCCTGTTAAATTATTCCCTATGATGGGCGACCTGGGCTATTTATGCCTGAGCTACTCTCCGGAGTATGGGGCCGCCGGGATGGGCAAGCTGGGTGAGTGCATCGCAGTTGAAGAGGTGGCATATTATTCGGTGGGATTCGCCGCCGCAACCATGGTTCAGGGCGGAATCGGAACGGCGGCCATATATAAGCACGGCACGGAAGAACAGAAACAGAAATTCCTGGTTCCCGCTATTAAAGGCCGCAAGATTGCATCCTTTGGGCTTACGGAACCTAATGCCGGCTCGGACGCCGCATCATTGCAAACCACTGCCGTCAAAAAAGGCGGCAAATATTATTTGAACGGGACCAAGATCTTCATTACCAATGGAAATATCAGCGATTTCGTAGTTACAGCCGCCTATACCGATAAAAGCAAAGGGGCACGGGGCGGCATGAGCCTGTTCATTGTCGAAAAAGGCATGCCCGGATTCACCCGCTCCAAGCTTCATAAGTTTTGTGCCAAATCGAGTGAGATCGCTGAGCTTAGTTACGAAGACTGTGAAGTGCCGGCGGAAAACCTTATTGGGGATGAAGGCAAAGGATTTCCTTACGTGATAGAGTCCCTAATGGGCGGAAGGATTTCCCATGCCTC
>DBZK01000023.1 GCA_002311135.1 Dehalococcoidia bacterium UBA1162
GGCTTGGGAATGCCGTTGCGCGGCACGAGTGTGCGGCAGACTGCGCTGTCGTGAGTATTGAGGAGACTCGTCACATTGCGGCTACTATTGCTGCTGTTGACGACGCTGTCATGGGCGCTGTACAGGGCCGCTTGGGGGGTGCCTGTCCAGGCCTGTACCAGGCCGTACTGACCTACCGGGTGTGGAGGGTCGTTGGCAGGTTCAGCAGTACCGCTGTTGTTGCCCCACCAGAGGGCCGGTGTATCAGAGAAGACATAGCCGTTGCCGTTGGCGAGGCTCATCATGTCTCCGTCAACCCACCTGGTGTTGGCCGGGATGCTGTTGCGGTAGACGGTGCCGGGCGCAGTGCCGCCGCTGTTTTTAGTTTCGGCCATACCGCCGTTGGCGGCGGTGTCGCTCTTCCCGCTATCGTCGCCCATGTAGATGAAGCTGTTGTCGGCGAAGTCCGTGTCAAAGATGACGTGTTCGTTGCCGTGCCCGGCAATGGGATCTGCGATGACCGACAGGGTGACGCCCTGATCCAGGGAGTAGGCCATCGGGTAAGGAGCATTCACGCCGGCGCCGACCAGGACCTTGCCGTCAGGCATGGCAGCGATGGTGTGACCGTAAAGAAGCTGTGAATCGTAGTTGGGCAGGTTGGTGGACCATGAGGTGCCGGTGTAAGGCAGCCTCTGGACCACGCCGGTTGGGCTTAATACGTACATAGTAGTGCTTGATTCAAAGGTGAAATCCTGTACGGGGTACCTGGGGGTGACGGTTGCCCAGTAATCGCCGTAGTCGGGCGACCAGGCCATCACGCCGCCACTATTGGTGGAGGTGGTGGCGGTAGCATTCTGAGCAGCCCAGCCGACGATCTCGCCGGTAGGCTTGTCGGTGCAGGATTCTACCACGCGCAGGATGGGAAGTTCGGACTGCGGGACGGTGCAGCCGCCCGATGTGGTATGGCAGAAGACACGCTCCCAGACCATTCCTATTGGGGGAACGGCGGGCAGAGGCGCGGCCACGTTGGGATTGATGGTGGCGCGCCATACTGAGTCGAACTCGTTGCAGCCGATTCCGGCATTGGCGCTGACCGAGGCCAGGTAAATGGTCGTGCAGTCGGGGGCGACGGCCACGTCGTTGAACCAGTCGATGGTGGTGTCGATAAGCGCAAGCTGGTTCCAGGTCTCGCCGTTGTTACGGCTGATGGCGAAGGCCGATTCGTCATCGTGCACGGGGCTCCACGTGAATAATGGAGCAATTGGGCCGGGGATGGAGAAAGCCGGTCCGGAAGGAATGGCGGCGTTAGCCAGTTGAGAAAGTCCACTCCAGGTGCCCCACCATGCGCCTCCCGAAGGATTCGAATATCGAATAAAAGGTGGTACGGGAACCAGTGGGTTGGCAGGGCCAAATGCGCCTGCTGGAAATGCCATAATCGAAGGCTCAGCCGGCAGAGAGCCGGTGGAGACCAGTCCGAGTGAGCCGTCTGCGTTCCAGCCTACCAGCGCTGCGCCCACGCCGGTGTTGTTGCCGACTGCGCAGTTGGCGGTAAGGCCGGCTGCGCCGGTGGTGGGTTTAAGCGCCGGGTACCAGCATGGGATGGGGCAGGTGGTCGGCGAATCCGTGAACCAGGTGGGCACGGTCGCCGTGCAGGGGAAGCCCAATCGTTCGCCTGCCAGCAGCTTGCCGGAGGCGTAGGTGCCGAAATAGGCGATGCTGTAGATGGACTTGTTGGAGTTCTGGGTGGTGTCCATCAGGACGTAGACGGTCGTGTCATCGATGCGGTAGATGCCGTCCTGGCTGAACTTGGGGATTATGGTGGTCCCCATTAAGGGGCCGAACATGGCATCCAGGCTGATATAGGCCCTGCGCAGTGAAGATGATTGGCCCGAGAAATCCGAAGGAAGCTGCAGGACGGCATTATTCAATGAAATTATGGTCGGCGAGGTTTTGGGCAGGTCCGCCACGTTCATGACGTTGATCGAGTTATTGAAGGCCCAGCCCACGGTGGTGTTCTGGTTAATGTCCCGCTGTGCCACGTTGTAATATGTGCCGGTGAAATCCGCCGCCACCAGGGCGACAGAGGAATCGCCGTTATAGGTGGGCGAGAACTTGATGGCATAGTAGTCAAAAAACGTAGTGCCGTTGCCGGTGCCGGCGGGCATGCCTGTCTGCACCTGCCAGTTGTTAAAGCCCGACGAGGACCTGACAAACCACCTGCCGAAGCCTGCGCCGGTTGTGGTGACAAAGGCGATATCGCGCTTGCCGCCGTAGTCGACGGATATATCCATATTGCGTATAAACTCGGTGGGGCCCAGGGTAATATCGCCGGGCACCCAGCTTGCCGGAGTGCTGCCGTCATAGGCCAGGTCCCAGGTATTGCCGGCGTCGGAAGTGTAGTAGATCCTCTTGGGCCCGCCGGAAAAACCGGTGCCGAACTCTCCGCCGGTCGTCCCATCAGCGGAGACGGCCATGCAGGCCGGGTTATCGGGCGCAATAACTACCTGGTAGCAGTTGGATGGCACGCCGTTCACCCCGTTGATGGTGCCGATGCCCAGTATGAAGCCGGTGGCGCGCATCAGCCCCAGCTCCCTGGTGGGGGTTGCCGCTATACCTGCCGTATTGCTCCAGTAGAGCACATTGCCGTACATGGGCGCGTAGATTGGCTGTGCGTATTCAAAGTCTCTGACAATCCAGGCTATGGTCTGGCCGTCGTTGCCCACGGCCATGCTGAGTATTTCGCTGCCCATGGGGATGTCCAGGGATGCCGTGCCGGGGAAGTGGACGTTATCCACATCGTTCTTCAGGGGGAAAGCCTCCGGTGTCATGACGGTGTCCCATCTCATAATGCCGGGATCGGCGGAGACTACAGAAGATGTTGCTACGCCGGCCGGGATTACAAATGCAGCGATCAATAGAATGGCAGCCAAGGCTCCTGGTATTCGGGTAAACCTGGTTTTCATCGGTCCTCCTCGTTATTCAATCCCGGTAATCGTGTTATGGGCTATCTCCGAACCTCAGATTGTGTCCAATGGCATAAGGTCGCTTCTTCAAGCTGGTATTTTACAGATTATTTGATCGGACTCATCACATCCACTTATGTCGGATTGCCGCATTGATAGCGGGTGCAAAATTGTACCGCGTTTTTCAGTATAGCATGCCTGTCAACGTTCACATTTGAGCATCCCCCCACACGTCATTGTGAGCGACTTACACACGTCATTGCGAGCGAAGCGAAGCAATCCTTTGAACGAAGGCGCGTGCCAGGCTTAATGCCATGAGATTGCCACGTCGCTGCGCTCCTCGCAATGACCGGTTAATAGAGGGAAGGGTGAGGGTAACCCCTCCGGGGTCTTCCAAATTCCAATAGCCAAATTCCAAAAAATCTAAATTCTAAATTCTAAACTCTAAACTCTAAACAAGTTCAAATCTCAAAGCTCAAAACCATTAATTTATATTTTGGATTTTGTGTTTCGTATTTGTTTAGTATTTAGTATTTTGGGTTTAGGGTTTTCACATTAAAACGAATTTTAAAATTCTAAACACTAAGCTCTAAACAAATTCAAAGCTCAAAACTCTAATATTTGGAATTTAAAAATTAGAATTTGTTTGGAATTTGGAATTTAGAGTTTGTTTAGTATTTAGGATTTTGAGTTTAGAGTTTTCACATTAAAACGAAAAGCTGTAAACAAAGAGGAAGGGGCGGCTATTGCCGCCCCTTCCGTTGCTATCGGGAAGATCCCGGGTAATTACACTCTGCGAGTTTTGAAGATGAGGACCAGGGTGACGATTACCAGGATGGCGCCGATGGCGATGATGACCCAGACCCAGATCGGGGTTGCGGGCTCTGCGGGTGCGGGTGCAGGAGGTGCAGGAGGCTCGCTGGTCTGGAAGCTGAAGGTTGCCGACCAATCACTCGGGATGCTCTGGCCGTTGACCTCGAGGGCCTTTACACGCCAGAAGTAGCTGGTTGCGTAATCCAGCGAGCCGCT
>DBZK01000038.1:0-1898 GCA_002311135.1 Dehalococcoidia bacterium UBA1162
TCGAAGCTATGGGCAAGCTGGAAGTGGACAAGCTGGGGTTGGATGAGATCGACCGCAAGGTCCTCAGGACGATCATCGAGAAATTCGAGGGCGGCCCGGTCGGGCTGGACACTATAGCCGCATCCATCAGCGAAGAATCCGACACCATCGAAGGCGTCTATGAGCCCTATCTATTGCAACTGGGGTTCCTGGACAGGACACCCAGGGGACGTGTGGCTACGCGCCTGGCCTATGAACACATGGGCATCGCTTATAAGAAAGGTTCAACCCCGCAGGGCAGCCTTTTCTAAAATTATTGCGCACAATAATTTATTTTGCTCAACAACGTTTAGATGATTGAGATTATTGTGTCATTTTGGGGAAAGTGAAGTTTCAAAAAATCGCCTTTGGTTATGCCATTGTGTTTGATTGCACCTAACCCGAATTCGCTAGCTCGTATAAGTCGTCAGCATCTCGTGATAGTGTGCAATACAACTCCATGCTACGTATCTAAGCCTTTAGATTATTTCTTGAGAAATAATCAAGGTAGTTACCCCGAGGCCAGAAAACCTATTGGACGCCGAACCGGAAACTGGCGCTGGTAGCCCCGGTAGTTTTTAGCGCCAAACATTATCTAACTACCCGCGCTGTAGCCACATATGAGATAATAGACGCGCGCGGAGATATGGCATGAGCGTAGACCACAAGGCAAAGCAAGATAGCAAACAGACGATCACCACGCACGAAGGCAAGGAACAAAACGAACCAAATGCACATGACCAGACCCCACCCAAAATCTTGTACCACTACACCGACCAGGCTGGCCTAATAGGCATATTAAGTAGCAAGACCCTGTGGGCCACGAAGATACAGTACCTCAACGACGCCAGCGAGCACACCGAACCTCTGTCAATTGCACAATCCGTCCTCGACAGAATGACCGTGCAAAACGCAAAGAAACCGAAAGCGGTGCAAATCATAGACTTCATGAAACAGGATCTTAGATCGTCAACGCATGTCAACATCTGCATATCGTCATTCTGCACTGACGGCGACCTCCTGAGCCAGTGGCGAGGCTATGGCCTCCCAAGAGTGGCCTACTCCATCGGATTTGACACCAGGACGCTACTTACAGACATCTCGACAAAAGAGTTCGAATTAAAGCCCTGCCGATACTATGACAACGCAGGTTACGAAGACGAAATTGCCCAAGAAATAGGGACCTACCTCAAACAGGCACTCAAGGCCGGCGCGATCCGAGACAGGTTCCCCGATGGATTTATCAAGAAAGCCGCAACCATGAAACGAGACTGCTTCCGAGAAGAAAGCGAGTGGCGTCTGGTCTCCTCCACCGCACGAGAGTTTGACGAACCCAACTTCAACTACCGCAGCACTAGATCCTTAATCAGTCCCTACTATGCAATCCCATTCAACCCCGTATGTATACGAAAGGTGATCGTGGGGCCATGCCAGTATCCAAAACTAGCGCAAGATGCCGTCCAAGGACTAGGCTTCAAGCACAAAATATAACACATTAAGGGCATGAACGTGGAGATCTCCCAAATCCCATACCGCGTGTTTTGAGACCAGCACCCTCGGAATCAGATTAGTTCCACGCCGAAATTTCAACGCCATCAAGTAATCGTGGCCTCACCATCCAAATATTGTGTCTGTCGACCTACAAAGCCGATGGCTGCAGAGTGAGGGTCATAGTGTGCGCTATATTCGGCGTCCAAAGTAATTTCAGATACGTTTAACCATTTGCCAATATCTTCTTGGTGGCACTGATCTGACACCCAAACTCGAACTTCTGCTAGCATTTCCCCTATTTGACAGAGCGTAAATCTTATTATAAACTATATTTCATTAGTCCTCTGGTGGTTAGAGCGAGGCGGCACCACCCGTTCCCATCCCGAACA
>DBZK01000038.1:1958-25729 GCA_002311135.1 Dehalococcoidia bacterium UBA1162
CCGTTCCCATCCCGAACACGGAAGTGAAACGCTTCAGCGCAGACGATACTGAGGGAGGGATTCCTTGGGAAAATATGCCACTGCCAGAGGCTTTTTTTATGCCCTTTTTCCGACAGCTCACCGTACTTCATCCTGTTTGAAGCTGTCACTCTTTGACTTCAAGTATGGTTCAACATATAATTCATATGAAAGAGTGAATTTACAGACCAATCTGATTACACTTTTTCGAGGTTACTATGGCTAGTAGATTTGAGAAATTTTCTGAGCGTGCACGCCGGGCACTCACTCGTGCCCAGGAAGAGGCGCAGCACTTCGGTCATAATTATATTGATACCGAGCATATATTGCTCGGCCTTATTGCAGAAGAAGACAGTGTCGCCAGCCAGGTTCTTGCCAACCTGGGGGTAGCCGTAAGCAAAGTCAGGTCGGCGGTTGAATTCATAGTGGGTCGCGGCGGCCGGCCGAATACCAGCGAGGTTGGGCTGACGCCCAGGGCCAAGAAAGTTATCGAGCTGGCAGTTGATGAAGCCAGGCGTCTTAACCACAGCTATATAGGTACCGAGCACCTGCTTTTGGGACTTTTAAGGGAGCGTGAGGGATCGGCGGCGGGTGTGCTGGAGAGCCTGGGAGTGACCCTCGACCGTGTAATGACTGAGGTCAACAAGCTGCTCAATACCGGCAGCGGCCAGGCCAGGGCAGTCACCAAGGAAGGCGCCAGGACGCCCATTCTCGATCAATTGGGTGTCGACCTTACCGGGCTGGCACGTAACGGCAAGCTGGACAATATCGTCGGCAGGGAAAAGGAGTGCGAGCGCATCATCCAGATACTCAGCCGGCGCACTAAAAATAACCCCGCTTTGATAGGCGAGCCGGGCGTCGGCAAATCGGCCATCGTGTCCAAGCTGGCCCAGCAGATCGTGACGGGGGATATACCTGAGCCTCTCAGGAATAAAAGGCTGGTGACCCTGGATATAGGGTCGCTGGTGGCAGGCACGAAATACCGCGGTGAATTTGAAGAGCGGCTGAAGAAGGTAATAGATGAGATCAAAAGCGCGGGCAACTGCATAGTCTTTATAGATGAGCTGCATACCATAGTCGGAGCAGGCGCGGCCGAGGGCGCAGTTGATGCTTCCAACATCCTGAAGCCTTCGCTGTCGAGGGGTGAAATCCAGTTCATCGGCGCCACCACGCTGGACGAATACCGCAAATATATTGAAAAAGACGCCGGACTGGAAAGGCGCTTTCAACCTGTGATGGTAACCGAACCGACGGTTGAACAGACCGTGGCTATCCTGAAAGGAATCAGACACCATTACGAGGACTATCACAAGCTGATTATTAACGATGACGCACTTCAGACGGCGGCCTCTATGGCGGCACGCTACATATCCGATAGGTTCCTGCCGGACAAGGCCATCGATATTATGGATGAAGCGTCCTCGCGCGTCAGGATCAAGAAGGGGGTTGTCCCCATCAGCATTGCCGAGGCCCAGAAAGCACTGGAGAACCTGCGGCGCGACAAGGACAATGCCATTGGGTCACAGCAGTATGAGATGGCTGCCGAGCTTCGCGACAGGGAAGTCCAGCTCCAGAACAAGGTCAAGGGCATGGAGCAGGAGTGGCAGGATACTAAGAAGAAGGAAACCCCGGTGGTGACCGAAGAGGATATCGCCGAGGTTGTCAGCATGTGGACCGGTATACCCAAGGACAGCCTTACCACGGATGAAAAGGAACGCCTGCTCAAGATGGAAAAGTCGCTGCACGAAGATATCGTGGGTCAGGATGAAGCGATCATAACCATTGCCAGGGCCGTACGTCGTGCCAGGGCCGGCTTGAAGGACACCCGGCGCCCCATCGGCAGCTTTATTTTCCTGGGTCCGACCGGAGTGGGCAAGACCGCGCTGGTGAAAGCCCTGGCCAAGTTTATGTTCAAGAACGAAGACGCTATGGTCAGGCTGGATATGTCCGAGTTTATGGAACAGCACAACGTCGCCAGGCTGGTGGGAGCTCCTCCGGGATACATCGGCTATGAAGAGGGAGGCCAGCTTACCGAAGCCGTCAGGCGCAGCCCCTATTGTGTAATCCTCCTGGACGAGATTGAGAAGGCGCATAAGAACGTGTTCGACATCCTGCTCCAGATCATGGATGACGGGCACCTTACGGATGCCAAAGGCCGCAGGGTAGATTTCCGCAATACCATCATGGTTATGACATCCAACGTGGGCGCCGATGAGATCAAGAAGAATAAAGGGCTGGGCTTCAGCGTTAACGCTGATGAAGTAAAATCCCGCCAGGGCGCCTACGACAAAATGAAGGACATCGTGATGCGTGAGATGAAGAATAAATTCAGGCCTGAATTCCTGAACCGCATCGATGCTTCTGTTGTCTTTCATGCCCTCACCAAGGAGCATATCCGCCAGATCGTCGACCTCATGCTGCGTGAGGCTGTCACCTCTATGGGAGAGAAGAAGATCACTCTGGAGGTCTCAGAAGCTGCCAGGGATTTCCTGGGCGAAAAGGGATACGATCCGGAGTACGGCGCAAGGCCTCTGCGCCGCGTGATCCAACAGGAAGTGGAAGATAAACTCTCCGAGAACGTGCTGCGCGGTGAATACGAGACCGGCTCCAAGGTGCTGGTGGACTATGACGGCTCACAGATAGTTATTCATAAGCTTGAAGAAGCTGTCCTGCTGAGCGGTGAGAGCAAGCTATTGACCGGCGAAAGCAACCACTTGCTCACTGACACCAATCCTTAAACCGATCCGGGTAACACTGGGAATTGAGAAGGGCGGGGCCAGTTTAACAAGCTGCAGCCCCGCCCTTTATTTTTACCCCGATATGTCATCAGGGCAAATTGCGACTGTTTTTGTTATTATTGGCTTAATGCATATCCGTAAGCGTTATGTGAAAAATGGAAAAACATAAGGTAAAGACCGTCTATATTTGCCAGAACTGCGGCAAGGAATGTCCCAAGTGGGAGGGGCGGTGTCCCGGTTGCCAGGAATGGAATTGCCTGGTGGAGAGCACTGTATCTGTGACCAAACACGCTGCTGGGAAACCTGCTGATGCTGGCAGCCCCCTGCATGAATTGGCCAAAGTCCAGAAGGACAGTTACGCCAGGATGGCCTTCCCCATTGAGGAATTGAACCGGGTACTGGGGGGTGGACTGGTAGCAGGATCGGTCGTCCTCATAAGTGGCGACCCGGGCATCGGCAAATCTACACTATTACTCCAGATTTCCGATGCAGTGGCCGCTAGAGGGGGCCAGGTTATTTACATTTCAGGTGAGGAGTCTTCTCAGCAGCTTAAAATGCGCGCCGACCGGTTGAATGTCAACGGAAGCGGGCTCTTTATCTACCCCGAAACCAACATGGAAAATGTCATGGCCAGACTGGAGTCCGCCGAGCCCAAGCTTGTTATCGTGGATTCCATTCAAACGGTTTATATGGAGGATATCAACGGCGCTCCCGGCAGCATCAACCAGATACGTGAATGTACGCTGCGTTTATTGAGGTGGGCCAAGAAATCCGGCGTGGCCGTTTTTATCTCGGGCCATGTGACTAAGGACGGCGCTATCGCAGGTCCCAAAGCGCTGGAGCATATCGTGGACGTGGTACTTTATCTCGAGGGCGAGTCCTTCAACAGCTATCGTATACTGAGGAGCGCCAAAAACCGCTTCGGTTCCACCAATGAAGTCGGTGTCTTTGAGATGAGCGGCGCCGGGCTGATGGAGGTGCCCAACCCGTCGCAGTTCTTCCTGGAATCCTATATGAACGGCACGATCGGCGCTGCCGTCGTACCGACATTGGAAGGCAGCAGGCCGCTACTGGTGGAGATTCAGGCGCTGACCAGCCCTTCGGCTTACGGTCCTCCCCGGCGCATATGCAACGGTGTGGATTTCAACCGCCTGCTGATGATAGCGGCCGTCCTGACCAGACGGGCCGGCGTAGGCCTCTACAATCAGGACGTGATCGTGAACGTGACCGGCGGCATTAAGATTTCAGAGCCTGCCGCAGACCTGGGCATCGCCCTGGCCATTGCTTCCAGCTTCAAAGATGCCAGGTCTATTCCCGGCACGGCAGCGGTTGGCGAGATAGGGCTGAGCGGCGAACTGAGGTCGGTCACTCAGATCGAAAGGCGCATATCCGAAGCAGCCAGGCTGGGTTTTACACGCTGCATCATACCGGGCACGTTTAAAAAAGCTTTACACGATATTGACGGCATTGAGATCATCAAGGCCGATAATGTAGCCGCGGCACTCAGACTGGGACTGGAAAAGGCCGTAAAGAAAAAAGAGCAGGACCTGGAATAACGTGCTCAAAGTAGCTGCAATCGTGGTGAGCGCCGGCGCCGGGCAGAGAATGGGCTCGGATAAAACCTTCCTGAAGCTGGGAGATAAACCTCTGATAGCCTGGCCGGTCGACGTCTTACAAAATAGCAAATCAATCGGCAGCATCATCCTGGTTTTACAGAAAGATAAGCTGGATATGGGAAGACAAATGACAACTGGGCGGGGTTGGACAAAGGTTTCCGGCATATGCGCCGGGGGAGAATTGAGGCAGGACTCGGTGAAGAACGGTTTAGCGCTGTTGGCCGATTATGACTGGGTGGTCATACAGGACGGCGCCCGCCCTTTCCTTACCGAGAAATTAATAGCGGACGGCATCGAGGCGGCCGAGCCGACGGGAGCTTCCGCAGCTGCGATTGAGGTAAAAGATACTATTAAGCAGGTCGATGGGACAGGCATAGTAATGCAAACCTTGCAGCGCGAAAGTTTAAGGGCCGTGCAGACGCCGCAGGTGTTCCGGACAGCAATCCTGAAAAAAGCTTACGATACATTTAAAAGCCGGGTCACGGATGATGCAGGGATAGTGGAGCTGGCCGGATACAAGGTAAAATTATATCCCGGAGAATATGAAAATATTAAGGTAACCACGCCGGAAGATTTACTATTGGCGGAAATGATTGCAAGGAAAAGGGTGAATCATGAGAACGGGGATCGGGTATGATGCGCATGCGCTGATAGCGGGCAGGCGGCTTATCCTGGGCGGGGTTGAGATTCCCTTCGAAAAAGGGCTTGACGGTTATAGCGATGCCGATGTTCTGGTACACGCTATTATGGACGCCTTGCTGGGAGCTGCCGGGTTGAAGGACATCGGCCATCAATTCCCCAGCGGCGATCCACGTTTTAAAAATGCTTCCAGCATCGGCCTACTTGAGCAGGTAAGACGCATGGTTGCCGGCAAAGGGTATGTCATAAAAAATGTCGACAGCGTGTTGATCGCCCAGGTGCCCAAAATCGCCCTTTACATCGATGAAATGAGGGCCAATATAGCCGCTGCTCTCAGGATCGACGATGACCAGGTGATGGTCAAGGCGACCACCACCGATGGGCTGGGTTTCATAGGCAAAGGTGAAGGCATGGCAGCTTATGCCGCGGCCATGCTGGAAGAATGATCATACTGTACTAGAGGTGTTTCATGAAGATATTCAGTACCCTGTCCGGCCGGAAAGAGGAGTTTGCCCCGCAGGGCAATGAAGTAAAAATGTATGTTTGCGGCGTCACCGTATATGACGTCTGTCATTTTGGGCACGCTCTAAGCTATATCACATTTGACGTCATCCGGCGCTATCTGGAGTACCGCGGTTATAAGGTGAAATATGTGCAGAATTTCACCGATATCGACGACAAAATAATTAACCGTTCCAATGAGAGGAATATACCCTGGAAAGAACTGGTGGAAAAATATATCGCTGAATTTTTCATTGACATGGACGCCCTCAATATCAAGCGCGCCACCATCTATCCCCGGGCCACCGAAGAGATACCCATGATCATCCAGGTCATCCAGGCGCTTGTAGATAAGGGGCATGCATACCGTGCCGACGGCAGTGTATATTTTCGCGTAAAGAGCTTCCCGGCTTATGGCAAGTTGACGCATCAGACGGCCGACGATATGAGGGTTACCGAGACTTCCGAGACCGAGAAAAAGGAGGACCCGCTGGACTTTGCCCTGTGGAAAGCGGTCAAGCCGGGCGAGCCCGCCTGGCCAAGTCCCTGGGGTGATGGGCGACCTGGCTGGCACATCGAATGTACAGCCATGTCTATCAAGCACCTGGGCAAGACCCTGGATATACACGGGGGCGGACAGGACCTGGTATTCCCGCACCACGAAAATGAGATAGCCCAGTCCGAATGCTTCACCGGAGTGGACCCCTTTGTGCGCATCTGGATGCATAACGGTTTCCTGCAACTCGGGGCGGATAAAATGAGCAAGTCGCTGGGCAACCTGGTCACTATTAAGCAAGCGCTGGAACGCAACAGCGCCGATGCCATCAGGCTTTTCATCATAAGCTCCTACTACAGGATGCCTCTGCGCTACAGCGTGGAAGCGCTGGATGCAGCGGAAACCGGGATCGAGAGGATGAAGCAGGCACTAAAAGCTGAAGGCAAAGCGGGCGGCGAAGCTCTCAATGCCGAGCCGTTCAAAGCCAGGTTCATCGAGGCCATGGATGATGATTTCAGCGCCCCGCAGGCCGTGGCAGCTATGTTCGAGCTGGTGCGTGAGATCAACCGCGGCGGCGAGAAGGCCATGGATATAAGTCGGGCCCAGCAGGTGCTGAAAGAGCTGGCGGGCGTGATCGGCTTCACGCTGCAGGAGACCAGGAAGGTTGATCAATCTCAACAAGAGAAAATCCTGGAGTTGATCTCCCGGCGCAATGAGCACCGCAAGGCTAAAGAGTGGAAGCAGGCCGACGAGGTTCGCGACCAGTTGCTCAAGATGGGAATTGCCATAGAGGATACACCCAAAGGGACCATCTGGAAAATGGCTAAATAGCGGTTAGCTGGGTAAGGCGCTCAGGATTTTAACCATATCACCGATATGTATGCCCAGAAAGGCGGCCGCGTTGCCGTCTTTTAGTGAAAGCTCCAGGTAGTCGCTGCTGCCTATGATCGCCATCAGCCCTTTGCCCTGTGCGTAATAGCTGCTGGTGTTGGTTATCCTCTGATTTTTTATTTCCACAGCCGCACCCCCGGCCGGTATATCACGGCTCTTCAGGTTGGTTATAAGGTTGCCGAACCGGTCAATATGTATGACCTGGCCGATTGTATGCCCGGTGGCGTCCTTATAGGGTACGGGGATGTGGAAGGCGTTTAGGCTTTCAATGCTCTCGCCAAATTCTTTGGCGGGCAGGTCCAGGGATAAGTGCCCCGCCACTGGTGCAAAAATGTCGCGCCCGTGAAAGGTGGAACTGACCGGTCGGCGCCAGTATTCCTGCCTGGTAATGGAGACCGCCTGGCACTCTTCCGGCAATGCCCGCTTGGCAACTTGTTCGGAGAAAGCTACGGCTTGCACCGCTTTTTCAACTGACAGTTCGTGCAATATATAGCTGAGAGTGCCGTTATCCGGAGTAACAAAGGTCGCGGCCGGCGTTTTAAGAATGACCGCCCGGCGGTAGCTGCCCACTCCCGGGTCGATAACGATGACATGGATGGTCCCCTCTGGGAAATAGCGCCAGGAGGTATGCAAAATGAACGAAGCCTCTCGGATGGACTGGGGAGCTATGGCGTGGGTAATATCGACGATCTGAGCCTGTGGATTTATGCCAAGTATGACGCCCTTCATACTCGCAACATAACCGTCGCTGATGCCAAAGTCGGTCGTCAATGTGACAACCCGTGACATGCTAATACTCCGAAGTTACGAAGCGCTGACCCTGACGATAACAAGCGAGAGCGCTACAAAGATAACGGCCAGGACTATGGTAACCTGGAACAGCGTTTTTTCAACGCCGCGCCTGGTCCTGTAAACGCCGTCGGCCTGGCCGAAGATACCGCCGAGGCCGCCGCCCTTAACCTGCAAAGTCAGGACAGCTATAAGCGCCAGCGCTATCACTATCTGTGCTATGATCAGATAAATTGGCATACTAATTTCCTCCGAGTTTGTCGACGATCAATTGCCTGACTACCGACGGGTTGGCCTTGCCCCTGGAAGCTTTCATGACCTGACCCATGAGGAAGGTCAAAGATGCTTCCTTGCCCGCCTTATAGTCTACAGCCGCTTTTTCATTATCTGCAATTATTTTATCTACAATTATACCAAGTTCTCCGCTGTCGCTGATTTGCACCAGGCCTTTCTCCGCTACAATCGTACTGGCTTTTTTGCCGCTGTTGAACATCTCTTCGAAGACCGTTTTGGACAGCGGACCGCTTAAAGTTCCTTTTTCAACCAGGTCCAGCATTTCCACGAAATTGGCCTCCGGTACCCTGTCACGAGCCTCCTCCGGCTTAACGTTTTTGGCGTTCAGCAGGCGGGTAAATTCGCCCAGCATCCAGTTGCTTATGGTCTTGGCCCTCTGTTTCATATTGGCCGGCGGCTTCGTCCCCAGCGCCATGCTGTTTTGAAAATAGGCGACATAATGTTTCGATTGTGTTATTAGCTCTGCATCATAAGCTGAAAGATCGTATTTGGCTAGCAGATCGTTATATATCTTTTCAGGCAGTTCGGGCAATTCAGCCTTGATTTTATCCACCATCTGTCGGCTGAATGAGAGCGGTGGCAAGTCCGGCTCGGGGAAATAGCGGTAATCGTGGGCATATTCCTTGCTGCGCTGACTGACAGTGATACCCCTATCATCAACCCAACCGCGCGTCTCCTGGACGATTTTTTCGCCTTTAGCCATAGCTTCCCGTTGCCTCTGGGCTTCATATTCCAGTGCGCGGTAGACGGCGCGGAAACTGTTCATATTTTTGACTTCGACCTTGGTCAGGTATTCTTTACTGCCCACGGGCCGAATGCTGATGTTGGCATCGCAGCGGAAGCTTCCTTCTTCCATGTTGCCCGTAGAAACGTCCAGGTATTGCAGGATCGATCTCAGCTTGACCAAATAAAGCCTGGCTTCCTCCGGCGAAGACATGTCCGGTTCGCTCACAATCTCCATCAGAGGCATGCCGGCGCGGTTGATATCCACCAGGCTGTAGCTTTCGCCATCCGGTGAGGTTCGGTGAGTGAGCTTGGCTACGTCTTCTTCAAGGTGCACACGGGTAATGCCTATCCGCTTTTTCTTGCCGTCGACGTCGATTTCCAGCCAGCCCCTGACGCACATCGGCATGTCATATTGCGATATCTGGTAGCCCTTCATCAGGTCCGGATAGGGATAATTTTTCCGGTCGAACTTGGCATGTTCGGGGACACTGCAGTTGAGGGCCAGGCCGGTTTTCACCGTGAAAATAACCGCCTGCGCATTGATGGTGGGCAGCACGCCCGGCATACCCATGCATACCTGGCAGACGTGGGTATTGGGAGGGTCGCTGGCATAATCCGCGCTGCAGGAACAGTACATCTTGCTGCGCGTCAGCAGTTGCGAATGTACTTCCAGGCCGATAATAGTCTCGTAGTCCACAACGCCGCATAGTATAGCAATATAAATACTCACACGGCAAACTTTGACATATGCTGAAAAAAGTTATATAAATAGAACAAATAAAATACTCGGCAGTATATTTCAATATCAATGGCCGCGAAATCTGAAGACTTAAAGCTCGACAGCATAGTGGACAGTCTGTTAATATTTCTTCCTCTCTTTTACCGTAAAATATTCCAGGTTGCCCATGCCAAAGCGGGCGTAAACCCCGGCAACATGCAGTTCCATGTGCTGGCTATGATAATGAGATTGGGCACTTTGCAGACCTCGGAGATAAGCCGCAGGCTGGGCATATCCAAACCCAATACGACCTCCTTGCTGGATAAGCTAATAGAGAGGGGTTATGTTCAGCGTGTACTTGACAGTAGCGATAAAAGGGTTAAAAAAATAAGTATAACCGAAAAGGGAAGGCGTTTCGTTACAGGCAGGAAAAAGATCATGCGAAACGAGATCAGAAGAAGCTTGTCTACCCTGGATATGAATGAGTTGCTGACCCTTTCCGGCGCTCTGGAGACCTTCACCGATATTGTTAGCAAGGTGGATTATGGCTCGTGATTTAACAGGATTGAATATAATTGGCCTGTTCAGCATAAGTTTAAACAGGGAGTATCACTAATATGAGTAAAGCATGGCTCGTTAATATGGCAACAATTGTACTGGCGTTGTCTATTATTGCAGGAGGCTGCAGCAGCGGTCCTGTAACACAACAGCAGACAGTAGCCGCCGTGCAGCGCGGCGATCTGGAAGTGACGATCAATGCGAATGGAGATATAGAGATGCCGGAGGCCGTGGACCTCTATTTTGATACGTCGATGTTCAGTTTAACCGCACCCTACAGTGCCCAGATCAAAAAGATTTATGTGCAGAAGGGAGATATGGTTAAGGCCGGTGCGCTGATAGCCGAGCTGGACGATTCAGCCCAGAAGCAGAATGTAGAGACAGCCCAGTACGGGCTGGAATTGGCCATCAATAACGTGGTACAGACCGTTTGCTGCGGATGCACGCGAGTGCCTGAGTTCTACAGTGATGCAGTTGCCCTTTACCGGTTTGATTTTGCCACAAAAGAGATGCAAAAGGCTCAGACGCTTTTGCAGGTGGGCCAGTATGAAGATGCGGCCGAACAGATTTCACTTGCCAACTATGATATCGACGCAGCCAGGAAAATCTATAGCGACCCGGCATTCAACACGATCAGGCCGGATCTCATAAATGATGTTGGAAAGGCCATAAATAGCAGCCAGGACGCTGCCGCGGCCATCCAGCGCCTGTCTTCCGAAATGGATGTAATTACCTCCATCCAACAGCAGGTAAAAGACGGAAAATACGGCGATGCCGTCAGCACCATCCAGGGTATGCTTACCGAAATGTCCGATACCTACGATGTGGTCAAAAGGATCACCCATCTGCCGACCGATGCAACATCTGTCGATACCTGCACGACCTATACTGTGATCAACGAGATACTTGCCTCGATGGATAAACTGCAGACTATGGCCGCGCAGAAGGATGCCGATCCGGTCGCCTTTGCCGAGACTCTGAGCTCGGTGCGCCACGACCTGGAATTAACCAACAAGATACTGGATGAAAACATCTCCACCTACAGGCAGGGGCTAGATTTGAAAGCCCTGCGTGACTACAACATCGGGATACAGACAGCCATTATCAACCTGGACCGCTCCAAGCTTTCGTTGCTCAAAACGGAGCTGCTGGCCCCCTTTGACGGCCAGGTCGTGGAGGTCAATTTGAATCCAGGGGACATGATAACCCAGAGATATTCTGTTACCGGGCTCCCCGTCGATTCATACGTGGCACGTCTGGCCAACACATCCTCTATCAGGATGACAGGGATAGTCGGCGAGACCGACGTGCTCAAGATTGCCAGGGGACAGAAGGCTTTGGTTTACGTCGATGCCGTGCCCGGCAAAACCTTCGAAGGCCAGGTAGCCTTTATATCACCCTTTGGAACCCTTGGTACGGGTCTGGCCAGTTACAAGGTTGAGATCTCGCTTGATCCCGCCGACGCCGCCTATTTGGCGGGTGGCATGACGGCTACAGCCGAGATATTGGTAGATAAGCACACTGACGTATTGCTGGTTCCCAATGCTGCCGTCAGCAGTCAGGGTAACGACTATTATGTCCTGGTCTGGAAAGATGAAAAAACCAATATGGTCGAGCAGAGGCCGGTGAAGATCGGCCTGCAGGGCAAGACCCAGACCGAGATAATATCAGGTTTGAGCGAAGGGGAAAAGGTGCTGCTCCAGCAAAGCTACACACCGCCCAAATCGTTACAGATTACAAAATAGAAATAGTGAGATGTTTATGATGGCCAGTTCAAATTCGATCGGAGGCAACATCTATGGCGAGTAAACTTAATGACAGGATGAGATCTATTTTTGCCAGCCCTCGCAGCAGGGTGATATTTATCGTTGTGGTTGTGATCTTGCTGGGCGGAATAACTACCGGCGTATATCTGGGTTACCAGAACTATGAATTTGTAAGCACGGATAATGCTCAAATAGCCGGGTCGCGGGTTGATATTACTGCAACCAGTGCCAGCCAGATTATTACACTCGATGTAGACTATGGCAGCTACGTCGAAAAAGGGCAGGAAGTCGCCACGGTGGGAGAGCCGCGCTCCGCCAATGCATTGGTAGCAGGGATGGGACTAAAAGATACGCCCGTAGGCAGGGCGGCCATTGAGTCTCCTATTAATGGATATGTAGCTGCTGTCTGGGCTTATCCGGGGCAGGTCATGGGCCCGGGAACACTTATGGTTACACTCTACGATATCTCCGATACATGGGTGATAGCCAACCTATCTGAGGCTGATCTTTACAAGATCGAGCCGGGCCAGCAGGTGGAGGTAGCGGTAGACAGCCTGGGCGGATTGAAGCTCAAAGGTAGTGTAGTCGGCATAGCGGCAGCCAGCGCCGCCACCTTCTCGCTCTTACCAGCCAATAATACTACGGGCAACTTTATCAAGGTCACGCAGCTCGTGCCCGTAAAGATATCCATCGAAAATCCGGGGCATTATATCCTTATCCCCGGCACCTCGGTAGAAGTTAAAATATCCGTAAGGTAGTGAGATAGCTACCTATGCCGAGAATCAGCGAGTCCAAAGTACTATTTATAGCTATTGCCGGCACATTCATGGTGATCTTGGACCAGACCATCATGAATACGGCTCTGCCGCATATCATGGCTGTTTTCAATGAGACAGCCGACCGGGCGCAGCTTGTTATCTCTGCCTACCTGATGGCAGCAGCCATTACCACGCCCACTGCCGCCTTTTTGGTCGAGCGCTTCGGTATAAAACGCGTTTACCTGTTCGCCCAGGCCGGTTTCCTGTTCGGCTCTATCCTTTGCGGCGTGTCCTGGAATATTGGTTCACTGATATCATTCCGCGTGCTGCAGGGGTTGTGTGGCGGACTTCTCAGCCCGCTGGCCATGACGTTCCTCTTTACTACAGTGCCTCCCGAGGACCGTGGTGAGGCCATGGCTCTCTTTGGCATTCCCATGATGCTGGCCCCCGCCATTGGCCCAACGCTGGGAGGATACCTGGTGGACTCCTGGAGCTGGCGGATGTGCTTTTATGTGAATGTGCCTGTGGTGATCTTAGCCATCCTCATGGGGCTGGCCTGGATCGAAGATACGCCCACCAGCGACGTCGCCTTCGACTATAAAGGGTTTACGCTGGCGGCCGTGGGGTTCAGCGCCCTGCTTTATGCCCTTTCCTATGCCCCGACCTGGCACTGGGATGACTGGCGTATCATCAGCCTGATATCGGTGGGCGCCGTCTGTATCCTGGCCTGGATACTGGTCGAGCTCAACGTAAAGAGGCCCCTTTTGGACCTGCATATGTTTAAAAGATTCGGCTATGCCATGGGCATAGGGCTAACTTTCGTTACAACCATAGGGTTATACTCCCTGGTTTTCCTGATGCCCCTGTTCCTGCAAACCCTGCGCGGGTTCACCGCTATGTTGAGCGGGCTTATGATATTGCCCCAGGCCATCGGCGCCATGGTGACCATGCCGCTGGCAGGCAGGCTCTATGACCGGTTGGGGCCTCGCGTGCCGGCTGCAATAGGGCTGGCCATGACCGGCTTTGCCACACTGGCTCTGCAAATGCTGGACCTGAATATGCCGGATAACACCCTGCGCATGATTCTCTTTATCCGCGGTATGGGGATGGGCTTCGCCACGATGCCCATCATGACCTATGCCCTCTCCTCCGTACCCCAGAGGATGACGGCGCAGGCTTCATCGCTGCTCAACGTCTGCCGGACCATCTTCGGCTCCTTGGGCATAGCCTTCTTTGCTACCATGCTCGATACCTTTCAGAAACAGAATGTGGCCTCGATCATCCAGACCGTCACCCCCGACTCCTCTGTGGCTATGCATTGGCTTTCCTACGTTCAGACAATTCTCATGCAAATGGGGTTCAATTTGCAGATAGCACATAATGAGGCCATCACCTTCCTGTATCAGTATGTCAGTTTACGGGCCGATATCACGGCCTTTCAAATGGAGTATGTTATCAGTGCCGTGATAGTGCTGTTGGGCGTTATACCGGCCATGTTCCTGCCTCTCGGCCGCATTAAGAAAACGAACGGTACAACAGGTGTAGCGGTCATGGCTGACTAGGCTGCCTAAATCCATCTTTTCTTGCGGAAATAGATCAGCATACCGACTGCTATGAGTAGCATGATTGCCAGGACTACCGGATATCCGAGGGGATCATTGAGCTCGGGCATGTATTTGAAGTTCATCCCGTAGAGCCCAACGATAAAGGTGAGAGGGATGAATATCGTGGCTACTATTGTCAGTACCTTCATGACCTCGTTGGTCTTATTGCTCATGCTCGAAAGATAGATGTCTATCAGGCCGCTGACCAGATCGCGTGTATTTTCAATTAGGTCCATAGCTTCGAAAATACGGTCATAGACGTCGCGGAAATAAGCCACAGTTTCGTCCTTTATAAGAGGGGAGTCCTTTTTACTTAGTTCGCTGAGAATCTCCCTGACGGGCCAGACATATTGCCGTAGCTGCAGCATGTTTTTCTTGATTCCCTGGATGGAGTTTAATGTTTGGCGCGTGGGATTGGCCACCAGCTCATCCTCCTTGTCCTCGATCTCTTCACCGAACCCCTCCACCGTACCGAAATAATTGTCCACCACTGTGTCAATGATGCGGCAGGCCAGGAAGTCGGCCCCCATTTTCCTGACTATGGAATCGGCGATCTTTATTTCGTCCCGCAATGGCCCGAAGAAATCACCCGGCCTCTCCTGGAAGGTGATTACGTAATTGCTTCCGAAAATTACGCTGAGCTGTTCGCTGTCGATGTGTTTGGCCTTGCTGTCGTATTCCAGCATCTTCAACATGATCAGCAGATAGCTGACAAAATCCTCGTATTTTACGCGGTGCCCGGTGTTCTCAATGTCCTGTAGGGTCAGGTCGTGCAAGCCGAAGATACTTCCCAGGGACTGGAGCAGGCTTAGATCGGACACTGAGTCAACGTTCATCCATGTCACGCCGCTGTTTTTGCTAGCAGAGCGGCATTCATCCAATGTGGCGAAACTGTTGAAGCTATAACTGTTGCGGTCATAGTGGATTATGCTCAATCCTTTGCTGTCTTGCTCAACCATTTAATGCCTCTGTTGCTTATATGCAAGCGAATATATCACCAAATAGGGGAAGAGTAAAGAGATAATCACATCTACGGTCGGTCTGCTGTGAAGCGCGCCACCTGTGCTTGCTTCAACAATTCCCATTTGCCGGTGATGCCGCAGCTCAGGGCGCCGAGCTCAATGTGCAGCATAGCGATCCCGCAATCCAGCCGCTTGGATACGTTGTACTGCGGGCTGCTGCCGCTTATCGAAACTGTTATGCTGGCTAACCCGATATGGAAGGCCCACGGCTGCCTGTTGGTGGCCGAGGGAGCCAGGCGTGCTGCTTCCACGGCTTTCTCCGCCCACAGCGGCCGATGTGAGTTGTCGAGGCCGCTGACCATGCCGGCCAGAGGCTTGCGTTTTCGATTGGCGCCGAAAGCTGAGAAGACGTTTTCGCCGAATGTCCAGGCCTCCATGGTATAGCCCACCGGGCTGACTGCCAGCAATTTTTCTCCGTCCTTTAGTTTTAGCATGGACAGGGCCGACTTGGAGCGGTAAGTTAGCGCCACCCAGCAGGTGCCCAGTCCCAGCGAAGTTGCTTCCAGAATTATGCCTTCACCCGTATAGCCCATCTTCTCCTGCACATTGCCGTCGGACATATCGCCGATGAATGCCAGGAAAGAAGGGGCGTTCTTGATGTTCCCGTAAAAACCCAGGGCGCGGGAGAAGATATCGTCGGGTGGCTCCGCTACGAATTCCACCCTGGAAGAGGAAAACGGTCTGAATTCTCCGCATACCCGCTGCAATTTCTCGCCGGCATCCTTCCCGATGGGCCTGCTTTTATCGTAGCTTCGCCGGGAACAGCGCAGCGTTACTGCGTTGCACCAGCTAACCGGAAGTTCGTTCATTAACGGCTCCTGCAGGTTGATTACGGATGATAGGCATTGTGTTAAATTTAGATTCTTATATGCTAATTGTCAAGCTGTTTACCGCAGGTATTTTGCATGCAACCTGTTGGATGCTATAATCAGGTCAAATTCGATCTCACGGGGTAGTCTGATATAGCGAGGTAGAGCCATGGAAAGTTCCAAAAATGCTGCGGTTTCAATTGCTGTGCCATTCAAAGGCTTGTATTTCAGCGATTACAGGCTATATTTATTTTCAGCAGGCTTGATTGCCCTGGATATAGCAGTGCCCTGGTGGACTCACCAGTTCGGTGCCCTGGGCGCATCGCTGCTGCCCATGGAATTTTTCATTTTGCTTGCAGGCTTGATGTTGGGCTGGCGGGCCGGGTTGCTGATAGGTTTGATCAGCCCTCTGGCCAGCTATCTGCTGTCGGGGATGCCCTTTATAACATTGTTGCCTCAAATCACGCTTGAGAGCATAGGATTTGGGTTTGCAGCTGGTCTAATGCGCGAAAGGTTTAATCTGGGCATCATCAAATCGCTGGCCTTATCTATGCTGGGTGGCTGGCTGATGCTGCTGGTGGCTGTGACGGTTATTTACGGGGGCCGCACAATTCCGGCACCTTTAACGCTGCCCTGGGTGGGCGGCATGTTTCCGGCGGGTTTCTCCCCTCTGACCTATGTCGCTGCAGCGGTATTGACGGGATTGCCCGGCATCTTAGCTCAACTGGCGCTTATCCCCTTTGCTGCTAAAGCGGCTGACCGCTGGTTACAGAAGGTCTGAAAGCTTTGAAACCCTCATGGATTGAGGAATTTCTCGACAGCGCCGATACGTTGCGGGTCTATAATGGCGGCAACCTTATCTTCTGCTCTGATAAAGACAGGCTGGCCCCTCTGACTGATTTCTTGAAGGATTTTGCTCCGTCCATAGGGAAGTTGTATTTCCTGGACAGGGTGGTGGGCAACGCGGCCGCTCTTCTCCTGGTCAGAGCCTGTTGTTCAGAGGTGTACTCCGAGGTGGGCAGCGAACTGGCGGCACATACACTGCTTGATGCCGGCATTAAATTTGAATTCAAGCTAAAAGTCCCCTTCATTATAAATCAGCGCGGCGACGGCATGTGCCCTATGGAGAAGCTTTCGCTGGATAAAACGCCGCAAACTTTCTGGGAAGCATTGCAGTCCCCTAAATAATCGATATTTGCATGTGCTGGTGGTGGCGGCAAAATAAAATTATGTAATTATCTCTTGTGGACAAGTAAGCTATTTTGATTTCTTTTCGTCTCTTCGTTTTTTGCAGGCTTGTTTATCTTTACACTTAAAATAAGGACCTTTGGGTCCTGCGTATGATGTTAGTAAAAAGTATATTTCTTTTACTTCTCCCGGTGTACAGCGCTCAAGGTCTTTATCCAATTCCCCGACTTTGCGGCACAGAATACACTCTCCGCTTTTGTAGTTAAAAGCATTAGTTTTCATATACTTGCCTCATCGCTTTGTTGCTAATTAATTTCCTTCTTTTTCCCTTCCCGCCAATTTTTCTAACTCAAGCTACTCAGTTCCAGGGGTTTGGTCCAGACACGTATTCTTAATCTTTGGTTTGCTGCTTGGAATTAGGATGATTACAAGCTCCCCTACAATTGGGATAAAAAGCAATAGTAAATAACATAAACTGCGTTTCTTTTGTCTTAATACCCATCCTGCAACAATTGTCCATGATATTGCTCCTAATCCATTACGAAAGTGAATTAAGTCTTCGGACGCTGATGATGGAATTAGTGCCATCAGCACTATCACTATAAGCAAAAATGCTAATAACAATGACCAGTTGAGATGTCTCTTAATCCAACTCATCACAACCTCCTAACTAATCATCTGGGGGCCGGCTCACTGATCGGGTGAGCGGTTGTCGCGTTTGTTCTCATACATAAACTTGTCGGCGGTATTTAGCAGGTCGCTGAGATTGCAGGGCTCACTGGAGGCGCTGCAGGCTATCCCGAAGCTCAGGGAAAGCTCATAGGGCTTCTTTTCATGGTCATTGTATTCCCTGAGCTTGGTCTCAAGGCGATTGACGATCGCCTCGGAATACGCCTTATCCGCCCCTGCCATAAATACAGCGAACTCATCGCCGCTTATACGGCCCACGATATCTGATTCACGGAAAGTCTCTTTGAGCATCCTGGAGGCGTTGACCAGCGCAGAATCGCCCTCCAAGTGCCCCATGTTATCGTTAATCCATTTCAATTTGTCTATGTCGGCGAACAACAGGGTAACGCCCCTGTCCATGCGGTAGCTCAGCTTTAGCTGCTGGTTGGCCAGTGTAAGGAATCCCCGCCTGTTATAGAGGCCCGTAAGGTCGTCAATCAGGGAAAGGGACCGGAAGAGGTCCTCGTTCTGCTTGCGCTCCGATACATCGACGATGGTGCCCAGTGTGGCCTGCCTGCCTTCGTAATGTATGGAGGAAACAGATTCCATGAACCACTTGAGTTTGCCGCTGGCCGTCTTGACGCGGTAGTCGTACGTTGAGAAACGGTCTTTGGGCGACTTGAGCGCCTTGACGGCTTCCTGCCTTACCCTAGCGGCATCTTCCGGTAACACCAGTGAAAGCGATTCGCGGTCAAGAAGCTCGTTTTCGGCGAATCCCAGATAGTTGCGAAACTGGGGGTTGACCAGCCTGAATTTGCCGTCCTGGGCGATATACATACCGATGGGCGACCGGCTGAAAATAGCGCGAAAGAGCTCCTCGGCCTCCTTACGCTCAGTGATATCCTGGCCCGAGCTGAATGTACCAACTATATTACCCATCCCATCCCTGAGGAGCTCGTTATGCCAGGTGATGATCCTTTCCTCGCCACCCGAGGCCATAACCGGCCTTTCCTGATATCTTTCTAATTCGGCCTGGCCCGACATTATATTTACATAATCATTTTTAACCGCCTGCCGTATGTTGAGCGGGAGGAACATATCGAAGGGCCTGCCCAGGATATCTGTCTCTGCCGCCCCCAGGATCTCCCTGCCTTTGCGGTTAATCAGCGTGACTTTTTGCTCGGAATCCAGGGCCAGAAGGATCGACTCCTCCAGGTCGAGGATATTTTGCAGCTTATCCCGCTCTTTTTTCACCAGGGTGGTGCTCTGGGCCAGGTTATAAAAGAGGATATCATAGGGCTTTAACAGGTGCACTACGACTATGGCCCGGTAGATCAGCAGGAATGAGACAAGGTAAAACAGGTATCCCAGTATGCTGAACTGGCTGGTGGGGTCCTTGCAGAGCATAAAACATAGCTCAGCTACAATGCCGACCGCGATGGAAAGCAGCAAATAAAGCAATACCTCACGGTCGAATTTTTTACGTGAAAGCCAGAGCATCCCTGCCGCCATAATAAAAAATGCACAGACCACGAATTCGCTGACAACGTAAAACAGGGTCGGCCCTTCGCCCCACACGTAGGACAACGGGAAGATATTCCAGAGAAAGATGGAGAGCAAGATCAGCAGTGTTAAAACGCCAAGGCCCAACAAAGTTAAACCTGCCCTGAAGCTGCGCCGAATAAAAATCGATGCAGCCAGCAGGGCCATGCTCTGCAGGTACCTGGCTGCGACCCATAACTGCGTATCCGCATTCGAACTGTAGGTGAGGAATAGGGGCATGCCCTGGTAGGTCAGAGTATGCATCAACTCCAGTATGCCCACGTAGAGATAGGCAATGCCCAGGAAGGTGAAATAGTGGTTATCGGTATAGCGGCGGGAATTCCAGGCTATGATGAATATACTAAAGCATACTACTATGCTGCAAAGCTCTATTATGGTGTGAAAGAGGAGATAGTTATACCGGCTGGTCAGATAGATGGCGGCCAGAATAATGATGCCTGATAGCACGCGCCAGGCAATTCCAAACTTGGTCAAATGCCTCCCCCGGCTAAAATCGCTGGGACTGGGAAAATGAGGTGCTGTTTCGGACAAGATTATAACAGACTCGGTCAGCCGTTAATAGCGGTTAATTGCTAAAATTTTTACTCATTTATGACATTTTGCAGGATTTCCACGTCCGGGTGTTTACCTTTATCGGCCTGGAAGCGTACTGCCACGAAATCGAAACGCCAGTTTTCGTCGGGCTTTCCGTGCCCGCTCAAATAGTCCAGCGCCGTCGAAACCAGCCGCTGTTTCTTCCCGCTTGTGATCGATTCCTCCGGAGACCCGAAGGATGCACCTGTTTTGCTGCGGACCTCGATGAATACCAGAAAGTCCTTATGCCGGGCAATGATGTCAATCTCCCCGTAGCGGCAGCGGTAGTTTTGCTCGATGATACGGTAGCCCTTCTTTTTCAGGGCCGAGCAGGCCAGCTTTTCCCCTGCGTTGCCTTTCTCCTGTTTATTCATATGATCCTGGCCAGGTCGCGCACCGGCCCGAAGGTCATACGGTGGATAGCGCATGCGCCGTAGCGCTGAAGGCATTTCAAATGTTCGCTGGTGCCGTAACCCTTGTGATCGCAAAATTTGTATCGCGGATATTTGGCATCGAGCTTCAGCATGATATGGTCGCGCGTCACCTTGGCTACTACTGAAGCGCACGAGATTACCAGGCAGGAGCAGTCGCCTTTGACTATGCCCTTTTGCGGAATGCGCAGCTGGGGCAGCGGTACTGCATCGGTCAACAGATAATCGGGGGGTTTTTTCAACCCCTCGATGGCCAGCTTCATGGCCTTTTTCGTGGCATTTAAGATATTGATATTGTCTATAACTTGCGGGGAAATGATTCCCGCGTTGAACTCCAGTCCTGAATCCTCCATTAAAGTAAAGATATCTTCCCGGACGGCTTTCTGCAGCTGCTTACTGTCCTTTACCATCGCCAGCCAGTGAAAATCGGCATCTTTGGGCAAAACTACTACTGCGGCTACAACAGGACCCGCCAATGCTCCCCTTCCCGCTTCGTCCAGGCCGGCTATGCGCTTGTACCCGGCCGCGAAAAGGGACAGTTCCTCGCTGCGGTCCGGCCGGACCTGAAGCTTCTTTACAACTTTTTTCTTCAATTATTACACCAGGCTGGTGGATTCGATATCTAATGCAGCTCAACGGCCGGGTATTTTTTCTGCAGCGCAGGCAGCAGGCTCTCCCACACCAGCCGGTTAACTTCTTCGGGAGGTTGCAGGGCCTGGATAGTGCGCCACCTTTCGGGCTGGCGCTGAGCTGATTGCAGGTAGCCGTCGCGTATTTTATGGTGAAAGACGATATTTTCCGCTTCGAAGCGGTCTTCCCGGCTGTTGTGCTTGCGGCCCAGGCCGGTCTCTGCTTCCGCATCCAGCAGAATCGTTACATCAGGACAAAGGCCGCCCGTAGCCAGGTCGTTGATCCTTTCGATCATTATCAGGTCCAGGCCACGGCCGTACCCCTGGTAAACAAAGGTCGAATCGGAAAAACGATCGCAGATCACCACCTTGCCTGAGGAGAGGGCAGGCCGTATCACGTCTGAGACCAATTGAAAGCGGCTGGCTGCAAAGAGGAATAATTCAGCTTCAGCCGCAATTTGAAAATCGCTTTTAACCTTCAATAAATCTCTGATCTTGTTTCCCAGGGGTGTACCGCCAGGCTCGTGCGTCAGAAGGCACTGCAGGCCGTGCTGCCTGAGCATATTATAAAGAAGCCGGGCCTGGGTGCTTTTGCCGCAGCCTTCGCACCCTTCGAAGGTGATAAACAAGCCCGGATAAGAAGTCATAACTTAACAACAAAAATAACGCGGTCTTAATTATTAGCTATTTTAACGTGGCGCGCCGGTTCCTTGCCGGCGCTCCTGGATGCTACGTCATGCCTCTCGGCCAGCATGTGTTGCAGCCGCCGGATGAACGCATTTTGCGGGCTTAGCTCTACTTCCTTACGGCCGTTTTTCACCTGCTCTATGGCATTCATGGCCTCGTCGAGGGCCGTATCCACGACCTGGTCTCGTGGCCCTGTATAGATCGTATCCAGGCAGTGTCGCAGTTGCTGGAGGCTGTTTCCCCGGATGGCGTATACAGGTATGCCCAGCAGTTCAGCGTCCCTGATCTTTTGAGGTTTGCGCCGGAAGTAGTTTTTAGTGGTTATCAGGAGGTTGGATTTCTTAAGGTCGTCGGTTATATCGATGTTCATCGCCTTCTCATGCGCCGCCTGCTCAAGGATGGGACGGTTGATGCCGAAAAGGTAGACGTGTAATTTTTGCTTTTTAGCTTCGCTGGGCCTCTGCGGTTCGTGCAGGACGGCGCCCTGCTCTTTGACTATATTGCCCTCCTGGTCCATCCAGCGCACCTCCGACTGGCTCTCCCTGCCGTGTAGAACCGAGTCCACTGCCGTTGCCACTTCGGGATGCACCAGCACCTTATAGCGCTCCTGGATCTCCACCACGATATCGAAAGTTGGAGGAGCCTTGCGTTCCAGGACGGACTTCTGTGTATGGCGGCGCCGTGCTTCTTCGTCGCCCAGCGTAACGGTCTGTATTCCGCCGACCAGGTCGGAGAGGGTGGGGTTCATCATCAGGTTCTCAAGGCTGTTGCCGTGGGCTGTGCCGACAAGTTGTACGCCGCGCTCGGCGATAGTCCGTGCGGCCTCAGCTTCCAGGCTGGTGCCGATCTCATCGATTATAATCACCTCGGGCATATGGTTCTCCACCGCTTCAATCATCACGGCATGCTGCAATGTTGGGGTGGGTACCTGCATACGCCGGGCATGGCCGATGGCGGGATGAGGGATATCTCCATCTCCCGCGATCTCATTGGACGTGTCTACCACGATGACGCGTTTCTTTAGATCGTCTGCCAGCACACGGGCGGTCTCGCGCAGGATGGTGGTCTTGCCGATTCCGGGAGGCCCCATGAGCAGTACGTTTTTACCCGTTTCAACCAGGTCCTGGATTATTTTTGCCGTCCCTATGACTGCCCTGCCTACACGGCAGGTCAGTCCCACTATCTTGCCCTCCCTGTTGCGGATGGCGGAGATACGGTGCAAGGTGCGTGTAAGCCCGGCGCGGTTGTCGCCGCTAAAGCTGCCGATCCTTTTGACGACGGACTCTATATCCGCATCCGTCACCTCGTGGTCGCCCAGGAAAACCTCCCTGTTGGGGAAGCGCGCCTCGGGCGGCCGGCCGAGGTCCATGACTATTTCCAGCAGGTCGCCGTTATCAAGCTCCTTCATAAGATGATCGGAGATATTATGTGGCATAACAGCCAGCAGCAATTGTATGTCATCGATATTTACTGTCTGCATAATAACCTCCCTCATAAGATTTTATTGAGCTTGGATAGCCTGCGGATAAACGCGGGTCAAGCGGGGGTGCGCACTAAGACGTAGAAAAATTGAAAAATCTGCGGTATGCCTTTTAATCATATGACAGTGTCTACAGCCTCATAGGGCTCAGAGCACAATTTTATATTACCATCCTCTGGTGGCCAGCAGGCTGTCTTCCGGGATTGCCTTGATATCCAGGCCCGGCATGGCCGCTCCTAATGCCTTGGAGACCTCGGCTATGATGGCAGGATCTTTATAGTGGGTAACCGCCTTTACAATAGATATGGCGCGTGATTCGGGATCGCTCGACTTGAAGATGCCGGAGCCAACGAACACACCCTCGGCGCCGAGCTGCATCATCAGGGCTGCATCAGCGGGCGTAGCTACGCCACCTGCTGCAAAATTGACCACCGGCAGTTTGCCCGTTTTATGCACTTCAATCACCAGATTCAGCGGGGCGCCCAGCGCCTTGGCCTCGGCTGGCAGCTCGTCTTCGGACATGGACTGGACCCTTCGCATGGCGGATTGGACTGAGCGCATATGGCGCACTGCCTCCACGATATTGCCGGTGCCGGCTTCGCCCTTGG
>DBZK01000038.1:25776-67157 GCA_002311135.1 Dehalococcoidia bacterium UBA1162
GCTTCGCCCTTGGTGCGGATCATGGCTGCTCCTTCCGAGATGCGGCGCAGAGCTTCGCCCAGGTCGCGGCAGCCGCAGACGAAGGGGACTTTGAAATCATGCTTCCAAACGTGATGGCTTTCGTCGGCAGGCGTCAGCACCTCTGACTCGTCGATGAAGTCCACGCCCAATGCTTCGAGCACCTGCGCCTCGACGAAATGCCCTATGCGGCACTTGGCCATCACCGGTATGGTTACCGCCTTCATAATAGCCGTAATGACCGTGGGATCGGCCATGCGCGCCACTCCCCCATCGGCTCGGATATCGGCTGGCACACGCTCCAGCGCCATTACGGCGCAGGCCCCGGCTTTTTCCGCTATTTTAGCCTGGTCGGGCGTTACCACGTCCATGATAACGCCGCCCTTAAGCATCTGGGCGAGGCCGGTCTTTACTTTCCAGGTTCCTGTGTCAGTCATTACAGTATCCTCTTGAAGTTCAGTAGATATACGATTGAATTATATCTGTAAGTGAATTATAGCATTTATCCGAAGCGATTTGAATTTGATATAATGGTAAATCGGCGGAAGTCGGATGGGCGTATAGGCTCAAATTAGCCCCCGTTGATAGTGAAAATGATGCCTGAATATCAGAAGGTCACACTTGAAAACGGCCTGGGCTTGATAACCTGTCCCATGCCGCATACGCGTTCCGTTTCCGTGCTGTTTTTCGTCAGGGCCGGAAGCTGTTACGAGACGGCTGACCAGGCCGGCATCTCGCATTTCATTGAGCATATGTGCTTCAAAGGCACAGCCCGCCGGCCGACCTCGCGTGAGATCAGCGAGGCCATCGAGGGCGTGGGTGGCATCATGAACGGCGGGACCGACCGAGAGCTCACCTCTTACTGGTGCAAGCTGGCCAGCCAGCACCTGGAAACGGCAGTGGACGTGATCGTGGACCTGCTGCGCAATCCCCTGTATCGCCAAGAGGATATCGATAAAGAGCGGCAGGTTATCATCGAAGAAATCAATATGAGCCTGGATTCACCCCAGCAGCGGGTAGGCATGATCTTCGATGAAATTATGTGGCCCGACGGCCCCATGGGAAGGGATGTGGCAGGGAGCAAAGAGACGGTATCCGCCATTACGCGTAAACAGATGCTGGGTTTTATGGGTGGTTATTATACTCCGGACAACATGCTGATCAGCCTGGCCGGGGATTTTGATCCTGATAAAGCGGCAAAGATTATAGGACAGGCAACCGCAGGCTGGCAGCGGGGCACCAAGCCCGAATACTATTCCAGCAGGCCGGGGCAGACGGCGCCCAGGGTGCGCCTTGAATACCGCGAGACCGAGCAGGTCAACCTGGTATTGGGTGTGGAGGGCGTATCTTTATTTCATCCGGACAGGTTTGCCATAGACCTGCTGAGCATGATGCTGGGCGAAGGGATGAGCAGCAGGCTCTTTACGGAGATCAGGGAGAAGCTGGGCCTGGCCTACGATATCCACAGCTATGTCGAACATTTCCTGGAGACAGGCGTCTTCGTCATTCAGGCGGGAATCGACCCGGGCCAGACCGAGAAAGCCACTGTGGCCATATTGGAGCAACTGGCGCGTGCCGGGGATGTCGTTTCGGAAGTGGAATTGCATAAAGCCAGGGAGATGGCCAAAGGCAGGCTGCTGCTGAGCATGGAGAACAGCCGCAACGTGGCGGGCTGGTTCGGCGCCCAGGAGATGCTGATGGGGCGGATCATGACCGTCGATGAAGTCACCGAGATCATCGAGAATATTACTGCTAAAGACGTCCAGCGCGTGGCCGGGGACCTCTTTGTCACGGGGAAACTGAATCTGGCGGCTGTGGGCCCCATCAAGAATGAGAGCACCCTGGCCGATCTTATGACCATTAAATAAGAATAAATAGGCATAAAAAAGAGGCCGCTCATGAAAGCGGCCTCTTTTCATTTAATTTGAATGTTTTAATTAATACTCAGGCATGGGTGGCATGGATGGCATCTTATCTTTCTCGGGGATATCGCAGACCAGCGCTTCGGTTGTCAGAATCATGCAAGCGATGCTGGCAGCGTTCTCCAGGGCGGTCCTGGTGACCTTCAAGGGATCGATGATGCCTTTGGTGACCATATCGGTATAATCGTTGTTGAGGGCATCATAGCCTACGCCCTTCTTGCTGCGTCTCACCTTGTCAACCACTACCGAGCCTTCCTGGCCGGCGTTGATGGCGATCCAGCGCAGGGGCTCTTCCACGGCCTTCTTGATGATCTCGCAACCGGTCTTTTGGTCGCCCTCGACCTTCAGCTTGTCGAGTATCGGGCTGGCGTTGATAACGGCCACACCGCCGCCGGGCAGTATGCCTTCCTCGACGGCTGCCCTGGTGGCTGAGAGGGCGTCTTCGACGCGGTGCTTCTTCTCTTTAAGTTCCACTTCGGTGGCGGCGCCGACTTTGATCACAGCCACACCGCCGGCCAGCTTGGCCAGGCGTTCCTGCAGCTTCTCCTTGTCGTAGTCGGAGGTTGTCTCTTCGATCTGGGCCTTGATCTGCTTGATGCGGGCTTTGATGGCCTCATCCGAGCCTTTGCCCTCGACGATGGTGGTATTGTCCTTATCGGAGACCACCTTGCGGGCGCGGCCCAAGTCGGCCACTGTGGTGGAATCGAGTTTGCGGCCTATCTCCTCGGAGATAACCTTGCCGCCCGTCAGCATTGCGATATCTTCCAGCATGGCCTTGCGCCTGTCGCCGAAGCCCGGGGCTTTGACGGCCAGACAATTGAGCGTGCCCCTCAGTTTGTTGACCACCAGTGTGGCCAGGGCCTCGCCATCGATATCCTCGGCAACAATGACCAGGTTCTTGGATACCTGCAGTACCTTCTCAAGCACGGGCAGGAGCTCGGAAATGGACGAGATCTTCTTATCGGTAATCAGGATATAGGGGTCTTCCAGCTCCGTCTTCATCTGCTCGGCGTTGGTTACGAAATAGGGGCTGATGTAGCCGCGGTCGAACTGCATGCCCTCGACGAATTCCGTCTCGAACTGCAGGCCTTTGGACTCTTCAACGGTGATAACGCCGTCTTTGCCCACCTTCTCCATGACCTCGGCTATCAGGTTGCCGATGTGCTCATCGGCTGCCGAGATGGTAGCCACTTGGGCCACCTGCTCTTTGGTGGTGACGGGGGTGGACATCTTTTTGAGCTCTGCCACCATGGCTTCGACGGCTTTTTCGATGCCGTACTTGAGCGCCATGGCATCGGCGCCGGCTGCGATATTTTTAAAGCCCTCGGTAACTATGGCCTGGGCCAGTACCGTGGCGGTAGTAGTGCCGTCACCGCATTTATCGTTGGTCTTGGTGGACGCTTCTTTAACCAGTTGCGCCCCCATGTTTTCGAATGGATCGGGCAGATCGATGTCTTTGGCGATGGTAACGCCGTCATTGATGACGCTGGGGGGGCCGAATTTCTTATCCAGGGCTACGGGGCGGCCGCGGGGTCCCAGTGTTACCTTTACGGCGTTGGTCAGGGCGTCGATGCCGTTTTTCAAAGACCGGCGGGCATCCTCTCCGTATTTAATCTGTTTTGGCATTTAACCTCTTTCCTCCTAAAAATAATTGGTTTTTTTCGATTCAAATCGGTCTATTTCTTCTTGGCAAGGATGTCGGCTTCCCTGAGGATGATCAGCTCTTCGTCGCCTTCCTTGTGCTCGATTCCGCCATACTTGGCATAGATGACGATGTCGCCCACGGCAACATCCATCGGCAGCCTTTTGCCTTCGTCGGACATCTTGCCCGGCCCGACAGCCAGCACTTTACCTTCCTGTGGTTTCTCTTTGGCAGTATCCGGCAGATAGATACCGCCCTTAGTCATATCCTCTTTTTCAAGAGGTTTTACAAGCACTCTGTCACCTAAGGGTTGAATTTTTACAGCCATTCTTACCTCCTAATAAAATTAGCAATCTCTTTACGAGACTGCTAAATATGTTAGCACATAAAATTATCAATGTAAAGGGTTGACTGCTAAAAAATGAGTGCGTTATATAGGGGCCTAAAAGTTGTAGCCAGCCTTCTTATAGTCGTCCAGAGCCCTCTCCTGCAGGCCGGACTTGTCGGCCAGCTCCGCCGCGTGGCTCCACATGCCCTGCGACTCATAGTCCTGCAGCTTGCCTTCCAGGGAGCCCGGGTCGGCCGTTTCCATCGTCACGGCCCGGAACCGCGATATGGCACGTCTGACTGCTGCCCCGCACCTGGGACAATGGGTGATGGGAGTATCCGACATTTTTTGCAGTATGTCGAAGCCCCTGCCGCAGTAGCTGCAGCCTTTGTCTACCGCCCTGTATTCATAGATAGGCATGTTTCTTCTGCAGCTTTATTTTGCCACCGCCCAAGCATTGTCAATATGAAAGCGCCGCTGACCAAATGCAAGTATTTTTTGACCAATTATTTGACTAAGATTTGTACCATCTGGTTTCGGCTGCTTTTCTGGCTATCTCCTTCCGTTGTTCTGGGGTAAGTCCGGTTCGAGTTCTACTGGCTTCGGTTCAGTAGCTTCCTGCACTACTCTATACGCACGGACACTGAAATCGTGACTACTCTTTTTTCTGGCCATGTTTCAAATCTTCCTAACTATTTCGCCGGTCTCGAAGATCTTAAATGTCTGGGGGTCGATATAGTGAACATGCAATTCTTCGGAAGTAGTCCATCTTTTTAGACCAAGCGTTTCAGTAGATGGGTCATCATAACCCCTAGATGGAATATATTCTTGGTATTCAACAATGATATATTCTTTGCCTTCATCAGTCTTGGCTGTGAAGCGATCTAGTTCAACCTCTCGTGGCATACAATATCTCCTTAGTATTAAGATATTGTACCGCTCAAGCATTGTCAAGAGCTTGGTATTCCAAATTGAAAAAGTACACGTTAGCGGGTAAAATTGTATTTGATGGAGAAGAGTAAACGGGGTGAAAGCTGGGATTCTCGGCGTATTAAGGCATTACGCAGGCATCTTAAGCTTACCCAGGCAGGGATGGCCGGCGAACTTGGCACCAGGCAGCAGACCATCAGCGAGTGGGAAAAGGGGCAGTACCAGCCGCGTGGCGCCTCGGCCAGGCTGCTGTCCATCATAGCTGACCGCAGCCATTTCGAATACCGGGCCGGGCCGAAGTAAAACATTATTTTTTTTAAACCTTTTAGTACACGTTAACGTGTAGGATTCGATGGAAAGGATCACCGAAAAGATCGTGGCGGGCTTGTGGAGGAGTGGCCTTATCTCCGGCCTGGAGGATGACCTGGGGAATGACATACAGGTTATCCATCCCGGCAGGGGTAGCACCGGGGCGGGCTGCGATTTCCAGGACGCCGTTATAGAAATGAACGGGGAGAGGATAGTTGGCGATGTTGAGATACATGTGACATCCGACCTCTGGCTCAAGCATGGGCACAGCATCAACCCCCTTTATAACGGAATAGTCCTGCATGCCGCCCTTTGGCAGCGGGGAGGACTGCCCGTGAAGCTGCAGAATGGCCGTACCATCCCCACCGTCATCCTGCACAAATATATACCCGGTAATATGGAAAATATCTATTTGGCTTCGAATATAACCGCCCCGGGGTGCTCTCACGGCAGACGGTTGGCGGCACGGAATAAATTGCATCGTTTACTGCTCCGGGCCGGCATGCAAAGGTTCATGCAGAAAGCCCGGAGGTTTTCCGTCTCTCTGCCTGATGATGATGCTTCGCAGGTCCTCTACAAAGCTATTTGCCGGGCGCTGGGATATTCCAGGAATTCGGTGCCCTTTGAGAAGCTGGCTGAGATATTGCCGCTTTCGGTGCTGGAAAGATACGCTTCTGGTGATCCGCTTAAAAAGCAGGCCTGTCTTTTCGGTGCTGCAGGGCTGCTGCCTTCGCAGAGGCCGGGCGCGGGCAGCTTAACCGATGACGAAGTTTACAGGATGGAAGAAAGATGGCAGGCGCTGGGGTTGACCTCTTGTCCAATAGCTGGTGCTGAGTGGAGAATAGCCGGTGTCAGGCCGGGCAACAGCCCGCTCAAGAGGCTGGCCGGCTTGAGCCACCTTCTTTGCAGGTTTGAGGATACGGGGTTATTGCCAGGGCTGACCCTGTTGATCGAAGCAGCCCCGTTTAAGCAATCATCGGGTATCCTGGAAAATTGCCTTATAGTAAAAGGGGAAGGCTACTGGGCCTGCCACCATGATTTCGGGCAACCCCATGAGCGCAGCACGGCTTTGATCGGGAAAGGGCGAGCCCGGGAGATAGTCGTCAATGCAATTTTGCCCTTTTTCATGGCCCGTGCCGGGCAGGAGGGTAATGAAAAGATGGAGCGCAAAATATCGGCCATTTATACAAGCTGTAAGTCCCTGCCGGGCAACGAGTTGACCAGGTATATGCAGCATGAGCTATCCATCGAGGGCCGGAGTGGATTGACGGCCTGCATTCAGCAGGGGATGCTGCATATCTACCACTCATGGTGCCGCGTCAAGGACTGCCAGGCCTGTCCTGTATCTACAGGCCGAATGTCAGCCCAGGAATGACGTCCAGCCCGGCATTATCCGTCTGACCCGACATAAGCCGGTAGTAGGCGCAGGAGGCGATCATGGCGGCGTTGTCCGTGCACAGGATAGGAGGGGGTATCAGCACAGGCAGAGGGGAATCGGCCAGCATGCGGCTGCGCAGAGCGCTGTTGGCAGCCACACCGCCCGCCAGCAATATGCCCTTGACCTTGTGCCGCCGTGCCGCCTGTATGGTCTTGGTGACCAGCACGTCCACGATGGCTTCCTGGAAGGCGGCCGCCGCCTCACGGGTCCATTTGTCGTCCCGATTTTCTTGGGCCTCAACCAGATGCAGCAGGGCTGTCTTAACGCCGCTGAAGCTGAAATCATCGTTATCTTTGAGCCATGCGCGGGGCAATGACATCGTGGTCGTTACTCCTTTAGTGGCTTCCTGGATGGCCGGCCCACCGGGATAAGGCAGGCCCAGTATCCTGGCACCCTTATCGAAGGCCTCGCCGGCGGCGTCGTCCCTGGTGCTCCCAAGCTTCCTAAACAAGCCGTGCTCCCGCATCAAGATCAAGTCGCTGTGGCCTCCTGAGACGATCAAGCACAGGCAGGGCAACTCCGGTTGGATTTCCGAGAGCCAGTTGGCATAGATATGCCCTTCCAGGTGGTTGATGCCGATCAGCGGCAGTTTATTGGCCATTGCCAGCGCCTTGGCGAAGTTGACTCCCACGATCAATGAGCCGGCCAACCCCGGCCCCTTGGTTACAGCTACGGCATCCAGTTGGCCCTTGTCGATGCCCGCCTCTTTGAAGGCCTGTTCGCTCACCGGCACGATGGTCAGCATATGCTGGCGCGAGGCCACTTCCGGCACGATACCCCCGTAGCGGGCATGGATTTCGACCTGCGAGGCGATCACGTTGGAGAGGATTTTGCTGCCGTCCTTTACGATGGCGACCGAGGTCTCATCGCAGGATGTTTCGACGGCCAGGATAATCACGGCAGGGATTATAACACAAAGCTAAATTCAGATTAACCGATTGATGTTTTTTACCTGTGTTGCTACAATTAAGCCCCGGCCTTCACGGCCGTTTAATAGTGAGGTTAGCATATGGATATTACCTGGTTTGGACGTTCGTGTTTCCGCATAAAAGGCAAGGAAGCCGTCATATTGACCGACCCGTGCCCGCCCGATACGGGCTACACTATAGGGAAAATCCAGGCTGATATGGTTACCATCAGCCATGCCCATCCCGGCCATTCATTTCTCGATACCATTCAGGAAGGCTACCACCTGATCAAAGGCGCGGGAGAGTACGAGATAAAGGATACCTATATCACCGGTGTGCCCACCTTTCACGATGACGCTCAGGGCAAGAAATTGGGCAAGAATACGGTCTTTGTCATAGAGATAGAAGGGGTGACTCTGTGCCACCTCGGCGACCTTGGGCACAACCTTTCCCCGGAGGTCATCGGCGAGTTGGGCAGTATTAACGTGCTCTTTTTGCCTGTAGGAGGCCATTCAACTATCGGCGCGGGCATGGCTGCCGACCTGGTAAGGAACCTGAACCCGGGATACGTGGTGCCCATGCACTATAAAACAGCGGACGAGAAAGGCGATGTGGAGTTCCCCGAAAAGTTCCTTAAGGAGCTGGGCATCAAGGAACTTGCCATGCAGGCCAAACTGACGGTCACGCGCAGCAACATACCTTCCAGCACCCAGGTCGTCATGCTGGATTACAAACACTAAACTCCATACTTTGACATATAAATTACACTGCCGTAGAATTGCCTTCTATGAGTCTTGCCAAGCGTGTATTTGAACTTCATCAGATCGAGCAAGCCATTTTAAGCCAGCGCAACCAGGCCGATGAAATTGATTTGCGTTTGAACCATAATTCAGCCTACGAGAAAGCCAGGGAGGAGTTGTCCGCAGCCGAGCAGGGCGAGGCGGACCTCGAAGGGAAATACAAAGAGCTCGACGCCGAAGCCGAACAGCTTCGCAATAATATCCAGCGGATCAACGATAAGCTTTACGGCGGCAAGATCAAGAACCCCAAGGAGCTCATGAGTTTCGAGCAGGAAGCTGCCATGCTGAAATCCAACCTTGTCCCCAAGGATGATTTGCTGCTGGCCATGATGGAGAGGCTCGAGTCCCGTAAGGCGGAGGTCCAACGGCTCCAGGAGTTATGCAAGACCATTGAAGCGGCATGGAATAAAGAGAAGCCGGAACTGAAGGTGGAGAGGGAAAAGGTAGTGGCGGAGGTTGCCAAGCTCGAAAAGAAAAGGAAAGAAATAGCCGAGGATATCGACAGCTCGGCCCTGAGCGCCTACGAAGGCATCAAGGGCAGGAAGAGCCAGCCTGTGGTAAGGGTGGAGCAGGGAAAGTGCATGGGCTGCCGCGTGACCCTTTCCATAAGTGAGCTGCAGAGGGTGCGAGGCATGAGCATCGTGACCTGCAGCAACTGCGGACGCATCTTGTATCTCAGCTAGATCATTTGACCTCTCAGCATACAAGTTGTAGAGTAGGTTAGCCAAGCAGGCCGGACGGCCGCTGCGGTCTTGAAGATCGCAGAGGAAAGTCCGAACTCCACCAGGCGGGGTGCTGGGTAACGCCCAGGAGGGGTGACCCTACGGATAGTGCAACAGAAACATACCGCTCGTCGTAAGAGGAGTAAGGGTGAAATGGTGAGGCAAGAGCTCACCGGCGGCCGGGTGACCGGCCGGCCGTGCAAACCCCACCCGGAGCAAGACCTAATAGGGGGATATGGCATGCCTGGGCCGACCCCGGGTTGGTCGCATGACTGCGATGGCAACATTGCAGCTAGATGGATGGCCGCCGCTCCGGTTTACCGGAGCACAGAATTCGGCTTACAGGCCTGCTTGGCATAAATATTTCGATGGGATATTTGAACGAGCTATCATATTAGCTATATAATTTAAGCCTTGTTGGCTGATTGCCCATAATTCAATTTGGAGATAAATTAATGACCTTTAAAAAAAATGCAATCCTGAGCATCTTACTGGCCGTGGCGGTGTTGATGATGACCATGCCCCTGGCCGGATGCGAATCCAAGTGGACCCTCAGCGATACTGATAATAAAACGCTGCAGGGCTTGCCCTCTCAGTTCAGCGAGATAAGCCAGGCTTACCAGATCTTGCAGCAGTACTATGTCAACAATCAGGCGCTCGATACCACCAAGCTGTTGCAGGGCGCCATCAAAGGCATGGTTGCCGCGGTGGGTGATAACTATACTGTTTATTTCCCGCCCCAGGTCTACCAGTCAACCGAAATCGAGTATACGGGCGTATATCAGGGTATCGGGGCATATATTGGAGAGAAGGATAATCAGATAATAATCCTGGGTACTATCCCCAGTTCGCCCGCTGAGGCCGCCGGCATCAAGTCGGGCGATATTATATTGAAGATAGACGGGCAGTCAACCGCCCAGATGACCTCGGACGAAGCCTCGCTTAAAATCCGGGGACAGGCAGGTACCAAAGTGGCCCTGACCCTGGGAAGGAAGGATGTGAAGGACCCCATCGAACTCAGCCTCACCCGCAGCGAGATAACCGAAGCTTCGGTGATATCCGAGATGCACGGCCAGATAGCCTATATAAGGATTACCCAATTCATCCTGCCGACGACCAATGATTTCAAGCAGGCGTTGCAGGACTCAATCGACAAGGGCGCCAAGGGTATCATCCTGGACCTGCGCGGCAACCCGGGCGGGATCCTGGACCAGGCTGTCGACGTGGCCAGCCAGTTCTTACTGCGCGGCATAGTCGTAAAAGTCGTCGACAAAGATGGGAAGGAATCGGTGTTTAAGGTCAGGCCGGGAGGGCTCGCCTTGAATATGCCGCTCATCGTGCTGGTCGACGGTGGAAGCGCCAGCGCCAGCGAGATCGTCGCCGGGGCGCTGCAGGACAACGGCCGTGCCAAGCTGGCCGGATCGCAGACTTTCGGCAAGGCCAGCGTGCAGAACATCATCAGGCTGGAGGACGGGGGCGCCCTCAAGGTGACCGTTGCCCACTACTACACGCCTAATGGTAAAATGATCAGCGGGACCGGCCTTACTCCCGATTATCCCTCGGATTTGAAAGACCAGGACCTGCTTAATTGGGCTATAGACTATCTCAATAAGATCATTGCGCAAGAGCCGGCGCCGGCTGCAACTAAATAGTTAAACGCAGCCGTAATTGGCGCCCCTGGTACAGTAGAAATCCGCGCTTGTCTTGTTGCGCAGGATCGGGATCACACTATATAATTCCCGATAGTGTCAAATAAAATCTTTCCTGTTCCCAATCAAAAATGGTTTAAGGAGGGGGAGCTATTACTCGAATTCCCTTCCGAATGGGACGTTGTCCCCTGTTTGATGAACGGTCACTATGCCACCGAGTTGACCCCTAGCCAGATACAGGCTGCATTCGCCCGGCCTATTGACAGCCCAGGGTTGAGTGAGCTCGCCAGAGGCAAGAAAAAGGTCGCCATTATTTTCGATGACATATCGCGGCCTACCCCTGTCCGTTCGCTTTTGCCCCATGTCTTTAAGGAACTGCATGAGGCAGGGGTCCCGGACACTTCCATCCGCTTCGTCTGCGCCACCGGATGCCACGGCGCCCACACTTACCAGGACTTCGAGAGGAAACTGGGAAGCGATATACTCGATCGCTTCCCCGTCTATAACCACAATATCTACGACAACTGCACTTATGTTGGAGATACTTCCCAGGGTACTAAACTGTATATAAACTCTGAGGTCATGTGTTGTGATCTCAAGATAGGCCTGGGGTCGGTTATAACGCACGTACAGACCGGCTTCGGCGGCGGCGGAAAAATCATCCTTCCCGGTGTTTCTTCAATGGATTCCATCGAACACTTTCACAGCCTGGAAGCCAAGGCCAAGGAAGATGGAAAAGGAAATACTGTGGGCATGGGCAACTATATAGACAACCCCATGACGAAAGACTTTTGTGAAGCGGCCAGGCTGGCAGCCCTGGATTTTAAGATAGATGTCATCGTCAACGGCGCCGGAAAGGCCTGCGCAATCTTCTGCGGTGAAGTCGGCTCAGTTTACCGCGAGGCTGTCAACTATGCTGTCCCGCACTATGCAACCAAGCCGGTGCCCGTAACCGACATAGCGGTCATAAATACTTACAGCAAAGGCAATGAGGCCATCGTCGGCATGATCATTGGCGTAGCCCTGCTTATGGAGAAGGGCGGTGACCTCGTCCTCATTATGGACTGTCCGACCGGGCAGGTGGTGCACTACCTTCTGGGCAGCTTCGGTACGGAGATCAAGGGCCGCCGCTTCCAATCAGTCAACTTCACGTTGCCCTGGCTCAAACGCCTCATCATCCTGTGTCCGCAGTTTGAACATGCCATGGCTGACTGGCTGGCCGTGCCCGGAACCATATGGGTGAAGACCTGGAAGGATGTGATGGATACCCTGCGCAAAGACTACCCGGACGGGGCGAAAGTGGCGGTCGTCCCCGACGGCACAATACAATACCTTTCTTTCAAATAGATTTAACCGGGTTGTACAAACCTCGGCACTTCTAGGCCGAATAGCTAAATGCGGACGGGCTTAGCTCCTGCAGATCTTCAGGAAATATCCGTGGAAACGGGTATCATCGGTCAGCTCCGGGTGGAAGGACGTCGCCAGCATTTTACCCTGCCTGGCTGCGACTATTTCGCCATCGGGTAATTTGGCCAGCACCTCCAGGCCCCGCCCCACCTTCTCAATATAAGGCGCGCGTATGAATACGCCGGGGAACGGACCGTCCGGCAGCCCGGATATTTGCAGGCCTGTTTCAAAGCTGTCCACCTGTCTGCCGAAGGCATTGCGCATAACGGTGATATTCATCAATCCCAGTGTCTCCATGTGAGTGGCATCAGGATTGAAGACTTTTTTGGCCACGCATATCAGGCCTGCGCAGGTGCCCCAGATGGCCACATGGCCCTCAGCCAGCTTTTTGATCGGCTCAACCAGGTCGAAACTCTGCATGAGGTTCATCATGGTAGTGCTCTCGCCGCCCGGGATCAAAAGGCCGTCTATGCCCTTCAACTGGCGCGGCAACCTGATCTCCACTGCCTTCTGTCCCAGCATTTCGAACATTTTCACATGTTCGATGAAGGCGCCCTGCAAGGCGAGCACCCCAATCTTCATGCAGTTTTACCCACTATAATTGTAATAAACATTTCTTCCAACCAAGTATATCCTTCCGGATGCACTATGATTAAATTGATTTGCGTCACCTGCGGAGCAGGTGACGCAATCTATCCCAGTAAATCTTAGTTGCTATAGGATTACAGGATGGGCAAGTATTTTTTCAGCTCGTACTCTGTAACCTGCACGCGATACTGGTCGTATTCCACTTTTTTGTTCTGTATGAAGGCATTGAAGCAATGGTCGCCCAGCGCCTTCTTGACCAGTGCGCTTTTCTCAGTGAGGGCTATGGCATCGTCAAGGCTGCCGGGCAGGGTCTTGATTCCGCGCTTCTTCCTCTGCTCTTCAGTCATGGCGTAGACGTTCTCCTCAACGGGCTCAGGAGGCTCCAGCCCCTTTTCGATCCCTTCCAGGCCGGCGGCCAGCATCACGCTGAAGACCAGGTAGGGGTTGCAGGCCGGGTCGGGGGACCTGTACTCTATGCGCGTTGCCGTTTCCCTGCCGGGTTTGTATTCGGGCACCCTGATCAGGTCGGCCCGGTTGCGCCTGGCCCACGATACGTAAACGGGCGCCTCATAGCCGGGCACCAGGCGTTTATAGGAGTTGACCCACTGGTTGGTTACGGAGGTTATATCGGGGGCATGCTTGAGTATGCCGGCGATGTAGCTCCTGGCAATTTTGCTTAGGTGGAACGGATCGTTTTTATCGAAAAAGGCATTGCGTTCGCCTTTGAATAGCGATTGATGCACGTGCATGCCGCTGCCGTTTTCCCCGAAGATAGGCTTGGGCATGAAAGTGGCATAGACATTGTTTTCCATGGCGACCTGCTTGACTACCAGCCGGTAGGTCATAACATTATCCGCCATGGTGAGGGCGTCGGTGTACCTCATATCTATTTCATGCTGGCTGGGCGCCACCTCATGATGTGAATATTCAATGCCGACGCCCATCTCTTCCAGCGCCAGTACCGATTTACGCCTGAGGTCGACTGCCATATCCAGCGGCACCAGGTCGAAATAGCCGCCGGAATCCAGAGTTTCCGTGCCCTTATTATCCTTGAAATAAAAATACTCCAGCTCCGGGCCTACGTAGAAGGTATAGCCGAGGTCGGTGGCGTGTTTTAAGTTTTTCTTGAGGATAAACCTGGGATCGCCTTCGAAGGGTTGTCCCTCCGGCATATAGATATCGCAGAACATGCGGCCTACAGATTGTTCCTTGGGCCTCCAGGGAAGTAACTGGAAGGTGTCGGGGTCGGGCAGGGCGATCATGTCGCTCTCGTCGATGCGGGCATAGCCCTCGATGGACGAGCCGTCGAAACCCATGCCTTCTTCCAGTGCTTTCTCCAATTCCTCAATGGTGATGGAGAAGCTTTTCAGGAAGCCCAGGATATCTGTAAACCACAGGTTCACGAATTTTACGTCGTGTTCCCTGGCCAATTTGAGGACGTACTCCACCGCATCTGCCCTGTCTTTGGTCGTCATAGTCCCTCCTTGCGCTGTGTTATGCTTGGCTAATCAAAACATAATTCAGGGGCAAAGTCAAAACATTCGCTTCTGCAGTTAAATTATAGAAATAGGGCAGCACGGTGCTTCACCGATGCCGCCCTAAAACTAAGCCGTGATTGAAGTCTAGATGTCGAAATACAGGTAGAACTCGTGGGGATGTGGCCTCAGCCTGACCTCGTCGATTTCCTTGGTTCTCTTGTAATTGATCCATACGTCGATTACATCCTGGGTAAATACGTCGCCGGTCAGGAGGAACTTGTGGTCCTTTTCCAGGGCGTTGATGGCCTGTTCCAGTGATCCGGGAACGGTCTTCAGTTTCTTGGCTTCTTTGGCGCTTAATGTGTAGGTGTCCTTGTCGAACGGCTGGCCCGGGTCGATTTTGTTGGCAATACCGTCGAGGCCCGCCATAAGGAGGGCGGACAGGGCCAGGTAGCCGTTGCAGGTTGAATCCGGGGGCCTGAATTCAATCCTCTTGGCCTTGGGATTCTCTGAGTACATCGGGATGCGGACGGCGGCGCTGCGGTTGCGGGCCGAGTATACCAGGTTGACCGGAGCTTCAAAGCCGGGCACCAGCCTCTTGTAGGAGTTTGTCGAAGGTGCACAAATGGCGCACAGCGCTTCAGCATGCTTTAGAAGGCCGCCTATGTAATATTTGCAGGTCTGGCTGATCAGAGCGTAGCCCTTGGGATCAAAGAAAACGTTTTTGCCGTCTTTGAACAGGCTCTGATGAACGTGCATGCCGGAGCCGTTATCCTGGAAGAGTGGTTTGGGCATGAATGTCGCCACCCTGTTATGTTTGCGGCAGACGTTCTTGATGACGTATTTGAACCACAGCATCTGGTCGGCCATCTTGAGCAGGTCCTTGTACTTCATGTCGATCTCGCACTGGCCTGCAGTAGCAACCTCATGATGGTGCACTTCGATTTCGAGGCCAACTGAAGACATGACCTCAACGATCTCGGAGCGGAGGTCCTGCAGCGAATCGGTCGGGGGCACGGGGAAATATCCTTCCTTGTACCTGGGCTTGTAGGCCAGGTTAGGCTTCTCGTCTCTGCCCGAGTTCCAATCGGCTTCAACTGAATCTATGAAATAATAGCCGCTCTTATGGTCCTGGTCGAAGCGGACATCGTCGAAAATAAAGAACTCTGCTTCGGGGCCGCAGAAGCAGGTATCGGCTATGCCGGTCGATTTCAAGTATTGGACTGCTTTTTTAGCGACGTACCTGGGGTCCCTGGAATAAGGTTTCCCTGTGACCGGGTCGAAAACGTCGCAGATGATGCTGAGAGTGGGGTGCTCACAGATCGGATCGATGATAGCGGTTTCCGGGTCGAGCTTGAGGATCATGTCGCTTTCCTGGATCTCCTGGAAGCCGCGAATGCTTGAGCCGTCAAAGCCGATGCCCTCGGTCCAGATTCCCCCTTTGGCACCATCCGGGTCGTCAATTCCAATCTCGCCCGGGGTGATGGTGAAATGCTGCCACAAGCCCGGCAGGTCGAGGAATTTCAGGTCGATGAATTTGATGTTTTCATCCTTGACCTTCTTGAGAATTTTTTCCGGTGTCATTTTGTCGGATGCCAATAGTTTCCTCCTTTATTTTGGTGTATTTTAAACAGATTTCGGCGTGAAAACCCCATGAAACTCACAAATCCGTCTGTTTATTTATAAAGGTCAATTTAGCGCCGAAATGTTACAAACAGATTAAATAATGACGAAATTTTCAAAAATTGGGTCAAAATTTTTAAAAAGAGGAGGGGATGACCGCTGATTTGGCCATCCCCTCCCGTGTTTTTCGAGAATTTTCTATAAATTAAGGGGCATTTCAGGAGAGCCCGCCGTAAGCCCTTTCGCCGTGTTGCGATATATCCAGGCCGACCATCTCCTCTTCGTTCCTGACACGCAGGCCGAAAGTGGCGTCAACCACTTTGGCGATGATCCAGGTGAAACCGAAAGAATAGACGGCGGTGACTGCGATTCCAACCATTTGTATCAGCACTTGCACGCCGTTGCCGTCGATGAGGCCTGACTTGCCGCCTATGGCGGAGGTTGCCAGTATACCGGTAGCCAGCATACCAACCGTGCCGCCGATGCCGTGACAGGCAAATACGTCCAGCGACTCATCTATCTTGTTGGATTTGTTCCTCCAGAGCATAACGTAGTAAGAGATAACGGCGGTTACGATGCCAATGGGTATAGCGGCCATGGGATGAATGAAGCCGGCCGCCGGCGTTACGGTCGCCAGGCCGACAACCGCCCCGGTGGCAACGCCCAGCACCGAAGGCCTGCGGTGTACCCAGCCCAGGATAAGCCATGTTATGGCGGCTGAGGCGGCTGCAAAGTTGGTGGAGGCGAAGGCGCTGGCGGCCAGGCCGTCGGCTCTGAGTGCGCTGCCGGCGTTAAACCCGAACCAGCCGAACCAGAGCAGGGCCGTGCCCAGCACGACGTAGGGAATGCTGTTTGGTTCCATGGTCTCCCTCTCCTCAAAACCCCTTCTGGGACCGAGCACCATGGCGATGGCCAGCGCTGCGAAGCCGGCGTTGATATGGACAACCGAGCCGCCGGCGAAATCCAGCACGCCGAGATTTGCCAGCCAGCCGCCGCTGCCCCATACCCAGTGAGCGATCGGACAGTAGACCACCGTGAACCATATGGCGGAGAAAATCAGTAAAGCGCTGAACCTGATGCGCTCCACCACCCCGCCCGTAATAAGAGCCACCGTAATGATGGCAAAGGTGGCCTGGAACATCATGAAGAGGAAATGTGGAATGGTAGTTGCGTAAGTATCAGAAGGGGCCATGCCCACATTCATCAGTCCCGCCCACTGTAGCCCGCCGAACAGTCCTTTAAAATCGGGCCCGAAGCTGACGCTGTAGCCGTAGAAGGCCCAGAGGATGGAGATCAAGCCCAGCATCACGAAGCTCATCATGAGGGTGGAAAGAAGGTTTTTTTGGCGGACCATGCCGCCGTAGAAGAAGGCCAGGCCGGGGGTCATCAACATAACCAGAGCTGTGGCTACAAGCATCCATGCTGTGTCGCCTGAGTTAATCTGCACATTAACCTCCTATTCAGTTTATAAAACCAAATAAGAAGCTAATCTGCACATCAGCTTCCTTTCAGTTTGTTAAAATTAAATATATAGGCTAATTGTTACAAATAAATTACAGTATAATTCACCGATAGAGAATAGAGAGGGGATGCCTGGTGCAGCAGGCATCCCCTCTCAGGATGACAGCGCGCTATTTAGCGTTTAGGCAAGCCTCGCCCGCGTCGCTGGTCCTGACCCTGTAAGCATTTTCGACCGGCAGGACGAAGATCATGCCGTCGCCTTCCCTGCCTGTCTTGGCCGCCTGACAGATGATCTCGACGGCTGGTTTGCATTCCTCATCAGCCAGCACAAGCTCGATCTTGACCTTGGGTAGAAAATCCACCCGGTACTCGCCGGCACGCCACTGAAGTGCGATTCCCTTTTGCCTGCCGCGTCCGTTGACGTTGGTTATCGTCATGCCGAGCATTCCGTGATCAGATAGGGCGTCCTTGACCGCGGCCAGTTTTTCGGGACGGATAATAGCTTCGATTTTTTTCATTATGAGACACCTCCATAAGCATTTTCACCATGCTGAGATATATCAAGCCCGACGGACTCTTCTTCTTCTTTGACCCTGAGGCCCATGGTGGCCTTAAGGGCTTTGGCCAGCAGCCAGGATACGACGAAGGAATAAGTCATGGTGGCAGCGATAGCCGCCAGTTGAATAAAGACCTGCTTCCAGTTGCCGTCGATCAGGCCGGAGCCTGCGGCATTGACCGAAGCTGTGGCGAATATGCCGGTCGCTAATGCGCCCCATGCGCCGCCCATGCCGTGACAGGCGAAGACATCGAGTGATTCATCCACCCTGTTGGCCTTCGATCTCCAGACCATGACGTAGTAGGAGATGATCGAGGCTATGGCGCCGATGGGGATGGCAGCCCAGGGCTGCACAAAGCCGGCAGCCGGTGTGATGGCAACCAGGCCCACCACCGCACCGGTGGCAGCGCCCAGTACCGATGGTCTACGATGTACCCATCCCAGGATCATCCATGTGAAGCCTGCCGCCGCTGCTGCAGTATTTGTGGTGACGAAGGCGCTGGATGCCAGTCCCCCGGCCGTTAAAGCGCTGCCAGCATTAAAGCCGAACCAGCCGAACCAGAGNNCTGATGCCAGTTACCGTCGATGGCGCCAGTGGGGTTGGGCTGTCCGGCGGCGTTTTTGCCGAAGACTGCGTTAATGGCGCCGGAGGCTAGCAGGCCGGTGAAGAGAGCGCCCATGGTTCCACCAACACCGTGAACGCCAAAGGCGTCGAGGGAATCGTCGTAGCCCAGCTTCGGCTTCAGGATGCTCACGCAGATAAAGCACAAAAGGCTCGCGATGATGGCTATGGCGATCGCGGGGAGGACGCCCACGAAGCCCGATGCGGCGGTAATCGTGGCCAGACCGGCGATAGTGCCGGTAATAGTGCCGAACACGGTGGGTTTGCCGGTGAAGATCCACTCGAGAACGGCCCACGTCAGCCCGGCAGTGGCCGCCGCTACGTGTGTCACGACGAGGGCATGGACGGCAAGGCCGTTAGCCGCAAGGGCGCTCCCCGCGTTGAAGCCGAACCAGCCGAACCAGAGCAAGGCGGCTCCCAGGACTACATAGGGTATATTATTGGGTTCCATGGACTCGCCCTCTTTAAAACCCTGGCGGGGTCCCAGAACCATGGCCAGCGCCAGGGCCGAGATGCCGGCGTTGACGTGCACAACCGTGCCTCCGGCGAAATCTAGGGCCCCAAGCTGCGCCAGCCAGCCGCCGCTGCCCCAGACCCAGTGTGCGATGGGACAATAAACGAGTGTAAACCAGAGTGCGGCGAAGGCCAGCAGTGCGCCGAACTTGATACGTTCTACTACCGCGCCGGTCCATAAGGCCACGGTGATGATGGCAAAGGCTCCCTGAAAGGCCATGAAAGCCAGGTGTGGTACGGTAACGGCATAGATTGTCGAGGCGGCCTGACCTACTCCCATCAGTCCGAACCAGGCCAAGTTACCGGTCAGGCCTTTAACATCCGGCCCGAAAGCCAAGGTATAGCCGTAAATTACCCAGAGCACGGAAATCATGCAAAGGATGGCGAAGCTCATCATTATGGTCGAAAGAAGGTTCTTTTTTCTGACCATACCGCCGTAAAAGAAGGCGAGGCCGGGCGTCATGAGGATCACAAGCGCTGTGGAAATGAGTAACCAGGCAGTATCGCCCGAATTCATGGTAAACCTCCTTGAAGTTTATATGAGGAAGTTTAAAGGAGGCCTGTTTCGGGATTATTACGGGGATGTTAACTTTGTGTTACAGGATCGGTTAGCTTTGGGACGGGGAATCCTTGAACTTGTAGCCTATATTCCTGACAGTATCGATGAAGGCATGTTCCGGGTCTTCGATCTTGCTGCGCAGCCTGCGGATGTGCACGTCCACCGTGCGGTCGCCGCCGTAATAATCGTAGCCCCAGATTTCATTGAGCAGCGCTTCGCGGGTAAAGACCTTTCCCTTGCTGGTGGCCAGCAATTTCAGAAGCTCGTATTCCTTGAAGGTCAGTGCCAGCAGCCTGCCTCCCAGTTCCACTTCACACTTGATGGGGTCGATAGTCAGATCCCCTACCTTTATTATAGTTTCTTCATTTTCCCGGTTGGCCTTGCTGACCAGCCTGCGAATCCTGGTGGAAAGCTCATCCAGGTTCCAGGGTTTCATGATAAAGTCATCCAGGCCCTGCTCGCCGATAATCGTGTGCAGCGTTGGAGTCGAGATAAGTGCGATCAAAGGAAGCAGCCGCCTTAATTTAAGCTTCCGGAACCATTTCCAGGCCGAATCGCCGTGGGCCGAGATGGCGGATATGTCGACTAGGGCAATATTGAAGAATTGGCGCTGGTCCTGCTCGATAACGTCATCAGCATATATACATGCAGTACAGGAAAAGCCCAAGCGGCTGAGGCCTGCGCTAAGATCCCTCACCCTATCCATTTCGTTGGTAACTAATAAAATGTTATACATAAATAAAGGTATTATATCAGTGTGCTAAACGAGTCGCCTCTTTCCCACGCTAATTACGGATCGGGATGCCCTTCCCGGCCAGGTACTGTTTTACCTGTTTGATCGAGTATTCACGGTAGTGGAATATACTGGCGGCCAGCACCGCATCTGCTTTGCCTATGGCCAACGCCTGGTAAAGGTGCTCGAGCGTTCCAGCGCCGCCGGAGGCGATGACCGGGACATTGACCATTTCGCTGACGGTACGGTTCAATTCGTTATCGTAGCCTGCCTGGTGGCCGTCGGCATCCCAACTTGTGAGCAGTATTTCACCGGCCCCCATCTCGACCGCCTGTTTAATCCACTCAAGCGCGTCGATGCCGGTCAGCTTGCGGCCGCCGTGGGTGCAGACTTCCCATCCCGGTTCGTCCTTACCCCGCGTGCGCTTGGCATCCACGGCCAGCACCATGCACTGCCGGCCGAAGATGGCCGCACCTTCTTTCAGAAGCTCGGGCTTATGGACGGCAGCCGTATTTATCGAGACTTTATCCGCTCCTGCCATCAACATGCGGCGCATGTCGCTGATCGAGCGCAGGCCTCCGCCCACGCACAGCGGGACAAATACCTTTTTGGAAACCCTCCGGACGACTTCAACCATAGTATCCCGTGCCTCGGGTGTAGCGCCGATATCCAGGAAGACCAGTTCGTCTGCGCCTTCCTGGTAGTAGAAAGCCGCCTGTTCAACCGGATCGCCGGCATCGCGCAGGTTGGTGAAGCTGGTGCCTTTGACCACGCGGCCGGCAGTCACGTCCAGGCAGGGTATGATGCGTTTGGTTAACATTTCATATACCTTATTATTATTGTCCTCTTATGACGAGGCGATTTTTAAAAAATTGGAATACATCTTCAGGCCGGGTTCGCCGCTTTTCTCGGGGTGAAACTGGGTAGCAAAGAGGTTGTCCTTGATTATCATGCTGCAAAACTCCAACCCGTACTCCGTTGTACCCGCTACGACCGACTTATCCTGGGGATGTGCGTAGTAGCTGTGGATGAAGTAAAAGTTGGTGTTATCGGGTATGTCCGTGAAAACCGGGTGCGACATCACCTGTTTGACCTGGTTCCATCCCATGTGGGGTATCTTTAATCCGGCGGGCAATTTCTTGACCTCGCCGGGTATGATGTCCATGCATTGGTAGTGGCCCCCTTCCTCGGTGCTGGACAGAAGGACCTGCAGCCCGACGCAGATTGCGAAGAGGGGCCTTCTCCAGGCCACCAGTTTCTTCACGGCGTCGGCCATGCCTATGGCTTCCAGTCCCTTCATGGTGTCGCCCGCCGCACCCACGCCGGGCAGGAAAACGACATCGGCTTTGAGTACCTCAAATACGGAATCGGTTACCAATGGTTGATATCCCAGCCTGGTAAGTGCGTTTACCACGCTGCCGAGGTTGCCGGCTCCATAATTTATGACGGCAATTTTTTTCTGACCTTTACGCACGAGCGGCCATTCCCGGTCCCATTGGACCTTTGCAAATAGCGAGACCCCTTAATAACATCGATCCGTCTTGATTTAGCTATCCCTGATTTAATCCTGCCAATATACGGAAACCATTTGCCGTAATTAGCATGGTAGCATAGGCATATATCACTGTCAAAAGCCTCTACCGGACGGAAATATTATCCGCATTGTCTGGATAATTGGAAAAGTCTGACCTGATTAAGTGTAGCACAGGGGTGGCTGGTATTGGCAACTGGAATGAAGCAGGCCCGCTAGGTATCGTCCTTATTTTCCGGGAGATGCGGGTCCTTCTTGTGCAGAGCTGGCTTGACGAGCTCGAAGAGCAGCAGCGTGAAGAGCGTGATCAGCAGAAGGAGCAGCAGGGTCTCAAGGAATTCTTTATGTACCAGGAACATGATTATGAATATCTCCAGCATCAGGACGGCTGTCTCGATGATCCTATGCCTGACCATATTATCGACGATGAAAGAGAACATAATGACCTCAACCCAGCCTTCGGCAATTACGCCGACGGTGATGGACTCCCAGGTCAGGGTGCCTGTCGGCAGAACTCCCGACATATACTGAAGAAACCCGAAGGTGAAGAGCGACTCCGGTATATAGGAAAGGTTAATGGCCAGGTAGGTCGGCATACGGCCTTTCAGCAGCCCGCAAAAAAGGCCGGTCAGGGATTTGCCAAATATGATGGCCAGGCCGTAAACGGGACCGTAGATACCGAAAACCCCAAAGTGGAAATAGGGATAAATCGAGGTCAGGGCGGCGGCCAGCCAGCCATACCAGGGGCCGAAGGTGATGGCGATTGCGAAGGTAGCCAGGTGTGAAAAATCGAAGGTCACCTGCGGGCTAAAGGAGGTGAGCTGGCTGGAGAGAAAAGACAGCAGATTACCCAGCACGGCGGCGGCCAGGGTGATTGCCAGCTTTCGCGTCCTTTCTCCCGCAAATATACGCATATCTTCCCGCCGTTAATGGGTAGGCCGTGCTTCAAAGTATAACATTTTTTATCCGTATAATCCGCGCTTGCGGTTTTCCCCCAGTATACGGTGGTACTCACGGTCGACATCTATACCTTTGTCCCGAAGCACCCGTTCCATCATTTCGACGGAATGGTAGAGGTCCAGAAAACGGTTCAGCCATATCTGGGGATGGTCGGGGTCTTTTGAGAAGTCGACGGCCAGCTGATTGTACTCCTCAGTGATCTTGGCGAATTCCAGCCGGGGTTCGAATTTCCCCTTTATGCGCGGGAATTTGAAAAGCTGTTTGACCTTGCCGAAATGACGCTGGAATATATACTTGTCTACGTACCAGAATACGCAGGCCAGCAAAAGCTGGTTGAGCAGGAAAGCCGGGAAGTCGGGGATGCCCAGCTGTTCCCTCAACAAAACCTGTAATAAGGCGCCGGCGATGCCCGCCAGCAGAATCCATCGGCCGAAAACGTAGATAAACCACTCCCTGGAAAACATGGCGACCCCCTGCAAATTATTCTTGGACTTTGATTAAATACTATCATCGCACCTGAGGGCTGTCTATATAATTTATGGGGATGAGCCTGCACAGCGGTGATATAATTGAGCGGAGTACGTGTTTCTGATCCTGGATTGGCTGTACAGGAGGTTTGCGATGAAAGTGGTCTATCATGAACGATATACCCAGGTTTACGAAAACGATCCCGCCGCCGCGCCGGGTCGCATGGAGGCCATTATTCAGAAGTTAAAAGGCTTTGACATCGTTGTCCCTGAGCCGGCGGCCGTCGAGGATATCCAGTTGTGCCACACCGAAAACCATATCAATTATGTGCAACGCTACGGCTCCGTATATGAGATGGCACTGCTGGCAGCCGGCGGAGCCCTGAGGGTGTCTGAGCTTGCACTCCAAGGAGAGCCCGCCTTCGGCCTGATACGTCCTCCGGGTCACCATGCCAGCGCCGACAGTTGCTGGGGCTTTTGCTTTTTTAACAATATGGCCATAGCCATAGCCAGGTTGAAAAGTCAAAAGAACATAAAAACTGCACTCGTGCTGGATTTCGACCTGCACTACGGGGACGGGACAGCTAACATCTTTGAGGGTGACTCCACTGTAACCTATTTCCATCCGGAAGACAGCCACAGGCAGGATTTCGTCGACCACGTTGCCCGCTTTTTGGAGCAAAATAAAGCGGACATAATCGCAGTCTCAGCCGGGTTCGACCGCCATATCGATGACTGGGGTGGGCTACTGAATACCGAGGACTACCGCACCATAGGACAGGAAGTAAAAAAGTTTGCGCTCAAGAACTGCGAGGGCAGGCAGTTCGGTGTGCTGGAGAGCGGGTACAACCACACTGTGCTTGGTGATAACGTCAGGGCTTTTCTGGAGGGCATGGCCTAATCGGGCCGCATCACCTAAACATCAATATAATATATGTTAGTATTTGCTTTACTGGCTGGTGGGCGCTGAAGGCGCCTGCGGCATCCAGGCCTGCGTGGGGCCGCCGGAGAAAACGCCCTGCTCATTGCCGGCTACAAAGGGTCCGGCGCGTTGCCAGCAGACGGTGCATCCCTGCCACCACCCGTTGCGCCAGCCGCTGCCCCAGCCGTAACTCACTCCGTCGTTGTAACCTTTGGTGTACCCTATTTGCTGCCCCTGCGCCTGGCCCTGAGCCTGTCCCTGCGCCTGGCCTTTGGCTTGCCCCTCGGAATATCCCTTGTTATAACCGTCTGTTTCACCATCCTGTTTGCCCTGCGTATAGCCCGCGTCCTGACCCTTGTTAAAGCCGTCCTGCGTGCCTTTGGCGTAGCCGTCAGCATTGCCTTTAGCGTAACCGGTTTTGTATCCGGCATTGCTTCCCAACTGGTAGCCGCCGAACCCGGCTATGGCAAGCCCGGCAATGAATAGAATAACTATACCTATGATCGTGCCCGTCCCTAGTTTCATCCGACGCCTCCTCGTTGCCAGGTTTAATTACGTTCAGAGCCCTGAGCCTTTGCGAAGATACAGCCCGTCATTCCCCCTCCAGTGCTTTGTAACCCCGTGCTCATTCAAAACTAGCACACCGTGTAACTATTTTCAAGACCATGTATGGATAATTGACATCTGATATGTTAATATTTCGAAAACATAGCATATTGCTCTTCGAGTTAGACGCCTAAACCGCTATGGCATGACGTCTAACCGGCAGGCCGGAAGGCCTCGAGGGTGCAGGCAGAAATGGCTGCGCCTCCCGTTTTGGAAAGGAGGGTAAAGTGACCAAAAACGTTAAGCAATTTGCATTACTGGCCGTCACCATCCTGATGCTTATATCCGTAATTGCAGGCTGCACGCCGGCGGGCCAGGCAACGGAAAACAAATCATCGCAGGCCCAATCTTCGTACAGTACACGTTTCAAAATAGCTACCACTACCAGTCTCAACGATACCGGGTTATGGGACTACTTGACGCCCGTATTTGAGAAAAAATTCAATACCGCATTGGACGTAGTGGCTGCCGGCACCGGTGCTGCCCTGGACTACGGTAAACGCGGTGATGTAGATGCCGTTACCGTGCATGATCCGGCCGCCGAAGCCCAGTTTATCTCGGACGGCTACGGCATTAACAAACGCTCTTTCGCCTTTAACTATTTTATCGTTGTCGGTCCGGCCGCTGATCCGGCCGCCATCAAGGGCCTGTCTCCCGAAGATGCCTTCAAGAAAATATATGCAGGCGGCACGGCCGATCCAACCAAAGTGAGGTTCGTTTCACGCGGCGATAATTCCGGGACTTATGCTAAAGAGAAGCTGATCTGGCAGGCCGCAGGATTCAACTACCCGGATGTAGAGAAATCCGGTAAGTGGTACATAGAGGCCGGCAAGGGCATGGGGCCTTCACTGGTTATGGCCAGCGAGCAGGGTGCTTACATTCTTACCGACGTATCCACCTTCCTGGCTTACGGCAGTAAATTGAATCTTGTACCGATCGTTGAAAGCGGGCAGATATTCCTAAATGTTTACGATGCCATTGCCATTAACCCGGCCAAGGTCACGACTGCTAAAATGTTGCCGATGGCCAACAATTTCATTAACTGGTTGATTTCCGACGATGTGCAGAACCTGATTGCTACCTATGGAGTGGACAAATACGGCAAACCCCTCTTCAGCCCCATGAAAGGCGGGGGCTGTAAGGACCCGGGCTGTCCCAAAGTGGAAGACTATACCGTACCTGTTAGCTGATTGAGTAAAAATGCAGGAGTTGTGGGAAGGCCTGGTACAGGCGGTTAAACTCGTCGTAAGCCTGGACCCGGAGGTAGTCGAGATTTCAGTGCGGTCGCTGTATGTTTCAGCGGCCGCCATCCTCATTGCCGCGGCTATATGCATACCCATCGGCGGCCTGATAAACTTCCACGATTTCCGGGGTAAACGGGTATTAATTAATGTAATACAGACATTTTACAGCTTGCCCACCGTGGTGGTGGGACTGTTTGTGTTTCTCTTTGTTTCAAGGTCGGGGCCTTTGGGGGGGATAAACCTGCTGTTTACGCCGGGAGCAATTATTGTGGGACAGGTCATTCTGATCATGCCGATCTTGACCGGCATGACCATATCGGCTCTGAGCGGGGTAGACCGCTCGATCAGGGATACGGCCCTGGGTGCCGGCGCAACTAATTCGCAGGCCATATGGACTATCATCAGGGAGGCCAGGTTCGCAGTAGCCGGGGCGATGATTCTCGGCTTCGGTCGAGCCATATCCGAGGTCGGCGCAGCCATGATGCTGGGCGGCAATATCCGCGGTTACACCCGGGTCCTGACGACCGCCATCTCCCTTTATACGCAGGAAGGGGAGATAGCGCTCTCTCTCGCCCTGGGCATTATCCTTATCGGGATTGCCACAGTTATAAGTGTGGCGGTTAATATCCTTTTACAGAGGTATTGATGGCCTTCTTAAAGCTGGTTAACCTGGAGCAGCGCGTTGGCGATAAGTCCCTTCTCAAAAATATCAACCTTGAGATAGCTAAGGGCGAATTTTTTGTAGTCATCGGCCCCACTGGTTCGGGGAAAACCACCTTGCTGAGGTTGATTGACCTGCTTGACAGTCCTTACTCGGGGGATATCTATTTCAACGGCATGAATGCGACCGCTTTAAAGGGTGAACGTATTGACATAAGGCGGAAAATGGCCATCGTATTTCAGAAGCCGGTAGTTTTTAACGGCACGGTCTTTGAAAATATCGCCTACCCCTTAAAAATGCGCGGACTCAAAAGCAGGGAGATAAGGCCCCCGGTCAATAGTTTATTGGATGCAATCGGATTAAGCGGATATGGCAAGAGGAAGGCCAGGACGTTATCAGGCGGCGAGGCGCAAAGAGTGGCGCTGGCGCGTGCCGTCATATCCGACCCCGAGCTGCTGCTGCTTGATGAACCTACAGCTAATCTCGACCCGCTCAGTGTAAAGCTGATTGAGGAAATGGTAAAAGAGTTCAATAAATCCAAGGGTGTTACGGTTGTGATGGCTACCCACGATATGCAGCAGGGCCAGCGCCTGGCCAGCCGGGCCGGGGTATTGATGCAGGGTGAACTGGTGCAGGTGGGAAACACGTCGGCCATATTCCGGTCTCCCGATAGTGCCAGGGTTGCGGGTTTCGTGGGGATGCAAAACGTCTACCGTGGACGGATCGTTGCAAGCGACGGCGGCATCGCCAGGGTACAAGTCGACGAAAGCGTTATCGAAGTGGTATCTGAACTGGAGGTGGGCAAAACCGTCGACGTATTTGTGAGGCCCGAGGACATAGTACTGTCGTTGTCGGGTTCCGACAGCAGTGCCAGGAATAAACTGCCCGGCGTTATAACAGCAATTCATATTACGGGTCCCCTGAGCATGGTTATAGTCGATTGCGGTATTGTTCTAGAGGTCATGGTAACCATTAAGTCGGTCGAGGAGATGGGGTTGAGGATTGGGATGAATATCTTCTGTTCGTTTAAAGCTGCCGCCGTAAAGGTTTTACCCGTGAAATAAGGCTGCCCTGCGCATGTCAGGCTGTATAGGTGCCGCTCTTGCCCCCGGTCTTTTTTACCAGGTACAGATCGGTGATGTGCATGCCTTTATCCAGCATTTTACACATGTCGTAGATGGTCAGGGCCGCTATAGCTGCCGCTGTCAACGCCTCCATTTCGAACCCCGTCTTTCCTATGCCCTTGACCGTTGCCGTAATTTCGACAGAAGTACCCCTGCTCTTCAGGTCGAAATCGATAGCGACGCTATTCAGGAGCAGGGGATGGCAGAGGGGTATAAGGCCGGGGGTCTGTTTGGCCGCCATGATGCCGGCTGCCTGTGCGACCGCCAGGACGTCGCCCTTGGGGACTTTATTTTTCTTAACAAGGTTGAATGTGTCGCGGTTCAATTTCAGACGGGCCCTGGCGATGGCCAGCCTGCTGGTTTCTCGCTTGGCGCTTACATCTATCATACGGGTATCGGGCCGCTCCATCTGCTATCCCCCTATGCTGGACATATTTTTATTCAGCGTGTCATGCGAGTTGAGATGATGTTGCTTGGGTTTGGATCCAATGGCCGCGGCTATGAGGTTCTTCAAATCCTGATCGGCCGCACCTTTGCGTATGGGGGTCTTGATATCGACTCCTTCGGAGGAAAAGAGGCAGGGCAGGAGCAAGCCGGTCGAGGACAAACGCAACCTGTTGCATTCTTCGCAGAAAGGTTCTGATACGGGGCTGATAAAGCCCAGGGTTCCCCTGGCCGACGGCAAGCGAAAATAGCGTGCCGCCCCATTACCTTTTATACCCCGGAAAGGTTCGAGCGGCCCCAGGGACTCGATCTTTTTGCGCAATACCGCGGACGGGACAAATTCGGCGCTGCGGTTCATCGGCATGAGCTCGATAAAGCGGACATGCCAGCCGGCCTCGATGGTCATCCTGGCAAAATCGATAATTTCGTCATCGTTTATGCCCTGCATCGGGACCATGTTTATCTTTACGGGGTTCAGGCCTGCCTTCATGGCGGCCTGGATTCCCTTAAGGGCATGCGCCAAATCCCCCGTGCGGGTAATCTGTTTGAAGCGCTCATATTTAAGGGTGTCGAGGCTGATATTGATTCGGTGCAGGCCGGCATCCACCAGATCCTCCACATGTTCTGCCAGCAGCGTGCCGTTGGTCGTCATCGAGATGTCCTGGATGCCCTCGACAGCCGAGATCATGCGTACCAGGTCGATAATGCCTGACCTTACAAGGGGTTCTCCGCCTGTTATCCGTATCTTATTTATACCTAGGTCGCAGGCCGTCCTGACGACCAGCAGAATCTCCTCGAAGCTCATTATCTCCTGGTGGGGGACGAGAGGCACGCCTTCGGGTGGCATGCAGTAGACGCACCTGAGATTGCAGCGGTCTGTGACAGATATCCTCAGGTAGTTTATGCCTCTTTGAAAGCTATCGCATATACCGGCCATGGTTAATCCTTTTTATGGATGGTCACCCATCCTGCCCTGAAGGGTCTCGATGGCGTGAGGGATTACCGGCATTAACAGGTCGAGATATTCCTCGACGGCCCTGGGATTGCCCGGCAGGTTTATTATAAGGCAATTCCCGCGAACGCCGGCAATTGCGCGGCTTAATATGGCTGTCGGTGTTTTATTATATCCGTCGGCCCTCATAAGTTCGGTAATGCCCGGTATTTCCTTATCCAGAACAGACCTGGTTGCTTCAGGGGTAACGTCACGCGGGCTGATGCCTGTACCTCCAGTGGTAACAATGAAGTCCACCTCGCCGCTGTCTGCCCAGAGGGACAGCGTTTTAGCTATGAGTGGCTGCTCATCGGCTACAACCTCGTACTTAGCTACATCTATATCCAGGTCGCGGAAAACCTTGACGATATAATCTCCGCTGCCGTCTAAGCGTTCACCCCTGGAACCTTTATCGCTTATGGTCAGTACGCCGGCTTTATACATATAGCTGTTTTCCCCCTGGATCGGTGAACTACTCATTGTTTCTTATGGATATAATAACACTTCTTATGATACCTACGGTCTTCAACGAACCGATCATGGCCAGGATGGAACTGGCAATAATGTTTTTAACGAAGGGCTTCATAAAAACCCTTTTGCCGTTCACCGTGACTTCTATATCTGAAGGCGCTTTACCTATTATTTCCTTCTCGATAAAATCGGCGATTCCCCGTATATCCTGGGGGTGGAATTGGGGGATCTTATAGGGAAGCTTGGAATCGGATATAACCGCGGACAGGTCGGATTCAGCACAGACCATATCCTTCCCATCCGTTCCCCTGTAAATCTCTATCTTGGGCACCTTGCTCTTTTTAAATCCTTCCGCCAGTACTAAATCGTAGCCTTCGCCGATGGTCATCAAAGTCTCTTCAAGGGATGGATCGTGGTCGATGCTTTTAAAAACCGTTATTTTCGAGGGGGAGCTAATCACCGTGGTCGGGCTGCCGGCCTGCGAGAAGCGCCAGGTGTCTTTGCCATGAAGGTCGAGGTCAACTGTTTCTCCGGCATGCTTGACGGCCGCCAGGCGGTAGCCCCTGGCCTTGAGCTCAACGATGAGCTTCTCGAGAACCGTGGTTTTACCAGACCCCGAATTGCCCACTATAGCTACTACAGGTAACATCTTTCTCCAACTACCATATATATTCGCTGCCTTCCAGCAATTGGACCTTTACCTTTTCCCCCGCCTTTACCAGCGGGCAGTCCTCGGGCACAATTGCCAGGCCATCGGCGGCAGACATGGATGTAAGTATTCCCGAACCCTGCGGACCCGTCAATGAAGCATGCCAGCCCTCGGCATCCCTGGTCAAGCGGACACGTGCGAAAATGCGACGGCCATCATTGTTTTTTATGGCCTGATCAAGTGTGGCAGTGACTGTCGGCCTGGCGAAATTATCTTTTCCCATCATTTTCAAAATGGCAGGCCTGGCAAACTGCTCGAAGGTTATCATCGAGCTTACCGGGTTGCCGGGCAGTCCCAGGTGGGGCACTTCCTTAACCAAGTTGCGTTTTTGTTTTTTGACCAGTCCAAAAGCCAGCGGCTTGCCGGGTTTCATACGCACGGTCCAGAAATCGATCTGGCCCATCTGGGACAGCACGTCTTTGACGATGTCGTAGTCTCCCACAGATACGCCGCCCGAGGTAATAAGCATATCTGCCTCCGCCCCATGGCTAATTTGAGCTTTCAACGGCTTCATAGAATCCCGTGCGATATCCAGCAGCCTGGGTATCCCTCCGCACTTGAGCACGCTGGCGGCGATGGCATAGGAATTGCTGTCATATATCTTGCCCGGCGATAGGGGCCGGTCTACATTACATAATTCATCGCCAGTGGGCAGGATTGATACTACGGGGCGGCGGATGACTTTAGCCCGCGATTTACCCAGCGATGCCAGTATTCCTATTTCGGACGGCCGCAGCACAGTATTTTTCTTCAATACGATGCTGCCGCTTTGAATATCTTCTCCCCTGGAGCGTATATTTTGCCCTTTCCCTGCGGTTGTAAAGATGCCGATTTTACCACGGCGCTTACCGTCATCTTTGTGTTCGAGCTCGTCGCTATCTTCGAAGCGCACCACGGCGTCTGCTCCGCCGGGCAGCGGTGCGCCGGTCATAATACGTATGGCTGTTCCTTCAATTACATTTTTATTGGAAACATACCCTGCGGCTACTTCACCTATTACGTCCAGGTAGACCGGCCGCCCGTCAGCGGCGCCGCTCAGTTCCTTTGATCTTACGGCGTATCCGTCCATGGCTGCATTATCATGGGGAGGGATATCGAATCCAGCGACAACATCTTCGTCAAGCACCTGGTCCAGGCAATCGAGTATTGCCTTTTCCTCCGGTTCCAGCCTGCTCACAGTGGCCAAAATCTTTTCCAGTGCTTCTTCAACTGATATCATGGGAATTTCACACGCACAAACTGGTAAGTATTATGTTGGCCGCCAATATAAATGTCAAGAGAAAACAAACCTGCAAATATATTACAATGTTAGGCGGCATAGTCGCGCCGGCGCATCTATTGCGCCAGCGCCAATTGATCGGAGGTAGCCAATCATAATGATAAATATTGTGGAGAGCCCCATGCAGGGCATCATAAACAGCGTGCACGTTAAGGTTGGTGACGATGTGAAGGAGGGCGACCTGCTTTGCCTGCTTGAGGCTATGAAAATGCTGACACCTTTGGAATCTTCTGTGAAGGGCAAGATCGCCGCCGTCCACGTGGCGGAAAAACAACCGGTGGCCCGCGGCGAAAAGCTTATAGAGATCGAATATTAAGCCAGGATATTAATAGTATTACGCTTACTGCTGCTTCTACATTTTGCGCAGCTCCGCCCTTAATAATTTTCCCAACAGGTTTTTGGGGAGTACGTCGACGAACTGCACGGCTTTAGGAACTTTAAACGTGGGGAGCTTCTGCCTGCAGAAAGCTATTATCTCTTCAGTGTCGACCGTCTGGCCTTTTTGTAGAACGCAGAAGGCTTTTATCTCTTCACCGTAAACCTTATCGGGGATGCCGATCACGCCCACATCCAATATTTGGGGAATTTGCAGCAAGACTTCTTCGACTTCACGCGGCGACACATTTTCGCCACCTCTGATGATGATATCTTTCTTACGGTCCGTAATATAGAAGTAGCCGTCATCGTCCATGTAACCTACGTCACCCGTATGAAGCCAACCGTTGCGCAGAGCCGCTTCAGTTTCCCCCGGCAGGTTCCAGTATCCCTTCATAATGGTTGGGCCTTTGATGACTATTTCCCCTATTTTGCCGGGTGGTAGTTCATGGTCCTCGTCATCGAAAATTGTCATAGTATCGACTTTGATCATACATTTGCCGATGGAACCGTATTTGGGTGGAATGCCCGGCACGTTGCCGCAGGTGGTGGCCCCGGTCTCGGTCATGCCCCATCCTTCAAGGATATTAGTCCCGGTTTTTTCCTTCCACAGCTTGCCGACCTCGGGAGGCAGGGGAGCTGCACCGCTGGAGCATTCACGCAAGGAGCTTAAATCGTATTTGTCGAAATCGGGTTGGCTCATCATCATGATGTACATGGCAGGAACGCCGGCGAAATTGGTAACCCGGAATTCCTGTATCAGCTTCAAGGCCTGCTCGGGATTGAACCATTTCATGATGATCCCACGGCCTGCAATCATAGTGCCCATGAGCGAAACCGCCAGGCCGTATGAATGTGAGAGGGGCAGCACGAAGAGGCCGAGGGTATAGCGGTCCGAGCCCGTTACCCGCTGGCGCACTTCTGTCATTTGTAGCGTACGGGCATTGGCAAACTGAAAGTTTGTCTCCAGGGTGGAGCTGAGATAGCGTGAAACGAATTCAGTATAGCCCAGCGCAGTCATAAAAAGGCTGAAATGAGTGTGCATCACACCTTTGTTAGGGCCGGTGGTGCCGGCCGTGTAAATAAGGGCTGCCAGGTCATCATTATCGGTCTGCTCTATTGGGAGTTCTTCAGACTTGTTCGGCACCAGTTTGTCATAGCCGATGGTACCCGGTATATCGTTCTTTTCGGTGACGATGACGTGTTTCAGATCGGGGGCATCTTTTTGTGCCGCCTGGATCCAGGGGATATATTCAGGACTGGTGATTACGGCTTTGGCCCCGCAATTTTTAAAGATATATGCCGACTGGTCCGGCCTGAGCAGGGGATTCATCGGCACAGCTACAGCCCCAATTTTGTAAATAGCTGGAAACGACCACAATACCACCGGACTGTTGGGCATTTGAATAACTACACGGTCCCCCTTTTGGATACCCAGCGATTTCAAAGCGTTTCCCAGCCGGTTTGACTCGATATCCATCTCGATATTGTTGTACCACCTACCTTCATAATAGATGCTGTCATATTTGCCGAACTTCTGGATGTTATCCTGGCCAAGGCTTCCCAGATTCATAGCAACCTCCCTGCAAATTTATTTAAGGTGTTGGGCCATTATAGCAAAATATCAGGGGTATTTTAGAATCCGTTACCCGGGTGGAGACTTTATACCGTATGCCTGCTGTTAAAACCGACCCGGCCCCGGTTTGCATTTTGCTGTTTAGAGCTGAGCAGGATTGGGGAGCTGAAAGCATTTCCAGTAGTGCCGGAGGTTGCTTTTAATCTCGGCTTCAACCAACTTGGTCTCGGCGTAAGCCGGGTCCTTGTGGAATTTCCGTGTAGCCGGTTCGGGCTCCTCCACCTCTATATTCCATCCGGCCAGCCCGGCGATAAGCGCCAGCCAGGCGTAAGGCAGGACCCCTTTGTTATAACCGGAGGCGATCAAATCCAGTTCCTTGCCCTGGCAGACTTCATCGGCGAGCTGCCTGACTCTCTGCCCAATCATATGAAAGCCGCGCACAGGCAGCCCCAGGTCGGTGAGGCCGTCGTCAGGATGGGGATCTGATCCGCCGTTGCGGATTATCATCTGAGGTTTGAACTCCCGTACCAGCGGCTCCACGATTTCACAAAATACCCTGTAATAGGAGTCGTAGCCGGCATTGGGAGGCAGAGGTATATTTACCTTAAAGCCCCTGCCCTTGCCGTCCCCGATATCCTTGGCAAAGCCGGTGCCCGGGTAAAGTGTGCGCGGGTCCTGGTGGAGGTCGATCAAAAGGACGCGCGGGTCATCGTAAAAATACTCGTAAGTGCCATTGGCGGCATGTGCATCAGTATCCAGGATAAGCACGCGCTCCAGCTTGTAATTATTGATAAGGTACCTGGCTGCGAAGGCCACGTCATTATATATGCAGAACCCTTCGCCGAAACTGGGCTTGGCGTGATGCATTCCTCCGCCAATGGAAACGGCCTTTTGATAGATGCCTTTCTGTACCAGGTCGCAGCCGAGCTTGGCCTGGCCTATGATAAGCCTGGCGGCTTCCTCGATATTGCCCGGCTTCTCGAACGGCATATTATCCATGCTCTGATAAAGGCCGAACTTGATGTGGTCCAACTGCCCGGCATAGGCTGCCTTATAGTAGTCATGGGAGAACTGGATGTATTCCTTGCTGCAGATAGTTAACAGGTCTTCTTCGGTAGCAGGGTCGGCTTTTACGAAATGATAGTTATCATCCTCTGGAAGCCTTTCCTTTAAAAATCTGGGGAAGATTTCATAGCGGTCACCGCGAAACGGATGCCCCGGTCCGAAATCATATTCCAAGAGCTCCTCGCGGTAAAGTATTGCAATAGCCAAGGTTTCCTCGTGATATTAAGAAAAAATTAAATTTAATGAAATATTACACCTCCGTTTAAAGATAGACAAGAATTAATTAACTAGTGTTCTGTATTATAGGGATGTGCGAAAGTCCTGTCATTTAGCGTATGCTCCTGATTTATCGGTCCACCGGCGGGGCCACTTAGTTCGTGTTTTTCGGATTGGCCGAGATCTTGCTTGCCGATCCATATCAACATGGGAACGTTGCCCTCCTGGGCTTTCTTGAACTGCATCCGTCGGAGGGATATTATTCCGTCCACAGAAAGCTTTTTATAGACCTCCAAAAAACCCTCCCCATGTTGCACCTTAATGTACTTTTCGAGGGTCTCGTCAGATACGTTCAGCCATTTGCAGATTTCTTCTTTCGTGGCGTTGATCTGACAGCCAAATTCGAACTTCTGCCAGTCGATGACTTTCTTAGGCCGTCCGGTAGGGCGACCTGTGGGTTTTCTGGCCATAGTACGACTCCTTAAAGGATGATTTGGGGATGGTTTGGGGATGGTTTTTCGGAAATATTATGGGGAGCTAAGTGGCTCTCGCAAAATTTACAGCCTCGGGTGATATGCCGGAAGACAATGACATCAATGCAGCTACGACAATATATCCCGCAAATTCAATCGCTTACTAACTTCCTTGGCAAGCATTTCGGCGATATCCTCATCATGCAGGTCTTTGAGGAATAGACTGAAACTGCGCTCTTTAGTAAGTTGACAATATTTCTCGTATTCGTTAACTGCATTGAATACAATGGCATTATTCTTGGGGACATTCAAAGATTTATCACCAATTTGGTAACTATATAGAACGTATTTTGCAATAGACGGATTTTTCGCTTGATAGCGGAAATGATGTTTCGGTGATATGACGTCAACATGAGAGTTCGCTTCCATCTGTAGTGGAGTGCCGGGTAGATCTATCTTAAAGAATTCAACTATGCCTGCCTTTTCTTTAAGGAAATCTGATGGAAACTGCAATGGTCCCTCAGGGGCAACATATTCTATTGCTCTAGTGATTAAACTATCATACTGCTTTGTCCCATCTGCGTTGCCAAAAATCTTTTCCAGAGCTTTGTCCCCAAGGTTCTCCCTTGATTTGGGTGCTTCTCCGGGCAAATAAATCATTACACCGCGTTTGGCTGGCCTTATTTCTATCTTACCCGTAGCTGCCAATTCCTGTGTTACTGCGACAACATCCACATTGTAAACCTTGCGGAAAGCGTCATTGAATCCGCTGAATACCGAATGGATTCCGCGGGATTTGGATAGATCTCGAAGCTTAATGACCGCTATTTTAAAAAATTCTTCGTGACTGATGGTATTGGGATTCTCTTCAACCAACGTTTACTCCAGCATTAACAAATTGGGCCCTAAGGTCGAGCCGTCTCTGAACCTCTTGGGTAAGTTGTTCGGCCTTTTCCTCGTCATGAGTAAAATCAATGAAATACTCGAACGCTCTCATGCATAGGCTGCGGCAATACTGTTCGTAGGATTTTATAACTTTGAAAGTCGTAAAATTATCCACGGGTATCTTTATCGATTTGGTTCCCATAGTATACGAATAAATTATATATTTAGCCTCAGTGGGGTTTCGTGCCTTATATTTGAAATAGCCTTTTTTGGATGTCAGTGTTGTCTGAGACAATGGCGCCATACAAATTTCGGTTCCTGGCATTTCCACGGTGCAGAAATCAATATTCTCAGCATTGTTCAAGAAGTCGTCAGGGAAATGTTGAGGGCCATTGGGAGCAATCTCGTCAAGCACAAGATCAATCAATTCGTCGTTTTCGGATATTCTTGGGCTTGCTATCGACTGTGTCAGCGGCTTCATTTTTTCAAAATTTTCTGATACTGAAAATTGTCGGTCCAGCAATCCGAGTTGCCCGAGATGTGATTTCCCCAAGGCAGTGATTTTCCACAACCCGTGAACAGAGCGATCGAGAAAACCCTTGGAACACAGAAAATAACGAGCCCAGGCGACCCTACTATTGAACTTTTTGCTCGTGCCGGACGGTTGCAACTCGTTACATTCCTCCTCGGTTAAAGCGTAATATGCGGCGAGTTTTATATAGGCAGTGCTTGGACTGACTGATCCACCCTCACTATTGATAAGATGCAGGAGCGGAACCTGCATTTCGTGCTCAGAAGGCATTGGCATTTCTTGAATAATCCTAGCTATTTATCATTTATTTCGCTTATTTTTATAAAGCTCAGGGAACCCCATTGATCTACATTGAATCTGATGTAGTCTGGCCTCTCTTTTTGAAGCGATTTCAATTCATCAATAGCCTCCTCTATCTCAAAGTAGCTACCGAAATTTGCCATGTAATAGATCCCGCCTAGTAAGCACGTCTCGGCAATAGATGCATAGCCGATAGGACTTTTCAAATTACGATAGGCTTGCTGCACTACCGGTAATATGTTTTTTCTGCCAACGCAATGGACGGCGTTGATGCCGAGAGCGCTATTTATTGCCCCAAAAAAGGAGGTTTTGAGAAATGTATCTATGTTCTTTGCCCGCAGGAGCCTATCAAAAAAAGTGATCGCATTATTATTTAGCATGTATTGGTTAGAATACGGATCAGATTTACTTAAGAGACCAAGATCCACAAAAGACTCCAGTCTAAGGGTTATTGCATGCTCTCTGGCGTTTTTGCCACCAGGCGATGGATTTCGCTTAACAGCTTCAATGTTGTCTGCAATATCAAGGAGCCGTTGTATTTTCAATAAATCGTCGCCGCTCCTGGCTATCACTCTCCCTTCCTTGGCGAGCAGGCGATATATGTCTGGCAACCGATTGCCTGCCTCCTGGAGGGCAAAAGTGCTAACGCCCTTGATCAACTCACCAAACAGATACTTCAGCAGGTCGCCGTCAGACTCTATAATTGAGAAAAGCAAAACCAATTTCTGCTGAAGGGTAAGCATAAAGGGACTAAAAGTTAGATAATGAGTTGGGAAAAAGCTCGGATCAAACGCTCTTCTCTCATCGTCTGACAAAAATTGTATCAATATCTGCCCTCTAGCTTGTACTGTACAGGAGCCCCTTTGTAGGAGATTTAGATCTGCGGCGAGCAGAGGATATCTATTTGCATCGTCGTTTACTAATCGTCCACGTCTGGATGGCAGCGAGGGATATGCTAAATAGTAATCTTGCATTTCTAATTGAGCATATTGGTTAGCCCGTTTTGCTGCCAGTCTCATTTCTTTATGTGATGGGTCTGTGAGTGTATGTTGAATATAATCTGCTATATTAGAATTCAGTGGTAAGCTCATACTTTGAGTTACTTTAGCAAGCAATTCATTTCCCAAATTGGAAATATTGTTTGTGGACGATTTCGCCGCCTGAAAAATCAAGTATTTCAGGTATCCAAGGCGCTGCATGCTCCGTCTGGCATTGGTTATAACGCGTATTGATTCCATGTTAGTTGCCAAATCCTCCGTGAACACTAACCCGAGGTCGTACGTCTATCAGAAACGCTCTTGCTGTATCCGTATTGGAAATTAATGCCTGACCAGTATCCAAGGATCTAATCAATTCTTCAAATGTAAGTATATTGTTGCCGTATTTCATTTCATCTGGAAGTCCCGATTTGAGATTACGTTTAATGTATTCAATATCCCCTTGGACTGTGAGTTTATGTACGATGAGCGTGTCAACTTGGGCCAAGATTCTTTGATCGATAGCAGAAGGCTGTTGGGTTGTCAGCACAAAGGATAATCCGAAATTGCGCCCTTCTCGAACCAATCTAATCAGTACGTCGGTGGCAGTGGTTTTTCTTTCAGACGGAAGAAAATTTTGAGCCTCATCGGCTGCAATCCAAGTTGGAGGTATACCCTGTTCGATTTTCTTCTCCAGGAGGGACTTCTGCTCGGCGGTAAGGCCTTGTAAAATCTTCAGGTTTTTCTCCGCTTCTGAAGTATCTATCCGTGCGTGCATTATTTTGCGGATCAGAGAGACGATTAGGACGAACCGTAACTCATCCGACAATTTATGTAATAGCAGTACACTCATTTGCCCTGGCTTAAGTAGCTCGTTCAACGATGTCCCCTCCACAGATTCAAATGCTTTCAGAAGCTCTTGGGATAATTCAATATTGTTTTCGGGGGATCTCAAGATCTCAGGTGCCCTGTTCTTCGGCTGGAATAATGGATTTCTCCAGAAAACCGATAGCTGCTGCAGAACTGCTCTTCTCGTTTCACTGTGGTAATTTGCCAGCAACTCTTTGTCATTTTGAACACAGTCCATGAGATCTTCAATAGCATATCTTGCTTTCGGTAAATATTTACGATTTTCGCTGGCCCAGCCCTCGTTCACCACCTTTTCAAAAGCATCGTTGATGAGTTGCCCCATGCGGTCCTGAAGAATGTCCACTCCAAACAGATAACCCCAATCGGATGCAGTAAAGTCAGAACAATTGATCGTAAATTCGCGATATTTGGCCGTTGATTCAGTCCCGCGAGGCACCCAGATTTGGACTTCCAAGGCTTCATTTTGAATATCCCATCCTTTCTGGAAATTAGCTTGCTCCTTTATTAATTTGTGCGCGGACGCGTCTTCGAGAGGCACATCGACCCATTGGAAAATGCCGAGTGTGTCAAATAGGAGAGTAGCGTGCCTTTTACTCGTGCTGGAGATGGTTGTATGATCTTTCGCAGTACAAAGTCCCTCTAGCAGACTGCCTAAAGTGTATGATTTTCCCGATCCTCTTTTGCCAAAGATGGCTACGACATGTGGCATGGCCAAATCAAAATTAACCTTTACTAGTTGACCTACTTCTGCTAGACGTCCCAGAAATACGCACTCCCCGTCTTCGGAATTACCTCCTACCATCATAGCTCTGCTATGTGTTAAGAGCGGCCTTATGCTATATTTCTTCATCTCAATTATCCAAAAATCTTAGGAGCGATATCATTGACAATAGCAGATTCGATTAGAGCTTTCTTTTCGTCCCAGGCAGATATTGCGCATTCATTGATGCAGTGAATTAGATGACTAGGCAAAGCTTTGGTAGGATCTCCAGTTGCATATTCGCAAAGCATGTCAAATGCATCCGCGTCCAACGGATATGTGTCTAATGATGTCTTTAGCGCTTCACCCTTTATTTTTTTATCAGCTAATTTATGATCTACCAGTTCCTTAAGCAATTCCTTTAGGAAAGTACTCACATCGGAAACGGCAGATAAATAGGGGATCTCGATATAATGATCTGCTCCAATCCGGCCCGCCCTTCTAACCGCCTCCGAAAGTAAAAGATCTGGGAGTCGATCCATCGCCATAGCTGTTCCGGCAATAACAAATCCTATGGTATTATTGGATTTATCTGACAATTCGCGTAGGTAATCGATCAGGTATTGGGTTTGGTCACCGCTTTTGACAGCTATAAAACGTTCCGCTTCATCCATCATAAATATGATTTTTTCGCCATTGAGTTCCGCCAGCAACCCAATTGATACGAGTGCTTGAACCAAATCTCTTGCACCAATATATCCAAGATTTCTAGTGACTTTGAGCTGTTCTAGGTCTTTTGGTGGTAAATCCTGTCCGCATAGCCATCTCCAAGCAGTATGCTCGAGGCCACCGATAAGCAATTTTCTAATCGCCTCAGCGACATTTGTGTCTTTGAATATTTTTCTCAATTCCTCTTCAACGTTCGCGGATTTTTTTGAGATGTTCTCGACCCATTTGGTAACAACACCCTTGTCCAAAGCTTCCATTAACTGAAGATGCCAATGTTTGTGATCCGATTTGGATTTCATTTCAATGTCTAGATGTACTACATGTGGGTTTAGCTTGCAGGTATCGGGGGGATTTTTTGTCAAAATATATTCGAGATGATATAGCATTTGTGTTTTTCCACAGCCATACGGCCCGTAAATTACCATTTTCGGAGTTTTGGGGTCGATGAACGATCTCCTAAGCAGGCCGTTCACTTGCTTCATAATTTCGTGTCTGCCAAAATAGAATTTTGAATCGTCGGGGTTGATCTTCGGATCAATTGTAAAACTGTCACGTCCATTTAAACAGAACCATTGCCTAAATTCAACAACACTCATAATACTGCCTCCTATGATACTTGATTTTTTTCTTGGTGAAGTTCATCCTCGGGTTCGCGGGTGATTACGTAAATCGGTATGCCCTTTTCTTGGGATTTCTTACATATAGAATCCAGACTTTGTAGATTACCCTGAAGAGAATGTATAAAAGGGCTTATCAGAGCGAGATTTTGAACAGGATGATCGGATAGGCAGTATTTATCCATGAATCTTTGAACCGGCTTGGTGCTAATTATCTCGGCGTAATCTTCCTGCAAACTCTACCGTTCCCTCTGCCTCTGCATCGTCAAAATCTTATCACAATGTTATCGAAAACAAAATACTGGCTCGAGTATCCAGTTAACAACTGATTAATGGAAGCAAATAGTACCAGCTTCACATATCCGTAGTGATGTTCACCAAATTTCATTTGAGCAACATCCTATTTTGCCAGCCAGTCAGCGGCTAGATACTCGAGCACCTGCCAGCGGTT
>DBZK01000038.1:67201-67800 GCA_002311135.1 Dehalococcoidia bacterium UBA1162
CAGCGGTTCTTGTCGGTGATGTCTTTCCGGTCTTTGAACTTCATGACGACATCGGAGAGCAGGGCGCCAACCTCCGCCGGTACCTTCGGGCCAAAGATATCGGCCAGGTAGTGCCAGTTGTCGACCGGCTCTGAATCCCCGTTGGACAGGTCGATCATCTTGCAGACGATAGGCGTTGTCGCCTTAATGTTATACGACTTGCCAATGGTCTTGAGCGCTTGCCTGAATTTCTCCTCGAGCTCTGCGTCCACTACGGCCACCTGATCAATGGCCGGGGGGAATTAATCAAGCGCTTGTTTTTTGGATATCCGTAAGATAATATGGAGACACTTGATTTTTACGCGGTTGAAAGGTAAAGCAATGAAAGAGGATAAAAGCAGGCTGATCGCCTCGCTGGAGATTGTTACCGGCGTCGGTATTTTGCTGTTCTGGATAGCGTTCTTCACAGTGGGCATGGCGCCTGAAAATGCCGGCCCTGCATATTTTGCCTATGAGTATAACTTCGTTGTGGCGGATATGTTGGTGATAATCTTGCTGATAGCGGCGGGTATACTGTTGATGAGAGGCAGACGACTGGGAATAGTTTTATCTCTGGCTGC
>DBZK01000036.1 GCA_002311135.1 Dehalococcoidia bacterium UBA1162
TGATGCGCAAATCAGACGCCGCCATGTATTTTTCCAAGAGGCACGGGGGCATGCAGCACAAAGTCTTTACTACCAGTGATCAACTGGATATCAGTCAGTCCTGATATAACAGGCCAGGCGCATCATTTCATCAATCCCAATCTGCGATAAAATATGCGTCAATAACGTTTCTGTGCTTCTTCAACTGCCACTTTCTTCATGAAGAAAAGAAATTTGTGGCCCTAGTCATATCGTATGCGCCAAGTCGGACCGGCTATGCCTACAGGCAGCTCAGGTACATGCAGATGGCGCCGCAGGCCGCTACATTGAGCGATTCTGCTTTTCCCTGTACTATGGGAATCCTCAGGATGTGATCGGCTGCCGTTAGCGCTGTTCCCGAAAGCCCGGATGCCTCATTCCCCAGGGCGAGCAGCAGCTTTTCCCTATGTTGTAAGACCGAAGTATCTTCTATGCCGTCGATGTCGGTAGCTACCAGGACGTATCCGCTGAGTTTCAGGGCCTCTACGAGCTCCATATATCGGGAAGTTCTTCGGACCCACAGGGAGAGCACCGTTCCGGCGGTCGATTGGACGCACTTGGGAGAGAGGTGGTCGGCGCATTTTTCAGTCAGGATAACTCCGGAAAAACCAAAGGCTGCAGCGGAACGTATGAGAGTGCCCACGTTCCCGGGGTCCTGGATATCTTCAAGTAACAGGATTTTAGAGCCGGTCTTGTCAGGCAGGTGATCGGAATACGTATCCGCGGGCAGGCGGATGACGGCCACAATTTCTTGAGGTGTCATGGTAGAACAGATAGAGTGCAGCTGGCTTTCCGTAACCAGCCTCTGGGCATATTTGCCGTAAGAAGAAGGAAGTGGTTTAGTGGACACGATTTCTAACAAATCATCCGGGCTGCTGCTGATTATTTGTTGGATAGCCCGGGACCCTTCTACCAGGAATGCGCCTGCTTCAAACCGCCCTTTTTTTGTGTCCAGGTCCTTATACCATTTGATCGGCTTTAGCGGATTAGTCCTGTCATACGGCATACATAAAGAGTATCAGTGACCGAAACCGGCAGTCAAAGGGTATACGAAAGCGCATCTGTCCTGGGCGCAGGGTGGAATGTATAAGAACAAGAAATATAGTTATAATCTAATGGAGGTGATCCCGTATGCAAGATAGAACGGCCGCTCCTTTAAATAGAATTTTTCTCCTCAGCCTTATTCTGATCCTGAGTTTGGTATCAAGTGGACTCCTGTCATGCAGCGAGCCGCCGGTGATCAATTCTTTTAATGCCTCCCCGACTGCGATTACCAGCGGGCAGGCGGTCACCCTTCAGTGGGACGTCAGCGGTACCAACGTGGTCAATATAAGCGGTGTTGGCGACGTGGCGCCTTCCGGCAAAGCCATTGTTATCCCGAGGTCGACTACAACGTATGTCCTGACCGTACCGAAGAGCACGCAGAGCCTCTCGGTTACTATTAACGTCCAATCGACCGAGGACCTAAGCGGGGCGCAGCCGGCGGGCACAAATGTCCAAGCGCCGGCAACCAGCGCAGCCGACAACTCTTCCGTCACCATGGTTACGCTCAGATATGATAATTTGAATAGCAGCTCGGATAACTATTTGTCGAACCAGATAGCAGTCTGGCACACATATGCAAAATTGCCGGGTGCCAATGCTGCGGCTTCGGCCGGCTACTCGGTAGACGTACTGCGGGGGTTCACCTCGTCCGGTACCACCGGAATCCCTGTGAAAAGTCCGCTGATTATTTTACCCTCTGGAGAAGGCATGGTATGCATTGTTAAGAATTATTCCAGCCTGTCGTACAAATACTTTAAGCTGGGAACAGCATGGTATAACGACCAGTTGGACGAGTCCGACCGCCTGAAAGCGCCCGGTTGGGGACTGATGACCACCTTTTCTCCCGCACAGACGCCCTTCAATATACAGAAATTAGATATCGCCGGCGTTGCCAACATTACGGACTCTCCCGACGGCTATAATACCCAGCTATTTGTCGTACGGATACTGGATGAGAACGGCCGTCAATTATGGATAAAATCGTTGCCCTGGAGCACATTTCGAAGCGATTCATCCGATCAGATACCAAAGGCCGTCTGGAGAAGCATCGATGTAGACGATATAACTGTGACAGGGGATTTTTCTGTGGAAGTTTTAACCGAGAGCAAAGAATACACTACCAATAAGAATCCTTCTTATAATTATCTTGCGCTGGCATATGAGAAGGTCATCGGCCAAAACGTAAACACCCGGTCAATGATTTCCGACGATGGAGCCAAACCCGATAGTTGGATACGCTTGTATACCGAGTACGGCAATCCCATCCCCTTTAATTTGTGCATACGGGCTGAGGGCAGCTATCCGGGTAAATGATCCTGGCTTGGGACTGTGACCGCCACAGGGACACAGGTTGTATCTCCCACATCGACGGTCATCTACACTATGACGGCCACCTCAGATGCCCTCTTAGTTGTGGACTAGGAATCATTGTTGAATATTGACGGAAGGGAAACCGGATCACGGTTTCCCTTCCGCGTTTCTGACGAGCATTAATATGTTCAGTTAAAACCAGTGATAGTACTGCGCAAGTATGAGAACACCCTGGATTATAAAAATAATAGCCACCAGAAGGTTGAGAATACTCGGACTAATAATCACAATGATACCGAAGATGAGGGTGAGAGCACCGACGACAAGAGGCAACCCCAGCACAAATCCCGATGAAATGATCTGCCCGATGCCGATTATAATCAGGTATATCCCCACCAGGTAATTCAGTATCCTTGGGAAAATCATGACGACGATGCCGAAAATAAGGGCGATTATTCCCCACAGCCAGACCCCTCCGATGATCCACATTATCCCGCTGATGATCAAGGCTATGCCGATCAGATAATTAATGATCCTCGGGAATATGAGTATCAGGACGCCAATGATAAGTAGTATGAAACCTAATGTCGGACCCGCAAATGGTAACCCGAAGTTCAACCAGGACATACAGCCACCTCCTTTTTTGAATATTATAATGCCACGAATCGGCGAATTAGGAAAGTCCCCCGATGATATTATTTAGTTACGAATTGAAATGGGAAATTCCATGTTCCCGCGCCGGGTCATTTGGATTCAGGGCGGTACTGACTAGTTTCCTATTGCTTTTTTGATACTTCTTTTAGCCTTGCCATACTTTTCCTGAATTTTTCCGCCTGCCTGCTCCGCCTTACCTCTGATTTCCTGTGATTTATTGCCGGTTAATTTACCGGACTCTTCAGTGACCTTTCCCTTAACCTGGTTCCATTTTCCTTTGACTATATTATTATCCATGTATACACTCCTACAATTATTACTAAATAAATAGTAGCAGTGTGAACATGTAGAAGTAATATAATCGGGGCAAGATATGTTAAATAGTTATGATATCGGCAGCTTTAAACGCCAAAACTGAGAGAAGGAATTGGGATGATTAAAAAAGCCCCAATACGCTGGTCAGCAGCCACCAAATTATGAGAATAACTGCAATAATAAGCGCTATATGGATAAACCAACCCAGGGCTTTGAAAAAAATGAAACCCAGCAGCCACAAAACAAAGATGACAGCCGCAATTATTAAAATGATACTCATAGCCACCTCCCCTATACTTATATTCTCCGTTTCTTATGATCTGCCGATTATGTTAGCATAAGAGTTAATAGATTGCCATTAGACAGCAAGCAAACGCTATTTTGTTGTGGTTTGAGATGTTAAGGATGTTCTATGCCCAAACTGCCTGACCTGGTCAATGGATTCAAGATGCTGAAGGAGGTGGACCTGAATGCGGTCCGCCTCCAGGCTGAAAAACGCCTGTATGTCATGGTCATTGGGGAAGCTGGGGCCGGCAAGACCGCGTTGATCGAGCAGTTGGTTTCCGGTCCGGGGGCCGGGGAACCTCCCGGATTTCCATCAATCTCTATGAATCTGCCGGAGCCGACTTTGCAAATTCCGGATGATGCGCTGGTGCTGCTGTTGCTGGACGCCGGGAAGCCCGACTATCCAAAGGAGCGGGTGGTCTTCGATGGCCTCATGGCCAGGAAAGTATCGACGGTTGTCTGTTATAACGCGCCGGGCATGGCCGCCGACGAAATTATGAAGCTGGATAAGGCGGCCTGGGCCGGCACGGAGACTGCTGTCATCACGGCCACCGACCGCGATAGCCTGATGCGTGAGCTGGCGCCGGCGGTCCTGCGCGCCTGCAAAGGACGTGAAGTGCGCCTGGCCCGTTACGTGCCTCTGCTGCGTGCCCCTGTCGCCCAAAAGCTAATTGACGATACATGTCTTATCAATGCCACCTACAGCCTGACGACCGGCCTGGCGGAGATCGTGCCGGTTTTGGACCTGCCCTTGAATGTGGCAGATATCATCGTATTGACCAAGAATCAGGCACTGATGGCCTACGAAATCACGCTGGCTATGGGCATGCAGGCCGAATGGCGCGATACAATTCCCAAGATGACTGCCGTGATTGGTTCCGCCTTCCTCTGGCGCCAACTGGGGCGTTACCTGGCCGGACTGATACCCGTCATCGGCATCGTACCCAAGATAGTGATTTCTTACTCGGGAACCTACGTGATTGGCGAAGCTATTTACCAGTGGTGCGCCAATGGCGAGAAGCTAAATCCCGAGGAGCTAAAAGCACTCTATGCCGTAGCCCTTAAGCGGGGAAGCGAGGTTGCCAAAGCGCTGATCGAGAAAAGTGATTCCGCCGGCGCCCTTACTCGGGAGCAGGCTGCCGGCCGGTTTCGTTCGGCGGTATCCCTCATTGCCGCAAGAAGCCAGGATACACTCCAGCGAATTGCCTCATTCGCTGACAGCGTTTCAAAACCGGCGACTATCTGCCCGGCTTGCGGTAAGAAATCACCCAAAGGCGCCAGCTTCTGCGCCTTTTGCGGCAAACCGCTGAATTCGTAACATAGACTATTTCGTCAATCGAATATGGCGGGAACTCCAAATGTCATAAGTATTTAATATATCCCGCCCCGATTATATTACTATTCCAGTGTAGTGTTGCTATTATTTTCTCAGGTGAATATCCTATGAAAACAAGATGGCTGGCGCTGACGGCTATAATAATACTCGGGGTTTGCATCGGCCCGGGCTACGTATCGCCTTCAGGTACCTTAGCATCCAAAGCAACAGTAGATGCAATGGTCAAACCCGCTTCAGTGTCATTGGTTGGCGCAATCAATACACCGCAGACCATGCCCATTATGCTTACGGCAGCGTCGCCTGCCGAGCCTAATGTTATCAGCCTGAAACCTGCCGACTTCAGCTTCAATGGCTCACAAGGTGGGGCTAACCCGTCCGACCAGGTATTAACAGCCTACAATTACGGCGCCGGCGCCCTGAAATGGTCGGTGTCTAAAACGGCGGCCTGGCTTACCCTTTCCCAAGAGAGCGGCATGAGTGCGGTTAGCGCCACTCTGTCGGTCGATATAAGCGGCCTCAAGCCTGGCACCTACGGCGATAACATTACCATTACAGCTACAGGGGCGGCCAATTCGTCGGTTAAAGTTCCCGTAGTGTTAACCATTTCTGCTGCTACGCCCCTTAACCCGGCTATAATCAACTCGATCGGAGGGAACCGGCACTGCCGATGCGGGACCGATCACTCTAAATAAGCCAGGTACCGTAAGGCACACTCAATTGTAAAGCAATAGAAGCTATGAAACTTGCGGCTTCTTCTTGCTGAAGCCGAAAATATATATTATCTCAAGTATCGCCAGCGTGTTGACTATCAATAAGACCACAAACCACGCCGTGTGACCATTGCGGGCTGATTTCCACAGGGCTACGCCCTTCCAGGGCAAGGTCCACGCCAGTACCAAAAGTATCAACCATGGCATCCATGCGGAAGTCATTGAATTTACAGCTTCCATTTTTTACCTATCCTTGAATATAAATTTGAGATGAAGGATTATTCAGATCATTTTTTCTGCTGAGCAGCTTTGACTTCCTCAACCAGGGCGCGCCGGTCGACCTTGCCGCTGGCCAGCATCGGGAGCAGCGGGCGAACCTCAAATTGCTTGGGTATCTTATAGTTGGCAAGATGCTTCTTGCAAAGCTCGCGCACTTCTTCCACCTCTACCGTCTTGCCAGGTACGGGCATGATGAAAGCCTTACCAACCTCCTGCCAAGTCTCATCCGGAATGGGTATAACCGTTACAAAGGCCACGCCCGGGTGCTGCTCAATGACGGCTTCGACCTCGCGGGGATAGACGTTATAGCCGCCGGACTTGAACATCTCCTTAGTGCGGCCTACGATCTTGATATAGCCGCGACTATCCATGCTAGCCAGGTCGCCTGATTTCAGCCAGCCGTCCTTAGTTAGCATTTCAGCAGTATCCTGCGGACGGTTCCAATACCCTTGCATGACCAGGTCACCTTTCATCCATATCTCTCCGACCTGGCCCTCGGGTACTTCCGTGCCGTTATTATCAACCAGTTTGATTTTGAAGGGCGGATAGCATTTTCCTGCCGTCTGTATAAGGTCCTCCATAGAATCGCCCGGTTTTGAATAGGTGATAAACCCGGCATTCTCCGTCTGTCCATAGCCGGTCATCAGCATAGCCCCTATTTTTGATAACCTCTTAACCATTTCTTCCGAGGCTGCGGAACCTGCCCAAACTATCGTTTTCAAGCTGGACTGGTCATAGCTGTCGTAATCAGGAAGCATGAATTGCAGCATAAACATAGCAGGGACCTGTCCCATGAAGGTTATTTTCTCATCCCGTATTGTTTTCAGCGTGGCTGCCGGATCGAAGCGGTCCATCATCACGATGGTTGAACCCCAGTGCAGGCCACCCATGGCAAGTTCTACGGCACAGGCGACGTGGTTGATGGGGAAATGGATGAGTGACTTGCCCTCAGTACGTTTATTAGTGGGAGCAAGGAACCGCTTGTTCTGAGCGGCAGCGCTGGCGATGATATTCTTATGGGTCAGCAGTGCCCCCTTGGGCTTGCCCGTCGTGCCTGAAGTGTAGATGATCAGGGCGGGATCATCCGCCTTGACTTCTTTCATGCGTTTGCTCAAGGCGGAATCCAGGTTGCTGCGGTCTTTTGCCAGCTCGGCCTCCCAGTTCAGCGTGCCTTCCCAGGGATTATCGATAATGACCAGGTGCCCAAGTTCAGGGTTGGCCTCTTTAAGGGCTGATACATCATCTTTATAGTCCCTCATGAGTGCATCGTAATTTCTCACCACGAAGCCGGCTTTCGGCCTGGCATCTCCCACCATATACAGGAATTCATCGCGGGTATAGCGCGGGTTCAGCCCGAACCAGATGCCGCCAATCATGGCTGTGGCCATGTAAGTATAAAAGAACTCATCGCGGGCCGCCGAGAGAGTGAACACCCTGTCGCCTTTATTAACGCCCAATTCAAGCAGCAGTTTGGCTACTTTGAGTGTTTTATCGTAAAAGTCCTTGTAGGTGACCCTTTTGTCCCTGAAGATCAGCGCCTCCTTCTGTGGGTATTTGTCCGCCCAGCGCCTTACATATTGCCATATAAGTTTTTCCTCAGCCATCGTGTCTGCCTCCTATTTAAATACATATCTTATCTTATTGGGGGATATCGAATTTGGGGACGCCCGCCTCCGGTATATAGTGTGGCGGCCTTTTCTCAATAGCGGCCTGGATGCCTTCGGCCATATCCGGGGATATCTGGTTCCTCTCCCATAGTTCAGATTCGAAAAGGTACAGGTCTGCCATGCGAGCCACGGAAGCGGCATTGACCTGTTTCTTGGCGATGCGCAGGCCCAGCGGGCCGCGGGTAAGCAGCTTTTGTGCCAGTTCCTGCGCGGCTGGCAATAGCTGTTCGAGGGGAACCACCTTATTTACCATGCCTATCCTGTAAGCCTCTTCAGCGTTAACAGGGTCACCGGTCATAATAAGTTCCTTGGCTTTAGAGGGTCCGAGCAGGGCTACCAGGCGCGGCGTAGCGCCCCAACTGAGGAACAGCCCCAGGTTTATCTCAGGCACCCCCATTTTGGCGTTGTCAGCCGCTATCCTGAAATCGCAATTCATGGCAATGCACAGCCCGCCGCCCATGCAGGGGCCGTTGATGGCTGCTATGGTTATCTGCTCCAGGTTCTCAATCGCTGTCATCAGGTCCTGTGAAAAGAGCTGCCATATCCTCTCGTTAGGCATTTCTTTCTGTGAGACATGTTCCTTAATCGACTCGATCCTGAAATCGAAGCCTCCGGAGAAAGCGCGCCCTGCGCCGGTGAAGATGATCACCCGCGTCTCAAGGTCGTAGCGGAACTCAGCCACCAGGTCCCTCAGTTCGAGGAATAGCCGGGTACTAAGTGTGTTCAGTTTATCAGGACGGTTGAGAGTTACGACCGCTATCCCATCTTGCCTATCTACGAGCAATGTCTGGTATTCCATAAATCCTCCCGCGGTGAAATATTAGATGAGCTCGAAGTGGGTCTTCCCATTTTAACCGGCGATGATGCATCTTGTCCTCACCGCCGCCACCGATGGTACGTCGACAGCCCCTGGCTGTCAATCTCACTTTGTGAGTCCCTCAGGGGAGGGCGAGGTGAGGTTGATTAATCCACAGTAGTATAATCAAGGACAGCTATTTGAAAAAGAGGTGAAATAAATGAACGTCAGCGAAGCGGTTGTTAAACGTCAGTCCATCCGGGCCTTCAAGCCCGATCCAGTCCCTCCGGACATCCTGAAAAAGATACTTGAGACCGCTCTGCGTACGCCTTCCTCCGGCAACAGCCAGCCCTGCGAATATGCAGTGGTCAGCGGTGCTAAGCTTGAAGATGTAAAAGCAGCGGTGCTTGCCGCCGCCACCCAGATGCCCAAACTGGATATCCCTATCCCCATGAATTATCCCGAGCCCTGGCGTTCGCGCTACGGCGACATGATGCACGGCGTGCAGGAAAAGCTGGGCATAACCCGCGAGGATAAGCAGAAGCGTGCCGACTGGAACCTGTGGGGCATGAAGCTATGGGGCGCCCCCAGCTGCATTTACGTGCTTATCGATAAGAATTTCTACAACGCAGGCGAAATCCCTAATTCGCTGAATATCTTCGATTGTGGCCTGGTCACTCAGACTGTAATGCTGTTGGCCGTGGAGCATGGCCTGGGAAGCTTACCGGCCATCGTACCTGTGCTCTACCCGGATGTCCTGCGCAGAGTGCTGGGGCTTCCTGATAACAAGCTCTTCGTGGTGGGCATACCTGTCGGTTACCCCGATTGGGACCATCCGGTAACCAAATTCCGCTCCGCACGTGAGCCTCTGGAGAAGGTGGCGAAGTTTTACTAATAAGGACAAGACGGTAAGGTGATTAATACCCATTAAACTAAATGAAGGAGATGATATGACCAGAGTAAGTTATGTAGAGAAAGGGCAGGCTGATCCCGCGATAAGAGAAATGTTTCAGAGGATTGAGGACCGGGGCCAGCCTATTCTAAACCTGTTTAAGGTTATGGCAAATTGTCCCCATATCGGGCGGAACTTCATGCGGCTGGGTTATTCGATCCTGACGGGGGAGGAAGTCCCCGCCGCTATCAGGGAGCTGGCAATCCTGCGTGTGGGCGTTCTGGCGCAGTCCAGGTATGAGGTTACTCAGCATATAGCGATAGGGTTGAAATGCGGTGTTTGGCAGAAGCAAATTGACGATCTTGCAAAATGGTCCGGATCAAAAGAGTTCAATGATAAAGAGCGTGCTGTACTGCAATATACGGACGAAGTTGCGCAGAACATAAAGGTCACAGACGAGACTTTTGCCGTGCTCAAGCAATATTTCAGTGATCATGCGATTGTAGAGCTGACGACCACTATCGGGTATTACGGGATGGTCTGCAGAATACTGGTTGGCCTGCAAATTGACATCGAGGGTGGTGAGAAAGCCTGAACTCATCCTTCGCTTAGTTTAAAAAATTATAGGGGGTATAGAAATGAGGTTTAAGGATAAGGTGGTTTTAATTTCCGGAGCAGGTTCGATAAGAGCCGGTATGGGAAACGGTAAGGCGACGGCCATAGCGTTTGCCGGAGAGGGAGCGAAGGTGGTAGCTGTTGACAAGAATCTGGCTGCAGCGCAGGAAACTATCAGAATAATCAGGGAGAATGGCGGGAAGGGTATAGCTTTACAAGCTGATGTTGCCAGGGAAGAGGAAGCCAGGAAAGTCATAGAATCCACGATTACTGAATATGGCATGCTGAATATCCTATTCAATAATGTCGGCATCGGGGACAGCCGCGCCGGTCTCAAGGTAACTGAGACAGAGTGGGATCTGGTCATGGGCGTCAACCTTAAGAGTGTCTTATTCATGTGCAAGTATGCTGCGCCCGAGATGAGAAAGGTTGGAGGAGGAGCGATAGTAAATAATGCATCTATGGCCGCATTTTACGGGCACCCCATATTCGCATACTCAGCTTCCAAGGCGGGGGTTGTCGCTTTAACCAGATCGCTTGCCGTCAGCCTGGCCAAGGATAACATCAGGGTAAACTGCGTATCCCCCGGTTTCATAGATACTCCGATGGTAGCGCCTGTAATGAATGAACGGCGCATAAAAAACATCGAACTGAGGGTGCCGATGAAACGTCACGGGAAAGCCGAGGAGGTAGCCGGCACAGTTTTATTCCTGGCATCTGACGATGCCTCATATATTACAGGACAGACTATCTCTGTCGACGGCGGCATGTCTATCTATTGAAACCGCCAGTCATAAAATCGATATACTTATATCGACAAATAAATATCAGGGGGTTGAAATGCCTGTAGTCAAAGCCGGCGATATCAATCTTTATTACGAGATTTTGGGCAAGGGGGAGCCGCTTACGCTGATCATGGGATACGGTTTATCTTCGGGGCACTGGTTTGCCATCCGTGACATCCTGGCCAGGGAATACCAGGTCATACTTTTCGACAACCGCGGTACAGGCCGCAGCGATAAACCGGATATTCCCTACACAGCAAAGATGATGGCGGACGATGTGGCGGGCCTGCTGGATAAAATAGGCATAACCGCCACCAATGTTTTCGGGGTTTCCATGGGTGGGGTAATTGCGCAGGAGTTTACCCTCAGCTACCCGCAGCGCGTGAAAAACCTTATCCTGGGCTGCACGACCTGCGGAGGGCCGGGGGCTGTACCTACTACGTCCGAGGCCATAGCCTTCCTTTTCGACCCGGGACGGGCCAATCTGTCCGAGGAGAAAAAGGCCGAAAGCACCGTGCCCTGGCTGTGGAACAAGGATTTCGTGGATAAAAATCCGGCCGCCATCAAACGCTTTATCGCCACCAGTCTGGAATATCCTACGCCGCCCCATGCGCTTGTTTCCCAGGGAAATGCCCTCGTGACCTTTGACAGCTATGACCGCCTGCCGGACATCAAGGTGCCGACGCTGGTCATCTGCGGCGACAATGACCGGCTGATACCCTTTGAAAATTCAAGAATCCTGGCTTCGAGGATACCTGGTGCGGAGCTGGCAATAATTGAAAATGCCGGGCACGGGTTCATCACAGACTCAACGGAGAAATCCAGTAAGATAATTCTCGACTTCCTGCGGCGGCATTCCAGGGCCGGTCGCCGGTAACCGTGCCTCTCAGGTCCCGTCCGGTTAATGCTCCTCTTCTTCCCGCGATAATACGCCCCACCTGCGGAGGATCAGCACCAGCAGGGCCACGCACGCAAGCAGACCGAGCACCATGCCGATTATAGCCCACAGGGGTATGGATTGCGACTTTGGAGCCAGATGGGCCGGCGCTGAGGCAGGCGCCGTGTGGAAACTGAAGGTGGCGCTGGATTCGCCGGGTACGGGCTCCACGGCCGCGACACGCCAGAAATAGATCGTGTCATTCTTCAACTGACCGGAATACAGATATGCCGGGACGCCCACCGTTGTGGAGACCAGAGGCCGGCTCATGTCGGACCTCTCCGACAGCTCAAATTTATAAGCTGTTGTCTCCTTGTCAGGCGTCCATGTGAAGCCGATGGGCAAATTAAACGCACAGTCACAGTCATCGGCAGGCGACAGCAACTGGGGACCATAATATGGGGCGGTCACGGGGAATCCGGGCTTCACAATGAAATTATCAGTGTCCGACCACGGGCTCCTTATATACTCCCCGGTTGCGGCATGATCGGTCCGTATCCGCCAGTAGTATGTGGCTCCCGCTTCAGGGAGCGAGCCGGGGGGCAGCCACAGCGCCGGGCTGGTGACGTTTACGGGATCGGTCCTGATTAGAATAGACCCGGTTACCGCCGATACATTTTCCGAATTGTTTATTGCCGGGTCGATCCTGAGGGTAAAGGCCGCGTCCTTGGCCAGCTGCAGCTCGTACCTGTCGGACAGGGATAGTTGCTCCCATGAAAGATCGACCTGCTGGTTGCGCCCGCTGACAGGGTCGCTGCCTACTTCAGATGGACCTGTAATCCATGGGCCCACCTTGCACAACGTATCGCGGAACTCGTAGATGGCGGTGGTGTTATCGGTCAAACCGTTGGCCGTATCTATGGCCCACAGGTCGTTCTCATCGGTGTTCCCCGACAGTTTGAGCCAGGGTACATCGCCGGCGAAATCAAGCGGAGCGGGATCGAATGCGATTTGACTGCCTGCTAGCGAACGGTTGACCACGTCCCACTCCATTAGTTCGGGAACCGGGTAGACAGGGTCCAACGTCCTGGTGATGCCTCCGAACCTGCCGCTGACATTTTCTGCCATAAGTGCATAAAGGGTTCCTTCGGGGCCTGTCTTCAGCCCGCTGATCTGCTCTCCAGTGATGTTGTCGGAAATCGAGATATCGATCTGTTTCCAGTCGCTGGATTGGCCGATGGTCCAACGCCAGACGCCGCCAGTGATGTTTTCTGTTGTATGGTAAACGGTGTCGGTGCGGCCGCCGGCGTAGATAATGTTGTTGGCTGCATAGTTCGCATCGGGCACGACCTGTATGTCGCTCAGTATATAGCTTACAGGCACCTGTATTTCAGTAAAGCTGGCCCCTTCATCATTGGAATAGGCCACCCACCCGTCCGTGCTGCCGGCAAAGATATGCCCGTTATCGCTGACGGTCAGCATGTTGATATTATGCAGCCCTGTCTCCACTTTTCCCCCCCAGGTCACCCCGCCGTCCGTGCTTTTGCGGACACAGCCCCCGCTCGTGGCCATATAGAGAGTATACTGGCTTGCCGTTACCATATCGATGACCGGGCCGGGGATGGTACGCTTCTGCCACGTGTTGCCGCGGTTTAGCGATATCTCCAGAATATTGGTTGATGCCGGCGAGTTTTCCAACGTTATGTTATCGACCTCCACCGCATACAGTGTGTAGTCCGTGGCATAATTGGGGCTCAGCCTGAGGATGACCCTGTTGGTATTGGTCGGCATGTTCAGCAGCCTGCCCCAGTAGCGGCCCAGCGGCTCTCCGGCGGCGCGCCACACGCTTTCCGGGCCGGATTGGCTGCAGGTAGCCATGAACAGGCTGAGGGAATCAGGAGCCGGCGCGATATCCGTCATCTGTAAAGTGGTGTTCATAAGGCTGGTCTGCTGCCAGTTGTTGCCGTTATCCAGGCTCTGCGAGAAGGCGCTTTCATCAGAGAGAGGTCCGGGTGGTGGAGGGGGCGGCGGAGGAGGCGGCAGTGGTGGGGGAGGTTGCTTCTGACCTGTGCCGCAAAATCCCACCGTGCCGCTGTAGCTCCAGGCCACCTCTACATCCACCTGGACAGCGGCTGGCCCCGAGGGAGGCTGGTTGGCATTATACCAGTAGGTTGAGTTAACAGTCCCGGTGCCCAGGGGTGTGAGGGTCCATTTAACCTGCGCTACATTTAGAGTACTCGGATCAGCAAACCCGGCCAGAAGTTTTCCCGATTTTTGGGTGCCAAAATATGCGATGCTGCTCAAATGGATATTGGCGCCGCCTGCGGCATTGAGCGGCTGTTTCCGTGGATCTGCATCGTCGTCAATCCGGTAAACATCATTATATGATGAGTAAAGAACTGAATTGTTGTTGTAGCTTACGAATGCTAGGCGCGTCTTCTGCTCGGTCCCTCCATAGTCGGAGGGCAGGGATATAGATGAGGCAATTTTCACTCCGCCGCCATCTCCTTCAAGGGTAATTTCCAAAGGGTATCCGGCTGTGCTGTCCCACGTGGTAGTCTGGGAGGAGAGGTCCCTCGTTCCGATATGTAAATCCGTTTCTGTGGCTGTGGCGGCCACTGCCAGGATCGTTGCGTCGTTCTGGTACCTTGGCGAAAAGGCAACGGAGGATACGTCTCCTCTGCTAAGTCCCTGATCACTCCAGTTGGAAAATGAGCCGCCCATCTGAAATGTAAAGACATACCCAGTGCCGGTGCCGTCGCCGGTGCCAATGGCAATATCATGCAGTACGGTATTCGACCCGGATGTATAGCCATTGGAGATCGCTATACATTGAATTGTGCCACCGCTCAGGTCTATGGGACCGGTGGGGTACCATGTTGCCCCGCTGTCATCGGATATGAAGACGCTTGTCCGGTTGTTGGTGACCACGGCCACATACTGTGAGAGGCCGGGGGCAACGGCGATTTCCCAGCCCGGCAACACCATGCCCGCGGTCCTATTAAGAGAAGCCGTTATGTCGGTGAAAGTCAGCCCTCCGTTATCCGACCGGTGGAGGCGGTAGTTGATAGTATCCAGCGCGTAGACGACGTCACGGCTGGCGGCGATGCGGTTGACCTCGGAGGGGGCAAGGATGATTTCGCCGTTTATGCTAGGTTGGTCTATCTCTTCCCACCTGAGCGGCTGGCCCCACGGAATCTCCTGGGCGCTGGCCGCCCCGCTTAAGCCGGCTAAAAACAACGCCGCTAGCAATAAAGCCAGGCAGCGGTATATTTTAATGTTGTATCCTGTTCTTATGGGAATACCCCCGGAAAGTACAAATTTTCTCCAAAGCCCGTCGCTATAATACACCAAAAATATTAACTTATTATTAATCAGATATTTTCCCGTATCTAACTTAATAAAATCCTAATAATTTTCACATAGACTGTTACAGTGGTAAACTTGATTGAGTTTGATATATTCGGCTGATAGACTAACCTTCATGAGAAAATACAAGGTAGTACCCTTTGCCATATTGATCCTGCTCACAGCTACCCTTGCACTAAGCTGTACTTCCAAAGCCAATACCGCCGCGGCGGCCAGCCAGACTGCCACGGTACAGAGCGGCAATCTCAGTGTCGATATACTGGCCAGCGGCAACCTGGTGACAGCCAACGAAGCAGATCTGGCTTTCTACTCGGCAGGGACGGTCCAGGACGTGCTGGTAAAAATCGGCGACAACGTGACAGAGGGACAGGCCCTGGCAAAGCTCGATACGGCCCCCCTGGAAAGCAACCTGGCCCAGGCCAAAATAAATGTGGAAACGGCCCAGATGAACCTGGAAAACGCCGAGGAACCCCAGACCGATTCCTCCGGCACGGTTATCTCGGCGCCCGATCCCCTTAATATCGACATCAAGCAATTGCAGTTGCAGGACGCCCAGGCCAACCAGGTTGAGGCGCAAAAGGAATTGGACAAGGCCACCATTACCGCCCCTTTCGCCGGGCTGGTGACCAATGTAAATGTCGTACCGGGCGACCAGGTAGCCGCCAACTTCGTCGGCGTGCGTGTCATTGACCCCGTGAATTTCCAGGTCAATGTACTGATCAGTGAGATGCAAATATACAATTTGAGCATAGGCACGCCGGCCACCGTCCAGGCGGTTGCGCTGACCTCGTATACTTTCCCGGGCAAAGTCTCGCTCATAGCAGAAGCGCCCACAATTCAATCAAACGTAGTGAACTATCAGGTAACTGTACTGATGGACCCTGTGGACGTGGCTACACTCCAGGCGCAATTGAATCGTACGTCCGCGGGATCTGCATCTGCACGCTCCAGGACGTCGAGCACGGGAGGGCAGATGTCAAACTCGCAGGCGGCCGCCAATCTGCCTTCTGACAATCAGACGGCTTCCGATAA
>DBZK01000011.1 GCA_002311135.1 Dehalococcoidia bacterium UBA1162
GAAGCTCTAAACTGCTATTAATATCGGGTTCATTTTCTATTCATCAACAGTTAATATAAAAGTGTTAAACTGCTTTCAAAGAATTGAATTAATACGAAGTATGTAGAAAAAGCTTAGACCATAACAATAATGCTGATGCGAATGGCCCGGCATTTAATTAAAGGCAACAGCAGCAACCACTTTAAAATCTGAATTATAATAGTTCCATAATGTCATGGCGATGGTCCTTCCAATACGTTCCTCATCAGCACGAAAGAGGTGAGTTCCGCCGATCACGGCATATGTAAGTTCTTTACCTGTTATTTTCTGTGCGTGACGTAAAGTATTAATTAAACCACGGTGAGCGCACCCGAGAATAACTACTAAGCCATATTCTGTATCTATCACCAATGCAAGATCATCAGCAAGTTTGTCCGGCAGCATCTGGCCATCATCTTTAACAAATAGATTTCCGTCAATTATCTCGTAATCCGTGAGCACCTCAATTTCACCGGTTGTGGTTATATGTTCAGCAATGGAAACCGGTTTCCCACTAAAAATGAAACGGGCACCACAGCTTTCTAATTCTTTGCGCGAAAATGGCATGCCTATATACTGAAAATCATCTCGATTACGTTCGGCGAATTTAGGAGTCAAAATATCCGGGTGAGCAATTACATCAACGTTTTTATTTCTTTTTAGAACTTCGAAAAGGCCGCCAGTATGATCTACATGACCGTGGCTTAATACAATGATACGTATCCCTGTAAGATCGATACCCATGAAGTCAGCATTATAAACTGTTGATATGCTCATCCCAGTGTCCATAAGGATTTTCTTTCCATCCGCTTCGACTAATATACTTAGGCCCCACTCGCCAAGAAAACCATAATTTGCCGTATTTTCACTCAGCGTGGTAACTCGAATTTCCACGATATATCCTCCTTTTCTTGGCTATATTTCACGTAGAATCATTAAAACTTAATAATTGTTGCTTCAAACAGCGTCTATATTCATATCGTTATAATTGAGGAACGTAGAGTCATTGCCAATCACCCCAACGTATGTGACTAAGCAATCGTAGCTGTTACCCCTGGTTTTATTACCTATCACTTCTGGTGAAACCGGCTGCTCTTGGATTTCAATCATTTTTGCCTTGCCCAGGAGGTATATTCGCTGACGTAGACCTGACGATAGATTCTCCCAGTTCGGTCATGATATCCGAGTCATAGCGCTCGATTTGGCCTTCATCGCATAGTCTGGCTAAAGCTGGGTCTATAGGCAGCCTACCTATAAGAGGAGCGTTAGCTGATATGGACATTTCCTCAGCCCTGCTTTTGCCGAAGATTTCGATATTTTTATTTATCTCGGGCACATATAGATAGCTCATATTTTCTACGACACCCAATATCCGTTTATCCATTTGCCGGGCCATATTTACAGCCTTCCTGACGATCATAGACGTTAAATCCTGCGGTGTAAAGACAACTATTACGCCCGAAATGGGCAGAGTTTGCATGACTGTGAGCGGAGCGTCCGCTGTGCCGGGCGGCAGGTCGACGATCAAATAATCCAGGTTGCCCCAGAGTACATCTTCCCAGAATTGGGTGATGGCCTTGCCGATGAGAGGCCCCCGCCATATCACAGCCTCGTCTTCCCCGGGCAGGAACAGGTTGATAGACATAATCTCTATACCCGATTTCGATGTCACCGGCAACAGGCCGCTGTCGTTCCCTGCAGGATGGTCGGTCAGGTCGAACATCTTGGGTATGCTGGGGCCGGTTATATCTGCATCGAGAATGCCGACTTCATAGCCCTTCCGTCTTAATGCAATAGCTGTAAGGCCGCTGACCAGGGATTTGCCCACACCGCCTTTGCCGCTCATGATGGCGATAACGCGTGGTGTACATAATTATGGAGGACGGTACGGGCGTAGCCGATGTGACCGTATTCAACGATGTTCAGGAGAGGTGCGGGAAATACCTCTTTCGCAGTGGCTGGCTGGAAGTGCGGGGCAAGATCCAGCGGCGTGGGCCAAAGTCGCTGTCTATAATCGCGGATGAGGTAATCCCGCTCAGACAAGGAGGGGACAAGATAAAATTAGGGAACTGCTAAATAAGATGATCCTCTCCTGACCATACCTCCCACTGCTCGTAATCTCAAGGTTTCGCCAGTTGATTGACCATCCGGACTATATCAGTGCCCACATTTCGGGCTTCTTCAAGGGCTGACATATTGATGCCACCTCCCACTCCCTGCAGAACGTCGCCTTTTTCCATGCCATAGCCAATGGCGCCTCGGACAGGAATCATGCCGTGGACCATGAAGAAACCATACAGCAGGTTGCGTGTTTGTCCAGCTCCCACCCGCCTCACAGCCAAGATCGGCGCAGCCACTTTACCTTTCAGCTTCAGCCGCCCGAGAAACGCAAAGGTCCTGTCCATGACTGTCTTACCTTGAGCGCTGACGCTGCCGAAATATACCGGGGAACCAAAGATAATACCGTCTGCTGTTTCCATCTCTTGGTATATCGCCTGCATATCATCTTTGATTAGACAGACGCTCGTCTTGCGGCAACCGTTGCATCCTTCGCACGGCGCTATATTCTTGCCGGCCACAGACACCAGTTCGGTCTGGGCTCCCGCTTCTCTCGAAGAGGCAAGCGCTTCTTTTATCATGATTTCTGTATTGCCTCCCTGGCGAGGACTGCACACAATGCCCAATACTTTCATTTTTGGTCCCTTCTTCTGCCGGCTACAATTTTATCACTTGTCCGCAAGGGATAATTACGAATTCCAAATAGCGCAATAGCCAGCATTTTCCATTGACCTACCCCGATAGTTGTAACACCTGTTAAGTTATAGCCGCTCGAAGCGCTGCCAGGAATATATGGGGATTTCTTTATGGGGTGATTGTATTTCAACCTGAATCATTTGGACTGCAGCATCTGCTCTAGCATACCGGCGTTGAACCCGCCATTATTAAGTATTTCTTCAATTGGTATTCTCCCTATCATGTAATCCCTGACAGGGCCGCCGGGTTGAAACTCCATATGCAAGGTCGTGCTTTCGCCATCATTTACGTAGCTGGCAAGATACCTGGGTATACCGGATGTATTTATAATATTGGTTAACCTGATCTCGTTGTAGCCGGGGCTTAGTGTAATGGGACCACCAGCTGAACCATCAATCATTTCGATCCCGTTGGCCGAGATTCTATAGCTGTCCACGGATAGATTAATCGGGTTTTGGCCTTGGTTTAAGACCTCAATATCTTGGAGTGTCTGGATTTGGTCATCGGTCACGTCGCCCCAGGCTGAATTTATTCCAACGATGCTTACCCCCGGCAGCGGGAGTTTCATGCTTTGAACAGCGGTTAGATAGCCAAATATGCTGGTATTAAAGCTGTGCTCCCATGTGAACGGATAGGGAAAGGAAAACCAGCCGGAGCCGATATTAGCCGTCCCACTGATCAGTAACTGGCTGGATTCCCCCTGATTGATATGGCTTGCAATGCAGGCGCCTGCCTGATCTGTATGTACCAGTAACATCAGGTTGAGGCTGGTATCCTGCTGGGCAGTAAGCGTTGCATCCCCCTGCTGGGTAATATCGGCTACGTTTATATCATTGAGGTATACTTTTGCCGTCAGCCGCGATAAACCTACGGAAACCGGGTTGGGATTGAATACCTTCAGCTGTAAGTTCACACCTGCGCTACTGTCCGTCACACTTCCCCACGTATAGCTAAACCCGGTGACACGCGGCATCTCAATACCAAAGGGCGGGGTCAGGGAAACCGACCCGCACGTGCAGCATACCAGGCAAATTATAAGCAAGCAGGCCACCGTGCCAATAGCTCTGATGCTAATGCGATTGCGGTTATTGTTATCGAATATTGCCCTCATATTCTGTTCTTTTTAGAATAGTCCAATGTAGGTCGAAATTCAATCTGGAATGACTTTGAGAGCATACCTTTTTCTGTATAGGCGGATTGTACTTCATAAGCCCCGGCTTATCCTTAATGCCTTTAGGTCTACCTTGTCTGCTGTTTCAGTAAACATTGCCTGTAACCAATCCATTTTTATGGCATCAAATATAGCCGTCACCATCCGGTGATAGTGTGCGCTATACTCGGCGTCGGCGATGTTGACAGGCCGTTTCTAAAGTCCTTTCCAGTCCTGAACAGCTCGAGCTGGGTGTTGCCTGTGTGCGAGACCGAGGATATCTAGTCACTCTTTGTCTGAGTGGACGTATTTACCGCCACGTAGCCAAGATGCACCAGCAGAAATGAGGCACATAACGATGGAGAAACCCAATACTATCTTTAATCCATGGCCAAAAGCATCAGAAACTAGCTGCGGAAAATAGGACTTACTGGTAAGCAGCGCTGCGGCCGTCGGGTTCAGAGAATTTACGACTTGAGGTCCTAGAAGCGTACCAAAAGGATTATAGCCCAGGAGCGCTGCAAAGAGGTAACTGAAAGGCGGAACTTGAGAAAGCTTCGTCGCTACCGCCGTCGCCACCCCGTTCTGAGTTAGGCCGCTGAATATTGCTTGTGGCACAGAAGCATTTAGCCCAATGGTCATGAGTGTGAAGTAGATGCCTTGCGAGAGTGGCATACCCAGGTTTTGAAACGTGGAACGCATGCCTGATGCCGCGCCCCGATCCCCTGCTGGAACGCTGTTCATTATAGCTGCCATATTGGGTGAGATAAATAACCCAAGACCGGCGCCGCTACAGACCAGTATCAAGGCGAAGTGGATGTAGGAGAAATCTACTGGCAAGGTCATCAACAGCGCAAGGGCGATAGCTTCTAAAATCATACCTCCTGTAGAAAAGAAACGCGCGCCGAACCGGTCGGAAAGGCGACCAGAAAGAGGACCAACGATCATGATAGTTGCTACCTCAGGGAGTATGCAAATACCGGCCCATAGAGGAGTGACCTTAAAGTCATACCCATGTAGAGGCAGCCAAATTCCCTGAAGCCAAATGCTGAGCATAATCACCAGGCCGCCTCGAGCCAAAGCCTGAAGGAATCCCGCAATATTTCCCGCGGTGAAAGCCCTGATTCGAAAGAGGGCAAGTCGAAACATAGGGGCGCTGGCCCGTCGCTCCCACGCAATGAATAGCGCAAGTAATACGAGCCCGCCTAGGAGCATGCCCAACACGAATGGAGAGGCCCATCCCATGACCTCAGTCCCATAAGGGATGATGCCATATATGATACTGACAAGTATCATAGTCAGGCCGACAGCAAAAGTACCATTTCCGATCCAATCGATCTTCTCCGCCTTATGTACCCCAAGCTCCCTGAGCATCCAGTAGGCCCAGATGGTTCCAATGATACCTATAGGTACATTCACCAAGAAGACCCAGCGCCAATGGGCCTCTGCCAGCAACCCTCCAACAAAAAGGCCAATGAACGTCCCGGCATTGAATGTCACCATGTTGATACCCAATGCCATGCCTCGCTGTCCCACAGGAAAGGCATCAGTCAAGATAGCCGCTGAATTTGCTATCAACAATGCACCACCAATCGCCTGGACAATGCGAAAGAGAATCAATTCGATAGCCCCTGCGGATCCAGTGTTCCAAGTTAGAGACAACAAGATGGACCCGATGCTGAAGATGACAAACCCGATATTGTACATCCGTACCCGCCCGAACATATCCCCAATGCGCCCCACAGTCACGAGTGCTACAGCCAGCACCAGAGGATATCCCATAAGTATCCACAATAGGTAAGTAGTGTTGACAGGATCCAGTGGATTGAGGTTGATTCCCCTGAAGATGGCCGGCAGAGCAATCATGGTAGTTGACCCGTTCAAAGACGACATCAACGTCCCCAAAGTCGTGTTAGAAAGGGCTATCCACTTGTAGTTCTTGCCAGGTGATCGCTGTTCTGGTGCTTTGATGTTGAACATACCTAGACATTCTCTTGTGGTGGCGTTGTTACGGCCGACTTCGTTTATTAATCGGTCAGCTATAAATGCTGTATCTACATAAGATGATTTCTCTGTTGAGCCATTATCATTCTAAGGATATTCAACGGGCCTTACAAACTTTCAAAGGTTTGTGATCAATGGCAAAAACAGCGGTATTCTTCACCTTGTGCGCACCCTATCCGACCCTTGCTTTCTATCCATCGGTAGGTATTGGCAGCAACCATTTATAAAGCGTAACTACAATGTTATAATTTAAATAGGACGTATTCTTAAATATTGGAAAGCAAACCGATCCAAGTACAAAATAACATAACGCAGCCCTACAGTAATCCTAACTAAGGGAGATTCAAGTGCTTGAAACAGTGATGGTCCCATTAGATGGCTCTAGCGCCGCAGAAATAGTATTTCCGTTTATTGAGGAGATCTCGTCCAAGTTTAGTTCTCGGATTAGTCTCGTCACCGTTGCGGACTCTGGCCGTGCCCGTTTGGATCAACTTTATCGCTCTTACCTCGAGCGAGTCAAGGAACGAGTACAGGGCCAGCTCAATGACCGCGCAGTTAAGGATACAACTAAGATATTGATCGAGGTGCTTTTCGGTGATCCAACTGATCAGATATTGCACTACGCTGACATGACAGACGCCAGCCTTATAGTCATCGCAAGCCAGGGTTCCTCTGGGCGTGGTGACCCGCTTTTAGGCGGCACTGTTGCAAAAGTGCTCCGGACTTCGAAAAGGCCCGTGCTGCTAATTAGGACGCCTGTCAGCAAGGCCGCTGCTCATCAGAAGACACTATTCGAAAGAATTCTGGTGCCACTTGACGGCTCCAGGGAGGGAGAGGCCGCAATTCCCTTTACGGAAGGGCTTGCCCGAATGTTTGGTAGTGAGTTAGTCTTGTTCCATGTAATGGATTCTGTAGCAATCTCGACAGGTTATGGATTCGATTCGAGCTGCTGTATACCTCAGGAGTTTTACGATAGTCTCCGGGATTCAGCTATGGCTTATCTTGATCGCACGAAACAGCAATTGATTCAGAAGGGTTTAAAGGTAACCAGCGAGATAAAAGATGGCTCACCGGCAGACCTCATCATCGGCTATGCAAAATCGAAGGCTATCCAGGTTATAGCCATGTCGACGCACGGACGATCGGGCATAGGACGATGGGTTTTTGGTAGTGTCACAGACAAGGTCTTGCATTCTGGCGATGCAGCCGTATTGATGGTCCGAACAGTCAAGAAATGACCATCAGGTCATAGAACTGGCCGGGCGTTAGCTTATTAGCCCTAGCTTTGCCACCCTTCAATCCTCCCAACCTACCCAGGGCAACGGCATGAGGGTTCTTGCCGTCAACTAAGACTCCTTGGATTATTTCTTGATGAATATTTACCTGGTGGAGCTAAGTGTCTCTCGCAGAATTTCGGATTTGTAGCAGTGGTTTTTAATATGTTATTTGCGTGGTTTCAGGGAAGCATCTTTTGACCGAAGGCACATTCTGCCATTCTTTATTTCAATCTAACACTGGTCACCATTGGACGAACATCGGGATGTCTACGTGGGCATATAGCTATAAAATAACCCTAAAATAGCAACTATGAACCTCTGCTGATGCAATTACCTCTAATGTCGAGGAGAATGGTCACCATCTCGTGATAGTGTTTGCTGTCCAACTCAATGGCCGGTTTTCAGTTGTCCCTACCTGGCGTATTTGGGGTACACGCTAACATGCCCCGCTTTTAGCTGCAGCAACTCATATGTCTATTGGGCGAATCCGCTTGTCTGTACGAGCATCTTGTCCTTTCCGGTCGACAGTGTCACGACTGCTACGTTTGATTCGGGACCATTATCGTGAGCAATGGTGAAATCAAAATGGAAATATTGGCTCCATTCGCCTCCAATTTGGCTGAACTGGGGACTTTGGATACCGAAATTTACAGTTTCCTGGTCACCGGGATTTAAATCATTGAGGCTAACATCTTCATCGTCAGCATTTGGGGCCACAAATGGTTGGTCCATCACCTGTGTAATGAAGTAACCTCCGGGATCGGCCCTGCAATAAAGATGAATGTTCCGAGCTGCCACGTCACCATGATTACTTACTGCAATCTCCACATTAAGGACTTGACCATAGCTGATTTGATCGGCAGCGAGGATTACGACTTGGATAATAGGTCCCTTTGGGACCCCATTGTCTTGTTGTCCCATCCTGACACTCGGCGGATTGCTTATCTTCGGTAAAGTACTGTTTTCTGCGTTGACAGATGACTTATTGTCCGATGGTGCTATAGACTGTACCGTACTCGGCGAATTGCCTATTTTCTGTAGAGTACTGTTTTCTACGATGACGGACGACTTATTATCCGACGGCGCTATGGACTGTCCTGTCGTCTGACGACAAGCACTCGTGACAAGCAAAAGAAGAAGACATATCAAGCCAAAGACTCTGTGACTTTCAGATGTCATCATCAACCTGCCGATAATTGATTACTGATATATAAATTGGATAACAATTTTTATTGGTGATTACATAAAGGACAATTTGGATCCGGAGCGGCTGGTTTTCCCCAGTCAGGTTGGATACCCTTTAGATAGGAATCACTAGCCTCGTTATAATTGTAAGCATTAGTACCAGGAGAAGACGACGAAGGAATCTGGGCAGGGGCAGGAGTACTAGCCGCAGGCAACGGAGTTGAAGCATTATCGGGGGCTGAAGATGAAATAGTGGTATTTGAGGGGGTCGGAACATTAAGTTGCTGAGTCTTAGAAGCCGGAATCGTGCTCGTTGATGAAGTGGATACTTGCTGAATGGTAGGCTGAGCATTAGAAACTGAATTCGTGGTCGTTGGGGAAGTGGGTGGCGACTGTGTGACTGACAGACTCGAAGCAAACCTTGCTGAATTTGACGCACCTGCTATTAAGCCTAAGGTGATTATCACCAGCACTCCGCCACCAAGCACAATAGCAGGCCATTTGCCTTTCTTCTTTGGCCCTCTGGTCTCCTCGAAATCAGTGCTATTTGTTCCATATTGTTTGTTTCTGGCAAACGTGCCTTGTGGCTGGTTCTCTGCCGGCCAGGGGAGAACCATGCGGCAGTTCGGGCAGTTCATGAAGGTATTGTCAACCGGAGCACTGCAATTAGGACAGTTGTAGTTAAACTGCTGGTTGCAGTGTCTGCACCACTTGACCCCGATAACATTTTGAGTACCACACCTGAAACACCCGAAAAGACCACTACTCATATTTTGGCTGTCACTGGGGTAACTATACCTGGTTTCTGTTTGTTGTCGATTCGGCCAATGCAAAACTAAGTGGCAATGGGGACAATTGATAAATGTGCTATTGACGCGAGTCCCACATTTAGGACATGTGTACGGTAATAGCTGGCCACACCCTACACAATGGCTTTCTCCTATAAAGTTTTGAGCACCACACCTATAGCAACGAAAGGTATCTTGCATTTCTTCTGTTACCTTTGAACTCATCTATTTTATTACCTCTATTATACGAAAACAAGATGAACAGAAGATGAAAGGATGTGCAATCTGAAGCTTCAAACCGGGCAATACCTCGCAAACTGGCCCTGCCGATCTGGCAAATAATTGATCACATAGCATTGACTGCATTGACCGTTCAGAGTAATATTTCCCGCGCAACCGCATATTGGGTTCAGCTTCCTTGTAAAACATCATTCACGCGGAAGGAGGTTGTCTTGGAAAACCAGAAAGATATGGGCAATAATTCAGCAAATGAGGCTGCTCCAAAGAAAAGGAAGAAAGGTGGTAAAGGCGCCCTTGCGTTAGTAATTATTATTTTAGCCATAATCGTGTTGCTCGCAGGTGGAGGTTTCGCCTATTTTAGCTATATCAACAATGCGCCCCTGCCGCAAATTGATGGTCAGCTTGAGGCACATGGCCTGCAGGCCAAGGTGGAGGTTATTCGCGATTCGTACGGCGTACCTCACATCTACGGACAAAACCTCCATGATGTTATTTTTGCCCAGGGCTACCTGCAGGCGCAGGACCGATGGTGGCAGATGGAATTCTTCCGTCACACGTGCGCTGGAAGGATCGAAGAGCTCACGGGTAAAAAAGCCAGCCTTGTTTCGGCGGACATTTACCTCCGTACTATGGGCTGGTATACCGTAGCCGAAAAGGAATACAACAGCTACACGCCGGCCCAGCGCGCAATACTGGACTCTTTCGCGGAAGGTGTTAATGCCTATATTTCCAACAGGAGCCCGCAGGAGCTTTCGGTGAACTACAGCATCCTGGGGCTGACCGGCGTGAAATTCAAAGTGGAACCATGGAAACCGGTAGATACACTGGCATTTGCCAAACTCATGTCCTGGGACCTGGGGTACAGCAATGATGAAGAGATCCAGCGTACAAAACTGTATGACCTGCTGGGTTCACAGATGGCAAACGAGTGGGAGACGCCGCCTTACGGCTACGGCAATAAACCCACCATACTGCAATCGGAAGATGTTAAAGCCATGGATACAACCGGCGGTACTGCAGGAAATATAGCTGCTACTGAAAATCAATCTACCGTAACTCCTGTAACCCTGAAGGGCTACGATGATGCGAAACCGGATTTGACCTGGCTGATGGGAGATCCGGCCGGCATCGGCAGCAACAACTGGGTGGCGGCAGGCACCATGACGCAGAGCGGAAAGCCCCTGCTGGCCAATGACCCGCATCTGGGTATCCAGATGCCTTCTATCTGGTATGAGATCGACATGCACGCCGTCGACGATGGCACCGGGCAACCCTGGGACGTGGCCGGGTTCGCCTTTGCGCCGGCGCCCGGCGTTATCATCGGCCACAACAATGATATCGCCTGGGGCGTTACCAACGTTTACCCGGATGTGCACGACCATTACCAGATCAAGATTAACCCCGACAACCCGCTGCAATACGAATGGAACGGGGGCTGGCAAAACATCACTGTCCGGGAAGAGACTATCGCCTTCGGCAACGGAGCAACGCCCATAACAATCGAGGTCAGGGAGACCAATTCCGGCCCGATAATCAACGACAATAAGTTCGACAGCAAGACAGGCCAGCTCTCGGGCTTCAATAATAAAGATCCCCTGGCACTTCACTGGACGGCCTTGGAGCCCGGCACACTAATGCTGGCTGTCCAAGGCCTCGACAAAGCCAGGAACTGGGAGGATTTCCGTAACGCCCTCAAATATTGGGACACCCCGTCACAGAACGTTATCTATGCCGACAGGCAGGGCAACATCGGCTACCAGATGCCGGGCAAAATACCCATACGCGCTAAGAACGATAATGGGCTCTTGCCCATGCCCGGCTGGACCAGCGACTACCAGTGGAAAGGCTTCATCCCTTTCGACCTGTTGCCCCGCATTTACAACCCTGCACGCGGCTATATAGTCACAGCCAACCAGGCGCCCGTCCCGCCGGAATACTATGATATCCTGCAGAAGCAATTGGGCCCCGGTTTCAACTACAGCCTCGGATATGAATGGAATTACGGATATCGTGCCCAGAGGATAAACCAGTTAATTACGGGGCTTGCTCCTAATACCATCCAGAGCTTCCAGAAAATCCAGGGCGACAACAAGCTATTGAGTGTGGGCGAGATATTGCCCTACCTGGCAAACATAAAGTTCAATGATCCAAAACTCACCAGCGCTGTCGATTGGCTGGCTAACTGGGATTCCAGCTTCAATGAAGACAGCCCCCAGGCGGCCCTCTATGCCGAGTTCTGGATGAAGCTGGTAAATAATACCTTCCAGAACAAGCTCGGGGACGTAATCAAAGCCAAAGGAGATAACAGGGACATGTGGGCCATGTACCTGCTGCTCCAGAAGCCCGACGATAAATGGTGGGATGACCCCGCAACCAAAGACAAGATCGAAACCCGTGATGATATACTGGCCATATCATTTAAAGAAGGCTATGATGCCACGGTTGCCGCACTAGGATCAGACCGCAGCCTGTGGAAATGGGGCAATCTGCACACCGCCACTTTTGTCAGCAACCCTCTGGGTGCCAGCGGGATAGGCCCGATTGAGTCGCTGGTAAACAGGGGGCCTTTCCCGGTGGGCGGGACAACGGACGCTCCGAATGCCTGCCGCTGGACCGTGGACACAGGCAATTTCCAGGTAAGTAGTTGTCCATCGATGCGAATGATAATCGATATGAGCGATATCTCGAAGAGTGTTTGCATGAACCTGACTGGCCAGAGCGGAAACCCGGGCAGCCAGTGGTACGGGAACCTGATCCAATCATGGCTCAACATTCAATACCACCCCATGCTCTGGACGCGGCAGCAGGTGGATGCAGCGGCAGCGCACCGACTCATCATGCAACCCTGATCATTAAAGACCAGGCAAAGCGGACTTATAATTAACCGTGGAGCTAGAATATGAAAAAAACTGTAATAATCCTTAGTTTCGCCGGACTGTACCTGGCCTGACTCCACGAGTGTCTAGAGAGCCATCACCATTCGGTCATAGTGTGCGCTATATTCGGCATCGGTGATGTCTGCAAGGCCGTTGCTAAAGTCCTCTCCAGCCCTGAACCAATCGAACTGGGCCTCCTCCCGAAAGTATGTCTAAAGTTAGTGGTACCAAGGGATAGTTACCATTAGCCCATATTACGACCGATACTTTTATCAGGAGTATCTGAGGGTCATCATTATAAGGTGGATGCAGTTCAAAAAAGCCCAGTAAGACAACGTACCTATGCACCATGCCCGCTTGGCTTCCAATGGGAGCTCGTACGTGAATTCCACAGATTTTCCCATGTGGGAAGGCAGGCATCGGAGCCGCCATCTCCCATTAAGCTGATCATCTTGGCGAGCTAAATCATTTTCAGATAGGAGTTCCTACGTAACGGGAAACAGATTTCCCAGGTGGGAAAGCATGCATCGGAGCCGCCATCTGCCATAAGGTGGTCATCTTGCCCTAGCCAAATCATTTACAGATAGGAGTTCCTACGTAACGGGAAACAGATTTCCCAGGTGGGAAGGCAGCCTGCATTTTACCAGCTAGATCTTGTTCCATTCTACGGTTACAGAAGAGGCATTTTGCTCTGCTTGGGAAATAGGCGCACCATCGTTAATAATGGCGTGAAGCAGAAGATGAAAGGGAACCCGCGAAGGAAGATCAGCATCTTCCTCCAATACGAATTCTGCTACGGAAACATGTCACAACTAGATCTCTGACCGATTCTCCGATTGTTCCTCCGGTTGCTCCTCCGTCCTCATCAAAGCCGATTTGGAACGGATATAAACCGAGAGGAAGTCTCCCAGCGCCCTAGAGAGATTGGAACGACTCCTCCGGCCGATCTTCTTACCGGATTCTCTCGGCATACCCACCTCCTGGCAAATTTGAGGATTAATAAAGCCGGACACTGCGCCGCCTTGCTGGTCATATTGCTGGTTCTTCCGGTTCTTCCTCCGATCCTTCTTCCGGTTCTTCCTCCGATCCTTCTTCCGATCCTTCCTCCGATCCTTCTTCCAATCAGAGGAACAATGGGCATAAAACAGGAGAAGTCGGTTCTCCGAGCGGCCAGGGGGATTAGGGAAAATCAGCTTCTGTTAAACCAGGGCAGGAGTGATAGTCCACTGCTACGCCCTCTGCTTCGGATAGATTCTTCGGCTATTATTAAATGCCCTTTACCGTAGCTGGATTTCTTCCTGCGGGCTTGGAGAAATACCTGCAGGAGACTTGTGCCAGTCCTCCTCCGCGGTCTACCTTAGTGAACTAAGTAATGGCAGTGCATCAGGCGCCGGTAGCTTCTCATACGGGAGGTCGTGTCTGAGGAAGCGGTACAGCAGGCGCCGTTAGGTTTTCATAAGCGTATCCAATAATTGGGCAAATTGTGTACATTACACCATCTTGCCCAAGTTTGCCCACAGTGAATTTGCCGTCGAAATTCTTGGCGTCTTAGAAGGGAGAGCGATGGCTTACCGTCATAGCCAGCCTGGAAAATCCAACTCTTAGTTCCATGCAACGACATGACGGCCGTCGTGACCCAACCGGCGCTTAGTCCAGCTTCAGTATCTATTTTATAAATAAATGGTAAAAAGGCGGGAAGAACGCTATAACCATGACCCAGGCACTCACCATCAATACCCAAAACGCTGCGGTGAGAGACCAGCCTTTCTTTATCCTTAGAGTAGCCAGCCATATTAACAGCGATGCAATTATGATAGCTATCAGGCTCAAGATCATCACTCCGCTATATTGACCCACGCTTGGCACGTACATGATCGATTGTTTAAAACTGGCATTAGCCGCCTGCGCCAGGTCGAGTATCCACATTACTGTGAGTCCCGCGGCAGAACCATACATAATGGCGATGAGAGAATTATAATTGCCGGCCGCTTTCGCCTGTTCGCTGCTTTTTGTACTCAATAACCAGAACAAACCACCTATCACGATGACGGTTAAGACAGCAATCCCGATGACAATATTACCTCCGGCTTGAAATAGATTATCCCCAACCGCGAATTTTTCCAGCGGGGCAATTTTGGCAATCAGGACGGCCAGGGTGGATGTTATGAAAACCAGGACTGCTGATGTTATTGCTGCTATCAGTATCAAATTGAGAACGGCTTTATTCTTGTGCAGGGCTGGTCCCAATCGCAGTGCAATAAAAAAAGCAACTGCCAGTAAAAGCCATGGAGCAATGCCGCACAAATATTCCTTATATTCGAAAGCGATACTTTGCAGCCAACTTGTCTGCGGACTACCCAAAATGAATTCGCGGGCGCCCCCGGCGGTCCGGTAGGCAACATAGGCCACAATTCCAGCAGTACTGACAGCGCCCACAAATAAGCTTTGTATTCCCAGTATGTATAACAGCGGCTTATGAAGATTCTCCGGGCCATATTTACTGTAAACCGGGATGATTACAAAAAGCGCTCCAAATCCAAGGATGCATAGTGTCGCCAGTAATCCGTGTAAATTTGATACCTGTTCTGCTAGAGGCAAACTAAGTAGTTTTTGGAAGAATTCCATCCGGTACCTCCCACTTCAACCGAAAGCTGAATTAAGTTGTTATTTTGTATATTTTATTATTAATCATATAAAAATAAAAGTGCCAGGTAAATTTGTAGGTGTGGCATAATTTAAAGGAAGAACTATGGAAATCAAGATCAAACGGGTTTATGAGCAGCGGGAGGCGCAGGATGGGACACGTATCCTGGTAGACAGGCTGTGGCCGAGAGGTTTAAGCAAAGAGAAGGCAAAGATAGATTTCTGGATGGAAAACATGGCTCCCAGCAACGAGCTCAGGAAATGGTATGGCCACGAACCCGGAAAAAGGGAGGAGTTCAAGAAGAGATACTTCGCCGAGCTGGGCGTACAGGTAAATGCAGTAAAGAAACTTGCGTCCATAATTGAAAAAGGCCCGGTTACCTTTCTATACAGCTACTCAAAGGAAGAGAAATTGAATAATGCTCATGCGCTCAAACTTTACATAGAAAAGGGATAATCTAATATAGCTACAAAGAATTTTCATATAAAAATGCCCGTCTGAAAAGACGGGCATTTAATACTCTTGGTAGCGGGGGTGGTATTGCGGTACTGTGCTACTCAGCCTTTTACCTTTGAATTACCTGAATCTATATATGCTAAAGGTGCGCTTGCAGGAGTATGAAATGGTTGAATTAAAATGTCCCGAATGCAGTTGCACTATACCGCCTGATGCCACCAGGTGCCCTAACTGTGGGCACAAGTACGATGATGTCATAGCTAAGGTGCCGATTAAGCACAACGGGAACGGCATCACTGTAAGCTGCGTTGGCTATGCAACAAAGTGCGAGGTGCACGGCAAGATTTATATCAGGGCCAACGTGGCTTCAGCGCCTACCAGGTGCCCGTTTTGCTGATCTGTGATAACTGAAACGGATTAACAAAATAATAACCATCTCGCTTTTTAGTTTGATCGCCCTGCATAATCGTCTGACTACCCAACCGCCTTATCCACCACAATAATTGCACGGGCAGAGGTTCATTGCTATTTTATGGTTATATGGTGGAGCTGAGGCTATTTGAACCACCGACCTTTCAGATACGATCGCACGCCCTCCTACTTGCAAAAGGGGCCTGGTCAAATGGCCGTCTATTCTTGCGCAGGCGTTATCCTAAAGGCAGAGTGAAAAAGAAGTTGGATCCCCGCCCGGCGCGCCTATTCCAGAATAATGATTGCCGTGATCGTCGGGCGGCCGATTTTCTTGCAGGCCCGCCAGCGTTTTTCGCCGTCGATGATACAGAACCATATTTCGACAAGTTCCACAGTGATTGGCTCGAGCAGGCCACGCGCCTGTATATCCTCTGACAGCTCATGGATGATGCTCTCTTCGTAGATCAGCCTGGCGTTGGGCCGGACCTTTTCTATCCTAATCTCCATGGTTTCTTGTATCAATTATCGCCTCCAGTCAGCGAAATATTAGCCGAATTTGTGGCATATCCCAAATCCGCCACGCGGAAAAGTCCAGTCTATATTGAGAAGCGGGCAGGCTATTCGGCATGACCCGCATTCGAGACACCCTTCATAGTGAACAGATATACGGCCTTCTTCCAGCCGGTAGACGTTAGCCGGGCAGAAGTAGAGGCACGGTTGCTCGCCGCATTTTTTCATGCATATGCCCGGATCGGCTATCTTAAGATGGCTTTCCTCGCTGACCCGGTAGCGGTCCAAAAATAATTTGTCCTCAATTTTCATTTCACCGATCTCCAACCTTGCCAGACGAGCTTAAACAACTTCCACACTGACGTCCTGCGCCGGAGCTCTTTCATGATCATTCGCTGTTTGAACTTCTTGGGCAGGCCGTCCACGGTCAGCATCTCCCGTGCGGCGAAGGAGGCCAGCTCTGGCAAGGTTCCGAAAAGCTCCTTGTGCCAGTAGAGGAAACCGTTGAAGCGACGGTATTTCTTCAAGTCGTTCATTACATACGAGTTTGAAAGCTTGTCGCCATATTGTGCAAGGCAGTTTTTAGAAAAGTCCCGCCGTCGGAAGGCCTCGATGATGGTCTGGGCGGCCATCCTGCCGGAAGCCATGGCCAGGTTATTGCCCTCCCTGTGCAGGGAATTGAAGAGCATAGCCGAGTCTCCCGCTATCAGGTAGCCGTCGCCATAAAGACGCGGTATGGCGTGGTAACCACCCTCGGCCAGCCAATGCGATATGTACTCCAGCGCTCTGCCCCCGGCGATTAACGGCGCTACCATAGGGTGTTTTTTAAAGTCCTCAATCAACTCGTAGGGCTTGATCCTGCTATGCACAAAATCCTGCAAGTTGGCGCCGATCGACAGCGAC
>DBZK01000044.1 GCA_002311135.1 Dehalococcoidia bacterium UBA1162
AGATAAGCCCCTTCCGCTTTTTCGATGGCAATCGGGAATGGGTGATTGAAGGCCAGGTTATGCTGGACGCCTCCGGGGATAAACTTCTTCGCTTTATCAGTTAAAATCTTCGAGCGGGTACATTTGGTATCGAAATAGGCCAGATATTCCTGCATCATCTCCTCGCGCACCCGTCGCATCGGCTGGCTGACAAGCTCCTCCAGTCGACGATAAATGTCAGCAACATCAGGGTATTTAAAAATGGCATATTGTTGTGTATCGCTCATAGTAACCCCCTCTGAAAAGCAATTGGTACGAATTCTCTTTTATTTATGATCTTATGGTATCAAGATTTGACAACTAATATTATACCCGTCGTCCAATAAATTCCATCTCACCAACTCGCAAATTCAAAAACAAGCAGGCCCAAAGCCTTTCCTGACTGTGGAAGGCTTTGGGCCTATATGCCAATTTGGTGTGTCCGTGTATAAGTTAAACCGATACTTTTGTCCCGGACAAATCAAAGTCTTTTTTGCCCAGCACAATTAGTATCAACGCCAAGACTCCCAGGAGGCGGCCGCTGACCACAGCAGCTATGGATCCTGCCAGGGCCAGGCCCCAATTCTTAGCTTTCAGGGCAAATATACCGCCGATTACAGCCAGAATGCTGATAACTATCAACGCTATTCCCATCCAGGGGTGAAAACCGCCGGGTATCGGTAGATGCATTCCGAACTTGGAGGCATTGGGAACTGCGCCGGCAGCCTGCCTTGCAGCGTTGGGAACTGCGCTGGCAGCGTGCCTTGCGAAGGTCATAAATAAGCCCATGCAAAGGCCGAAAGCTCCCGATACTATATCGAGAATGCCTGCTACTGTGGGCATCCATGTTTTTTCCATGTTATTACTCCTTTAAACTATTCTAAAGAGAATTATAAGGATAAATTGTTAATAGATAATTAAGTTTAGGAAAAATCTGTGTAAAAAAATAAGAAGGCAGCCATGCTCTGAGTCTGCCAGCCCCGCCACAATTTCACAGAATGATTACTAGCTAATTATGTTTGTGCCATTCATTTCAGCCATGCATAAGAGTATAATATTCACTCAAATAGTCATAGAGGAGGTTAAGTGCATTGAAAAGGGGGTTAATTTTGACCTTCGTGGCCACACTGATAGCAATAAATTCTTCCTATTCTTGTATTTCTAATTCTATTGCCAAGCCAGCAAGTAACAATCCGGCATCAGAAAATTCCACTAATCAACAACAACCTACGGTTATTACTGATAATATATCCAGCCAACAATCCGCACAGAAAGCCAATAGTATCAAATCTCAAATACTATTCGGACGCTGGGGCCATTTAGCAGAGACATCACCCGTCTTAAGTTTAATGGATCTTGATAAATGTGAGCTTTGTATGATGGATGAGGACGGCTCAAATCAGATTAGCTTAACACCTAGCAACCTCATGACGGCGGGGGCGGATTGGTCACCTGATAAATCAAAAATAGTTATCCAATCTAACAGAGATCGAGATTGGAAATGGGAAAGTGATCTATTCATAATAAATCCAGACGGTAGCGATATCAGAAAAATTACCAATGCCGGGGGAGGAGCAACTGAAAATAGTGGAGGGCCTGTATGCAAGGGACCATCATGGTCTCCCGATGGAACAATGATTGCTTACGCAAAGACATATGTTGTAGAGTCTACCATGATGCCTGCCTACAAATATAACGTTTATTTCATGAATTCTGATGGTACTAATGAGAAGCAAGTCATTTCCTGTCCACAAGGAGATACCGCTATTGAACCGCAATGGTTTCCAGACGGCAAACGGCTGGCTTATATGTACAGTGAAAACGGCTTCTATTACATACAATCGATTGATATTGTTTCACATAATTTAATCAAATATGGGATACGAATAAAGTTTCCCGAGCAAGTAGGTGATGTTCCCAGTTATTCGTTATCGCCAGATGGAAGCAAGATAGCCTTCGCAAATGATACATATCCTGATTATAATTATTTAGGTCGTGAACTGTTTATATATGATATAGCTACCGGACTAATTACCCAATTGACTAACAATAATTTTGACGATGATCACCCGTGCTGGTCACCTGATGGAAAACAAATTGTATTCGCTCGATATAATTGGAAAAACTGGGTAGCAAATGATTCAGGTATATTTGATTTAAAATGCGATGAATGCGGTCTATACAAAATTAACGTGGATGGGACAAATGAACGAAAAATGCCCGGTACGGATGCGTTCTTCATGCCTATCGAATGGCGATGATAAGTAATACAGCCTTTTTGTTCGTAAAAACTATCGTGGCGACGAATGATACGTAAACGTGCATCTTATAAAATGAACAAGGATAGGCGGAGGCAGCGTATGTACGGCATCATTATCGGTATTGCAGTTGTAATTATTGCTATTTTGATTTTACTCGTTTTGGTCATATTGCCACCAGCCGTTTTTCTTAATCCACCATCAGCTGAAGTAGGTGCCTATTTTAACGTTAACGCCTTTTTCTTTACACCAGGCGAAATAGTGACGGTATCTATTGTTCACACATCGGATAATCAAACCATCGATACGGACGCTCATGCCGTTAATGCCGTCGGTGTCCTGTCTTTTAGCTTCATCTCGTCTAATTTTAGTGCAGGTGATTATAGATTTGTTATTAACAGTAGCCGTGGGAATATTATCAGGGTATTCACATTATTGGCGCGGGGTAATAAGGGCCAAGTGGTCCCAGAAGATTCGGGAATTACAGGGCCAAATAATAATCTGATAATTGAACCATTCTCCGGATCACCTGGAATGACAATTAAAATAACGGCGACCTCACTTAAGCCGGATTGTAGAGTCACAGTCAAAGTTATAAATTGCTTGAACGATATTTGTACAGATAATAAGACCGTATATATCAGGCACGGAGAGCAGGAATTCACTAATGGTAGTGGTACTTTAGTTGATTATTTAGAAACCGATAATAATTGGCAAGGAAATAATTATATTTCGGTTGACGATGGTTTAACAACAATATCCGGGAATCTATTTATCCAAATCTCTCCCACGTGTTCATGTGAGGGATTAAATGAGTGTGGCCAGGACGGTTGCTGTGCGCCCAATTTTAAACTGGCATCTCTTTCTGGAGATTCAGTTACTCTGTGCAATGAATATGGGAATGGATTATTACCACAGCCCGTAATCTGGATCAATTTTTGGAATTCTTCGTGCCCTGGCTGCACTGAATATATGAAGATAATTCAGCATATCAAGGATACTTGGAATAAGGGCGTATTAAAGGTATTCACAATAAACGCAGGGGAAGATCCTGCTACAGTGACCAAATTCCTGAGCGATCGGGGATATTCCTTTTATAATGATCCTGATTATCCCGTCTTATTTGATACAGATAGAACCGTCAAAGGGCGGTATCAGCCTGGAGGTGACCCGCCACATTATTTTCTTGACAATAAAGGTGTTATTAGAAAAACAAAAATCGGTTATAGATCGATCAGCACTGAGGATGAGGTCCGGGCAATTGTCCAGGAAATCAATAATAAATACAATCAATAACTATAATCCCGGTTGGCATTTGTTTCTGAAAAATCTGTGGATGCGAATTAGCTATATGGTGTAAGCGGTATGGGGGTTACTCCCACCCCCTAGGGGGCCTTATATCGACACACAGCATCGACTGTGTTGTATATATCATATAACAAGCATAATAAGATGTACCCGCGCACGTTTTTGTCTGACAGCGCTATGCAATTGTAATCGAGAAACTAATATTGACAGGCATAGTACAATTAGGAATGATCGTTTGGGAGGTATGAAATGCGGTCATTCATAAGGCGGCACCGAACAGGTTTCCCTTTAGCATGTGGAATGGTAATTCTCTTTTTATTAGCCGCCTGGTATATATTTATAGGTTCGACAGTAGACAATACAAAACAGCCATTTCTTGCAAATCTATACGCATCATTTGCAGGTATGGCCGCTGGTGGTGTGATAAGCATCCTAGTTTTATATTTTAGTTTCGCAGGGCAGAAAGGAATCAGAACAGACGCAGTACAAGGTAAACGAATACTGTTCTTGCGCAAGCAATCGGAAAACCTCAAAGAGAAATACGTTAAATACGTGGATACGTTGGGGCTTGGAAACATCTATACAATCATACTTGGAGGTAAAAGTTGGAAAGGCCTAGATCAATCAAACTGGCCTGAAATACAAACAATAGAAGGAATTCAATACAATATAGAAACACAAGATATACAAACCAATAATTTCATCGTCATACAACCAATTAAAAATTCCTATGATGAATTACAGAAAGCCATGACAGAGGTAATTGAGATGACAGGTACGGAAATATTCGAAGGAGAAGAACAATTTGCTGAAAACGCCATCTACGAAGGATATTTCAACGTAAATAAATTAGCATCAAAACTTATTCTACCAGCTATTCCACAGAATATCCCACTTCCAAATTATTTAAATACTATCCATAATGACATTAAAGACGCGGCCACATCAGCCGGCAAAGTGCTAATAGATATATGCAAACTTGCAGAGATAGTTAAAAGGGAACCTAAAAAGAAATAATTAGCTAGTAAATATTAGACGACCGACTGATGTCCGGGCAACCAATAATTGTTTATGTTATCTGGCAGATAGGCAGATGGAGGGGAAGGCTCTGGAGTTTGGGGCCCTAATTTCGATTTGGTTTATTTTCTTATCATTGTCGGGCTGGTTGTCTTTCTCGTTTGGTCGATACAGAATGCCAAACAAAGCGGTAAGACGTATTCAATTTTTCGAAGTTTAACTGAGAGAAAAGGCAGTCGCCAATTGAAAATAATTAATCGCCAAAGAAAAAGACACGGATTACGACCGCTACGTGCATATTATGAGATGGACAAAGTTGCCAAGGGACATTGTTACTATTTAGCGAAGCATAAAGCCTGTAATCATGACGGCTTCTCACAACGTGCCGCCAAAGTGCGAGTAAAGACTGGTTCGTCTTACGTAGCAGAGAATTGTTTCAAGTACCCAGCCAGACAATATAACAAATGGGTCGCTGAAAAGTTGGTGGATGGTTGGATGAAATCAGCGGGACACAGGCAAAATCTAATGAACCCGAATTTTTCTAAGATTGGTATAGGTATTGTGGTAAGACACGGATATATCTATGCTACACAAATATTTAGCAGTTGATAATGAATGCAAAAAGGGAGAGTGAGAAAGTGAAAAGAAGCCGGAAGCTAAATCATACTGGTGGACCTGAGGGGATTCGAACCCCTGACCTCCTGAATGCAAATCAGGCGCTCTCCCAATTGAGCTACAGGCCCGCGAGACCCTATATTATACTAACCGCTACCCACGGTTAACAACCCGCCTACTTATAGCTCTTGCCGATGCTCCAGGCCTTCCCAACGTTCTTTCCAATGCTCCAATAGCTATTATCTCCCATGGAGAAGATAAGAGGATTTAGTTTGGCTATATCCGGCATTTTGCCGTCCATATATTTATCTTCGCAATAGGTTGCCACGATCTCACCTACGTAGGCGGTGTCGACTCCCAAGACAACCTTCTGCACTAGTTTGCATTCCATATTGAGCCGGCATTCTTCGATCATAGGAGCGGTCTCAAGTTTGCCATAGAAGACCTTGAAAAGGCCCGACTTATCCACCTTATGCCCGGATACCACGCCACAGTAGTCGGTCGCTTCTACCATCTCCACCGAAGGCAGGTTGATGCTGAAAACACCATTTTCTTCGATGCCGCGTGATGTAAAGTGCATCTTACTAAGGCCAAGAGCAACAATAGGCGGATTGATATTCAATATGCCGCAAAAGGCGGCCGGCATAAAATTGACCCGGCCCTCGTGCTTGGCGCCTATAAGAACAAGCGGCATCGGATACAGGTGACAGGCGTTCATTATCTCTTTCTTGGCCATCTTTCTACTCCTTAGAAACCGTCCACACGTTATCATGTACCCTTTCCGGCTTGAACCTGTCCTCTTTGCGCAGCTTTTCATCGGGATATCCGATAGAGACTAATGCCACCGGAATGACTTGAGAGGGGATATGCAGGAGCTTTCTCATGCCGTTCATACGCTCCTCAACGGGATAGATCCCCAGCCACACAGCACCCAAACCCAGGGCATGGGCCGCCAGCAGGATATTCTGCGTGGCAGCCGAGCAGTCCAGCATGCCGCGGCCTTTGACTACTTCCAGACTGGGGTCCTCGCATACCAGTATGGCCAGCGCTGCTTCTTTAAGCATATGGGAGTTGGGATGGAAAGAAGGCACTTCATTTAAGATACTGCGCTCTTTAATCACCACGAAGTGCCAGGGCTGCTCATTGGCAGCCGAAGGCGCTGCCATGCCCGCCTGCAATAAACGGGTCACGATCTCGTCGCTTACTTGCTGCGCAGTATATTTTCGCATGCTGCGGCGCGTCATTATAGCTTCTATCGCATCCATAGTCTCCCACCTCTCCCGCAGGACTTAAATCCTGCGCTGCATTTTATCGATCCATCTTACTATGAGCACAATGATAGCTATGACAACCAACGCCACCACGTAGGGCCAGATCAACAGGTACAGAGGAGTGGGCGGCAACTGGGTATAGCCCGTCAACTGTACCTTTACCTTGTTATCCAGCCCCCGTGAAATATCTATAGCCGATTCAACCCTCTTATTGTCTTTCTCAACGATCAACTCATACTGACCAAAAAAGCCGCGAAAAACGGCTGTCCCGCTGTTGCCTGTATAAGCATTGCCACGTGACCACCAATCATCACGTATAAGTTTGAGCAACCTGTCATAAGCGGGCTTTTTGCTCATATCCGCACGCAGAAGCCCGGATGGAGCTCCCTGCGCAGCATCCTTGTCGGAGAAGTTCCACCACGTTATGGCCTGCACCGAAGGGTTGCTGAAAAGCATGGTGTACAATTTCTCAGCGTAGTCGGCCTGCGCAAGCTCGCCGGCAGGCGTGCTGGGCCAGCTTTCTGCCCCGGCTGTAAGGTCGGTAAGAGGGCTGCCGCTGAGTACAGTTACGTCCGTAAAGTGTATGGGAACGTTGAGGTCCTTAAAACGGTCACAGATATCCCAAACCTGGTATAGAGGCCAATTACCGCGCAGCATGTCTGTCTCTATGCCGATGGCATCATAGCTGGCATGCTCCCTCAGAATGCCTTCCAGGATGTCCTTGAAATCCTGGTCTGTACGGAAATCGTTTATTATCAAATTCGCCTTGGGACATGATGACCTGGCCCAGCTAAGGGCATCCGAGCATACAACCGCCGGCGTGCGGGAGCTCATCCAGTTGCCTACAGAGGTCTTAGTACTGGTACCTGATGTCGGCTCATTTACCACATCCCAATAATCCACCAGCCCGCATAAATCGCCGGTGACCTCCTTAACACGTTTCTCCTGGCTGGCCTGCATATCGTTTACAGCCGGAGGCGCCCAGGAGGGCACGGCGTCAGCGGATATTAGGGGCGAACCCTTGGTAACGATACCCCTTTTCCTGGCCCAATCTGCCATGGCCCTCAGGGATTGCTCGTCAGTCTGGCCCTGCTTGGGCTCATAAACGTCCCAGTTGAAGGGCAGCGTACCGTAGTTAAAAAGCGCTGTATAGGCATTAGCCCAGTCCTGGTCGATGCCATTCGGCCCGTTGGTTGGCTCACCCAATGGAGCCAGATTGGAGCCAAAGAGGAAGTCATGGCTCTGTTGTTCGAAATACACCCGGGCATCCCTCACAGGTGCACCGCTGTCATCCACGACCGTGATGGAAGCATCACCTTTACGAATGCTTTCAATACGATCCTTGGCGCCCTGCATGATAAACCACTCACGGACATTGTTGTAAGCCCCTGTCAAAGTAGCGCCCAGGTCGGCGCCGCTCCCTCCCTGCTGACAGGCAATAGAGGGCAAAATCAGTGCAACCGTCAATAAAGCCAGTACTATAACCTGCAAATATTTCCGATACATATTCTCCCTGCGTCCGTAACTATATTTTGTATATTCTAACACAGGCATGATCCATGATCGACTACTTGCAGGGCAAAAGCAGGTGAACGGTCGTTGCCGGCCGTGTTACAATTTATACTGCTATGGAATCTATCCCGCTGCACAAGTTCCTGGTTGAAGCCGGCGTGGGCGCCAGGCGACAGTCGGTTGCTGCTGTAAAGCTGGGGCGCGTTACTGTCAACGGAAAGCCCGCCACAAGCTACACCATGCCCGTTTATCCCGAATTCGATGAAATCTCATGCGATGGTAAACTACTGAAATCCCATCACCAGGCCAAGATCGTGCTCATGCTCAATAAGCCTGCAGGTCTGCTCACCACTACCATCGATGACAGGGGCCGCAGGACCGTTCTGGATATAGTGCCGGCCGAATATCGCGGCCTGGGCATTTACCCCGTGGGAAGATTGGACCAGGACACTACAGGCCTGCTGTTGCTCACCAATGACGGTAACCTGACTTACCGGCTGACGCACCCCAAATTCGAGATGGGTAAGGAATATCTCGTTCACGTCGATGGCATGCTCAGCCAGCGTGAGAAAGAAGACATGGAAAAGGGGCTGCTGCTTGATGACGGCCTCACATCACCGGCCGCCGTCAGGGAAATCAGCTATGACCCACCCTTTAATTACAGCATCATTATCCATGAAGGACGAACCCGTCAGGTCAGGCGTATGTTTGCTTACCTGGGGCATCTTGTCCGGGATCTCAAGCGTGTCAGGATAGGCAATTTAAAGCTGGGGGACCTTAGAGAGGGAGAATTCAGAAAGCTTTTGCCTCAAGAAGTTGGCAACCTGCTTAAGTCCCACGTGGAATAAGTGAAGGGGTTTTATGAATCCAACGGCTCGAAGGGGGCCTTCTGCGGTTTAAAGCCGCGGTTTACTTCTTTCAACAGTGCCTCAAGCCCGAGGCCGCTCGTCCTGTCGAATGTCTTCTGAACTATATCGGCAGTATTTGTCAGGCAATCGCTTTGCGCCCCGTAATCCAGCATCAGGCGGCAGCCCATCAGATCAAGGCCGGCATTAATACATCGCTTATGCGCAGCCAGGATCCTTTTGTCCACATTAGCCAGCCTTTCAGCGAAGTCCATGACTGTTTTTTCGAGTCGTTCCGGCGGCACCGACTTGAGGGCAAAACCTATTTTCTCTGCAAATGCTCCGGAAATATTGTCCCCGGTCATCATCATGTACTTGGACCACTGCGGCCCCATATGGTAGAGCCACATATTAGCCACACTGGCGCCCCAGCAGCGCATGGTCGGGTACCCCACAAGACAATCATCGGCAACGATAGTGAAGTCAAGCTGGTGGCAGAGGTCGGTGGCGCCGTTTAGGCTGAAGCCGTGCAACTGTGCTATGGTCGCTATAGTGCATCTCCTGATTCCATCGTAAATACGCAGCACATCGGAGTCGCGCATGATATCCCGGTGCGGCGGCAGTTCATCACGCAGGGCAATCTCATCTAAGTCATAACCCGACGAAAAGCCTTTGCCCGACCCTTTGACAATAAGCACACTGATTTCTTCGGCCCAGTCCAACTTATGCATGGTGTCATTTAGCTCAAGCAGCAAATCCATGTTGAGCGCATTCCTGACCTCCGGGCGGTTTAAAGTAACTACCCCGATTTTTCCCGACTGCTCGTATTTTAAATATTTAAGCTCCATTCTGACTCCCACCTGCCCTTACTTGCCTAGATTGACTATCGGTTAGATACGATAGATTTAAGCTATTCTACCAGTACCGCCGGACGTTCACAACTGATTATATTTGAGAAAATAGCTGCCGTGCAGGCGTCGTGGCTGTGGTGTAAAATATGACTTTGGTAAGGAAATAATTATAAGGAGCGTATTTATATGGGCGATAGACTTAAGGGTAAAGTAGCTGTTGTAACGGGCGCAGGGCGCGGCATAGGCAGGGCTGAGGCCCTGGCACTGGCAGCGGAAGGGGCTAAACTGGTAGTCAACGATCTCGGTGCTGCCTCCGACGGTTCGGGGGCATCGCAGACACCGGCAGCCGAAGTCTGCGGCGAAATTATCAATATGGGGGGAGAAGCAGTCCCTAACTACAATTCGGTAGCCACTCCCGAGGGCGGAGACAATATCATCAAGACGGCCATAGATGCTTTCGGGCGGATCGACATCCTGGTAAACAACGCCGGTATACTGAGGGACCGCATGCTTTTCAATATGACCGAGGAAGAATGGGACCTGGTTATTAAGATCCATCTTTACGGCACTTTCCACTGCACCAGGGCCGCCAGCGTCTATATGAGGCAGCAGAGAGCCGGACGCATCATCAACACGTCCTCCATATCCGGGTTGGGCAACCTTGGCCAGGCCAATTACAGCGCCGCCAAGGAGGGCATAATCGGGTTCACGCGCACCGTGTCGCTGGATCTGGGTAGGTACGGAGTAACCTGTAACGCTATAAGGCCCAACGCCGCCACTAGGTTGACCATGACGCCTGAATTGAAGGCCAAAGTCGCCAAGGGCATCGCCGCACAGGGCATTACCAAACCCGAGGATGTGGACAAATTCTTCAACCAGATGTTCACCTCCAAACCCGAGCACATCCCGCCCATCGTCGTTTACCTAGCAACCGACGAGGCAGCATATATCAACGGGCGCAGCTTCTTCATCAACGGCAATAATATAGGCTTTTATACCGAGCCGCAGATAACCTCCCAGATCAACAAGGATAAAGACTTCTGGACCCTGGATGAGCTGCTGAAGGTGGTTCCCGAGCAGCTTTGCAAAGGCGTCGTCAATCCCGCTCCTGCAGAGCCCAAGAAATAGATTTTCTTGCGCATAAAATTAGCCCCTCCGTCTCAACGGACGGAGGGGCTTTATTCTAATCCTGTCAGCCAGCTATTTTACGTTAAAGTGAAATTCGTAGGGACCGAATTGATAGTTCTGAGGGGTCTGGTTATCGCTTTGACCCGGCTGCAGTAGTGAAGCGGGCAACTGCTCCGGCCATTCGCCCAGCACTACCGGCACCGACAAGGTCTGTCCGCCGCGAATTATAGTAAGAGTTACTGAATCGCCAGGACGCTTACCATTGAAATAGGTAAGCATATCTTCCACTTTCATAACCGGCACACTATCGAGAGAGGTTATTACATCGCCTCCCGCCTTAGGTTCACGCTGAACATCCTTGCCGCCCGGTACCAGGCCGGCTTTCTCGGCCGGGCTGCCGGTAAGGACCGACACGACATAAACACCTTTATCGGTTGTAAGCTTCAGCTTGTCGGCCAGGTCTTTATCCACGGGTGTTCCCTCAATGCCCAGCCAGGCGGTTTTGATAGAGCCGCCTTTAAGCAGGTCAGGCAACAAAGATTTGGCGGTATTTATGGGCTCGGCAAAGCCCACGCCGTTGGCCGCCGCTTCAATGGCTGTATTGATGCCAATAACCTCTCCTGAGGAATTGAGCAAAGGTCCGCCCGAATTACCGGGGTTAATGGCGGCGTCGGTCTGGATGATATTGGTTATATTACGTGCGAAAGACCCGGGTATCGACCTGCCGATCCCGCTGACAACTCCGACCGTGATTGATCCCTGCAGCCCGAATGGAGAACCCAGGGCGATTGCCATCTGCCCGGGTTTAACCTTGGATGAGTCCCCCAATACCAGGTAGGCTAAATTAGAAGCGTTGGAAACATCGATCTGCAGCAGGGCCAAGTCGTTATTATGGTCGGTGCCGACTACCTTGGCATCGTACTTGGTGCCGTCGCTGGTGATAACCGTTACTGTGGTAGCTCCGTCAACCACATGGTAGTTGGTCAGTATATGCCCTTGTGCATCTATGAAGAAGCCCGAACCCTGGCCCTCCTGCCTGGGAACTTGGAGCGTGAAAGGGCTTGGCAGTTGGCTTAAGGGCGACTCCATCACAGATACCACCTGGACGACCGCCGGTATGGTCTTATCATAAAGGGATACTACCGTGTTTTCATCGTAAAGCGGCGTTACCTGCACCGTGCCGCTGGCTGCGGGCAATTTGGCCTGCGTACCCGAAGGTGTATGTTTAGCGCAGCCTGCCAGCAGCACTGCGGCTATCATAACCAGAACTGCAGCCAGTACCAGGCTATTGCGCCTCCACGAGGCTGTTTTACTGAATAAAGTCATGCTGTGATCCTCCTGAAAAATTTGCAATGAGCTAGAGAGCTATTTGTGCGTAGCGGATTTCCAAGTAAGGGGATAAGTTGGACTGTGGCTCGATTATATGGTCAATCCTGCCCTCTTCCAGATTAACTTCTACCAGCCAGGATTTCCCATCGTATAGAATAGGCACAATTGCCTGCGAGGCAGCCGGGGTGACCTCCAAAATATTGCCGTTGACAAGGGCGATTTTTGATACCGAAGAAAAAATAGGGAGTACCCCGCCTATCAGGCCGCCCTGGGCCACCATTTCCTTAACAGCGGGATCAGTCAGCGCGATCTTAATTGCGCCATCCCTGGCCTCGGCAGGCAGTTCAGGGAGGAAAACCGCTTCGTAACGCCTGGAGCTGACCACCGCCCTGCCGTTTATATCCACATCGGCTTCGATAAAATCGCCAACGCTGCGTCCGCAAACTACGCTGGCAATACTGTCCCTGACTTCCACGCGCACTATTATTATCTCGCCTGTCCCGCCCAGTTTCTGTTGAATACCGGGATCGTTTTTAACAACGCTGGCAGCGATGGCAGCCGGGGAAGGGGAGCTCAGGTAAAATGTGACCGCACCTGCGGCGCCAATTATAAGCAGAACTATAGCGCTGGCCGCTGCAGCCCTCCAGGCGGGCGCCCTCAACCAGTTAAACACGGCTGTTAAACTCCATGCCCCCGGCCTGTCCGGTGACTTGCCAGCAGCTCTCCTGGCAGCCGGCTTTTCGAGCAGTAACTTCTTCAACCTTTCCTTGTGGCTTACCACTAAAAGGTCCGGAAGCTTCGCATTCTCCAGCTTTCTTATCAGTTCTTCTTTTTTCATGCCTTCGATTTCTTAATTATATAATGCTTTGCCTTACAAATAGTTGCATCACTGCATCTTTTCTTTGAGTTTTTCCAGTCCGCGGTGGATTAAAGACTTAATGGTGCCCTCTTTTTTGCCCAGTATGTTAACCATCTCACGTATTTTTTTCTTTTCAAAAAATTTGAGCACGATTACTTCCTGGTACATAGTCGGCAGTTCCGCCAGCTTCTGGCGCAGAAGCAGAAACTCCTCGTGTCTGCTCAGCTCCTCTTCCGCCTGATTGATCTCGTCGATATAATCATTGGTATCCGCCAGCTCGGCTATCTGCTCAATGCTGGCAGGGCGGCGGCCCTCCCTCCTGAAATGGTCGTTTATCTCATTGCCCGCGATCCTGTATAGCCAGGCGGCAAAGGGTATATCTCGCCAGCGGTATTTTTTAATCTGACTGAAGGCTTTCATGAAAGTGACAGATGTTATGTCAAGGGCGATCTGCACGTTGGAGGTGCGCTTAACGGCATAGTTGAATATCCTCTGGTAGTGCAACTCGTACAGCTCCCCGAAGGCTTCCCGGCTATGCTGCGCCCGCTTTACCAGCTCCCCCTCGGCCTTTAATGCGTATTCTTCGGGCGAAATATCGGTTCTTATCATATGCACGCCATATAGTTTACAAAAAAACGCAACAGTTGCAAAAAGGTTGCATTAAAAATTCAGAGTCAAACAGGCCTGTGGAATATGCTGATAGCCAAAGCCAAACCTTAGTGATAACATAATACTCACTCAAATGCCTTATACATCGCTTGATCCCATCTGGTTAAGCTATATATCAGCGCTTGCCCTTTCGTTTGCGCTGCCCCTTGTGCTTATCGGCTATATATGGCCGCGCCACCGTGCACCCGGCGCTAAACCCTTAATAGGGATCCTGGCGGCCGTGATGTTATGGTCATTCGGCTATATCATAGGATTCATAAATAATCATATGGCCGGCAAGCTGATAGCACTCAACATCAGCTATATAGGCATCGTCACGTTGCCGGTGCTGGCCTTTATTTTCGCCCTTCAGTTTACTAATTCGGATAGATGGCTGACTCCGCGTAAAATATTGCTGTTCTTCATCGTTCCTTTAATAACCGTGGTACTGCTATGGACGGGTAAATACCACAACCTGATGCTGTATGACCTGCATTTGACCATCGATGGCCCCTTTATGCTGGTGGCCAGCCAGTACGGCCTGTGGTTCTGGGTTTTTGTCACTTACAGCTATGTGCTGCTGTTTGCCGGCACATTAGTACTGGTCCATAGGCTATTTAGCCCGCCCCGCCTGTTCCAGGATCAAGCAGTCTACCTTATGATAGCCGTCGCGGTGCCGGCGATTGCCAATATTGAATATCTTTTCCCCTTTCTGCCAATTCCACAGGCCGACTGGACGCCCGCCGCTTTTGCCATTTCGGCAATCTGCCTGACCTTCGCTATTTCCAGGCATGGGCTTCTGGACGTTTTGCCGGTAGCACGTGAATCCGCCATCGAGCTTATGAACGAAGGGTTCGCAGTAGTGGACGATAAGGGGCGCATCGTCGATGTAAACAAAGCCATGTGCGATATTACCGGTTTGAAACAGTCCGACCTCCACGGTCAACCGCTTCCGGCGTTGATCGTAAACCAGTTGAATGCCGGCGGCGATTATTTAAACTTGCGTGAGGAGCATATCGAAATTGAGCTCGATCAAAAAGACGGCCTCCACTGCTATAGCACGCATGTCTCGCTGCTGCAAAGCAGAACTGGCACGCGCAGCCATGTTCTGATCCTGTATGACATCACCGAACGAAAGAAAAACGAAGAGGCCATCAAACAAATTGCTTACTATGATCCTTTAACCGGCCTGCCCAATCGGTCTCTCTTCAGCGACCGTGCCGGGATAGCTCTGGCAGAGGCCGGCCGCTATAAAAGAAAGCTGGCAATTATGATCGTCGATCTCGATAGATTCAAGGCCGTCAATGACACCTTTGGTCACGATGCCGGGGACCAGGTGCTGCAGGATATTGCGGCCAGGCTGACCCATGCAGTGAGAAAAGTGGATACGGTGTCACGGCTGGGCGGCGATGAGTTCCTGGTGCTTTTGCCCGAGATCGCCAACGAGGAGATAGTAGACCGCATTGCTCACAGGATTATAAGAGAGGTGGCCACTCCCTTTAACTTCAATGCCAACGATATTCACCTTTCTATCAGCCTCGGGATATCGCTATATCCCGAGGATAGCCAGGACCTGAACTCGCTGGTCAAGTATGCGGATACCGCTATGTACTATGTCAAGCAAACGGGGCGTAACGGCTATGCCCGTTACAGTGAAAATTTGAAAACTGGAAAGCCTACGAGCCCGCCGGCTTGATTGGCATATTGTTCTATTGGTTTTTAAAACCGTAACGCCAGACAAGTACAACTATAATTGCACCCAGTATAGGGGCTACCCAGAAGAGCCACAACTGGAATAGCGCCGTCAGCACAACTTCGGCGACAAAACAGGAAAGCAGCGAGTACTTGGCCGGTGAAAACTCCCCGAACCCGTTCTGACCAAGGCCATTCATGGCTATGGAATATTCAGGTATGCCGCTGGCAATCAGCCAGAGCAAGACCCCCCTAGTTATTCTGAACCGTCCTCGATCGAAGACGGCGTGACCGCAACATTTACTTATTCAGGGAATCAAGCGCTTCCTGCCAGGTTTCTACCATAGAAAAGGCAGTATTCTTGTTGAAAGCCATAAATAGGTCCGCCTTGTACACGTAGACGGCCGGCTGCAGGTCATCGGGGTTTACTCCCGCCTCTTTTGCCACTGAGGCAACGCCCTCACTGGTGCCCAGCCAGAGGTCGACGTCTCCCGCCATCAGCATCTTCAGGCCGTCTGCGGTCGACCCGGTATAAACAAAATTAATAAATCCCTGTGCAGCCAGTTCCTGCTGACCCGCCTCATCTTTCACCGCTGCTATTTTGCCCACTGTTTTAGCGTCGTCCAGGCTGTTCACGTGGACAGATGAGCCCTTTTTAGCGTACAGCCAGTTCTCGTACGATCCAATGGGGCCTACCCACATAAAGAGATGTTCGCGCTCCCCCGTGCGTGCAACTGAATATAATGCAGTGTTCGGCTGCTCAAGCGTCCTGGCGTATCCCTGTTCCCAGGGCAAGATCTCGATCGGTGAATCATCGCCCACCTTGCCCATAATAGCCTTTACGATATCGGTGGATTGCCCGATGATATTCCCCTGGGCATCAGCGTAGTTGTAGGGAGGGTAGTCCTCCGTGATCACCTTTATTTTCTCAGTTTGTACCGGAGCGTTGCAGGATATCAAAACCATAACCCCGGCCACCAATAACAAAAGCAGCTTTTTCATTTTTATCACCCTGATTTTTTTCTAAAGTACACCCCAGTAGCATTAATGTCAATAGGTGTATAGTACTATTTTCCCAGACTCAGTTTAGAATATACAACCCCTATAAAATCCAGTTTCAATGGTCGCCCGGTTCCAGCGCCACCTATTATATTAGGATAGCGTCGGTGCTACAATTATCCCTGCTATTTAAAATGATGATTAACTACGATTTTGATTCGGTTATCGAACGCCGCAATACCAATTCCATCAAGTGGGACTATACGGATAAATTTTTTTCCGTCAAAGATATCCTGCCCATGTGGGTTGCAGACATGGACTTTAAGTCGCCTCAGCCGGTTATTGACGCCGTCAGCGAAGTGGCGCATCGCGGCATCTTCGGCTACAGCGGCATCCCGCAGTCATACTGCGATTCTGTCATCGCCTGGATGAAGAAGCGTCATGACTGGGAGATCAGGCAAGAGTGGCTGGCTTACTCTCCCGGTGTTGTCCCGGCGCTGCACGTCGCGGTCAATGCTTTCACAGAGCCCGGCGACCAGGTCATCCTGCAGACCCCCGTATATTACCCCTTCTTTCACGCAGTAACCTGCGGCAACCGCGAGGTATTAGACAACCCCCTGCGCCTGGAAGGCAAGCAATACGTGATGGACCTGGAAGACCTGGAGAGAAAAATCGGCCCCCGCACCAAAATGATCATCATCTGCAATCCCCACAATCCCATAAGCAGGGTTTGGAAAGAGGATGAGCTCCGGCAATTGGGCGAGATCTGCATGAAAAACGGGATCATGGTGATCTCCGATGAAATCCACCAGGATATAGTCTACCCGGGTTTTAAGCATGTGCCGTTTGCATCGCTTTCAGAGCAATTCGTCGACAACTCCATTACCTGTACAGCAGCCAGCAAGACCTTTAACCTGCCGGGCCTGCAGACCTCCAATATCATTATCCCCAACCCGGCGCTCAGGTCTCGTTTCACCGAAATGTCCAGGACATATGGCGTCCCCTCCCCCAATATGTTCGGTGTGGCAGCTACCGAAGCCGCCTACAGGCGCGGCGAAGACTGGCTAAAAAAGCTGCTGGAATATCTCGAAGGCAATATCGCTTTCCTCAGTGGTTTCCTATCCACCAATATGCCGGGCGTAAAGCTGATACAACCGCATGGCACCTACCTGATGTGGCTGGATTTCAGGGGTTGCGGAGTGAGTCCCGACAGGCTCGCCAATTTTATTCGCGATGATGCACGCGTAGGGCTTGAGCCGGGAAAAATCTTCGGCTGTAAGGAGGACGGCTTCGAGCGCATGAATATCGCCTGCCCCAGGTCCCTACTCGAAGAGGGGCTGAACAGGATTGCGCAGGCCGTTAGATCGCAACGGGCAGGCTGAGGTAGGTATTTTTATTCATTGAAAATGGCGGCTACCCGCGTCCATCCGGCGCTGCCGCCGGTGAGTTTCACCGGGAAACATGCGACCGTGAACCCGAACGGTCTGGGCAGCTTATCCAGGTTGGCAAGTTTCTCGATGTGGCAATATTCCTTCCTGATGCCTGCTTTATGGGCCGTCCATAACAATTTTTTATAATGTGTTTTATCGAATTCCTCTTTGATAGCGGCGAAGGGACGGTCCCAGCCCCAGGCGTCTATGCCCATCACGCGGCATCCCTGGTCGATCAGCCAAAGGGTGGAATCCTCGGTCATGCCGCAGCCAGCCGAGAAATACTCGGGCTTTCCCCACAGCTTATCCACCCCGGTCTGGATCAAAACGATATCCCACGGTTTAAGCGAATAGCTGATTTTTTTCAGCGCTTGCTTTACATCATCGATGGAGATCCCTGAACCCTGTGGCTTGTGCCTGAAATCCAGCACTACCCCATCATGATAAAACCACTCCAGCGGCATTTCATCAATAGTGCGAGCCTTTCTGCCTTCGGATACAGGGGCATAGTGCCAGGGAGCGTCGACGTGCGTGCCTGCGTGTGCGCCCAGCGATACTGCATCGTCCGCCCAACCCAACCCGTCGGCCATATCCTCCTTTTTCCCACCAAGCAGCAGTTCCATTAAGGGCAGGCTGGCCTCGTGCCCCTTGTGTTCGACCTTCAGCGGCAGGGGCTCGCTGGGGCTGTCCTCCGTCGGTACGCTCAAATCGTAAATTTTAACCATATCAACTGCCCTCACTTCTTTGAAATTTTAAGCCCCAGTATCGTCCTGGCTTCATCAGGCGTTGCCGGCTCCCGACCCGGCCAGGGCGGCGGTGATAATAACCTTTTTCTGCATGCGGACCTCCGGTATTAATTATATTCGGCTTTACTGGAAAAGGACCGGGCCGATTTTATTGTGGAGGCTGTAATGGCAATCAGGATGGCGCTAAAAAGCAGCACGGTTATTGTGAATTGCGTTCTGATCTTCATGATTCCTCAATCTGCCTATAATACTCTGGGCGCATGCTGCTATTAAGCCATTGTCAAGGGCCAGCCATTTCAAGCGAATTCTAACACCGGTATTTACATAGTTCAACAGAATGAATATCTAGACCGGCAAGTCCCGGTCATGCGACTATGGAAGCTAAAGGCCAGATATTGAATGGATTGTATGGTGGGCGATACTGGATTTGAACCAGTGACCCCCTGTGTGTAAGTTAGGTATACGATTTCCAAAGTGTTTTATTACGTTCGGATTAGAGCGTTTACATAAAAATGCTAGTTCCATTCTGATCGTTTGCCGCCAACCGATGGCATTCCGTTTTGTTCAGTCCGTTAGCTAAATGTTAGCTATTTTATTGTATTTGCCCTGATCGTGAGACAATGGCCATCAAAACCCCGGCATTTTACCTGACGGTTTTCCTGCAATTTTCTGGCTGTATTTCTTCCGGGTAGTAATACCTTTAAGGAGACTAAGGAAAAACAGTCAGTCACAAACTATGGTTTACGTAAATTAATGCAATCCGGGCTACCATACGCGGTTGTATATCGACCTGCCCCCTCGAAAACGATACCAAGTAAAATATGGTAAGGGGCAAAGTAATTATACCTCGCCGCATTATCAATCCAACTTAGCTGTTAGTTTACTGGAGCAACCATCAGCCACTGCGAGCAATGATCCGGCCACCGTGGCAGCCGGTTTGTTTGAATCAAATGATAATTCTATTCCTTGTCCTGGCCGCGAAGAATCAGAAAAAATTAGTTTGATTTCTCCCGAAGTTTCTCGTTCCACTACGAATTCATTGCAATTAATATCTTGACCATATTTTGTGGTTGGTGTCCACGTAGTATTGCTTCTAGGTTCCCTGTGTTGAATATTTTGAATACGTGCCATACACTCCTCCTAATTTCATACCTATTAACTAAATGTTACACCGTGCCTATTATAAACTGGAACACCTGCCTGGTACACTTTATTGATAAGGAATATCTCGCTATAGAACACTATCAGGGTTAGCAGAAACTTTTTTCGAACCCTTTCCCTCCAAAGCCCGTATATTGTAGTTAACGTTTTGAAGGTTTATTGAAAACCGATTGACCCTATAAAACCCTTTGCCCAAGATGTAAAAACCCCAGTATTTGCCCCGTAGCGCTAAATTTAATGAGGGAAACTGATATGGATTGGCAATGTTTCTGGCAGAATTTACGAATTTGTAAGTATAAATCAGGTATTCCATTGTGTAGTGTACCGGTATATAATGGCTAAGACGTTAACGATTTTTATAAGAGAGGAAGTTTAGGTATGGGATTTAGCAAAGAAGACCTGCAGGACATATTTTATAATAATAACGGTGTATGCTATCACTGCCACCATATATTAGTTTTGGAATATTACGGAAAAAGAGTGTTTGGAGGTTGGTGTGTCGATCACCGTAATCCATCCTCAAGAGGTGGAGTAGATGATTTACGCAATTGGCGACCATCCTGTTATCCATGCAATGAAGAAAAGAATGATAAAACAACTTATGAGTATGGAAAGAGACAGCGTCAACCTCCATTTCTCAGAGATTATTGAATTAAATGTAATTTAATTTAATCTACTTATATGGACATCAATTCAAGTCTGCTAATTGTCATCGGGGTCTTACTAGTATTAGTAATTGCCCTCTTGATAGTAATAATAAAACTTAAGAAAAGAGCTGCTCCTCCTCAGCAACAGGCAGAACATCCCGGTGATTACATTGGCTATGGCAAAGACGTTTGGAAAGGTGGAGAGTGTCCTCAATGTTCTAATCACTATTATACGATGGTATATGGTGGTGTAATTCAATGTACAAGATGTTTTCATAGATTAAATAGTGAAAAGCAATTGTCTAATGAATCGAAGGTATGATTAGGACAATTATTCGCAGAATTGATCTAGGCTATTACCTCAATCCATCCACCGGACTAAACCTCTTTTATTACACGTGGTAAGATTGATGGTTAAGTGTGCATTGGAAGTAGAATAAATGATCCCTTTGGTGGCGAGCGGTTAAGTTTCCTACCCGATAGACTTACGGTCAAATTCTTGGGGAGGTAAGTATGGCAGATATTGAAATGGCAATCGACAGCATAAGAGTAAGTCTTGCAAACCAACAGCACGTGGTAATCCTTCACGAAAGAAAGACTAACCGCTATCTACCTATATGGGTTGGCCCGGAGCAGGCCGATTCGATATCGATGAAGTTACAGAATGTTAACGTACCGAGACCTATTACACATGATATGACATGTTCAATTATCATGGCCATGGGCGGTCGTGTTAAATCGGCTGTAATCAATAGAATCGAAAGCGACACTATCTACGCTAGATTAATTATCAAAACATTCTGGGGTAAAAAGGAGATTGATTGTCGGCCATCAGATGCCATTGCAATGGCCGTGAGGCAACACGTCCCTATTTTTGCCAATGATCGTGTATTAAAGATAGCGGGGATCACCTTGACCGACGGGGAAGAAAAGGACACATCGGGTAGCGCAGCTGGGAATAATTCGGCAGCAGTACCAGCTGTTCATCAAATAAGATGCCCGAATTGCCAGGGTACCGATATATTCGTAGGCTACCTTAACTACGATAACAAATTATGCGGAACTTGTTACCATAAGTTCACATAGAGAAACAGAGATTGCCTATGCAAAACATCAAATGCCCGTTCAGAAGGAGTAACTAAATGGAAGATAAGGATGTATCACTTCCTATGCAAGATATTAGAGCTCCAAGACCTACACATGTTTTTACTCCTGATGGTGTTGCCCATCCCATGCGGTATTCTTTTTCTAGTCAAGACGTAGGGGGTGCTAAACCTACACATGTTTTGACTCCTGATGGTATTTACCATCCCTACAGGGGATTGAAGATTCCTAACCAGGTAAAGGCTGAACCTAACCCTGAGACAGGTGAACTAGAATACAAAATTAGTGCTGACTTAATACCAGTTAGGCTGCATGACCAATATTTAGGGAAGACAGGTACTCTCCGTAATACTGATGTTAATAAAGCTAGGGATCTATTTTATGGTCCAGTGCCTCATTCTGAGCGAATTTATGGGGCTGTTGAAGAAGCCTATGTTAGAAACATGACTACTGAAGAGTATTTAGCTTCTTCCTCTAAGTCTTTCAAATCCAAGGGAAGGTCATATAGATACGGACCTAAACCTTATAGCTGGAGATTAATTATATCTTTACTAGTATTACTTGGAATAGCATTGGGCCTTTACCATAGTTTCCCTAACTTAAGGTACTGGCTTATGCTTCCTTGTATTCTCTTAGGTTTTTTTCTTATTGCAAGTATAATACCTTTCTTTTTCTGGACTTTTAGACGAATTATAGAGAAGAATAAAAGAAGTAAGCTGCCTAGAAGCGCTCGCTAAGGTAGCCATATATGGCATTGCAGGGCCATAGTCAGCCTAATCTTACAAGTTGAATAGGGAGATTTGAAAGATGGTAAAGATAGGGAAATGCTCTGCGTGTGGGCACAGTATCATAATAGAAAACATAGTAGATATAACTGATAGAATTACACAGTATAGGCGTCAATCTTGTAAATGTGGGTCAAATGAGATGCAGCTATTTGTAACGGAGTATATGGGGAATATGAATTTAACCGTGGTTAATGCATCTGTCCCGCTTAATTCACGTTTGAGGCTGCCCACGCACGGGATTGACAGAGATGGTAACATAGTGCCTCTTGACTATGATGGAGCAAAACTTAGATGGAGAGCGATTGATGGAGGGGTCGTCCAGTATGAGATTGGCAAGTCAGATGGGAAGATGGGCGGACGCTTGATCGCCGAATTACTGTGGAATAGTCCTCGCTTAGCTGCAGAGTTGTTCGGGCCGGAATACCACGCTAACAACGAGATGGAGCCACCCCCGCAGCGCATCAAGCCCACACTATAAGCCTTAATAACTCATTCAGCCTTAACTCAATAATGAAAATCCATTGCTATAATGTAATTTGCAACTCCTGTAATGCCAATCATAAAGCTCTTGTTTTCCCTTAGCGCTTGAAGCTGCAAAGGTGCTGGGGTAAAAAAAGGGGTAATAAATTAGCAGTACCCCGCCCTTACATTAAATGCCACCTGTTTTACATTCATTTTAGATATGGCAATGATGCGCTGCGGGGGTGTCGAACCATGAGCTGTGGAATGTGTGCGACCCCCCGCAGCGCGGTATATGGGTCTGTGGTCTAGTGGCTCTGAGAGAGCATACTAAAGATGATGGTCCTCACCTTAGAGATGGTCTTTCACTTTAACAGCAACTTTAAAAACATTAGCCTCCAATTCGCCTGTAGTACCATCAATGAAGCCATCGACAGTACCTTGAACACAGTTTAGCCAGGCTAACTCTTGTTTGCTGGCCTTATGGGTTATGCTTTCATGCAAAACAAAGCGCCCATTTGCCTCGTACCTCACAAATCCCCATGCATCCATAAAGACTATACCGCCGCCATCCACGGTAATAAGGCCGCGAGAACGTGTATTAGCTTCACCGTTGGGCTGTAGCAGCATATAGTAAATACCATCTACCTTTCCGTGTATGTTTGGGTTGCTTATCTCCCCAGTAGAAGGAAAATCAATTTTATTTTTTGCGAGCATAGTGACCATATTTTCATCAAGCATAAGCTTAAATCTCATCTCATACAGTAACTCTCTTTTCATCACAGTCCTCCTCAACTAAAAAATATTTGATGAATGCAAAATATTGTGCACTTTTTAAAGCCAAAATTTGTATAATTTTTCCCTTTTAACTTTTTTTAAAATTTTTGTTGTTTGTTTTTTCTCAATTATTTTTGGCTTTGTTTTTTGATCTGTTTTTAACTCTGTTTTTTTCTGCTTTTTTCTTTGCCGCTTTATTTAATATTATTTCGCTTGCTGTTTTTCTGTTTCTATTTTTTGTTTGTTTTTCGTCTATGATTCCGGCAACTTAACTTTTGTGATCAGTGCTGCTGTTTTCTCATGTATATTTCCTTGGGAATAATAATAATGACAGGCATGGATAATAGTTCTTTATAGCCATGTACATTATTCACAAGAGTATAAAAGTGTGATATCCTCGTTGCCAAAGTTTAAAAATCGAGAGGTACCAAGAATGAACGAAAACGCCAAAATGTTTTTATTTACAGCCTTTGTTGCCCTGTTTATTGGTGGTATAACCTTAGTTGAACAAGCTTATGAAATTAAGGTTGGGCCAACGGCAGCGGATAGCATGATGAGATTGGGATTCATATTTTTAATCGGTGGAGTACTTTCATGCGGGATAGCTCTATGGAATCCGAAAGTACCAGAAAAAACTGCAAAAATAATCAGAAAAGCAATACCTTGGCTACTAATAGTGGTAGTATTCCTATTAGTAATTTGGTGTATCAATTATCTAATGATTCCGATAAGCCAACCAGCGACGCCGACAACACTACCGCTAAAATAAATAACCATATATCATCGAAATACAATGTCTTCATAGGAATACAAATCACTTTGGGAACCTCAGATAATAGCTCGCTGAATCGCTAGCCTGGGGGGTAAACGCTATAGCCATCGAGACCTGCATACTTGTTCTTAAAACTCACAAGTAGTGGTATTGATATCTAACCATTTTGGGCACATAATTTCATTAGCGGTTTATTGCCTAACGAAATATATATAACGAGGTAAAACATGTCCGAATCTAATGATAATAATGAAGTCACTCCCAAACATGAGGAAAAGGGCATGGTCGAATTTATTGATAAGGTTGACCCCAATAAAATTGAGGCTATTGCTAAAGCCATAGTTACACCATTCCAGAGCGGGCCAGCTAAAGAACGTAGGTTTATTCTCATACTTATCCTAGGAGTGCTCGCGGCTATTATCGTTGCCATTTTTGTTCTCGCTGCATTAGGAAAGGTCGATGGGGGAATAGCCATTTTTGCTCTTGGAACTGCCTTTGGTTACATTTTTGGGTTCCTGAGTAAACTTTTTGTGAGTTAAGCATAAGGGACATCTGCAACAATATTTTGTTGTGCTAGGGCTGCTCCCTTTTTATAGCCTATTTCTGCGCCAACCTAGGGCAAGTTGGTTAAACGCACGGGTCTCAAATATATTCGACTACATGATGCACGACACACACACGCCTCGCTCATGCTAAAACAAGGTGTACATCCCAAGATAGTTCAAGAAAGGCTGGGACATTCCAGTATCCAGATAACCCTAGACACATACAGCCATGTTGCACCTGGCCTTCAAGAGGCAGCCGCCACTCGTTTTGACGAAGTCTTTATAACCACATCCAAAAATGAGCCTGCTAAAATAATTGGTTAGCTATCCGTTAGCTTTTTTGGAATAGTGTACCTTATGGTAAGTTTCGTTTGTGGCATTTTAGCTTCATAAAATGGTGGGCGATACTGGATTTGAACCAGTGACCCCCTGTGTGTAAGACAGGTGCTCTAACCGCTGAGCTAATCGCCCTGAGTGGCACGCCTGGTGGGGCTTGAACCCACGGCCTCAGCCTCCGCAGGGCTGCGCTCTAATCCAACTGAGCTACAGGCGCTTAATGTGGTGCCGAAGGTGGGATTTGAACCCACACATCCGTTACGGATACTACGCCCTGAACGTAGCGCGTCTGCCATTCCGCCACTTCGGCCCTGGGCAGCACAGGATTTGAACCTGTGACCCCTTGCGTGTGAAGCAAGTGCTCTAACCGCTGAGCTAGCCGCCCTTAACGCTATATTTTATTCTTTACATATCCTTAAAATCAAGGTAATCATGTTCGTACTCTTGCACGTGCAAGCCTGCGGCCACCGCTCCAAACCGCTCAAGTGTAGACATCCTGCGCCGCCTGCGCCTATAATTCATTTAAACTTATGCGGAACGTCAAACGGCAGGCAACAGGCGCCGGGCTGCTGGGTTTCATCCTCATTTTTATCTCAGCCTGTGTGCAGACACCACCAGTGCAACCCATCGTAACCGCCCCGGGCAACGCGGCAACATCGCTGCAGGCGGCTGCGAAGCCAGCCTCAAATTCAGAACCGGTATCTGCAACGGTTGACAATGTTACGGCTTCAAACAGCCCTACCGAGCCGTCGGCCGCAAGGGCCGGGCCACCCGTGCAGATTATAGCGGTACACGCAAGGGGCACCCTCAGCCCTCTCGGTTGCTGTGATTCGGACCTGGTGGAAACTGACGAGTTCGTAGCTGTCCGCAACACGAGTACGAGCCCACAGGATATCCGGGGCTGGACACTAAAGAACATTACCAGGGGATACCCCACGTTCACTTTCCCCGATTATTTCCCCTGCATAGCTTACAATGTCCCGGACCCTTACCTCTTAGTGCCGGGGGGCTATAATAATTTAAGCCTGCTCACACCGCAAACGGTGGGTAATACATTCACGACAGTCCATCAGGGCGCCGGGCCGTTGAATTCCCAGGACCCGATCGACTGGTCGCAATGCAACCCGACCCAACCGCTGGACGATTCCCCGCTCAAGCCAGCCGCCGCACAGCAGGGGACAGCCCCGCTCTGTATACTTTACCCGGGTCAGACCGTGCTCGTCTTTACAGACGAAATCCACTGCCAGTACGGCGGGCTGTCCTTCAACTACGGACCGGGAGATATCTGGAACAACGCTTACACAGATATCGCCGTGCTATATGATGCGCAGGGCCATGAAGTTTCACGTAACAGCTATGCTCCGGGTAAATAGTGCCAGGGCACTTTCGGATATTTGAATATATTGATTTATTTAATAACGCTGTATATAATCAAGAAAACCATTAAACATAATTTCGAGATTGTTATTATAATAGACAGCTTCGGTACGTAATGGAGAGATAATATGCAGCAATGGATAATGTGCCCCAGGTGCGGCGCCAATAACGCCCCCGGCCAGAGATTCTGTAACGCGTGCGGTATTCCGCTTGCATCCGGCTGCCCCAACTGCGGCACACCATTGAACCCGGGCAGCACCTTCTGCCCCAGGTGCGGCACACCAGCCGGCGGCGCAGCCCCTCAACAGGGAGGCTACTATCCTCCTCCGCAGCAGCCGGGCTATCCGCCACAGCCGGGCTATCCTCCTCCTCAACCGGGCTATCCTCCTCCTCAACCGGGCTATCCTCCTCCTCAGCCAGGCTATCCACCACCACAGCCGGGCTATCCGCCTCCTCAGCCCGGGTATCCGCCTCCACCTCCCGGCTATCCACCTCAGCCCGGTTATCCACCGGGAGCTTATCCTCCACCCCAACCGGGGTACCCTCCACCTCCACCCGGGTACCCACCTCCGTACGGCCATGGGAGCCAACCATCTTCAGGCGGCGGTGGCAAGGGCATGCTGGTATTCCTGCTCATTGTACTGCTGGCCGGATTGGGCGGGTTCGGATACTGGGCTTACAGCCAGGGCTATATGAAAAGCATACCCTTCCTGAAGTTCGGCAGCGAGAACGGCAGCACCAAGACCAGCTCCAATGCCGTGCCTCCCGTAATCAGTAATATATCGGTGGATACGCCGTCGCTGGATGGTTTCATCGTGAGGTGGACAACCGACGTGATAGCATCGTCCCAGGTCGAATACGGGCCGAAGGGATCTTTTACCAGCAAGACCGATGTCGTCACAGATAATGTAACGAATAAAATCCTTTACCCATTTTCACATGCAGTCGTAGTCACCGGCCTTACAGCGGGTACCAACTACCAATACCACGTCATATCCGTAACGCCGGCTGGCGGCACGGCCACATCCGATGTCCAATATGTCACAACAGCTACCAATGCAGGGCTGTAATCTTACGTATAGTAAATAACATGTATCAATCTACCGATCCCTGTCCCCATTGTGGAGCACAAAACCTTAGAGGCACGTGGGTTTGCGCGCATTGCGGCAACACCCTCCTGATATATTGTCCTAACTGCCGCGCTGGCAATGCCACCGGCAGCCAGTACTGCCAGTCATGCGGCTCACCCCTATCGCCAACCACGCAGGCCTCCACCCACCCTGCCACCGGTCAACCCTACCCTCAATATACTCAGCCTGGTTACCAGGCTCCCAGTCAACAGCCCTACACGCAAGCCGGATACGGGGTACAGGGCAGCCAGCAGCCCTATCAAGGTTATCAACAGTACCCGGAATATGGCGGGTATCCGCCGCGGCCCTTTGCCGGCGGCGCACCCGGAGTGGGCATGCTGGACGGTTTCGTCGGCAGGCTGAAGCAAATCGTTGTGAACACCAACCCCATACTGCTTTCGTCCCTGGTCGTACTGGTAGTAGGCCTGGGGATTTTCCTGTTGCTGGCTTTCCAGTTCCACTGGATAAAGACAGCCCAACCTACTACGACAGTCACGGCCACTGACAAAACGCCTCCCGTAATATTAACAACTAATGTTGAGCCAGGGGCGACCGCCAACAGTGCCATCATCTCATGGGTCACCGATAAAGACTCCAGTTCACAGGTAGAGTACGGGTTGGCGCCCAATGCCAATGCCTACACGCCCATACAGGACGATCCAACAGACACTGGGGGAGTTAAGACGCACGAGGTAACCCTTACCAACCTGATAGCCCACTCAACGTATGCATATAAAGTAATATCAATCGACAAGGACGGCAATAAAGCTGAACATACGAGTGAGTTCAATACCATCCAGTAATCCAGCATATTGCCCGCGTCATAAAACAAGCATAAAATATTAGCGAAATTCGATATTATAATGCAGCAAAATTTCCTCTGTCCGAATTGCTGGAAGGAAAACACCGCCGGGAGCCTGCATTGCAGCTCATGCGGGACGTGGCTGGGAAACGTGGGGGCGACCGGCTCGCAATGCCCTTCTTGCCGCTGGCCACGCGTCCCTTATGACCGCTTTTGCGGCAATTGCGGCCAGCCTCTCCAGCCCATTTGCCCCAACTGCGGCAACAGCGTATCTACGGATTCCCGCTATTGCCCCAAGTGCAGCTTCTTCTGCGGCGGTGGACGTGAGGGATTAAAATAGTACGCCCGTACCTGTTAGTGACTGCATGAGCAAAAAGATCAAGCTCATCTCCTGGAACGTGGTCAGCATGCGCAATATGCTGGATAAAGCCAACCTGGCCGCAGCCGGCCAGCCCCCCCTGGGTTTCCTCGATTGGCTGGCAAGGGAAGCACCGGATATCGCCTGTTTTCAGGAGACCAAGCTGCAACGAAACCAGCTTCCCCCTGCACTGGAATCGCCCCCCGGCTATTACACGGCCTGGAATTTTGCCGATAAAAAGGGCTACAGCGGGGTCGCCACCTTCAGCCAGCAAAAGCCGGTAAAGACGGAAACCGGACTGGGGACTGCCGAATTCGATGTTGAAGGCAGGGTATTGATGACGGAGTTCCCCGGCTTCAAACTTTTCAATGTATATTTCCCCAAGGCCTATGGTCATAAGGAGGTCGCCACCGCCCGTAAGGAGGGCGCTCCCAATGCCGAGAGAATAGCTGCCCGGCTGCCCTTCAAATTGCGTTTCTACGATGCTTTTCTGCAGCATATGGACTCGCTCAAAGCCAGGGGAGAGAAGCTGGTGATATGCGGCGATTTCAACACGGCGCACCGGGACATAGACCTGGCGCGGCCCAAATCCAATAAGGATACATCGGGCTTCCTTCCTGAGGAGCGCGCCTGGATGGATAAGGTGGTCGCCCACGGATATACCGACACCTTCAGGCATTTTAACAGCGAGCCCGGCCATTACAGTTGGTGGTCGTACCGTTTCAAAGCCCGCGATAAGGACATCGGCTGGCGGTTGGACTATTTCTTTGTCTCCGGCAACCTGGTCGAATCCCTGACCGGCGCATTCATTTTAAACGACGTCCACGGCTCGGACCATTGCCCGGTAGGCATAACGTTGAAAATTACGTAAACCTGTCATAATATAAGGGTTAATGGAGCAGGAATTTCAGCCGGGGTTGGAAGACTCTGTTGTATGCCCTCCCGATCAGGTGGAGGACCCGATTGAAACCCTTCTTTCCGCACTTGATAGACTCAAGGAGGACATATCCCGCGTTGAGGAAAACCACCCCCATCTGCGCAAGGATATGTCTGAGCTTTGCGACCTGGTAATTACACATCTGAAAAGGCCTGTGGAAGAACAAATTGCCGAGGTACTGGAAGCTCCAACCCTAAGCACCTGTGAGGAAATGGCCAAACTTGATGAGCCGGTGACGGATGACCCTCTTATCAGCCACTATCTGGAGTACCTGCACCGCAGCCATTCGCCCGGATATGAACCGCCGGATAGTCCTGCTCCCCTTCAACCGCCCTCCGTCGTCAATCCTTTTTCCAAAGGCGTTGATACTGCTGGCAACCACGTCGTACGGGCACTGGACAGCATGGGGAACGGTATCATCTTCGTATTTGAAAAACTGCTCTCAATCGGTAATAGAAAACCCCGGATTTAAGACACCGCAATTGTCCCAGGCCAAATCGTTTTGAAAACACCGAAGGCGGGGCAAGTCCCCGCCTTTTTTATTAAACCTTATAAATATAGCTGGTGAGTTCAATCAGACCTTGATAAACAGGCTAACTGCGCTAACAACAGCAAAAACGGCGACTGCCAAGATCAATATTGCCAGCACCACCGCCGACCAGTCCTTGCCTCTTAATCCGGTCCAGGAAAACCAGCCGCCGATGACTGCCATCAGAACAGCTATAACCAGGCAGCCTATACCCAGGCCGATATTAACTGCCACGCCCATCTATATCGCCTCCAACTAAGTTAAAGAGGTATTTAGCAGGTCCCGCAATTCACCCATCGTATACGGTTTGATCAGCGCGCCGACGAAACCGTATTTTTGGAAATTTAAGACCAACGGGTCCCCGGCATAGCCGCTGCTTACAACCGCCCTAGCATCCGGGTCTATCTTGAGTAACTCCTTGATCGCCTCCCTGCCGCCGATGCCGTCTGTAACGGTGAGGTCCATGATTACCAGGTCGAAGGGCTCCCCTTGCAGCCTGGCTTTGTTATAGAGGTCCAGGGCCTCGCCGCCCTCACGCGCCGTTGCCACGTCTCCGAATCCAAAAAGTGCAATCATGCGGCTGACGGTATCACGGATGGTATCTTCGTCATCCATAATAAGTATCTTATGAGTTTTGGTTTTGGAAGGAGCTATGTTCGTTTGGGATATATCGGCCGCGGCAGCGGATGAATATGCGGAGGGCTTTCCGGTCTTCAACTTTGGCTCAGAAGCGTCATCATTCATTACCATTTACCAGCCCTATATTTAACTTACGAGGCCTACTGCATCTTCTCCGGCGGTCTACCTCTGCCACATACAAGACGTCAAATCCGACCATGATTGTACGCCATCCGCCATGCATTATTCAACAAAGGCCCTCACCCGGTTCAAACCCAGGCAGTTTAAGAAAATTATACATATCACATATTCTGACGGCATCACCTACCCCCCTATACAACGGGAGCAGACTTGGTATAATTAGCTCAATTCACGAAAGAAACGAAGCGCAGGAGGTTTAAACATGGGTAACCGTTCCCTGGAAGATAAAATACGGCAGCTTACAGACCCCGAGCTAATGTTCCGAGAATACGGGAAACTCATGCAATCCCATTTACTCGATATTCAATCTGTAGAAGACGCCTATAACCACGGGGAATCTCCGGCGATGGGAGGAATACTGGGCAACTATATGTCGAAATATTCCAAGGACACTGACAAATACCTGCAGCGTTTGCCCATCGTCCTGGGTATGCTTCAGACTTCCTTCACGGAGTTGCTGGTGCAAAACAACAAGCGCATCATCGAACTGATGAATGCCACCATAGCCGGTCAGTCTGGCAAAGATATTTAATACCTAATAATACCTCTGCCTTCTCCAGACCATGTAGATGCCTATCAACAGTGCGCAGACTAGCAGGCCTGAGCTGATAAACAGTACCTTATCGGGGTTGAGCCAATCGTTAACCGTAAAGCTGCCGGCTGTTATTCCCCCCCCACGTAAACGGTATAAGTGCCGGGGCCATCCTTCACCACTGTAAATTTGAACGGCATACTGCTGCCCTTTGGCACGGTCACCGCCTGGCTTGCCTCCTCTTGGCTGTTCACGTAGAGCTTTAACCACATGCTGCCGTCGGCTGCGCCCCTATTAGTAACCATGGCCGTCTATCATATGCAACTAGAAGTGTAAAGCTCATTCTGTGTTTTACCCCGGTAAATAAATGGCCTGGTAATGATCGTCATCAACCTCTGGAAGGGCCGCTAAGCGGTTTGCTAAACCCGGGGGATACGGCCTATTATAAAATAATAAGGAAATACCCTATGAGTAATCAAAGGAATCCGGATAAGATGGTGGCCTGCAATTACTGCGGCTCAAGCGGCAGGGTGGACTCTGGATACGGAACCTTTGGCAAGACGGAATGCCCCGTATGCCGTGGACGTTGCAGGATTGCCGTGCCGCAGGATGCAAAGCTGTGCTCTGGCTGTAAAGGCACCGGCAGGAACTATACCAATTTCGGCCGCATAACCTTCGACCGCCATTCAACCTGCCATGGCACTGGCTGGACATGGCAGACTAACGTAGCTACAAGATCGCAGCGTTAGCGGCCAAATGATTGGCCGGCCATTGTTTCGTTAAATTTTTTCTGTCTCCTGCGGTATAATCTCTGGCAATGAAAAGGGTCTACCGCAACGATGGTATAACGGTATACTGGGACTCATCCAAATGCATTCATTCCGGCGAATGTTTTATAGCTTTGCCGGAAGTTTTCAGGCCGAGGAAACGCCCCTGGGTGAATATCGATGCCGCCGAAGCCCTGGAAATAAAGCGCTCCATAGATAGATGTCCCTCCGGCGCGCTGACGTGCAAGCTTAATGAATAAGACCGTAAATAAAGTCCGGCGGGTATGCATCATAACTATTGAATGATTTTGAGGGAGGCTGAGATTCAATGCCCAATATCAAATCGTGGTTCAACAACATGTCGGTGCCCATGCCCTGGCACCGCAAAATCAGGCTGCTTCTGCGCAATTTTTATATTAAGATACGTACCCGTCAGGACTGTTGCGGGCACCCGGGCGAGCCCGGTTGCTGCGAATGATTCAGCCACTTCCTAATATATGGCAACAACATGTGCAAGAGCAAAAGGATAACAAAGGGGATGATGAGGTTGTTATGTATGGTTACGCATAGACGCCTGACCAGTAACCCCAAGTCCTCAGGTTCGAAGATACCCAACTGAGTCATACCCAGTCCGGTGAGGATAAAGAGCGCAACGCCGGCAAACAGCAGCCACTGCACTATTTGCCTCAATAATTTTGAACATACCAGTTTTTTCATTGCCGAAAAGGCCTCCTGTACATCGCGGTTTCACCTGGCCGCCTGTTAGTTAACCTCGATACTCTTGACCCATTTAACCCAGATATTGCCGTACCTCCCTTTCACTACCAGGCGCAGGGGAAAACCATGCTCCACCGGCAACTGGACACCATCGACGTCGTAAGCCAGGAATACATCACCCTTTTCGATATCATCACGGGTGAGCGTCTGCCTGTATGAATCCAACCCAATAATAGTTATTTCAGCGGCCTTAGACTGTATGGCTGCGGCTTCCAGAAGGGTCGCTACAGGCACCCCTGTCCACTGGGCATTGTCGACAAAGAGGTCCGGGCAGATAAGCAACACGGTTTCGGTGACCGACGGGAATTTTTTAATCTCTTCGTAAGACAGCGACAGCGGATGGTCAACCAGTCCTTCGACTATGAGGCGGTATTGCGAAATATCCACCTGGCGGGGATTGCCGGTCAGGTGAAGTTCCTCTACCGGCGTTACCGGATACTTGCTGTTGTCTATTTTGGCCGGGTTGCCCTGCCTGAGTTTCTGCAGATCGTCGTTGGTATATGTTATGGCCGGAACGCCTGCCTCCTGCGGAATCTGTGCGACAGCCGTCGTATTTTCATTCAGAGGGACGCTTAAATTCTCAGCCTGCTGCCCGGCCGCCTGCCCGGGCGGATTTACATTGGCTGGAGTCTCGGGCTGAGCGGGTGCGCAGGCAATCAGGGTCGCGGTCAAGACCAGCGCTGATAGTAATAAATATATAATACGCAGTTTTAACATCGGTTCTAGGTTGACCTTTATATATGTAAGAGGTTCGGCGGAACTTTCTTCTCTAGCTTTACGACCTGATAACGATGATAATGCCGATTTGCTGAGCGGTCAAATACAGACCGTCTAATCTTGGGAACGTCGGCACGCTCGTGTTGCGTAGAATTCAGCCGGACATGGCCCTGCCCAGCACCGTATTCTTGATAGTAATGGCCCCCTCCGGACACATCTCCTGGCAGCAATAACAGCGGATGCACAGGCCATAATCGTGTTCGGGCACTTTACCGGACTGAGGATCCCAGCTAAGCGCCTTGGGCTCCACCGGACAAACCTCCACGCATGTGCCGCACTGCGTGCATTGAGCCTGGTTAATCACCGGCCTGGGGCAAATCTGGTTCTTAAAGAACCTTCTGATACGGCCTGCCGTGGCTCGTACGGGTGGCTTGCGCACAACATCGAAATCCTCGGCAATAAACGCTTCAATATCATCGCCTGCCAGCTCGATATTGCCGGGATGGTAGGTGCCCAGGCCGGATTCTTCACCGGGCTGAGAAGTGGGCACGAACTCTGGGTTGAGGTCGATTATGCGTGCAGCTATGGCATCCAGCGCTACGGGATCGCTGGACATCAGGATGACATTCAGGTTGTGCGGAGTGCCGTTGCGAGGCCCGTTGCCCTCCATGGCGACAATGCTGTCCATGATGTACAGGCGCGGCCTGATGAATGTATTGATGTCGACCAGCATCGTGGCGAAATCATAGGGGTCGGGCATTTTGAGGTGGAACTGGCTTTTCAAGATGCCGGGAATGCAGCCGAACTGGTTTTTAACGGCCCCGGTCAAGCGGGTAAGCCCGTGGGCTTTTAGTTTAGGCAGGCTTACCACCCCGGCACAGTCGAGCACACCATTGGCAATGACGAACCTTTTATTCAGCAGGGCGGTTTTATGGACGACCGTTTTGCCCTCGTCGAAATCGGCCAGTTTCACAGCCAACTCATCAGCCGCCTGCTTTAAACCGGCCTTTTGCATATTGGCTTCGCACTTTCCGAAGCCGGGCGAGTCACCGTAGTAAAGGTCGGCCCCTGCTTCTTTAAGAGCCTTGGCCGCCGCTTTAAAGACTGCTGGGTGTGTGGTCACGCATTTCATGGGGTCCATGCCGAACAGCACGTTGGGTTTCAACACAATGCGCTCACCCGGACGGACAAAAGCCGCGGCGCCTCCCAAAAGTGCAATACCTTTCTTGACAGCCTGGTAGACTGCTGCATCGTCATAAGTACTGCATGCTGCCAGCGCCACTTTAGATTTATTCATAGTCCCCCTAGTCCGGTGGCGGAAAACCCGGATTTTTTATAAAATCAGTCGATTTGGATTTTAGGCCTGGCGCGCTTTTAAGGGCCGCTACCTTTAATGGATTTTACATATACTTGTGTTTACTGTACAAATTTGAGAGAGGCATGATTTCATGGAGCTAAAACGTATTGCAGTGATCGGCTCGGGCGCTCTTGGGACCTACTATGGCGCCAGGCTGGCTGCGGCCGGGCACGACGTCCATTTTCTCATGAGACGGGATTACCACGCGGTAAAATCGGGCGGGCTGCATATAACCAGCCCGGAAGGCGATTTAACTCTGGAGCATCCTAAAATTTATAAGACCAGCGCAGAGATTGGCCCTGTCGACTGGGTTATCTGCGCGCTTAAATCCACCTCCATCGATGAAGGCCAGAAGCTTTTAGCGCCCTGCGTAGCGGAAAATACGCGCATACTCGTGCTCATGAATGGGCTGGGACTGGAAGAACGCTTCGCCGGCTGGTTTGACGCGCAACGTATTTTCGGCGGCATGGCCTTCACCTGCATAAACCGCGGGAATCCGGGGCATACTCACCACCTGGCCTACGGGCCCATCACGATCGGGCATTTCCAGGATAATAAAGCGGAGCTGGCCAAAGCCATTGAGCTGTGGTCGCAGAGCAAGGTTAGCGTCTTTGAATCATCCTGCCTGCTGCAATCCCGCTGGGAAAAGCTGGGCTGGAACATCCCCTTCAGCGGCCTGGCCGTGGCTGCAGGAGGGATAACCACCGACCGCATCATGGAGGATGAGGGCCTTAACTCCGCTGCTCATAGGCTGATGGGGGAAGTCCTGGCGTCAGGCAACGCCGACCTGGAACATCACTCCCAGAGGGCGCGCATCGACAGTGATATCCTTGTGGACCTCTTTTTCAAGTCGACCTCCACTATGGGCCCTTACAGGCCCAGCACTATGATTGACTTCGTGGAAGGCAAGGCCATGGAGATCGAAGCCATCTTCGGCGAACCCCTTCGCAGGGCTCAAACCCTGGGAGTGCCCGTACCGCAGCTCACACTGCTGACCACCCTGCTCAGGGCGCTCAATCATGGTCGCTAGTTTTTTCTGGGAAGCCGGTTTCTCCTCACCCTTTTTTGGTAATAAATTCGCCAGGTTATAAAATCTAATGTGGTATAAAAATGGAGGAGGTGGCAGGCATGGCCGAGAGCAAAGAGAAAAAAACACAAACCCCTAAAATGCCGGTGTTATTTATAGGACACGGCTCTCCTATGAATATCATCTCCCAAAATAGCTATACTGAAAGCCTCGTCAAGCTGGCAAACGAGCTGCCGCTGCCCAGGGCCATCATGGTCATCTCAGCGCACTGGCTGACTGACGGCACGCAAGTAGGCTGCATGCCCAAGCCCCACACCATTCACGATTTCTACGGCTTCCCTGACGAGCTTTACAGGATACGCTATGCCAGCCCGGGCTCGCCAGAATGCGCCGAACTCGTCTCAAAGCTGGTGCACAGCGTACAGGTCAAATGCGACATGGGCTGGGGGCTGGATCACGCTTCCTGGGCCGTCCTGAAACACATGTATCCCAAAGCTGACATCCCGGTTTTCGAAATGAGCCTGCATTATTCCTTCAATGAGTGGCACCCCTTGCCCCTTACGTACCATTACAACCTGGCATCCGAGATGTCAGAACTGCGCAGAAACGGTATCCTAATCATAGGCAGCGGGAATATAGTGCATAACCTGGGACTGATCGATTTTGATGATACGAACGCCAGGCCGTATGACTGGGCGGTGGAATTCGATGAGAAGGTGAAAGCCAATTTAATCAGCCATAACCATGAAGACCTGATTAACTTTCAGAAGATCGGCCAATCATCCAGGCTGTCCGTGCCCACGCTCGACCACTACCTGCCCATGATATATGCCATCGCACTCCAGGAAAAGAACGAGCCGCTGACATTCACGCACGAGGGCTTTCAGAACGGCTCCGTATCCATGAGAGGTTTCCGCATCGGGTGATGGGCCCGGCTTTAACTTTGATGGCGGCTATCTAATCCTGATATTATCTCATCATTGTCGTAGCGAAGTGAAGGAAAATGGCGAGTTCAGGTATCTCCGTAAGCGCCGTGGCCATGCTCAAAAGGTAGCCTCCTGAAATCACTTATTACAGCGATCAAAGGGAAGCTTTTATGCTATTATATTGAGCGAAAAACGGGCGGGGTCCGAAATACTCAACTTCCAAAAGGAGCGGCTATGGACATTTTATTAATCATTGGCATCATTCTGCTGGTACTGTGGCTTCTGGGCTTCATACTCTTGCCTGTTCTCGGCTGGCTGATCCATATAGCGCTAATAATAGCGGTTATCTTCCTGATTATCTGGCTGTTGCGCAAGGTCTTCAAGCTGTTTTAAATCGGCAGCCACAATTTGCTGTTATTCCGCCGAACGGACAACGTATACTGAAGTCCTGCTCCTCGAAACGCGCACGTAAGCTTACAGTTACTTGCAGACGTACGAAAGCAATGTCCGGACTGTCACCTTGTTCTTCTCAAAGTAGAACTCGACGATATTGCCGCCGCTGGCCATGAAAGCACAGATCCTGTAGTCTTCCGTGGCCCAGATCAGCATCCAATGATTCTGCTGTGCCCAGGCCAGCACCTCAGCTGCAGTCTGAATTTTATAAGCCATATCTTTCTCCCGGTTAGTTCACGCTGAACTGGATTAATCCGCTTAAAACTATACCAGAATTGGGATCCGCTCTCTACTTAACGGTCTCAGAAGATGCGGATAGGGAGAACCCTCCCGGGTCGCAGAAAGGACTATTGGAGGACGCGGCTGCTGGTTAAAATCGAAGGCGGAAATCATATCCATTGCGCTGGTATCACGAGCAGTCATGGGATCGATGCTGAAACGTTCCTCCACTATGCGCAGCCAGGACTCGAATGAGGTAGCCTGCCCAAAACAAGTTTTACCCGGCACGCCTCTAGCGTCTATAATTACTAATTGAAATTATAATATGGAAGGTCGGGCCAAAAAAATGAGATGGTTTGGATGCGCTTTGACGATACTGGGCATTATCCTGGTTATCTTTATACTCACCCACATAACTGAGATCTGGCAATTCCTCCAAAGGCTGCTGCAAAAGGGCTAATTGTCACCGCTCAAAGGTGCAGCCCGTCATAGATGAAAGCCTGAATTAAATCAGTAATTAGTCCTTGTCCGGCACTGACCACCGCGGTGCGTCCGGCAAGTAAGGCTACCCCAACAAATATTCTATTAACAATCGGCGCATATACTTGTGGCAACTGAGAAAAAACTTATATCTCAGCAATACCCACAAAACAGGAGGAGAACTACATGTGGAAAAAGGTTTTATGGCTGATTGCCGGGATACTCGTGATAACAATGACGGTATCCGGCGTCATGACTGCTGCCAATGCCGATGATGCTACTGCAGGCGGTCCTCCACCCGCCGGACCGGGCGGACACGGCGCTCCCGGCGGCTTCGGGGCCATGCTGAACGACAACCTGACCGCCAGGGTAGCAACCATTCTCGGTATCGATAAATCGAAGCTGACCGATGCCTTCCAGCAAGCTGAAAAAGACCTGGGCGCGGAAAGGATGAACAACATGTTCGCCCAATGGGTCACGGATGGCAAGCTTACCCAGACGCAAGCCGACACTTACAAGGCCTGGCTGGCCTCCAAGCCCGATAACGTGCCCTTGTTTGGTAGCTCGGACAATGTAACCCGTGATACCAATATGCTCAACCGGCTGCTCAAGGATGGCAAGTTGACACAGGCCCAGTTCGACAGCGCAACGGCCTGGCTGGCCACCAAACCCGCCATCAGCCTGCCCAAACCCGAGAAGCCGGCTAACGCTTCTGGAACTACTACGAAGAGTTGGACGGACCGTAGCACGGCGATGCTTGATCAACTGCTCAAGGATGGCAAGATAACCCAGGCGACTTATGACGCTTACAAGACCTGGTACTCGCAGAAACCAAGCGTCGAGCTGCCCGCTCCCGCTAGAGGGCCGCATGGGCCTCAGGGCGGCCCGCAGGGCGCACCTCCGGCTGCACAGTAACTGAAACCGTTTCATAAGGCAGACAGCAAAAGACCGGCGGGACTAAAACCCGCCGGTCTTTATTTCCAAGTAGCGGCTATTTACTTGCAGCGGTCACTAAAAATTTAACAAATATTTAACCTTTTTTTCCGCTATTCCATGACAATGCAATACGGCAGCGGCTACAATGCGAGATGTGGGTATTCTGCTGCGAACCGCGGAAAGTCCACTAATCAGCATTATGGAGGTGTTGAATGAAAAAGTTAGCCGCTTTATTGGTGCTAGTATTTCTGCCGGGTTTACTGAGCTGTGTCCCGCTAGCCCCCGGCGCTTCCGGCACGCCGGTTATAACCAGTTTTATTGCCAGCCCAGCGGTGATTACTGGCGGCCAATCCTCGAATTTAACATGGAATATAATCGGAGCTACCTCCGTTACGCTGAGCCCGAACATCGGTACGGTGGGAAACTCGGGCAGCATCACAATCGCGCCGGCTTCCTCCACCACCTATACGCTGACCACCGGCAACGGCAACGGAAGTTCCAACGCCAGTGTGACTGTGACAGTAAATCCCCTCTCCTCACCACCGGCAATTACCGGCTTCAATGTCAATCCTACCGTGATTTCTACAGGCCAGTCTGCCAGCCTGACCTGGAATGTGACAGGGTCGGACATGGTCAGGATTGACCCTTCGGTCGGCAATGTATCTGCTGTGGGCAGCCAATCCGTAGACCCCGGCACAACCACAACCTACATATTGACTGCGGGCGGCACAACGGGCGTCGTTACCAGCACTGTTACGCTGAGCGTCGTGCCTACCTACTCGACGTCCACACCTTACCCGGCCTACCCGATATATGCTCCCAACCCAAATGCATCTAACGTACCTGCTATCATATCTTTTAGCATAAATCCCCCTATCATTTCACCCGGTGAAACAACGGTGATGACCTGGGATGTGATCGGGGCGGATTCGGTTTCAATCGATAACGGTGTGGGCAACGTGCCACCCTCGGGCTCCCTTGTCCTCAACCCCAACACAACGACTTATTACCAACTGGTGGCAAGCAATAGTTACGGCCCCGTATCATCCTCGGACATGGTAACCGTTTATCCTTTGAGCTACTACACCCAGCCGCCTGTGATTCAGCAGCCTCCACCGGTAATCACACCACCAGGGGGAAAACAAGGCCAGGGAAATGGTAACAATTCCGGCAGTTTGCCGAGGATTAATAATTTCCAATCCAATCCGCCCAAATTGAATGTCGGCCAACCGGCTGAACTGCAGTGGCAAGTAGACGGGGCCACCTCCGTACATATCAGCCCTGATATCGGCCCGGTGCCGCCCTCGGGAAAGATGACGGTAGCGCCCAATCACACAACCGTATATACCATAACCGCCAGCAATTCCAACGGCGTGGTACAGCATCCTCAGGAAATAACGGTGCCGCGGACAATCCAGGGAACAGGGCAAAATGACAACACCACCGGGAGTGGGGGCATTAAACATTAGTGTCCCTGTGGGGGGTATGATTCGCAGTAGTAAAAAGTATTAATACCTTTGGATGGTAGCCTGTGACCAGTCAAAATGTTATAACTTATTAACTATTTGCTTTTTCATTTTATTATTATTCAATTTCTTATGTGGTACTATTCAAATAATTGCCACTCACGTCAGATCAGTAGCAGACAAAGACTTCTGCCAGGCTGGTAGCTTTAGCTGATATAACGTTCGCTGTGATCTTAATTAAGGTGAGTGGAAACTCAAGGAGTAAAGACATGGCAATGGTTAAGCAATCAAGTTCACGGTACGAACAAAAACGTATAGCAAGGCTTGAATCGGAAATCAGGGCAGCTCAGCAGTCCGGGATTTCTTCCGACCAGATAAAGCAGCTTATCGGCAAGGTTTACAGCCCAATAAAACACGACACCGAAGAAGGTCATGTCACCAGGCTCGATGTTGATAGGTGGGATGGGAAAGTTTTTGACCGGGAACAGGAGGAGATCAAAGCAGACAAACATGTTGTAGTACCTGCTGACACCTTTAAACAATTTGAGGGCAAGCGTTCACAGAGATTTAGCCGGCCCGTGGCTAAGATATTTCTGCATCACCCGGAGCTATTGGAGCAGTACAATCTGTTACGAGATCACCGGTTCAGCCGGTTTATGGCTATTGATATAGTTACGAAAGCTTACTCCGAAAAAGGCAATAGCAATGGCGGACATGAAGAGCTAACCCCAAAGGAGACATTTCCGTTAGACTTAACCACTCCACGCTGGCAAAAGTTCATGAAAGAGCATAAAGCCTTGTTTACCAAAATGTATGACATGCGAATACACGAGGGCCTCAGCCATTTACAGGCTATTAACAGTATTTTCAAAGACATGGACCATGCATACAAGGCCACAAATGGCAGATCCGTCTTTGACCGGATCGATGAAATGCCGGAACAGACGGGTCTTGCTGGTAAAGGAAAATACCTTCCTGATTTCAAAGCGAGAGACTGGAATCCAGAACTAAGACAACGGTATTACAAGCATTTTAAACAGAACAGATAAATGGTTGGGCCACAGGTATTGAGGTTAATACAGGAGACAAATATGATGATAACAACGCTTCTCCGGTCACTCACAGTGTTCATGCTGACAGCAATAGTGCTCATTGCCGGATTTGCCTGTAACCCATTGCAGGGAAAGATACAGGTCTATTCGGGGCCAGAAAAACCGGGCGGGCAGGAGATAACGCCACCCCCCACATCGCCCCTGACCCAATCTCCCGTTCAGCCCAATAACCCCACCGAACGGCAGGTTACAATCACTGCGGCTAACAGCGTATTTTCGATCGGCATGCCACCCGGCTACACAGAAGAACGCCAGGTAACTGCCCAAAAACCCATAGATTTCTGGTTCGAATACCTTCCCAGTGATAATGTGTCGCTGGAAATAAACGGCGTTGATGTTCAAATTCCAGCTCCCCAAAGCAGCGCCAGGTTGGGCTACACGTCGAGTGTAACCAGCTTCAGCTATGTGATAAAGAACTCCTCCTTACAAGCAATTTCATATAACCTGCACATGGTACCATCGAACGCCGGCGATTCCATCCCCGCCGTCACGCAGGAGACGTGGATTGCCCCTTAGCCCTTAAATTCGGAGGTGGGAGACAGTGACAAGAAGCGATCTGATACAAGCGATAAATGACATACTCGATGAAGACCAATTGTATTTAACAATAGATGAAATAAGAGACCGAATACGGGATAATACCGGACAAGACGCGGATGAAGGTGATATTAGATCCATATTAGATGAAGATCCTGACGATTATATTTATAACGATAGTAAAGACAAATGGACACGAAATACAGAGGATCATTCATAACTAATAAACGTATGCCTTAATCTGTCCGTTGAAAACTTCATAGAAACCTCCCGTCCTCTTCATAACAAACTTACAGACGCCCTCTATCCTTTCTATATAAACGCATAAAAAGGGGTGCCTGAAATGAACAATTGGTTAAAAATTGGTTTACCTATCCTGGTAGCAGTGCTTCTTGTAGTAACCGCTGTAGCTGTAACCCTGGCCGTTACAAGCGGAGGCAGTTCGAGGCAGGTGGAGACAGCATATAGACCCGCGGGCACGGGACATGTTCAGTATGTAAACGGTTCGTACGGGCCCGGTTATGGCATATGTCCGGCCTGGCGCTTAAGTGGTAATAATGTAAATCAGGGCAGGTGCTGGGGCGCTTACAATTAAGGTAAATACGGAGTAATACCGGTAAAACGTTAAGATAATACGATCCTCATGGCATAAGGGAAGAAGGCACCACTTCTTCCCTTAATTTTTTTCAAATCCAGATTTGAGTCTGCATAAACAGGTGCCTCAAAATATGCTGCGAAAAGCCCTAAAGCCTGTCAAACCCCGCGAAACTAACACTGTGAGTTGTGTACAAAAAACTGGGCAAGTTCAAACAGGCGGAAGGTCATGCCATCTTCAATTGTTGCGGTATTTTTCTTTAGGGAAACGATACCATCTTGCGCACATCTCCTTTGTTACACAGCCCTTTCCAGCGCAAGAAAACCTTACTCCATCAATGGGAGGAGGACTTCTGCGAATTTTGCTTTCCTGGCCGTTGTCCAATCTAATTTTTATTGTCATGATATTTATCTCCTAAATTTACTTTAAATATGAACACCTTTAAATGCTGGATTAGATTTGCTGCTGCCATTGGAGACCCCTTTACAGCCCCCAGTGGCAGCAACTTCAGTTTCTTCTAATCATACCCAAGCGTGGTAAGGTCTTCTGTTAAGACAGGCCCTGCACGTCATTGTAAAGTCGATTCGACTCGCTACCGTATCATTGAACCCATGGAGTATCCGAGCCCGAGCCGACCCTAGCCACTACTGATCTGGTAACCATACCAATATCGTTCGTCGAATTCCCCTTTGCCCAAGTAGCGCTTAAAGTATAAACAGTGGGTGCAGCCGGTGATACTATCATGGTCCCCACAGCACTAACCACTCCTATATATTGGTCTATGCTCACCGAGTTAGCTCCAGTCACATTCCACGACAGGGTTGACGTGCCATCGGTATTAAGATTACTGCTGAAGTCTGTGATAACCGCCGGCGTTCCTATAGATGATGTTGAGTTGACCATAGTCGCCACTGATTTGTAAACGGTACCCGTATAGTTGGTAGCACTTAGAGTATAAACAGTGGGTGCAGCCGTTGATACTAGCCTGGTCCCCGTAGCATTAACCTGACCTATACCCTGGTCTATACTTACCGAGTTAGCTCCTGTCACATTCCACCACAGGGTTGAGGTGCCATCGGAATTCAGATTACTGCTGAATCCAACGATAGCCGGTTGCGCTGATGCTGAGTTGACCGTAGTCGCCACTGATTTGTAAACGGTACCCGTATAGTTGGTAGCACTTAGAGTATAAACAGTGGGTGCAGCCGTTGATACTAGCCTGGTCCCCGCAGCATTAACCTGACCTATACCCTGGTCTATACTTACTGAGTTAGCTCCTGTCACATTCCATGACAAGATTGACGTGCCATCGGAATTGAGATTACTACTGAATCCTATGATTGCCGGTTTCATTCCTACCGGTGGGAGTGACGCTGAGTTGACCGTAGTTGTCGCTGATCTGGTAACGGTACCGGCTGAGTTGGTTGCACTAATGGTATAAACAGTGGATGTAGCCGGCGATACTGCCATACTACCCGCAGCATTAACCATCCCAATACCGTTGTCTATACTTACCGAGTTAGCTCCTGTCACATTCCATGACAAGATTGACGTGCCACCGGAATTAATAGTAGATGGACTACTGCTAAAGGTTCCAATAACCAAAGGCTGTCCTAGCGGGGCTTGAACTGTGATACAACCTGGAATGAGAATCAGCAATGATAATAATGATAAAAAAAGAAAACCTAACTTTCTCAATATAGTTACCTCCAAAAATATATTGCCTGCAGCATCGACACGTCCTTAATCTTTATATTGTTAATAGTTGCCTTAAACTTCTTATACGTTATCTTAAATACTTTAATGTCCTCTTCTTAAACCTTTTCTTATTGATTGCTGCCTGTTATTGAGACGTGTCCGTCACTAATAGCAATTACAAAAATCTTATCATGCGAGATATGGATTAGTAATAGAATAAGAAGGCAGAAAGTTAAATAGTTATGATATTTTGACGAAATAGCGGGCTCCAGGCTTAGTCTTTTAGGAAAACACACTCTCTGATGGTATAGACTTTTGTGAACTAATGCTTGGAGAAGAAATAGTCTGCGTCGGCCTTTGCCAGCCTGGCAGTCTCTGCGTCCGTTGTCACATTGGCTAACGCTTGCAAAGCCCTGGCGGTAGCAAGTTTATTGCCGTTATGAGCTTTAAGAGCGTTTGCTCGCCTCACTTCAGCCGACTGGTCCTTATGCCAGTGCATCTCCACCTTGGGATGATAGAACTTTTCATTGTCTGGCGTTTTACCTGGTTTACCCTTATCTTTGGTGTAGTAGGTGGTACCCTTTACCACGGTGCCGTCTTTGCGAACGTAACTCTTCCGTGTTACTTTGATTTGGGCCATCACGTTTCACCTCCTCTCCAGATTGGAAATGACTTTCTTATCTATTAGATTTGCTGCTGCCATTGGAGACCGCTTTACGGCCCCGATGGCAGCAAATTCATTATCTCCGGATTATTCATGCGGACACCCACAATTATGCCTGTCACCAATGATCTTCCACTACTAATTACAACTGAGTGTGTAATATACCGGAATCGACGTTATTTCACTGGGAGTCAACATGTGGACACGCACCCAACCGGAAGATGTTTCACCAAAATCCCACTGTAACGTTGTTGTTTGTGTACCGGCTGCGTTAAACGTGATGTTTTGGATATCACTATATCTGAGATCTTCTCTTTCCCACCTGTAAGTGGCTGTGCCGGGACCGTTGGCAGTGATATTGGCGTAAAGGGTAAAGGTTTTTGGACAGGAACCGGTGAAGATTGTTGGCGAAATATTGGCTGTTACACTGGTTACCGCGAATGCTACGGGCGGTGCTGAGCTGACCGTAATCGCCGCTGAGCTGGTAAGGGTACCGGCGGAGTTGGTAGCACTAATGGTGTAGACGATGGATGTAGCCGGTGAAACTGCCATAGTACCCGCGGCATTAACCTGACCTATGCCATTGTCTATACTTACCGAGTTGGCTCCAGTCACATTCCACGATAGGGTTGACGTGCCACCGGGATTAACTGTAGATGGACTACTGCTAAAGGTTCCAATAACCGGAAGCTGTCCTGACGGAGCTTGAATTGTGATACAACTTGGGATGAGAATCAGTAATACCAGTAGTGATAAAGCAAGAATAAAAAGCTTGTTCAATATATTAAACCTCCAAAAATATATTGCCTGTGGCATCGACACGTACTTAACCCTGTATTGTTAACAGAGTCGATTTGACCCGATACCCTCATTACTGGCCCTATGGAGTGCCTGAGACCGAGGCCCTAACCGTCACTGATCTGGTAATGGTACCAATGTCGTTGGTCGAATTCCCGATCGCGTAAGTAGCACTTAGAGTATAAACAGTGGCCGTAGCCGGCGATACTAGCTTAGTCCCCACAGCATTAACAATACCTATACCCTGGTCTATACTCACCTGGTCAGCTCCTGTCACATTCCATGACAGGGTTGACGTGTTATCGGAATTAAGATTACTGCTGAATTCTAAGATAACCGGTGGCGTTCTTACTGGTGGAGCTGAACTGACAGTAATCACCGCTGACCTGGAAACGGTACCGGCGGAATTGGTAGCACTTAGAGTATAAATAGTGGATTTAGCCAGTGATACTACCCCGGTACCCGCAGCATTAACCTGACCTATACCCTGGTCTATACTGACCGATGTAGCTCCTGTCACATTCCAGGATAGAGTTGACGTGCCACCGGAATTAGTCGTAGATGGATTAGTGCTGAATTGTATGATAACCGGTGGTGTTCCTATCGGTGGGGCTGAGTTGATTATAATCGTGGCTGACCTGGTTACGGTACCGGCGGAATTGGTAGCACTAATGGTATAGACAGTGGATTGAGTCGGTCCTACTACCCTGGTCCCCGCAACATCAACCTGACCTATACCCTGGTCTAAGGTCACCGACGTAGCTCCGGTAACATTCCACAACAGGGTTGAAGTGGCACCGGAATTAACCGTAGATGGATTACTGACAAAGGTTCCAATAACCGGTAGAGTTCCTACCGGGGCTTGAACTGTGACACAACTCGGGACTAGAATCAGCGTTGCTAGTATTGATAGAGAAAGGAAAACGAACCTTTTCAATGTAGTTACCTCCTGCAATATATCGTCTGCGAAATCGACACGCCGTTAACCTCCTATTGTTAACAAAGTCATTTTGACCCGATACCTCATCATTTAACGAATGGAGTGTTTGAGACCGAGGCCTGAACCGTCACTGATTTGGTTACGGTTCCGATATCGTTAGTCGAATTCCCCTTTGCGTAAGTAGCGCTTAGAGTATAAAGAGTGGATGTAGCTGGTGATACTACCTTGGTCCCCGAAGCATTAACAATACCGATGCTCTGGTCTATACTCACCATGTCAGCTCCTGTCACATTCCATGACAGAGTTGACGAGTTATCTGAATTAAGAGTGCTGCTGAAGTATGTGATAACCGCTGGCGCTCTCGTTGCACCGTCTATTGAGTTAGAGCCATTGTTAACCGGAGACTGTACTGCCGCGGGTTGGGCTGTAGCACAACCCGGGATGAGAATCGCCAGGACTAGTAATGATAATGAAAGAACAACGAACCTTTTCATTTAGTTACCTCCCAAAATATGTTGCCTGCGGCATCGACACTTGCGAGCCACTAACAGCAATCAAAAAAATCTTACCATGCCAGAAATGGAATAGTAATAAAATAAGGAGGCAGAAAGTTAAATAGTTATGATATTTTGATGAAGGGGCAGCCTCTGGTCTACAGCCTAAAGTTGCCGGTCAATTCTGATTTCACCGCCTGAATTTGCGCCAATATTAAAACCGAACTCTTTTACCAGAGCGAGCATACTCTCATTGTCTGCTAGCACTGTACCATAAATGCTTTTCAATCCCCTTTCACGCCCTATATCAATCAATGTCTCCATGAATTTCGTACCTAAACCACTGTTCTGGAAAGTATCAGCTACTAATATGGCAAATTCGCCGGTTTGTAGACTGGGGTCAATAAAAAGTCTGACAACACCCACGTTTCGTTTCCTGTCATTAGAATTGTATTCAGCTATGATAGCAATCTCATTCTTATAATCAATATCGCAAAATTGATTGACCATTTCTTCCGTGGCCTCTTTAAGAACATGGAAGAATCTGTAGTGAGATGATTGAATTGACAGTCCGTCAATAAGCTCTTTCTCTATTCGCTTATCTTTTGATGTTATCGATCTTAATGTTACGGATCTCCTATCTCGACTAGTCCAGTTTTCCCTATATGTAAAGAGGTGGAGAGCGTCATGCAAATTATTTGGTTTTTCTGGTTCCATGACTTAATTATATTCCTTGTTCGGATACAGAGGATTTAAGAGAAATGGCGGCATCGACTGGGATTGAACCAATGACCAAGGGCTTATTATTGCCAATCTGCCTTTATTACCCTTGCAGACTTCATTTTACTACCCCTCCTCATAATACTGCGACGATATATGACCAAGGGATCATGGCCAAGACATTACTAATTTTTTTATAGGTAATCCAGTTTATGCCGACTGGCCTTACAATTTGTTTCAGATTTGTGATTTAAAGTGCTATTGCCCTTATTGAAATGCCGGGCCTTTGACATCCGCATTATTATTATAGCCACCGCTTTCCCAATAGCCGCGGAAATTAGTATCGGAAGACAGCTCAATACGAGTTATCCACTTGGCCCACTTATAGCCGAATTTACTCATGGCTACAACCTGGAAAGGGAATCCCCTGTCTGCTGTAAGGGTGATATCGTTATCCTTCAAAGCAATGATGATGTTATTATCATTGATATAGCTTAAGTCCAGCGAACTATATCCTCCGGGGACGTCGGCAGTGTGGAAAATAGCAATTTTAGCCTCCGGTTTGACCTTAGCATCATTGAAAATAGCGGAGAGAGCGGGGCCGGTCCACTTAGCCGTAAAACTCCAGCCTTCGACGCAGTCCAAATCCATGAGCTGTGATATCTGGGGATATGCTTGCAGGTCCGCATAACTTAAGCTAAGCGGATTATCTACCAACCCGTCAACGGTCAGTTTGTAGGTTGTCTTGTCAATATACTGCGTGCCTTTAAGGGCATTATTATTCTGCTGGCTTATGGGCGTCAGCTTGTGGCCCATAAAATCTGTGGCCTCAACTTCACCGGGTACAGGGGTAGGAGCCGGTATGGAGGCATTTCTAACACAAGCTGTAAAGATCGGCAGGAACGTCACAAACAATATCGCCGCTGGAACAAGAAGTTTACTTTTCACTTAACCTCCCAGTCGAAAATATTCCATATACACGACCAGCCACATAATGTACAAACCGACAGCAATTAAGATCCCGTTGATCAACCAGTTAATGTAATGACGCTTAATGTTTTTTAGGTTCAATCTAATATTTATCAATACATGTGATAGAAAGAAGAGCGCCAGGGGAATATTGGTTGCCCTGTGGACCGCATCTGCCAGGCGACGGTCCATAAGGCCGAAGGTAATTTGATATATGACTCCTGTTTGGGTGATGCCCCAACCTGAAAAAATCAGAACAACCACGCATACCAAAAGCGCCCAGGCGCTGATACGGGCTATTCTCTTCAACCACAAATCCGTCACTACCTTCTGGTGCATTACTCTCGACTGCTATCAATGCTGCCGTTAGGGGCGACTGATGCCTTCATAATTATATTATAAATATCCAGACGATGTGATATTGCTGCACCACCCTTGAGCTGGTGGATTTAAAAGCTAAAACGCTCTACGGAGAAGATTTGCGATTTTGAGGGCTTATCGGTTTAGGTACGCTCAATTACCTTCAATGATATTTTCGTGGTGAATTTTCATTGATAGTACAATGAAATTTGCAAAAAAAGACCAGGGATAAACAGGGATAAATTGGATTGCCAGCGTGTTCCAATCCGTATTACCGGTACTATTATCTCTTCTTTTGTTCTGTCTTATCTGGTGTCTTCGCTGCTGACTTCTTTTCTACTTGTTTCTTAGGCTTTTTCTCGTTCCTTCTTCCTTTGCTTCCCATGTCTGACCTCCGTATTAAATTGGTTTCAATTAGCATTATAGCAGGTATATCAGCGGCGTAAGATATTTATTATAGCTACTCATTGGTTGAGCGATGTAATAACGATATTAATCCGACAGCTATTGAACCTATAGCGCCAATTGCGAAGGAAAGTGGAAAAACAAGGAAAAAGAGAATATAAGTTACTGGCTCAGTAGGGTAGTAATAATAAAGAAAATTGTGCAGGAAGAGGCTGGAGGGCCATCCGATGGCCGAAGCTCCGGCAACTACAAGAAAACACTTCAGGAGGGTATTCATGTTTAGCGTGGCGGCCAAGACTACCACCACGAGGCCTAATACAATTAGTGGAATGCCAGGAAATACTTCAAAACGTCCGAACTGCTCCCTGAATGGAGTCAGCGCGAATATGAAAAGCGCCACGAGGACTGCAAAGACACCCCAGACAACTTTGATTAATATTGCTCTCATTATTTCATTGTAGCATGTGCAACTTTAATATTACCCTGACCGGGTATCAGCACCACCAGTTAGACCAAGGTTAACAATATGAGCGTTCTTAGTATTGGCATTTCCTATTTGTTGACCGCCGTTCTCGAACCCCAATCATATCCAGCCACTTTCCCATCACCAGTCAACCACCCAAAAGAGACTAGTTTTTGAGCCTGATATGCCAGTCTAGCATCTCCTACCTTCAAACTGCTGGGAACTTGGAAGCACACCATTTTTTCCTCAGTTTGGTTTGCAGGGACGTTAAGAAGCGGCAGGCTATCCTGCTTTAATAACTCCGGTATCCAATAATACTTATCCCCAACCACGATATTCCAGTGGTCGTAACCGCTAATATCTGGTAGCTCATACGCCTTATTGGTGAAAGTGATGTCTACGACCCAGAAAGTCTCATCATTAGGAGGACTGTAAATTGACCCCTGTTCTGACAGAAACCCAGCTATGATAACACGCCCACTGATGTCCGCCGGGTATTGCTCGTTTGGAATATCCGTCGGGACGGGTGATTGACAGCTTAACGTCAATGCCAAGATAAGAAAACTCGAACCAGCAATTAGTATGAGCCGTTTCATATATGTTACAGAATTTGAGTGTAAATATTATAACATATTGGATATACAGCCTGACCGATATTAACTTTTACTGGATTCTGTAATTCAATATCCATATGGATAGGTTTGATATCCGTATGGATAGGTTCGATACCCGTATGGATAGGTTTGATAGATGGTATTAGGTTGATAGGCCGGCTGTGCATAGGTACCATACGTATTCTGACGCTGTAGCTGGGATTGCGCTTGAGAGAGCGACTGCTGGGCTGAAGACAGTTGTTGCTGAGCTGAATTGAGTGAGTTGCTGAGTGAATTGACCTGATTTTGTAAAGCCATGAACTGCTCCCTGGTTACGTACGAGGAACTACAACCCGTGGCCACTACTATTGTTAATAGCGCTAATGTCAGTAAAACAATAAGGGATTTGTTTTTCAATTTTAACCTCCTCTTGATATTACTTTATGCTTAGTATATTAGTATAGAGGAATAGTTTTGAGTATACTTGACAGCGGACTTATGAATACCTTATATGAAACTGACAATTTCTAAATTTGACTTAATATCGGTGCACAAATACACCTATTCCAATAACTGCCCAGAATAGCTATTACCTCAACCCATCCACCGGGCTAAATCTCTTATGTGCCTCCACGGCATCATAGCATCCACAGCGTGACAATATCTATTAGTCATCATCAGTGTTATATGCCCTAACAGCCTCTGTAGTATCAAGCTATCTCCGCCGTTCTTCAACCACAATATAGCGAATGTATGCCTTAATAAGTGTGGATGTACCGCTATTCCTGCCCATTGTTTTGCGGTTAAAGAATCCACTGCTAGGTGAATGAGCATTGTCACCACAGGTATATTAGAATATAATTAATTTTATACCAGAAAGGAGTAGCCATGGCATATAAAAAAATACTAGTTCCTTTGAGCGGCTCTGAACTAGCCGAAAAGGCTCTCCCATACGCTAAAAGTATAGCAAAGCTTAAAAAAAGCCAGGTGATACTTTTTGCTGTTAGTTTGACCATTTTCGTTGATAGACGTGACCGCCTTTTCTCATCCTATCTGGAAGTTAATGCTAAAGAACTCAATACAGAAGGAATAAAAACTACCACGGCTACAAGCTATGGTGACGTGGCAGAAGAAATAGTTAAATACGCTAATAATAACAAAATAGACTTGATTGTCATGGCCACACACGCTTATTCAAAAGCTAAGCAGTGGATGTTTGGAAGTGTAACCCAGAAAGTCCTCTATGGTACCGAAATTCCCGTCCTTTTAATGAAATCAAAATCCCTTGAAGTTTCAGCGGAATTCAACAGGATATTAGTTCCCGTTGATGGCTCCTCTTTCTCCGAATCTGTTTTTCCTTATGTTGAGGAATTAACTAAGAAGACTAATAGGGAAGTCTTACTCCTCCATATCTGCGAACCACCGATCGTACCATCGTACGGCTCGCACCCCATCAACTCGACCTGGAAGAAACGCCGTGACGATATGTGGGGAGAGATGGAAAAACTATCAACAAGTTATCTCAAGAAGACGGTGGCTGCACTGAAGAAAAAAGGGGTAAAGGTAAAATCTAGGGTCATAAAAGCTCAAACCGGGGAAGTTGTACAAACCATCACGCAAGTATCAAAAGAAGAGAATATTGATCTTTTAGTTATTGCTACCCAAGGACGCGCTGGTGTTAGTCGCAGGGTTTACGGCAGCGTAGCAAATAGAATTGTGGAGGAATTGTCACAACCCATACTACTTATACGTCCAACAACGTCAATACCGCCATCTCCTTCTCAAAATCTCCTTGATGATATTTGGCAAAGTTACATAGGTAGTAAAGTGTAAACTAATAGTGACCTGCTCCCTTAGAAATAGCAATCCCCTGTTCTGACGCGATAGCTAAATAAGCCTGTTGATTTTGACGAATCCCTTGTTCGTGAACAGAGGATTTAAGAGGTTTGGTGGCAGCGACTAGATTCGAACTAGTGACCAAGGGCTTATGAGTCCCCTGCTCTACCACTGAGCTACGCTGCCGCAACAAGCTAAAATTCTAACCACTCTAAGGCCTTGTGTCAATGGTATTTTTGATCCCCTCACCCTGCCCTCTCCCAAGGGAGAGGGATTTCATTTTTTCCAAGAGGGAACGGATTCCCTCTTCAACGCCTTCCTTTTTCCCACGCAGGAACAGGTTACCTCCTCAGCGCCTCCCTCAAGTAGATTCCATCCCGATGCTATCGGGACCAAGAACCACATTCCAAACAAGCTTAAAGGATTCATTTCCTACCCTGCCCTCTCCCAATGAGAAAGGGATTTGGCAAGATTTGTTTTCTTTTAAAGTCGCACGACATATAATGTGGACCAACTAAACTTTGTATCTCACGATTTCATGTTATTTTCACTCGATAATCAAAATGTCGGCAAACCTGCCATCGTATTCCTCCATGGTGGAGGCCTCAGCAGCAAATCATGGACCCCCATTATTGACCTGTTGCCGGATTTCCATTGCCTGGCGCCTGATTTGCCTGAACAGGGCGTGAGTAAAGATATCCCTTTTACCATGGGTGACGCTTCCCGAGGAGTGGCGGAACTAATCGAGAAGCACCTACCTCAGAAAAAAGCTCACGTAGTGGGCCTATCGCTCGGCGGCGCGGTAGCTCTTGCCCTGATTCGCACGACGCCCGATCTGGTGGACCACTGTATAGTGACTGGATGCTCCGGACGCCTATCGGCTATATATGCGGCGTTCGCTAGGTCCACGTTGTGGACATTGCGTTTTTACAAGCCCGAATATCTAGTCCAGGCAACTATGCACCAGCAGGGCATCCCGACCCGTTACCATGAACTTCTTCACGATGATCTGTTGGCAGGATCTTCCGTCCAATTCATGAACCATATCATCACCAGTTTAAAGGAGCTGGAATTGCCTGCACAAATAGACATGCCTTTGCTTGTTTGCGTGGGAGAAAGGGAGAATTGGCTGGCAAAGAGAATTGCCCGAGGTTTGCTTGCACGTTTCCCGTCGGCTCGCGGCCTGGTAGCCCCGGGGGGCAGCCATGTATGGTGTCTTCAATTCCCCGGCCTCTTTGCTGACATGGTGCGCGCATGGGTCACGGATAAGCTCCTGCCCCCATCATTGAAGCCCCTGTAACCCTATTTTCCGCACCACGATTGGCCTGATCTCTTTTGACATGCTAAAATTACTGCGGTAAAATATCACACAAGTTTAATACTTATGCTCATGTGCGCATAAATATGAGGCGATCGTAATGCGAGAGTTACTTAAAGTCTTTAAAGCCGCCGGCGATGAAACAAGGTTAAGGATCCTTTACCTTTTAACGGAAAGGGAAGCCTGCGTACTGGAAATCAAGCAGGCCATGCGCATCAGCCAGACCCGCGCTTCCCGCAACCTGGGCATCCTGAACGATGCCGGCCTGCTCAAGGCCCGTCGTGACGGCCCGCTGGTATTTTACTCTCTGGACAGCCGCGAGATTAAAAAGACTTGCCCCGGCCTGGATATAATGGTCAAGCAGGCTTTTGAGACCGATCAGACCGCCCAGCTTCACCGTGAGCGCCTGAAGAGGCCCATGGCTAGGGCTGATGACAAGAAACCAGGCAAGTAAAAAAGATTTAGTATTGACATTTCAGCAGGTTTTTAGTTTAATTTACAAGGCCTGTTGACGATTAAGTCAATACCTTAGCTTTACTAATATGACAGACTTCGAACCAAAGATCGTCGCGTTCCTATGCAACTGGTGTTCATACCGCGGGGCAGATCTGGCCGGCACCTCCCGAATGAAGTGCGCCGCCAATGTCCGCGCCATCCGCGTTATGTGCAGCGGCCGCGTTGAGCCCGCCTTCATCCTGCGAGCCTTCGAGCTCGGGGCGGACGGCGTGCTGGTACTGGGCTGCCACCCGGGCGACTGCCACTACGCCGAAGGCAACTACAAGGCCCTGCGGCGCATGATGCTGCTCAAAAGGACGCTCAAACAACTCGGCATCGAAGAAGACAGGTTCCGCATGGACTGGGTATCCGCCTCCGAGGGAGACCTCTTCACCCATGTTGTCAACGATATGACCGAGAAAGTCAGGGCGCTCGGCCCTTTTAAAGCCAAAGAGGAGGCCAAAGTTGCCTAAACTCAAGGTCGCCCTCTACTGGGCCGCCTCCTGCGGCGGCTGCGAAATCGCCACCCTCGCAATAGGCGACAAGATCCTCAAGCTGGCGGAAGCTGCCGATATCGTCTTCTGGCCCGTCGCCGTCGATGCCAAATACGCCGACGTAGAAAATATGGCCGATCAGAGCATCGACGCCTGCCTTTTCAACGGCGCCATCCGCAACTCAGAAAACGAGCACATGGCCAAACTGCTACGGCAGAAGTCCAAGATCATGATCGCCTACGGCTCGTGCGCCACCGAGGGCTGCATACCGGGCCTGGCCAATTTTTACAACCTCAAGATGATGGTGGATACCGCTTTCATAGATACTGTTTCCTCCGATAACCAGGACAAAATCATCCCGCAGACTTCCGTTAAAGTCCCGGAGGGCGAGCTCGAACTGCCCGTGCTATGGGAGACGGTCAAAACACTAGCGCAGACGGTCGACGTGGACTACTTCGTCCCGGGCTGCCCGCCTGAGGAAAGGACCACCTGGCTGGCGCTGGAAGCGCTGCTGAGCGGCAAGCTGCCGCCCAAGGGAACGGTCATTGCCCATCCGGCCAATGCCGTATGCAATGACTGCCCCCGCGTTAAACACGAAAAGAAGATCAAAGCCTTCCACAGGCCTTACGAGATAATACCCGAACCTGACAAATGCCTGCTCGAGCAGGGACTGCTCTGCTACGGCGTTGCCACCCGCGGAGGCTGCGGCGCCCCCTGCCCCCAGGCCAACATGCCCTGCACCGGCTGCTACGGACCAGTCGAGGGCGTACGCGACCAGGGCGCCCATTTCCTGACGGCGCTGGCCTCGGTCATCGACGCCAACAATCCGGATGAGATTGAGAAGATACTGGACGGCATCGTCGACCCGGCAGGCACCTTCTACCGCTACAGCCTGGCGGACTCCATGATCAACAGGGCAAGGATCAAGCAATGAAGAAGATAACCATCGATCCCATCACCAGACTGGAAGGCCACGGCAAGATCACCATTTTCCTCAATGACGACGGCAGCGTAGCCAACGTCTATACGCAGATACCCGAGCTACGCGGCTTCGAGAAGTTCTGCGAAGGACGCCCGGTTGAGGATATGCCCCAGATCACGCAGCGCATCTGCGGCGTCTGCCCCGAAGCCCACCATATGGCGGCTACCAAGGCGCTGGACGATATGTTCCATACCGAGCCCACCAGCACCACCAAGAAGATACGCGAGCTGCTTTACAGCGCATTTTATGTAACCGACCACACCACGCATTTTTATATACTGGCCGGGCCCGATTTCATCATGGGCCCCGATGCTCCGGTGGCCGAGCGCAATATACTGGGCGTTATCGCCAAGGTGGGCATGGACCTGGCGGGCCAGGTGCTCAAAACACGCCAGGAAAACCACTGGATCATCCAGGCGGTAGGCGGCAGGCAGATCCACCCGGTCTTCGGCCTCCCCGGCGGCGTTAGCAAACGCATCTCCGAGGAAGACAGGACGAAAATCGAAGATATCGCTAAAAGGGATGTGGCATTTGCACAGCTTTCACTTAAGGTCTTCAGCGATATCGTGCTCAAGAACAAGGGCTATGTGGACCTGATAGTCAGCGACGCCTTCACTAGCAACACTTACTACATGGGGCTGGTGGACGATAAGAATAAGGTCAATTTTTATGACGGCAAGGTCAGGGTGGTAGACCCCTCCGGCAAGGAGTTCGCCAAATACTCACCGTCAGAATATCTCGAGAACATTGCCGAGCACGTCGAGCCCTGGAGCTATACCAAGTTCCCCTTCCTCAAGAAAGTGGGCTGGAAAGGCTTCGTGGACGGCAAAGACAGCGGCGTTTACCGCGCCACCCCGCTCTCACGACTGAATGCCGCCGATGGCATGGCCACACCCCTGGCGCAGGCGGAATACGATAAGATGTATTCCACACTGGGCGGCAAGCCGGTGCACCACACGCTGGCCACTCACTGGGCACGCTTGATTGAACTGCTCTACGCCGCCGAGAGGCTGCTGGAGCTCAGCCAGGATAAGGAGATTACCGGACCCAATATAAGGAATATACCCACCAATAAGCCCACGGAGGGCATAGGCATAGTGGAGGCCCCGCGCGGCACGCTCACCCACCACTATGTGGCGGATGAAAAAGGCTGCATCAAGAAATGCAACCTTATAGTGGGCACTACCAATAACCAGGCGGCCATTTTTATGTCCGTCAAAAAGGCAGCGCAGGCGCTGATTCAGCCCGGCAAGGACATACCCGAATCCCTGCTGAACCAGGTCGAGATGGCGTGGAGGCCCTACGACCCCTGCATGTCCTGTTCCACGCACACGTTGCCCGGCAAGATGCCGCTGGAAATCACGGTTGTCGACAGCAGTGGCTGCATAGTTAAGAAACTGGCCCGCTGATCTCTTTAAAAAAGCTTTTAACTGAATAGGTTCACTGTACGTATCCGGCACCTATTTATGAACATATTTAAATATGCTGCATAGCCTTATGTGGAAAAAATAAACCAGAAGGAGTTGTTCATGCAGAACCGGGTGATTTCCAAAAAAGACCTGGCCGGCTTCGTGGATGATCTGATCAAAACGAAGGCCGCCGGGGAAGTGATCGGTATCCAGGCCAAGGACAGCAAATTCAATTTCGGCCCGCTGAAAAATGCAGCCGAGCTGCGCCTTGATTATGACATAGCCCTGCTGCCGCCTAAGAAGTACTTCTTCCCGCAGATAGAAACGGTGTTGAAGTACGAGTTCGGCGCAACCCCCAAAGTCGAGCCTGTGGTCAACGATAAGGCCATGTGCCTGATCGGCGTCCACCCCTTCGATATCAGGGGCCTCCTGCTCTTCGACGCCGTCTACGGCGGAGCCAACCCAGACGCCAACCTGATGATGAAGAGGCAAAAGTCAGTCATCATCGGCGTGGACTGCCTGACACCCAACCCCAAGGCCTTCGCAGCCAGCATGGGGACGGCCGTCACCGACGAGGGCTTCGACCTTATGCTTACCGATATCGGCAATGATTATTTCGTCACCGTGGGCACCAACAAAGGCGACAGCCTGATCAAGAAAGCCAAAACCAAGGAGGCGACGGCGGCCGACCAGGAGAAACGCGACAAGGTACGTAAGGATGCCCTTAAAAAATACCAGGTTACCCTCAAGATGAAGCCGGACGAGATACCCGCCCTGCTCGATGCCAACTGGGAGAGCAAGGTCTTCAACGATAAGGCGGCCACCTGCTTCAGCTGCGGCTCCTGCGTGATGGTCTGCCCCACCTGCGTGTGCTTCGACGTGCAGGACGATCCGGCGCTCAATCTCAAGGGAGGCGAACGCTACCGCCGCTGGGACGCCTGCATGCTCAGCGAGTTTGCCAAGGTGGCCAGCGGGGAGAACTTCCGGGAGCACAAGGAGCAGAGGTTCCGCCACCGCATGTACCGCAAGGGTAAGTACCTGCTGGAAAGATACAAGTACCTGGGCTGCGTGGGCTGCGGCAGATGTGCCATCGCCTGCCTGGCACAGATCGCCAGCCCGGCCGAGACCTTCAATCTGATCAAGGAGGCAAAGTAAATGGTAATGCAGCTTTCGGCCAAGCAATCACTTCACCTGCCGCGCATAGCCGAGCTCATTCGCGTGGAAAAGCTCAGCGACAGGGAGAAGGTATTTGAATTCAAATTCGACGACGGCAAAGAACTGGGGCAGATGCCCGGACAGTTCGTTGAAATATCGATCTTCGGCGTCGGCGAAGCGCCAATCTCCGTAACCTCATCCCCCACCCACAGGGGCTCTTTCGAGCTGGCCGTCAGGGCCACCGGCAGCCTGACCAACAAACTGCACACGCTGGAAAAGGGCGCCAAAGTCGGCATCAGGGGACCTTTCGGCAACGGCTTCCCCATCCAGACCCTCAAGGGCAAGGATATCCTCTTCGTAGCCGGCGGCATCGGCCTCTTCCCCTTGCGCTCGCTGATCAATTATGTCCTGGATAACCGCAAGGACTTCGGCGAGGTCAATACGCTTTTTGGCTGCCGCTCCCCACAGGAGAGGCTTTTCATCGGCCAGCTTCAGGAATGGAATACCTGCAAGGACATGTGCTTCCTGGAGACGGTCGACAGGTGCTCCGATGATTCCTGGACCGGCAATGTCGGCGTCATCACCACACTTTTCCCCAAGGTTTCGTTCGACCCGGCTAAAACTTACGCCATCGTGGTGGGCCCGCCCATCATGTACCGCTTCGTCATCGCCGAGTGCCTCAAGAAAGGGCTGGCGGAAGACCATATCATCATGTCGCTGGAGCGCAGGATGAAATGCGGCGTGGGCAAGTGCGGCCACTGCCAGATCAACGGGCTGTACTGCTGCCAGGAGGGGCCCGTCTTCACTTACGCACAGGTCAAGTCATTAAAGGAGGCAGTATAAATGAAACCGAGAGTCGCTTTCTTCGATTTTACGGGCTGCGAAGGCTGCCAGCTTGAAGTGCTCAACTTCAACCTGGAGATCGTAGACCTGATAAACGTAGTGGATATCGTGGAGTTCCGCGAGGCCAGCTCCGACCATTCCGACGAATATGATATCGCCTTCATCGAGGGCAGCATCACCACCGAGAAAGAGATCGAGAGGATCCAGGGCATCCGTAATAACGCCAAGATACTGGTATCCCTGGGCGCCTGCGCCTGCACCGCCGGCGTCAACGCCCTGAAGAACTTCTATACCATGGATGAGAACCTCAAGCTGGTCTACGGCGAGAACGCAAAGTGGTACAAGACCATACCGGCCAGGCCGGTGCATTCGGTAGTGCCGGTGGACTTTTTCATCCACGGCTGCCCACCCATCAGGGGCGAGGTCATCCGGCTGGTCAAGTGCTTATTGACCGGCAAGAAGTTCGAGCTATACCACGATCCGGTATGCGTCGAATGCAAGCTGAACGAGAATATCTGCGTCTACGAGAAAGGGCAAACCTGCTTCGGCCCCGTGACCAGGGGCGGCTGCAACTCCATCTGCGTTAACAGCGGGCGCCACTGCTGGGGCTGCCGTGCTCTGGTGGACGAGCCCAACCTGAACGCCGAGAAGGAGCTGCTGGCCAGGTACAACCTGACCGTCAACGATATCTTGGGCAAATACCGCATCTTCAACGGAACACTGGAGGTAGCTAAATCATGACAACAGCCAACATAAACTTTAAAGTGCACCATGTTGCCCGCATAGAGGGGCATGGCAATATAGTGGTCAGCGCCAAGGACGGCAAGATCGAAGAGTGCAAGTGGGAGGTCCCCGAGTCCCCACGGTTCTTTGAATCCATGCTGCGGGGGCTGCACTATTTAGATGTCAATTTCATCGCCCCCCGCATTTGCGGAATCTGTGCGGTGGCGCACGCAACAGCGTCCATCGAGGCTTCCGAGGCTGCCTTTGGAGTGAGTCTGACAGAGCAAGGTGAGCTTGTGCGCGAGCTGCTGTTCGATGCAGAAACCGTCACCAGCCATGTGCTTCACACCTATTTCCTGGTGGCACCCGACTTTTTCGGAGTGGGGAGCGTCATACCATTGGCCCCCACCCACACTGATGTTGTTTTGAGGGCCTTACGTATGAAGAAGGTCGCCAACAACTGGGCGGACATGCTATGCGGACGCAAAACGCATCCGCTGTCTATGGTTGCCGGAGGTTTCGTCAAATGGCCTGAGATCGAGCAGCTTAAAGAGCTCAAAGCAACTCTGGAAGGTCAATATATGCAGGACCTTGAGGCCAGCGTCGAGCTGTTCAAGACTTTAAAATTCCCTGAATTTGTTCGCGAGACTGAATACATAGCGCTTTACCGGCCGGATAAGTATTCGTTCATAGGCGGCGCCATCGGATCTACCGATGCCAAGCCGACGCCGATCAATGATTATCTAAAGGTAACCAACGAGTTTTGCGTTCCGTGGTCCACCGCCAAGTTCACCAAGCACCTCAGGGATTCCTACCAGGTAGGTGCGCTGGCCCGCTTCAACATCAACCACGACAAGCTGCATCCCAAGGCTAAAAAGGTCGCACAGACCTTCGGGCTCAAGGCCCCCTGCTATAACCCCTTCTTTATCAGTGTGGCCCAGCTTGTAGAAACCATGCATGCAGTCGAAAACAGCATCATGATACTGGACAAGCTGCTCACCAAGGGCATCAAGCAGGAAAAACCCGAGGTCAATGTCAAAGCCGGCCGCGGCGTAGGCGCTGTGGAAGCTCCCAGGGGCATACTGTTCCACGACTATACCTTCGACGATGACGGCAAGCTGATCGCCGCCAATATCATCATCCCCACCAACGAGAACCACAACAGCATCCAGCACGACTTCGACAAACTGCTGCCCGAGATAATCGACCAGCCGCAGGAGAAGATCAAGCTGACCATGGAGATGCTGGTCAGGGCCTACGATCCTTGCGTCTCCTGCTCCACCCATATGCTGGACGTGAAGTTTAAATAGTATTCATTGGGAGCATTTTCAAAAGGGCGTGCCGTGTACGGCACGCCCTTTTTATTCAGGACAATAGTACAATTTATTGGCCGGATGGGTACGGGATGTTAGACTACTGGCTGATGCGCAAGGGGCTGACATGAGATATAGTTGTTATCAATAAAGGAGAGGAAAGGTGAATCCAGTAGCCTGGAGATATTTTTCGGTATTAATGGTCCTGATGTTAGCATTGGGAACAGGCTCGATCGCTCTAATACAGGGCCCAGTAATGGCCGACAACCCGGAGCAGCAATCGGTCAGCAGATGCAGCCAAGGCGGCGCTTCCACGGTAGCCCAGGGCGCGGCGCCAATAGCCAATATCACAGTCCAGAGCGCCTCACTCTCCCCCACCAGAGTGAAGCCGCGCTCCGCCGTATATGTCACTGCTGATGTGGTCAACACCGGCACAGCCGACGGCTCGGCCAGGATTAAACTCTACGTCAATGATACTGTAGCGACAGACCAGGGCATCACTCTCCGTAGCGGCGGCAGGACCACCATTACATTTAACGTAAGTTGCGTCGAGCCGGGCAACTACTCGGTATTCGTCGACAACGTGCCCGCCGGCATCTTCACCGTTGACCCCTTCGCCGATACCAATGTCGTCCTATACCTCGTCGGTAGCCTGATATTTTTTGCGTTGGTGGGCGCCATGGTCTTTGCCGTATCCAGAAGCCCCAGGCACAGGTAATCATCATTTCTTGATAGGCATACATGTTTCCGGGGCGTGCTATATATAGCACGCCCCTTTTTTCATATCATAGCGAGGAGCATATTTCCCCAACGTCATTGCGAGGCCCGTGAGGGCCGTGGCAATCTCATAGCCGGAAATGTCAAAGGCAGGGGCAAACACTCCGCCTCTTTTTCAGCCTTTGTAATCTTCTCAAGTGACTGTATAATCTACTTATAACACTCGGAGGTGCAGGCTTATGGAGAACAAGGGCAGGTTACTGGATACCTTGAACGAATCTTTGAAGCTCGAATATTCTATGATAATACACTATCCCTTGATAAACAGCGCCATTCATGATACCGAGATAAAGAAAATGGTCAACACGCTGGGCGTTGTGTCCATCAAACACGCCGATACGTTAGCTGATGCCATCACAGCACTGGGAGGAATACCTCAGTGGGATTTCGAACCTGCCCCGGAAGAAATAGACCTGAAAAAAATCTTCCTGATACAAATGGGCAAGGAAAAAATGGCGCTCAAACTGCACACCGAAAGTGCAAATATGACAGCCGATCCATTACTGAGAGCCAAGTTCGAGCAAATAGCGCAGCAGGAAAAAGAGCATATAGAGCTCGTAGATAATATCATTGCGCTACTGGACCAGGGTAAAAGTTAACTGGTAACCACAGTTCACCTTAGGGCAAGCCGGTTCCTTGCCCGCAGCTACAGCTTGAAGTACAATTCGGTTGAACCTATGGCTAAAAGCACAAAAACCGAGCTTGCCCATATCAGCGCAAAGGGGGTAGTGCAGGGAGTCGGCTTCAGGCCCTTCGTATACGGACTGGCGAAAAAACACGGCCTTAAAGGCTGGGTCTGCAATACTTCGGAAGATGTGAAGATCGAGGTCGAGGGAGCAAGGAAAACCCTCGATCTTTTCATATCTGACCTGGAGCATAAGGCCCCGCCCCTGGCCCGCATAGAGAGCGTGTCCGTCAGCTTCGATGTGCCTGCGGGCTATAAGGGTTTCGAGATACGCCACAGCGTGGCGCAGCCGGGCAAGTATCAGCTTGTCTCACCCGACATCGCCACCTGCGAACCGTGTCTGGAAGATGTTTTCACGGCGGGCAACCGCCGCTGGCACTATCCCTTCACCAACTGCACAAACTGCGGGCCGCGCTTCACCATCATAAAGGACATCCCCTATGACCGCCCCCTGACCACCATGTCGGTCTTCAAGATGTGCCCGGACTGCCGGCGTGAATACGAAGACCCGCTGGACCGGCGCTTCCACGCCCAACCCAACGCCTGCCCGGTCTGCGGCCCTCAACTTGAGCTTGTCGACAACAAGGGCAAGCAAGTTGGTTACGATGACATCATCCAAAAAACGGGGTCTCTGCTGAAGGAAGGCAGCATCATAGCCATCAAGGGCCTGGGAGGCTTCCTGCTGGCCTGTAACGCCGAAAACGCCGGTTCTGTGACGCTGCTGCGGCAGCGTAAAAGGCGGCCGTCCAAGCCCTTCGCCGTCATGCTCAAAAATATGGATGACGTATACAGGCACTGCGAAATTACGGAGGCAGAGGAAAAGCTGCTCAAATCTTCGCAGAGCCCCATAGTATTATTGAAATGGCAGCCGGAATCCTCAATTTGCAAGGAGGTCGGACCCGGCCTTAAATACCTGGGGGTCATGCTGCCCTATACGCCGATGCACCATCTCATCATAAGAGAAACCGGCCTGCCACTGGTTATGACCAGCGGCAACCTCAGCGAGGAGCCCATAGCCGGGCAGAACAGCGAGGCGCTGCATAGATTAGGAGGCATTGCAGATTACTTCCTGATGCATAACCGCGAGATATATTCGACGTACGACGACAGCGTGACCATGGTCGTGAATGAAGCGCCCCAGATAGTACGTAGGGCCAGGGGCTATGCTCCATATCCTATTCACCTGACTTACCAGTCGCCACAGATACTGGCCTGCGGCCCCGAGGAGAAGAACACCTTCTGCCTGACACGGGACGACCATGCCTTCGTCAGCCAGCATATCGGCGATATGGAAAACATGGAGACCATGGAGCACTATGAGCGAACCATAGAACTGTATAAACGGCTTTTCCGTATTCAACCGGAGATCATAGCCTACGACATGCATCCTGAATATCTGCCGACAAAATATGCATTGGAGCAAATCGAGAAAGGCGGGCTCAAAGGGGTCGCCGTACAGCACCACCACGCCCATATAGCCTCCTGCCTGGCCGATAACGCGGCGGCGGGGCCTGTTATCGGCGTTGCCCTGGACGGCACGGGCTATGGCAGCGACGGACAGATCTGGGGTGGGGAATTCTTAATTGCCGATGCCGGCGGCTTCAAACGCGCCGGCCAGCTCGAATACCTTCCCCTGCCGGGCGGCTCGCTGGCCATCAAGAGGCCCGTGCGTATAGCTGTGGCCTATATTATGGCGCTCCTTGGATATAGAGCGCTGGACGGCAGGCTGGGATTTCTCAAAAATTTCGACCCGGTCGAGCTGGACCTGGTTCGTAAGCAGATAGAATCTGGCCTGAATTCGCCCCTCACATCCAGCATGGGCAGGTTGTTCGATGCCGTCTCCGCCATGGCAGGCATACGTTCAGTCATCAATTACGAAGCCCAGGCGGCCATAGAGATGGAGATGAAGTCCTACCAAGCGGAGCACGAAAAAGGCATGTACCCCTTCTCAACCACAGGCGATGAAAGCTATACCATCATCCTGCTTCACGACCTGTTGGCAGCCATACTGGATGACCTGCTTAAGGGTTGCCCTCCTCAGGTGGTGGGCATGAGATTTCACAACACGGTGGCAGTCATGACCCGCGACATCTGCCTCAAAATAAAAGGCCAATCGGGGCTGAATACGGTGGCGCTGAGCGGTGGATGTTACCAGAACCGTCTGCTGCTGGTTAAAACATTAGGGGAGCTTAAAGCGGCGGGCTTCAACGTGCTTATCCACAGACAGGTGCCCTGCAACGACGGCGGGGTCTCCCTGGGACAGGCGGTAGTGGCAGGAACCCTATTCAGGAAAACTCTAAACTCAAAACCCTGAACCCTAATAAAATTCAAAATCCAAAAATACAAATGCTTTGGACTTTGGGCTTGTTTGGAGTTTGGAACTTGGAATTTCGCCTAGACTATCTCTTTGTCCATCAACTCGCCCAGCTTCTCCTCGCTGTAACCCATTAGCTCCGTGTAGACTTCGCTGTTATGTTCACCCAGAAATGGGGCCGGGTTCTTAGGATCGCCCGGGGTCTCAGACAGCTTAAAGACCGTCCCCGGCATCTTGAGCGGACCGGATATCATCTGTTCCACTTCCACCGTCATATCACGGCTTTTCATATGTGGGTCATTCACCACTTGAGCCGTATCCAACACAGGAGAGCAGGGCAATTCTGCTTCATCCATCATCTGCACTATTTCGGCTACGGTCCTATCTTTCACCCAGGCCGCTACAATAGCGTCCAACTCAGCGCGCCTGCCCACACGCAAGACCATGGCACACTGATCCGGATCTTCCACCAGGTCCGGCCTGCCGATTATCCGGCCAAATTTTTGCCAGTGCCCTATGGTCAGAATGCAAAGGACTACATAACCGTCCCGGGCCTGGTAAACATTCCACGGCACGATGCCGGGATGCATATTACCAATTCTGCCCGGCGGATTCCCCGTAAGGGCATAGGCGGCCAGCGACTCAACGGCCGTCGTAGCCCAGATGAAGTCCTGCAATGAGATATCCACATGCTGGCCAGCGCCGGTGTTATGTCTGTGCTGAAGTGCCGCCAGTATCCCGATAGCAGTGTATGCGCCGCCGCCAAGGTCGGCAATAGGGGGCCCGCACTTGGTAGGAGGGTTTTCGGGAAAACCCGTTACGCTCATCAGGCCGCCCATGGCCTGCGCCACCATGTCGAAGGCCGGTTTGTGGGCATAGGGGCCGGTCTGCCCGAACCCTGAAAGGGAAGCATAAATAAGCCCCGGATTTATTTTTTTTACATCGTCCCAACCCAACCCCAGCCTATCCATTGCGCCGGGCTTGAAGTTTTCCAGCAGCACATCACACTTTGCAATCAGTTCACGCGCTATCTTTTGGCCCTCTTCTGCTTTCAGCTCCAGCGTGATACTCTTTTTGCCGCGGTTGAGCATAGAAAACGTGTAACCCTCGCCGGCATCGGTGATGGGAGGAATCGTCCGGCAGGCATCCCCGCTCTCCCGGAACTCCACCTTGATAACCTCCGCTCCCAGCTCGCGTAAAATCATCGAACAAAACGGGCCGGCGTACATCCGGCTGAAGTCCGCAACGCGGATACCTGATAAAGCTCCGGGCATGAATTTTCTCCTTTTATATTGATTTGTCAGTCAATCAATAGATATTATCGCAATTTTTAATGAGGGTGGCAAGTCCTCCGGCCGGGCATTGCACACCACGATTCTTGTTCGCCGTATCTTTTTTGAGTATACTTAGGTCATATGTGTTTGGCAGTTCCGGTTAAGATCATTTCGATCGAGGGCGAGCAAGCCGAAGTCGATATCGGCGGCGTGGGCCGCAAGGTCAGCATTACGCTTACACCCGAAGCCAGGGTAGGCGACTACGTGCTGCTGCATACCGGCTATGCCATTAACGTTTTAAACGAAGAAGAAGCGCAGGAAACGCTCAACTTATTGGAGCGCATGGTTGAAGCAGGTGAGAGCGGGGATTAAGGGCATACTCCCAATATATGCAGTAGACTATAATTCTTCGAATTTTTAAACTGCCAAGGAGGCCGGTTATGTTCAGGCGATTTGTAGTTCTTTTTTCTGTAATCTTAATGGCTTTAAGTGTAGCGGGGTTAAGCTGCGCTTCAAAGCCGGCCCAGGCGCCGGGAGTCCCGAGCGAAAATTCTCAGGCCACAACCAGGCCGCCCATGAATCTGCCCACCAACCCTTCTATCAAAGCCTTCCCTTCGCCGCAGACCGATAACGGGGGTTCAAGCGGACCGCTGGCTTATACGGGGAAACTGGTGTTTGTCTCCGGTACCAACGATGTAGGAGGTCCGCAGTTATATACTTCGACTGCCAACGGCAGCAACTGGTTAAAGCTTACCGCAAATACGCAGGGCGGTGAATGGTTCCCCAAGTGGTCGCCCGACGGTACGAAGGTTGCCTTCTATTCCGATATGACCGGCAATGGGCAGATCTACATTATCAACGCCGACGGCAGCAACCAGGTACGTATAACCAATAACAAGATCAATGATTCGTTACCCGCCTGGTCGCCGGATGGCAGCAAAATCGCCTTTACTTCTGACCGCGACAGTGTTGAGCAGATATACATTATGAATGCCGACGGCAGCAGCCAGGTCCGTATCACCAATGACTCTTACCGTGACGCTGCACCCTGCTGGTCGCCCGATGGAAATAAAATCGTTTTTCAGACGGACCGCGACGGCAATCCCAAGATCTACGTCATGAATGCCGACGGCTCCAGTCAGACCAAGCTTAGCTCAACCCTTTTTACGGATGACTATCCGGCCTGGTCACCCGACGGAAGCAAAATCGTATTTCAGAGCAACGAGTCAGGGCATTTCGAGATCTATCTTATGAACGCGGACGGGAGCGGCCGCACGCGCATTACCAGCGGCAGCATCGATAACAAGTACCCCGCCTGGTCACCGGACGGCAGCAAAATCGTTTTTTATTCCAAACGCGATTGCACTAATGATAACGGCGAAATATATATTATGAATGCAGACGGCAGCGGCCAGACCCGCATTACCTACAGCGACTGTACTGATGCCGGGCTCGCATCCTGGACTAAATGAGGGCGGGTTGCAGGTGGAGCTTGATTTCAGTTAGAGTAAACGCCTGATGAGGTTCATCGATGAGTTCCGGGATGTCGGCCTGGCGCAAAAGCTGGCACAGAAGATAACCGGCATCTCACATAAGCCTGCCAGGCTGATGGAGTTCTGCGGCGGCCATACTGTCGCCATCATGCGCAACGGCATACGCCAGCTTCTGCCTCCCAACATCGAAATGCTCTCCGGTCCGGGCTGCCCCGTTTGCGTCACCGCCAACCGCGATATCGATAAATCCATAGCACTGGCTTCCCTGCCGGATGTCACCATCACAACTTTCGGGGATATGCTGAAAGTTCCGGGCAGCTACTCCAACCTCCAGAAGGCGCGGGCCGAGGGCGGCGATATTCGCATCGTTTATTCCACGCAGGATGCGCTTCAAATTGCCAGGGGTAATCCTCAGCAGTCGGTCATTTTTATCGGCATCGGCTTCGAAACCACTGCGCCGACCATCGCCGCGGCGGTGATACAGGCTGAGAAAGAGAACCTTAAAAACTTTTTCGTACTCTGCCAGCTCAAGATGACCCCTCCTGCCATGAAGGCTATTTTGGACCTGGGCGAGGTGGATTTAAACGGCATCATCTGCCCCGGCCATGTAAGCGCCATAATAGGCACCAGGTCTTATGAGGCCTATGCACGTGATTACGGCATCGCCTGCGTGGTGGCCGGTTTCGAGCCCGTGGATATACTGCAAGCCATCGAAATGCTGGTCATACAGATAGAGAACAAAAACCCACAGGTCGAGATAGCTTATACAAGAGGTGTCAAACCTGAAGGCAATCCCAGGGCCCTGGAATTGATGCATAGCGTTTTTGACGTGGCCGGCGCAAGCTGGCGGGGTATCGGGGATATCCCCAACAGCGGCTTTAAACTCAAAGAAAAATATGCACGGTTTGATGCAGATGAAGAGTTCGAGGTCGAGCTGCCCCCAGTAAAAGAGGCTCCGGGCTGCCGCTGTGGCGAGGTGTTGCGCGGCATTATACAGCCGCCAGAATGCAAATTATTTCGCAAACTGTGCCTGCCGGAAAACCCCATCGGCCCTTGCATGGTATCCTCTGAGGGCACCTGCGCTGCTTACTATCAGTACGGAGACTTAGATGAATGACAGGATACTGCTGGCCCATGGCAGCGGCAGCAAACTGAGCCACGATCTGATCGAAAAAATACTGGCGCCGCCTATTAATAACCCCATTCTTTCGCGCATGGACGATTCAGCCGTCTTCGAGCTTTCGGGCAAGCTGGCCTTTACCACCGACAGCTATGTGGTCAACCCGATATTTTTCCCCGGCGGCAATATCGGCAGACTGGCCGTCTGCGGCACCGTCAACGACCTTTCGATGAGCGGCGCCCAGCCCCTTTACCTTAGCCTGGCCCTGATCATCGAGGAGGGGCTGGAGATTGAAGAGCTTCGCAAAATCATCGAATCGGTCAGGCAAACCGCTGAAGAGGCGGGCGTGCAGATAGTCACCGGCGACACCAAGGTGGTCAACCGGGGGAAGGCCGACCGCCTGTTCATCAATACTGCCGGTATAGGTGTAATTGCGACGGGATTGGACATCTCCGGCTCCATGGCCAGGGAGGGAGATAAGATCATACTGAGCGGCGGCATCGGCGAGCATGGGATGGCTGTAATGAGCCAGCGCGAGGGGCTGCAATTCCGCTTGCCTGTGGTCAGCGACTGCGCCCCGCTTAATAAGCTCGTGGCGGAAATGCTGGCGGTCAGCAATAATATCCACAGCTTACGCGATCCCACCAGGGGCGGCCTGGCCTCCACACTCAGCGAATTCGCCAGGCAATCCGGGGTGGGCATAAGCATAGAGGAAGATAAGATCCCCATCCACGACGGCGTCAGAGGCGCCTGCGAGCTGCTGGGGCTCGATCCGCTGTATATAGCCAATGAGGGCAAGCTGGTGGCTGCCGTAGCTCCGGACGACGCTGAAAAAGTGCTGTCCGTCATGCGCAAGAACATGTATGGCGGTCAGGCTGCCACTATCGGGGAGGTAACCGGCGAGCGAAAGGGCCGGGTGGTATTGAAGACCAGGATCGGGTCATCACGCATACTGGACATGCCCACGGGAGAGATATTGCCGCGCATCTGCTGAAGCCATGAATGAAAAAACGGGAATAGCAGTGCTTGGCATAGGCAATCCGCTTTGCCGCGACGATGGCATAGGCATCCGCGTTATCTCGGAGATGCGGGACAACGATAAATATGCTGGAGTTGATATTATAGACGGCGGCACTGCGCCAGACCTGTTCTCGCTTCTCGATGAAAATATTAAAAAACTGATCATCGTGGACTCCTTGCGTGGCGGCGGCAAGCCGGGCAAGCTATACAGGCTGGAAATTCACGGGTCCAATATAGCTGATGACACTTCTCCTTCGTTGCACGGGCTTGGCCTGCTGGATAGCCTCAAGATGATGCACAAACTGGGTATGCAGACGCCTGAAATGGTGATTATCGGCGTGGAACCGGCGGATACGTCGCACGGTTTGCAGCTTACACCTGAGGTCGAAGCCGTGCTGCCGCAGGTACTGGGCGCAATAGACCGGGAATTAAGCTCAGCATATTGAAATCGATTGCAGGTTGTGCTTAAATTAGACTAAACTTATAGGTAAGTTTAGTAAATAGGATTTTAGCTTATGGCCCTGAAGGAATTTACCCAGGATATCAAAGATAAGGCTTATATACGTCAGAAGGGGACGTGCGCCCACTGCGGCCAGAGGGTAGAGGTAGATAGCGGATACCCGCATCTTAAGAAGCCCGCCGAGTTGGGCGGCGATACTTCACTGAGCAATTGCGTAATACTCTGCCAGAAATGCCATCTGCTCTACGGTCATATCAGCAGATGGGATAAGTTTGTTATAACGCAGGATTATCCCTATTTTTCGGCGGACGGGCTTCCGCACTAAGCAGAATACAAGATGGGGGTTTTCAGTGTTTTAGTTACGGCTTCAGGAAGCTGACTGTTTGCCCGGTCATCACAAACTGATATTGCGTGCCCACCATCTTCACTTTCCAGATGCCGTAGTTGCCGGCTATACGCTCACCCGATTGGTCAAATGTAATCACCCCGCTGGCGCCCTGGTAGTTATTCCCTACGATAGCAAGAGCATCCCTGATAGCAGCACCGTCATAGACGTTAGCTTTCTTCAAAGCGGCTGCTATCAGCTTCACTCCATCATAACTGGTATCACAGAAAATAGTGGGGGACAGGCCGTAAGCCGCCTGGTAGGCCACGGCGAAGCTTTTGTAGGCATCGGACTGCAGGTCGGGAACAGGCACGGTCCCTGTAACAGCTTTCTCCATAAACTTGGCGGCTTCGAGGTATTTATCCAGCGGCATATCATAGACCCCGTCCGACGTAACCCACGGGATATTGTCAAGGCCAGACTGGCGGGCCTGTTCATATATGACAGCGCTATCGCCGTAGTAACCGGCCTGCAAAACGCAATCCGGCTGTTTGTCTTTAAGTTCATTGAGCTCAGCAAAGTAGCTGAGCTTGGCAGGATCATATTTAATGGAAGCAACGATTTCTGCCCTGCCTTTAAGGAATTGCTCCGCCATATCTGCAATCCCCCGCCCGTAGATAGTGTCCTGTACGATGGTGGCAACTTTCTTGCACCCGTCGTCCTTAATCAACTTGGCAACTACACCACCCTGCAGAGAGTCCTCGGGGGATACCAGATAGACCCATTTGGACCAGCTCTGACTGGCCAGGATGCTGGATGTCGCGGAAGGCGTTACCAGCAGCACTCCCTTGCTGGCAACGTAAGGGCCGATGTTCATTACTGCATCACTGGTCGTGCCGCCGATAATTACCTGCACCTTTTGCTCATCTATAAGCTTGTGAGCCGCATACAGGGCCGAAGCTGAAGTGGGTCCTTCATCCTCAACCACCAGCAAGAGTGATTTACCGTTTATGCCGCCGGCGGCATTTATTTCGCCTACTGCCAGTTGGGCTGCCTTGATTAAGTTGGGGCCCCAGGTAGGAGTCGTGGAGGACGGCATCAAGCAGCCGATGGGGATCTGTGCCGGAAGCTCGGGCGGGGTCATTTTGCAGGCTGGCGCCAGCAAAACAATTATAGCCAGAACAATTACTGTTATAAAAGTAACCGTTTTCATACCGTCTATTCCCGCTATTCCCGGTCTTTGCAGGTTATTGCTATTATAACATTTCCCCTGCCTCGCCAGTATATGTGGTTTTTACTGATGACAGCAATAAGGGTAAAATAGTGCCGGTGGGAACGGATTATTTCCTATATCCACGATAGCCTGGTGAATGCGGAGGCCTGTGATGGCGGCTACCGAGAGTAAATTTATGGATGTTATCTCTGACAGGACTGACGTCCTGAAAATATTGCCGGAAGCGGCTGCGGAGCTCTGCACTGCGCTGTTCAGAAATTCGCCGGCCGGTATCTACATTACCCGCGACGGTAAGTTCATCTACACCAATATCGAATTTCGCCGCATTACCGGCTACAGCCAGGAGGAACTTTCGGGCAAGGATTACCAGAGGATCATTAACCAGCGCTACAGGCAAATGCCCAAGCAGAACGTCGCATTCCTGTGGGATGAGGACAGCGATATAGGGCATGAGTTTAAGATCAGCACCCGTGATGGGAAGAAAAAATGGATCTCCGAGAAGATTACTTATTTCAAGTACGGCGGCAACTGGCTGACTCTGGGACACTGGCTGGATATCAGCGAGCACCATTCCGTTGAAAAGGCCTGGCGTGAGGCAGAAAGGCGTTTTCAATCCGCTTTCGAAGACCTGGCCACAGGCCTCACCATCATCGGCACAGAGGGTATTTTCCTTAAGGTCAACAAGTCATTCTGCGATATGATCGGCTACGAAGAAAAGGATATACTGGAAAGCCGCTTCGATGAGGTGCTTTGCCCGGAAGATCGCGAAGCCTGCGGCGATATCATGGCCCTCTTCCTCTCCCTGGAAAAACCGGATAGGCCTTTCCAGATGCGCCTTCAGAGTAAGGACGGCAGGTTGGTCTGGGCCGCTGTAAATATCTCGCTAATAGGAGACAGTGAAGACGGCCCGACATATTTCATCGTGAACTTCCACGATATCACGGAGCAAAAAAGGGTTGAAGAAGGGCTGAAGGAGGAAGAAAACCTTTACCGCTCGCTGGTAGACCTTTCACTTGAGCCTGTGGCAGTGGCCGATCTCGATTGTCATTTGACCCATGTATCGCGCAGGTTTGTCACGCTGCTCGGTTATGATAGCGGCAAAGATTTGCTGGGCAAAAATATTAGCAGCCTGGTGGAAGTTTCCGAAAGAGAAAGTATACAGCCTGGGATAATGGATATCCTCAGGCACGGTTCCCCGGGCAAGATCGGCTGCTCGTTGATCAAAAAGGACGGAGCCGCCCTCCCTGTGATAATGAAAATTTCTTGGATTAACAATGATAAAGGGGCACCGCTCTGCATCGTTATCAACGTACGCGGCAAGAAGGATGAAACACAGGCCGGAGTTGAGGTGCCTGCAACTCAAAATGAGAAGCCTGTCTACAAGGAGGCAATTCCTCCCGTTCACGCGGAGCAACAAGCAGTCCCAGCCATCGGGACAGCAGTGGAAAACACTTCCACCGCCTTTATCCTGATTAACGAAGATACTACCATAGCTGCCGTCAACGGCGCTTTTGAAAAGCTGTCCGGCTACCCCCGGTCCGAGATAGAGGGTAAGAAAAGCTGGATTGAGTTTGTAGCAGCTGAAGACCGCGCCAGGTTGAAAAGATACTATCTGATGAGGAGGCTCGACCCCAGCTCTGCGCCCGATGCTTATCAATTCAACTTTGTCAACCGGGAAGGTAACCTAAAAGAAGTCATGGTCTACATTGGTGCTGTACCCGGCTCCAATCAACAAACAGCGACCTTGTTCGACCTTGCCCTATATAAAAAACCCGTTAGCGAAGAGAAAATTGATATGAAAAAAAATGAGTTAGCCCTTGATGTGTCAAGGAATATCAAGAGCATGATCTGGCTGATGGATATGAATCTGAATCTCATATGGATCAATCCTCTCGGGCAGTGGCAGCGTGGGTTCACAGAAGAGGATAGGATGTCGCTTCCCTTTGACCAACAGGTAACGCCCGCTTCATTGGAAAAGGCGATGCAGCTCTACCGGGAGGAAATGGAAATAGAGAAATCGGGTAAGGCCGACCCCGACCGCACGCGTACTTTAGAGCTGGAATTTTACAGCAAGGACAGATCCACTTACTGGTCAGAGATAGTTTTTTCCCTGATCAGAAACAAAAAAGGGGAGCCCACCGCCATTCTCTGCGAGGGCAGAGATATATCCGACCGCAAGGACGCCGAGGAGAAGGCCGAGAGAAGCCTGGCGATGCTGGAGAGGACAGTCCTGGGAGTCATCGATGCTATGGCCAAGGTGGTCGAGCTCAAGGACCCATACACATCAGGGCACCAGGAAAGGGTTGCGCGCTTGGCGCGGGCCATTGCCGAAGAGATGGGCTTGCCCGAAGAGTTGGCGCAGGGCATCGAGTTCACCGCCAAAATCCATGATATAGGCAAGGTTTACGTTCCAATGGAGATCCTCAGCAAGCCGGGCATACTCACCGCTATCGAGCGGCAGATCATCCAGACACACGCCGCCGGCAGTTACGATATTCTAAAGTCCATTGATTTCCCCTGGCCGGTGGCCGAATCGGCTTATCAGCACCACGAACGGCTGGATGGTTCCGGCTATCCCCGTCATTTAAAGGAAAATGAGATCATACTGGAAGCCAAAATTTTGATGGTAGCCGATGTAGTAGAAGCCATGGGCTCTCACCGTCCCTACCGCCCCAGCCGCGGCATCGATGCCGCCCTTGAAGAAATATCAAGCAACGGCGGGAAACTTTACGATACGGCGGTTGGGGCTGCCTGTATCCGACTTTTCCGCGAAAAAGGCTTTTCGCTCGAGGAGCCGGGCAGTGTCACCTGAAAAAAAGAAACTGCGCCGCTATCATAAGGTAAAATCCGAAGACGTTGCAGCTCTGGCCGCCATAGCCGGCCGGCAAAATATAGTTGTTGCTCCGGAAAAGCTGCTGGATTATGGCCGGGACGAGACCCCATTGCTTGAACCCGTCTTGCCGGAGATCGTCATCAAACCGCAAAATACCCGGGCCATTTCCGCCCTGCTCAAATACGCCGACGACAAGCGCATTCCCGTTACCACGCGCGGAGGCGGTACAGGCCTAAGCGGCGGCTGTGTTCCCCTGCGCGGCGGAATCGTCCTGTCCCTAGAGAAAATGGACCGCCTGCTTGAGATAGACCATGATAATTTCGCGGCAGTGGCCCAGCCCGGCCTGCAGCTAGGTAGTCTAAGAGACAGCCTGGAAGCGGTCGGATTAAGCTATCCGGTCGCGCTGGGAGAGATGACCGCTACTGTGGGAGGCAGCGTCGCTACCAACGCCGGGGGTATGAACGCCGTCAAATATGGGGTGACCCGGCATCACGTTCTTGGTCTTGAAGCTGTGCTGGCCAACGGCGAAATAATACGTACGGGGGGCAAGTTCGTTAAATGCTCCTCCGGATACGACCTGACCCAATTGTTGGCGGGCTCCGAAGGGACCCTGGCGGTTATAACCGAGGTAACCCTTAAACTGCAAATCAAGCCGGCCTGCCGTGAAGCACTGTTCATACCGTTTCACAATCTACAGCAGGCCATTGAATCCGTTCCCGAGATACTGATGCTGGGCAGAGTTCCGGTCGGCCTGGAGTTTATGGAAGAAAGCATCCTGCAGATCGCGGAGGGCTATACAGGCAAGAAGCTTCCTTACCGGAGCTTTGAGGCGTTCCTGCTGGTGCTGGCCGAAGCCGATAGCCAGGATGAGATTGCTGACTACTTTTGCGAAGTGGAGGCGGTCGTTCGAAAACACGGAGCGGCCGATGCGCTGGTGCCTCCCGGACGGCTGGCCATGAAAAAACTGCTGGAGGCCAGGGAAGGCTTTTACCATGCTATCAAGAAATTCGCCCCAATGCAGATACTGGATGCCGTTGTACCCAGAAGCGAGATAGCGCGCTTCGTGGCCGACGTGAAAAAGCTGGAGCCCAAATACGGCATTCCCGTAGTCGTCTACGGCCATGCGGGAGACGGCAACGTCCACCTACATCCAATTAACCGAGGTATGCCTTATGCCACCTGGAAGAGGAAGCTGGTAAGCTTGATGAAAGACATCTATGAGCTGTGCGACTCCTATGGAGGCGCTGTTAGCGGTGAACACGGCATCGGCATCGATAAAAAAGAATTCTTCAATTCGACCGGAGATAAGGCGGTGCTAAAAACGCTCAAAAATATCAAGGCCGCCCTGGACCCCCACTATGTTCTCAATCCCGGCAAAATATTCGATTAAGTTGTCCCTCTTCCAGGATTTAATTGCTATAATGTACAACGCACATGCCTGAAGATTATGAGAAAATAAGCCCCACGGCCGTGCTGGTGGCATTCATGCGCGCCCGCTACACTGATATGCCTTATGCCAGGGAAATATATTCCGCGGCAAGGCAGATGACCAAACCCTACTTTTTTAAAAAGACCCCCTTGATTTTTCCCAGGCTGGCAAGATTTGCACCCAGCACCATGGGCCGGCTGGCCTATCTCGAGGGCAGATATCTATCGCTCAATGAAGCGATTAATACACTTGATGATAGCTATACCGTTATAGAAATTGCTTCCGGGCTGTCGGCCAGGGGCCTGGAAAGGATGTCCAAGCCTTCCGTTTACATAGAGACAGATCTGCCGGACATGCTGGCTACCAAGCAGAAGGTTATTCAGAAGATTCTGGCCGAGAAAAGTGCGGCGCCAAGCCCAAACCATTATTTCTATGCCCTGAATGCACTTGATCCTAACGCGTGGGAGCAGCTCGGTCACACGTTTTTCGACGGAAATAAGGGCAATATCGCGGTGATCCACGAGGGGCTGGCTCAGTACCTGGCTGCAGAGGAAAAAGTTAAGCTGCGGGATAATATAGCCCGGTTCTTTGACCGTTACGCTGCAAAGGGAGTCTGGATAACTACCGATTTTTTTCCCTACAAAAAAATACGCAAAACCTGGATACTAAAGCTCATAGACAGGCGTATTGAGAAAAAAACCGGCAGGAAGTACCACCAGTTCGCCACTCTGGAAGAAATCCTGAAATTCTTGGAGCAGGGGGGATTTAAAGCTTCCCTTCAGGATTGCAGCTTTATCTTCGACAGGCTTACCTGCGTGGGCAAAGTGCCGCTTGATAAAGCCAGGGTCCAGGAAGTGCTGCGCATATACAAAATCTGCACCGCCATTTATGCGCAGAACCGCAGGGACTCTTAATATTTAGGTCCAGTTCAAAACTGTGCTATGATACTTACCAATATTCGCAAAATAAACTTGAGTATTTTTACTTGAATTCGGAGGTTTGTGGTGAAAAAAAACCACATTTTTATAACGATACTTGTATTGTTCAGCGCGATGCTGATCGCGGGATGTAACGTCTTCAACTCTGCACCGCAGGCTAAAACAGGAGATACAGTCCAGGTGCAATACACGGGGAAACTGGCAGATGGCACCGTATTCGATTCATCTGTGGGAAAGGATCCTCTGCAGTTTAAGCTAGGATCAGGCCAGGTGATACCCGGCTTCGATAAGGCAGTTACCGGCATGAGGGTCGGCGAGAAGAAAACCGTGACGATACCCGCAACCGACGCCTACGGAGAACGCCGTGACGACCTGGTCGCCGAAGTATCCCGGTCGCAACTCCCTAGTGACATGATGCCACAGGTTGGGATGCAATTACAGTCGACCGCGAAAGACGGCTCAACTATGGTGGTCACCATCACCAAGGTGACGGACAACACATCGGTCACGATAGACGCTAATCATCCTCTGGCTGGCAAAGACCTGACATTCGAACTTGAGCTTTTAAAAATACTATAGGTTTTCGGCGCAGACAGAGATAAGTTTTGTAAGAAACACCGAGTAAATCGAGATTGATCGATTTCTATTCCACTTTCAAAATTCTTACCCAGTTTGGATAAATTACGTTAATATGGCATTTGCCGTTGGCAATTTTGAACATTTCGCCCTGATTGGCCAGATCTATGAGCCTGCACCCCTTTACAGGAATATTTAAACTAACTGATTCTAATTGTTCAGAAGCGTTTATGATTACGATTATACACTCTTCACTTGACATTCTTGCGAAGCAAAATAACATGCTCTTTACCAGAAGTTGTTTATATCGCCCGTGCATCAAGGCCTGTGAGGATTTCCTGATGCGAGCAAATTTTGCAATTGCTTCTGGAAGATCTCCATTGGGGCTATTTGCGGAAATATCGGCCAAGTCAAGCTTGGGACGCAAATCCTCATCAGAGCCGTTTACTTTTTTGCCGGGAATACCCCATTCACTTCCGTAATATATAGAGGGCATTCCAGGCATTGTAAACAAGACAGCGTACAAGGTGTACAAATCTGCGGGGCGTTTTAAGGTGCTGCCAATTCGTTCAACATCGTGATTATCCGCGAAGGAATACAAATATAAGCCCCTGTACAATCCATATTCCTCTTTAAATTGACGGTTCAAGGAAAATGCAACCTCGTGAAAATTTGCGTCATTATGACTAGAATATAGACTTTTATAGCATTCATAATTTGTTACTGAATCAAGGACACCCTCCGCCAACCATTTTGCGTAGCTCCCGTGCCCGTGTACAACTTCTCCCAAAAGAAAAAAATCAGGTTTTATGCCTTTGCAGAAAGAATTCAAATCCTTCAAAAAATCAAAATCCAGGCAGTCAGCGCAGTCAAGCCTGAGGCCGTCAATGTTGAAATTGATGATCCACGAACTTATGGCGTCAAATAGATATTTTCGTAGGTCTTCATTTTTGAGATTCAGTTTTACCAGATTATAAAACCCATTCCATGATTCATAACTAAAGTTGTCACCATAAGGGCTTGTCTTATCGAAACGTAGATTTGAAAACCAATCACGGTATTTTGAGTTTTGGCCGTCTTTTATGACGTCCTGAAAGGCCCAAAATCCCCGCCCCACGTGATTGAAAACTCCGTCAATGATAACTCTCATATTCCGTTCATGGAGAAGATTTGATAGTTCGGTAAATGTTTCGTTTGTACCTAAACGTCTGTCGATATAATAGTAGTCAACCGTATCGTAGCCATGGGAATCAGATTCAAATACAGGCCCGAAATAAATGGCATTGGCACCCAAATATCTGATATGCTCAATCCAGTTTTCGATTAGTTGAAGGCGGGGTGTTGGTGCTGAAAGATGATCGTTGGTTTTTGGTGCACCGCAAAAACCCAGCGGATAAATGTGATAAAAAATTGCTTCTTTTGACCAGTTGGCCACAATATTTTCTCCTTGTCGGCTGTGCGTTTTTGGTTTTTGATTGGGATTCCTATTTAAGCTGATCTCTGGTAAAGCCAAGCACGCGCCGGGCAACTATCAGCATATTGATCTGTCCGGTACCCTCGAAGATATCGTTGATCTTGGCGTCCCGCATGAACTTCTCGAAAAGCAGTTTGCGTGAATAGCCCAGCGGACCCATCAGCTCAACAGCCTTCTGTGTGATCAGCGTAGCGGCACGTCCGGCCTTTGCCTTGGCCATGGAGGCTTCCAGAGCATTGGGCGTCCTGCCCTGCAATTGCCACATGGCACGCAGCATCAGCAAATGGGCGGCCCTCCAGTTGGACTCCATCTCCATGAAATCGTGTTCCAGCGCAGTTTGCCTGTTGTGCGCCAGGTCATAACGTATCTCTATACCCTTTTTATCCAATTCTTCTTTAAGCAGATCCAGGGCTGCTCTGGCTACGCCCAGCGCCTGTGCGGCAATGACTGGGCGCGTAATGTCGAAGGTAGCCATGGCTCCCTTGAAGCCTTCGGCCTTGGTCTTGATCTCGGCCTTGCCCAGTATATTATTTAAAGGGATACGGCAGTTCTCGAAGACGACAGTGGCCGTATCACTGGCCTTTATACCAAGCTTCTTCTCGAGCTTTTCGACTTTCATACCGGGCGTTCCTGCTTCGACCACGAACGACTTAATGCCAGCGCGGCCCGCGGCCTTATCTACGGTAGCCCAGACCACAATAAAACCGTCGGACAGGTCCAAAGCCCTGTGCCCCATTGTAACGAAAATTTTCTCCCCGTTAAGTACCCAGTAATCGCCATCTCGAACGGCGGTAGCTTGAATGGCCGCAGTATCAGAGCCGCAGCCCGGCTCAGTCATAGCCATGGCACCCCACTTGGGCTTGCCATTCGTGAATCGGGCAAGAAAGTGCCTCCTCTGCTCAGGTGTTCCCGCGGCGCGGACAGCAGCGCCACCCAGGCCCGGAGTCGGGATGGCCGAGTAAAGACCGGCATCGCCCCAGCATAGCTCTTGTACCATCAATGCGGCACCGATGCCGACTGCTGTCAGGGAGCCCTTGAGACGCAAATTCCACATGGTGTCGAAGAGGTCCCATGGGTCTTCATGCTCATGCTCGTCATAATAGCGGCTGATCGGGCGGAAGAGGTTTTGCGCGATTTCGTGGGCTAGCTCAACCGTAGATTTCTCCGTAGGCAAAAGTTCAAAATCGATCATCGGTGCATTCCCTCCTTATACAATGGCCATGCCTGTGAAAGTGGTGAGCCCCTCTAAGTTACTTGTTGTTGCTTGTTTTTTCTAACGGTTTGCTGCTTATCAGGACAGATAATTAGCTTAGTATCTTAACTTATTAGTATCTTACATGGTTGCCACATAATATGTCAACGTCAACACATTGTATGCCAATTATACATTTATGCTAATATAATAAGTAACTAAATTATTTAACCTGCAGGACATACATGGTGATGAAAGTAGGAAGAGAAAAGCTCTTAACAGCCGTAGTAGAGAAAATGGGCTCGATAGTAAGAGGTATGTTTACTGCCAACCAATTCCCAATCGGGGAAACCAAAGTGGGTGGGCAACAGGTGCGTATCCTTTTCTATCTCGCCCGTAAACATGACGGGGTCTCCGTCAAAGAGCTCGCAGAAAAACTCAATGTAACTTCTGGAGCAGTCAGTCAGTTTATGGATGTCCTTGTGGAAAAAAACTTGGTCAAGCGTGAAGAAGATTTGAATGACAGGAGACTTCTGCGCATGAGACTCACCAAGCAGGCGAAAAGCAAATTCGCGGATTTTAAAAGGTACTATTTTGCAACAGTAAGCCGCACGTTCGATTCGCTGAGCGATGAAGAAATAGTCACACTCCTGGAACTCTTAAATAAAATCGGCGTTTGATCCCATTACTCTGTACTCATGCGAGCAATGGAGTCTATGACTACTACTTCCTTTGGCAGCTTCACCTGAATTCTCCTCATTGAGCCTTTATTGAAGCGTGTTCTAACGAATTAACAGTTTAGGCCTGTATCCGTGCGGTTGGGCAGACCGGGCGTCATAGGATAGAGGAGCGTGACTCTCTCCTACATCGGTTTGGTACTTATCTCTGGTTAAATCGTCTGCCTAACATGGCTGACGCGATGTTAATCCTCTGCATTTGCACTGTCCCCCCGGCAAGCGGCCAGCCGCGGCTATCTCTCAATAGCCGTTCAATCGGGTATTCCTTGGAATAGCCATAGCCGCCAAAGACCTGTAGCGCCATATCCGTGACCTCCTTGGCCATTTCATTGGCGAAACATTTGGCTATGGACGCCTCATATACTGAAGGTAATCCCATTCCAGCGTTGACGACAGCACGATAGATAAGAAGCCTGGCCGCCTCGACCTTCATGGCCATATCCGCCAGCAGGAACTGGACCGCCTGGAATTCGCAGATAGGCTTTCCAAAAGCCTTCCTTTCCTTCGCGTATTTTTTGGCCGCCTCCAGGGCGCCCCAGGCAACCCCCAGAGATTGGGTGGCGTTTCCGCAGCGCTCGATATCGAAGACCTGCATCAGTTGGGCAAAGCCGCCTTCCGGGATAATCAGGTTTTCCTTCGGGACCACGCAATCCTCAAAGATCAGGTCACAGCTGGGCATGCCGCGGAGACCCATAAACTCCTCCTGCTCCCCGAAGGAGAAACCGGGCGAACCCTTCTCAACGACGATCCCTCCGATCCCCGCTGCCCCCCTCTTGTCGCTCAAACGCACATAAACCATGTACATATCCGAGTGGCCGCCGCCGGAAACGAACCGTTTCTGGCCGTTGATCACGTAATGATCCCCCTTCAGGACGGCGCGAGTGGACAGATCCGTCAGGGCCGAGCCCGCGCCGGGCTCCGTCATCCCGATCGCCATCAATTTTTCCCCTTTGGCACAGGGGGGAATGAAACGCCTCTTCTGCTGCTCGGTGCCGAACTTCTCCACCACCCGAATCGGGCCGAAGCAGCTCTCGAACACGGGTCCGGAAGCGATCGGGCTGACTCTCGCCAGCTCTTCCATGGCCAGGACGGCGTCAAATGCCATCATGCCGCCGCCGCCATATTCCTCGGGAAGCGTCATTCCGATGAGTCCCATTTCCCGATACAGAGGGATGATTTCCTCGGCAGGAAATCTGCCCGTCTTCTCCACTTCATCCATCAGGGGGGCGATCCGCTGATCGGCAAAGTCGTGCACCGCTTTTTTGATAAGCGCCTGTTCTTCCGTGAGTTGAAAATCCATCATCGTCTCCTTTTTTTTGAGGGTTAAGTCGTTTGAAACTGCTCGATTAATTTTCCCTTGATCACCTTGCCTCCCGGGTTTCTCGGGAGGTCAGGAACGAAAAATATTCTTTGCGGAACCTTATAGGATGCAAGCTGGTCACGGCAGAATGCCTGAACCTCCTCCGCCGTGATCTGCTCTGTATCCGGCCTGGATACGATCGCACACGCCACGATGCTGCCCATGACCGGATCGGGAAGACCGAATACCGAGACGTCAAGAATTTTGGGGTGCAAATGAAGCACGTTTTCCACCTCGACCGGATAGACGTTTTCCCCCCCTCGATTGATCATCTCCCGCGTTCGTCCGACGACATAGATGAACCCGTCGGCATCTCGATAGGCCATGTCCCCGGTGTAAAACCAGCCCTTCCGGTAAAACGAGGTTGTCTCTTCAGGAGATTTGTAATATCCCTTGGAGACAAGGGCGCCGCGAACCGCAAGTTCTCCGACGGCATCCGGCCCCAGCTCTTTTCCGGTTAAGGGATCCTCGATTTTTACCTCGGAGCATAAATGGGGTTGCCCGACCGAGGTAGGATGAGATTCGCAATAGCGGTCATGAAGCAGGCTGATGACGGAGGCTTCGGTCAATCCGTAGCCGTTCATGCATAAAGCGCCGGGAAAGGTTCGGCGAATATCCATCAGCAGATCCGGCGGCATCGACGCGCCGCCATACCCGATACTTCGCACACTGTCGGGCTTGGCCTCGCGCAGGGGCGTTTTGTTGAGCAGCAGCCAGTACATGGTCGGCGTGCCCACGAGGTTCGTGACCCGGTTCACTCTGAACAGTTCGAGAAACGCTTTGGGCTCAAAGACCGGCATCAAAGTGCAAGCCTGACCCTGAAAAACCGCCGGGATCAACTGTTCCTGAATGGCCATGACATGGAAGAGCGGGGCGGCGATCAAGCAGGTCAGGGGGCCGATTTCATGTAAATCCTTAATCTGAGAGGATGCGAATCCCACCTTGAAGGCGCTGGTAATGAGATTGCGGTGAGTGATCATTACTCCCTTGGGCACGCCGACCGTTCCGGACGTGAAGAGGATGAGGGCGGTTTCATCTTCATCGACGTCAACGGCCGGGGCCGATCTGCGCGCCCGGGGAAGGTCGCTCTTCCAGTCCTCTCCAAGAACGATGTGCCTGAACGGCCGGCCATCGGAAGGCGCTTCCTGTGCTTTGCTTGACAGGGTGGGAGTGGAAAGCAGCGCCTTTAAATCGGAGAACAGAAGCTGCCGCTTCAGCTCCGAGGGCGCAAGCCGGGTGTTGAAGACCACGGCCACGGCGCCCAGTTCCTGAATCGCCCAGAACGCAATCACGAACCGAACCGTATTTTCCCTCAGAAGTCCAACATGATCGCCTTTGCCCACCCCGGCCTCTTTGCGGAGCAGCTCCGCCATGCCCGCGGCGAGCTCCGCCGTATCCCCGTACGTGAACCGAAGATCCCCCTCGATCAGGTACACGTTCTTCTCATGAGCGGCGACACTCTCCGAGAACATCTGCCGGAGATTTCGGTACCGCTTCCTGAATGTCCGGACGGGAATTCCGTTTACCTCAACCGTTTCGATTGTAAAATCTTCGATCAGCATCGTATGCTTCCTTATTTTAACCGCAATCTCTTCGATTCCCGGATAACGAACCTAATTCCCCGGCTGTTTCTGCTCGAAAATTCCATCCAGCCGCCCGCATTCGCCAGATGCTCTCCGATAAGAACTTCCTTTTGTAGGATTGGAGTATAAGATGAAGGAATCTTGTATGTCAAAACCCCCGCGAATTTGCTGAAATGGTCCGCTCCAAAACACTTGCCCACCGTCAACTTTTCCTGTCTTGGGACGGCCTGAGCGGTAGTGAGCGAAAAATGTTGGCTGTAGGCAGGGCCTTGATAAGAGATCCGGAATGGTTGCTGTTTGATGAGCCATCCAGCCCATCTTCTGAGTTCATTATTTCAAAAGGTTTCGGTTGACCAATTTTCTTAAAATTTATATAGTTCAATCAGCAATCGACAATCGCCAATCAGCAATCAAATGGGGTTGCGGCGGAATGAGGAGTTTCCGTTCCCTGACGTTTTTATGAAACACCGAGGAGCCGACATGTGGATTAGAGAGCCAGGAAAAGTCAGCGACAGATTAGATTTTTTAGGCGCAAGAGAAAATTGCCTGTACCTGCTACGGGGCAGAGACATGATGATTATCGGCGGTGGAATGAGCTGGATAGTCCCGTCTCTGGAGATACAGCTGTCAAAAATTGATTTCGAGCCCAAAAAGCTTAAGTACCTGGTGGTTTCCCACTCCCACTTCGACCACTGCGGGGCTGTACCCTATTTGAAAAAGAAATTTCCCCATATCCAGATACTTGCCTCGGCGCACGCTGAAAAGATCTTTGCTAAGCACAAGGCGATTGATTTCATCGCTGTTACCAATAAGTATGCGATTGACAGGCTGGGACTGCAAAGTGAATATGAGGGCTTAGATTTGAAATTCGACGGAATCCATGTTGACCGCATCATCACGGAAAAAGACATCGTAGACCTTGGAGACGGCATAGACGTGCACTTCCTGGAAGTGCCGGGCCATACCCAGTGTTCCATTGCCGCGTATGTCCCTAAGTTGAAAATTCTGTTTCCCGGGGATGCGGCGCCACCGCCAACGGACGATGAAAACACAGTATTTTTCCCCGGACCGCAGTATCACTTCGGCCTGTTTAAACAATCCATGGCAAGACTGGCTGGCCTCGAAGTTGAAATAGTTGCCTCCGAGCATTATGGCGCTGTCACCGGCACCCGGGCTGGGCGATTATTACAAGAAGGGCTAAGACAAACGGAAAGGTTCCGGAGCCGCATTATCGAGATGCACCAACAGACACGAAATTTCGACGAGACAGTTCGAAAAGCCGCTGTGGAAATTCTGTCGAGAAACGATTTCGACTTTATGGGTATGGGCAAGGAAATGCAACTGACGGTATTAAAGACGGCGATACGCAGGATACTGGAATACGCCGGACTCATCGACAGAACGGCGCCATAACCGACTTTTCGTCATCGATAATGTTCTTCGGTCGCAGTCCACTATTCCTTTCTGAAAGTTTCGGTTGACCAATTTTCGTAAAATTTGTATAGTTCAGTCAGCAATCCACAATCGCCAATCAGCAATCAAATGGGGTGGCGGTGCAGATATTTCTTCGTTGTCAGGGGAGGAAAGCCTGGGATCAGAGGGATACTTTTGTGGAATATGGGCAAAGTCAAGAGAACGATTTGATACCACCTACCCCTTTCTCAAGATGTGTGTTCCTTCCTCCTACCAGTAATTGTGTTATAGAGAGAATAAACTAGAGAGAGTGAAAGGCAGGAGAACGAACTTCTTCCTGGGTCAAGAGCCCTCCTACCAGTAATTGTGTTATAGAGA
>DBZK01000014.1 GCA_002311135.1 Dehalococcoidia bacterium UBA1162
GCTACTGGGTGTTCTACAACACGCAGGGGACCGCCAACGCTTCAATGCGTTAAAAATGCAATAGAATAGACTTTTTTACATGTACAATCCAACCGGGCGGGCAAAAGCCCGCCCGGTTTTTGGTCTTCAAACTCTAGATTCAAAGTGTTATAATGCGCGTGAGCGAAAATGAATATACGGCCCCAGGGGCAACAGGAGTTGACGCATGAAGCGATCTATTGATTGGCAGATCAAATACGTTGCAGTCACGCTGGCCTCCCTATTGACGATTTTGTCTTTGCTGCTGGGAAGCGCATATGCCGTATCGGCCGATTCACCCGGCGTCCCCAACCAGTTCTACGGCACCGTCACCATCAACGGGTCCACGGCCGGTTCCGGGGTGACTATAACTGCCGTGGTAAACGGCGTCAACGGCGCCACGACGACCACCGATTCCTCCGGCAGGTACGGATATAGCGCTGCTTTCATGGTGAACGGATCAACCGGCAACCAGATAACTTTCCTGGTCAACGGAACGCAGGCCGGCCAGTCCGTCAGCTTCCAGGCAGGCGGCATCATCAATCTGCCTCTTACCGTGGGACCGGGCAGCACGACGACCTCATCGGGCACCCTGACCATAGTCACATCTTCATTGTCCAACGGCACGGTCGGGACCGGCTATACGCAGACGCTGGCTGCCTCCGGCGGCACGGGCACTTATACCTTTGCCATCCTTTCAGGATCGGGAGCTTTGCCGGATGGACTGACTCTGGGCTCCAGCGGGACTATCACGGGCACGCCCACCGCCACGGGGACCTTCACCTTTTCGGTGCAGGTAACCGACAGCGCGCCGACCACGTACAGTAAAGCATTCTCCTTAACCATTGCCTCCGCAGCAACGACTTCTTCGGCCACCAGCATTACTACCAACATCCTGAACAATACCGGCAGCCTGGCGGTAACCAGCGGCGTCGTAACGACTGCCGCAACCATTGCCAGCTTGGACAACAGGGTGCAGCTCAGCTTTGCAGCCAATACCAGTTTGAACTTGCAAGGGCAAACAGCGATCGGGGCGGCCGAGGAGACCAACCCGCCCGCCGCCGCAGATAACTCAACCTTGCTAAGCGCCTACAGCTTCAGCCCCAGCGGCTCTGTATTCGCCCCCGCGGCCACCATGATATTGAAATATGATGTAAGCTCCGTGCCGGCCGGCGTCAACGAGTCCAGCCTGTATATCGCCTACTGGACCGGCTCGACATGGCAGACCCTGGTGTCTACTGTCGACACCACCAACAAGCTGGTCTCGGCTTCGGTCTCCCATTTCACCATATTCGCCTTGAGGGCGCCCGCAGCGCCCGCAACTACTTCTACCACGACAACAACGACAACGACCACCACGCCTGCTACCACCACTCCTTCTACCACGACACCAACCTCGACGACAACAACCACCCCGGCAACAACCACTTCCACCGGCACCCCGGCCCCGGCGCCGACGCCATCTTACGCCTTTATGGCTACGGACCTGGCGGTATCCCCGCAAACGGTCAAAGCCGGAGAGAATGTGACCGTCTCATTGCGCCTGGCCAACGGGGGCACAGCGGAGAACAGCGAAGCCGTAGTGCTGAAGGTCAACGATGTCAATGAGGCTCAGCAGGCAATTACGCTGTCGCCGGGCAAGTCCCAGGTCGTGGATTTTATAGTAGCTAAGGCAACGCCCGGCACATATAACGTAGGCGTGGAAGGCTTGACCTCCAGCTTCCAGGTGCAGGGGAGCGCTGCTGCCGGCTCTCAACCGGATAACGGGTCTTCCTGGCCGGTTCTGGGCGTCATCGCCGTATGCGGGCTGCTGGTTGTAGTATTTGTGGTCGTGACGGTCGTAAGGAAGGGCTCCAGCTAGACGATATTAATTTCCGCGTCGGGCTTAGCCGGGAAGCTCTATATTCTTAAACTGACGGCATCTGGCAAAAAGTCGTCGTCGCCGTAATTTTGTATATACGGTGCCACAAATTCCATATCTGAAAGTGGCAGCGATTATTGTGGCTCGCATTTTTAGCGATTCCATCCCTTGACACGGTATAACTCTATATATTAGTGTGTATTTGCCCGGATGGGATAAAATGAGCGAAGATATTCTAGTATAGATAGGTAAATGGTTCCCCGAGGCCTATTCTTATTTAATTGTGCTGTATGGAAGGAATAAATTATTGATGAATTCATTATATGGATTAAAACAGCGGATGCTTGAAAAATTACCTGCTGTATTTAAATCCTGCCGTCCGAACATCGTTGACCCCACGGGGCTGGTGCTTCCAGCTCCTGAATCAAGGGCCTATGTGGGTGGGGCGGATGATTTTTTAGAAGTAGGCAACGAGTTTTTAGGCTATTTCAAATCGATATGCAATCTGAAGCCGGATGAAAGCCTGCTGGACGTCGGCTGCGGCATTGGCAGAATGGCCATTCCGCTCACTACCTATATGGGTGGCACGGCCCGGTATGAAGGTTTTGACATCGTGAAGAGCGGCATAGACTGGTGCACAGAAAATATCACACCCGAGCATCCCAATTTCCAATTTCACCACTCCAATATACTGAATAAAGCCTATAATCCCGGCGGACGGCTACCGGCCGCCCAATACCGGTTCCCTTTTGAAGACGGATCCTTTGATTTCGTCTTTCTGACCTCTGTTTTCACGCATATGCTTCCGGTGGATATGGAGCATTATTTTAGGGAGATTGCACGTGTCTTAAAAAAAGGCGGAAGATGTTTGATTACCTTTTTCCTTCTCAATCCTGAATCCCTGAAGTTAATTGAATCCGGCAAGAGCACACAGGCTTTCACGTATGGTTTCGGTTTATATAAGGCCGTACAAAAGAATAATCCTGAAGCTGCTATAGCATATGAAGAGGCCTATATCCACGAGTGCCACAAGAAAAATAGCCTGAATATTCAGGCCGTCCATTATGGATCATGGTGCGGCAGAGGCGAATATCTCTCATACCAGGATATTATCATTGCGCAGAAGCTCGGATAGAGTTAAATTAAAATTGAGTAAATGTGCCTGATATTTTTAATCCTCGATTGGTATCGGTGGCGGTCGAAATATAAATGAAATATACTGTGGTAGTTTATGTTAGTAAAAAATATTAAGGTCAACTCGGTAGGGAATATATGTGAACTCAGTGCAGATATCTCAGGCAAAGCTCTTCCAAAGCCATTTACCTTATGGTATAGGTTTCCAGGGGAATATAAAGAATACATCAATCCCAATAATGGCAATCCTTTTTTGGCTGCGGCACTATTACTGGCTATGCGAACAGGTGAAGAATTGCAAATATCCAAGCCAGTTTCATATCGACTGTTACGCAGTGCAGATGGACCCATCCAGGATTTCTATAAATATTCCGATAATACTCTTAAAAGGGTCCACATAAAATCATTAGAAAATTTACCATTGGATTGTGATTCAAATAAAGAGCGCAGAGGAGTGGGTCTGTTTTTTTCAGGTGGGGTGGATTCTTTTTATAGCCTGTTAAAGAATATAACACAACATCCCAGTGATCTATATAGCCAAACGCATCTAATTGCAGTACATGGTTTCGATATACCGCTCACAAATGATGGCACAGTGCTTTTCCATGAACTACTCAAAAACTGCGAAAAGATATCCCGCAAATATGGGAAGCGGATACTGCCGGTGACTACAAATCTGCGTGAATTATCGGAAAAATTCGCCCAATGGGAGACTCTTTATCATAGCGCAGCCATGGCCAGTATTATATTGGCTCTAGAGTCAGTCCTTGAATGCGTATATATCGCATCTTCGTATGCATATGAGGAACTATTTTTATGGGGCTCACACCCTATGTTGGATCCGCTTTATCAAACTGAAGGCTGCGGGATAATTCATGACGGGAATGAAGCAAAACGATTAGATAAGATCCGCTTTATCGCGAAGTTTCCATTAGCTATGGAAATACTGCGTGTTTGCTGCATAAACACAAATAATCGGTACAATTGCGGGCGCTGTGAAAAATGCCTGCGTACCATGATAGGTCTCCATATTGCAGGAGCACTGGATAAATGTAGTACATTTCCACACAAAATTGATGCTGAACAAATTTCCTCCCTGGCAATTGATCCCTATCAAGCGCATTTTATCAATGAGTTGATTGAAGCTCTCGGAACAACAGAAGAGGATTTGTCTATAAAGGCAGCATTGAAAGGTGTTACTACTCAGTTACAGGAGAATATTGAACGACTGGATAAGCAAAACATACAGAATATACTAAATTCTAAATCGTGGCGAATTACTAAGCCTTTACGCTCAATTTACAGTTGGTTACAGAGGGTGAAATCCATAATTGCTGCCGATTATTCTCTTGCCTACTTAGCATCTCATTTGCCGGTAACAAGCTGGTTACTAAGAAAAGTATTTCGTAACAGGATTTTAATATCATATTGGAATGAAGAGAGAAGCTATGTAAATTTTGGGGATTATATTACCAAAGTGCTTTTAAATGAGTTTGGATATAAGAGTGTTGAATATTGCAATGCAGGTTCGCTAAACGTCCTGGATAAATATGATTTTTGCCTGCTCGGTGTTGGGTCCAATCTAAATAAAAACACGCTAGACAGGTTGAATATTCGTGAATTATATATATGGGGCCAGGGAAAGGGTCACGGTGAATATTTTGATATTAACGCAGAACCATATATTAAAAAAGTCAAGATTTTTGCCGTCAGAGGACCGCATACAATCAGACAATTAAAATTAAATACGGATACACCTCTAGGGGATCCTGGTTTCTTAATGCCTTTATTTTATAGAATTAGAAGAGATCCTTCTCAATACAAGGTAACCTATATACCGCATTGGTCAAATAGAGCGAATCGGAATGTTAAGAAAGACAAAGTTGGCGCCGAAAGGTCCGTTGATATCAAATGTAACAAAAGAAGGTTCTTTTCAAAACTCAAAGAGATAGTATCATCAAAGTTTGTACTTACCAATAGCCTTCATGCCGCAATTATCTGTCATGCCTACAAAGTACCCTGGGCATTATGTTTGGTTGCTGGGGATGAATTAAACTTTCCAGATAAGTGGAATGATTTCTTTGAGTTTTTAGGTCTAGATAGCACAGGAAATTCAGTAAAAAATTATTCAGAAGGTTTAAAATGGTGGGATGATGTCGGGTCAAAAGCCAAAATAAGAGATTTATTGCCGCTATTGAATTCCTTCCCGCTACCGTTCAAAAACAAAAAAATACTGACCATCATCAGAAAGATGAAATCCAATTATACCTAATATATAAAATATATCCGATATACATGAGTTTGATCCTCTTGTGAACATCCTATTTGTGTGTAATTACAGCGTCGTTTAACACCATATTCTAGTTGGCAGGAAAACATTCCATTTGCAATGTGGCTTGTTGACATTTAAAGCCCAAAGTACTTAATTAAGCGTAAATAGACGGTCTTAGCGAAATTATATCTTTTTGATCCTACGGCATGCACATAATCAATAAAATTTTGAGGATTTCTTGCCAATCGCATCGGCAACCCATCTAATCGGCCTTCAAGTAAAAATAATCTGGTACATATTTCTTGTATTTTTGACGAACTCAAGGAATCTAGAGTGGGTCCGTTATAATCTTCATATCTTCCTAATTGCAATTCCATTTTAAGGATTAGTACACATAATTCTCTTATTTTTTTAGGACGTAGCTTTACAGAGAAAGGTGAATCTATTCTAGCCTTATATTTAGAAAGAAGATCATCTAAGATATAATATTTAGTACATAACTCTTTTATTTCTTCTATAGTCAATAATTCCGGAGCTTTTGAAAATTTAGAATCAAGGTATTGACCACGGATGGTTGATAACGATGGCCTTTGCCATGCCAGAAAGGGTTTGATGACAAATGATTTTGCTCTGGGGAATAAATATTTATTGTATTTATGGTCTGCAGGATCATCTAGAGTAGATAATATGTCGATGATAAATTGAAATACATTTTTTTTTAAAGCATGACAATGTAAACAAAGTCCTTCTTTTATTAAAAAAACATTTTTTGATACTTGATCTGATTTAAACTCCCACAAGCCAAAAAAAATTGATTCCCATGACTTCGGTATCTGCTTCATTGTTTCATCGAGAATATTGTTTAATCGCGGATTAAATTGAACATCATCTTCCATAATGAGAACACTATCAACTCTATCTAGCTGGCATTTTTCTAACAATTTGATTAATGATAGACACATTCCAGCTGCACCTCTATTCCAACCCCAACCCCAATCAATATTTCCAGTCGCCGATGGTTTCAAAATTGAAATTTCCTCTTGACCATTACAGGCCCTGAACCTTTCAAACGTAATACCATATTTTGTGCATTCTGCCTTAGATTCTTCCAACCTATCTGGTCTTGAATCGAGATTAATTAAGTATGTTTTATCAAAATATTCGTGTAATTTCATATAATATGCCTCAAGTTATGTTGCTACCCATTAAGATGGGTATTTAATTAAGCGAGCCTAGCCTTCTTCCTAACCCTGTTCCCAATAGTTGTACCATTATTTAAGTTAGTTTTGCAAGCATAATCGATCTTCGATGAGAGCAGATCACTGCCAGATGCCTGTTTGCTGATGGCAATTTGCTAGGTCACCGGTCTTATTCAGTCTCACGGACAATATGTGATGGACGCTCACAGGTTATTGACAGAAATACATATTTGTGAAAATATTGTTGAGGCAGGTTTGTTAATAAATAAATATATTACTTGTTGACTTTGTAGTAATGAAAATAGTTGCTGTAACAATAGTTTGCAACGAGGCGTTGATCCTACCCTACTTTCTTCGACATTACGAATATCTCGATGAAATCCATGTCCTTTATGAGACTGATACCACAGATGATACGTTAAAGATTCTGAACCAGGCCCCAAACGTAGTTATTAAAGACTGCCATATCGAAGGTGGATTTGACGACATCGACAAGGTGAACTTATTAAACAATTTACTTCAGGGCATTAAAGCTGATTGGGTGTACGTTCTGGACTCTGACGAGTTTATCTTTCCGTTCAATGAATCAGCTCATGATTTCCTGAGCCGCCAGAATTATGACGTCGTCCGGGCTGCTATGTTTCAGGCCTATAGACACAGAACTGATAAGGATTTAGATACATCTTTACCTCCCGTCCCTCAGCGAATTCATGGCGATTCGAATGTATTCTCTAATGTTGAAAAACCGAATAGTTGTGCGAATGACTTATATATCAAGCCAATTGTGGTCAGGCCGTCAAGCGGGGTCCGGTTTCTATCAGGGAATCATGTTGTTGAGGGGAATGTAAAAATATCTCCTGAGTTCTATATAGGAGTGCATTGGCAGATGGCTGACCCTTCAATTGCCATTGATAGAAGAATGAAAAACAAGGCGAGAATGAGTGAGAGGAACAAGGTGCTTAAGATGGGCGTGCAGCATTGGAACATAACAGAGGAATGGATTAGGGCTGAATGTAACTGCCATCTGGACGACCCAATCATTGAGGCGCTGTGCCCGGTTAATGACAAAATTCCCGCAGAAATAACGGCACTCAGCAAGTTATTCATCCAGGAAGAAGTTATAGTTGACTTAAGAAACCAGATCAAAGATCGCGAAAATCAGCCACTTGTAGCCAGAATACTTCATCGTATTATAGACACTATTTTCCCTCCACATACAAAATGACGCTAGCTTTCTAAGCGCATACGCAACTAGCCTGGGCAATGAAATGGAATTGAAAAACATAGAGAGTATTGCTAGTAAGATAGATGGCTGGTTAACTGGTCGAGAAGGCGAATTACTTTTTAATTTAGCAAAGAATTGCACAGGGAAAGGTGTCATTGTTGAGATTGGCTCTTGGAAAGGTAAATCAACTATTTATCTGGGATTAGGTTCAAAGGCAGGAAAACAAGTAGTACTATATGCAATTGACCCCCATAGCGGCTCATCGGAGCACAAGGAAATGTTTGGAATTGTTTGGACTTTTCAAGAATTTCAGGATAATATAAAAAATGCTGGTCTTAATGACATTGTAAATCCAATAATAAAAACTTCAGAGAAAGCGGCTACAGCTTTCAATGAACCTGTTGAATTGATTTTCATTGACGGTGCACATGAATATGACCTTGTTAAATTGGATTATCAATTATGGTTCCCCAAGGTAATTGAAGGCGGTATTATAGCATTTCACGATAGTGTTGGTTGGCCAGGTCCGAAAAAAGTCATCGAAGAATTTATCCTTAAATCGGGGCATTTTAAAAATATATCAAGAATTGACTCAATAACATTTGCCCAAAAAGTAGAGACCAATTTCTTATTACATCTTATACAGAATAGATGTGATTTCATCTATACTTCATTTTTAGAGCATATAGCTGTTTTGATAATAAAATTAAAGTTGCCGTCTGTTATCAGGGTGTTGTTGAAAAGTATTTATGACACTTTAAAACGATTGACCTATAGCAAATAATAATATATAGTAACGTTACCAAAATGAGCAAATGCCACCGACCTTCCCAGTTTGATATCATCACACTTTATATTGGCTAATTCGGTCAATCTGAGGCCGCTTTCAACCAGTAAGGCAATAATATCCTTATCTCTTATGCTACTGGCAGATTCGATGAGCAGTGCTACCTGATGGATCCACAGATGATACTACTTCAGTGATTAATAGCTTCAAAGATAATAGGATTAAGTATATACAACATCAGATAAACAAAGGGGCAAATGCTGCAAGCAATACAGGTATTAAAGTAGCTACGGGCTATTTCTATCCATAGGTCAGGCCAGTAAATCGAGGTATTGCTTAATCACCTTTTCGCTTTCGCCGATAGAAATAATCCTGCTGGCTTCCAGCAGCATGGTGCGCGTACAAAGGGCCTTGACCCAGTCCAGGGTGTGCGAAACGAAGATAACGGTTTTGCCCAGCTTTTTATAATCGTTTATCTTGGCAATACATTTTGCCTGAAAAGCCTCATCTGCGACGGCCAGCACCTCATCGATCAACAGTACGTCGGCTTCAGCCTGGATGGCTGTAGAAAAAGCCAGCCTCAGGTACATCCCGGAAGAGAAATTTTTCAGCTTCATATTTTCGAACCTTTTCAAATCGGCGAAGTCAAATATACTGTCGTATATTTTGGCGGTTTGCTTTCTGCTCATGCCCATTATCGAGGCGTATATATATACATTTTCTGCAGCGGAAAGCTCCGGTTGGAAACCCACGCCAAGCTCCAGGAATGAAGCAACCTTGCCTTTTATATCTATGGCGCCGCTGTCGGGATACATTACCCTGGCCAGCACCTTGAGAAGAGTGGACTTGCCGGAACCGTTACGGCCGATGAGGCCCAGGGTCTCTCCCGATTTAATCTCGAAATTTATATCCTTGAGCACCCAGAATTCCTCGTAGTCCATCTGGCGGCTGATGAGGCCGATGACATTCTGGAAAACGGTGCTTTTTTTCTGGTGGGGGATCCTGAACCTCTTGGAAAGATCGGTAACTACTATGGAATTCATTATATTTCCTCGGCAAACCGGCGCTGCAGCCGCTGAAATATGAAGCGGCCAAAAAAGAAGGCTGCCACGGTAAAGAAGACCGCCACGATGATATTGTAGGCTGAAGGCATGGCGCCGTATATCATCAGGTCGCGGAATATGACGATAAATGCAGTGAGAGGGTTAAGCAGGTAGAAGGGCATGACTTTGTCGCTGATGGAAACCATGGGATAGACGACGGGTGAAAGGAAAAAAAGCATATTGACCAGCACTTCCCATATCTGATTGACATCCCGGTAGTAAACAAAAAAGGCCCCCAAACACAGGCTTACCCCGTAAGCGAACCAAAAATATACCAGGAAAACCACGGGGAAGAGAAAGATGGTGAGCGGCAGGTGGCCGGTTACAATAAATAAGAGGGGTATGATGATGATGAATTCAAGCAGAGAGCTGATCAGATTGGCCAGAGAATTGCTCAGCACCAGTATCTCTCGCGGTATATAGACCTTGGTGACCAGGCTGGCCTTGCCCACCACAGAATAGACTGCAGACGTAGTGGAGACCGAAAAAAAACGCCAGGACATGAGCCCTACCAGAAGGTAAGCGGCAAAATTAACCTCCTGGTGATACATATACCGGAAGACAAAAAACAGCACCAGCGCCAGCAACAGGGGGCTGAGGATCGACCAGAGGAATCCAAGAGAAGTATTCTGGTAGCGAACCTTAAGGTTGACCTGGGTTAAGTTCCAGATCAGCTCCCTGTATTTCCAGAGCTCATTCATGAATCGGATTAATTCCCCTTGCCATAGGCCCTTTTATCATGCATGCTTTTCTCAGGTACACCCGGTACACATTATAGTATAATTACCATGCTTCTATTTATGGCGAGCATCTTACAGGGATAAAACCGGTTTTAGGGGTTCAGGCCAAGCTTGTAATAATTTCTATAAGGCAACAATCGCTCTTTATCCACATCAATATTTTTGCTGCCGTCAGCAGTAATCATATATGCCCAGGAAAGTAATCTCGTGAAATCGTGTTTCAGTGCTTCCGGGAACTGCTCCTGCAGCCTGCTGCTGAAGTTATACAGTTCCAGAAGAACAGCCAGGGGTTTTAATGCCGAAGAGGCATTGTTTACATACCATTTGCAGTAAGGCCGGTATATGTGCCTATAAGTATCGACAGTCAACCCATATTCCATGGCCCAGTCTATTAATTTTTCATATTTACCATTGGCAACCTCAGGGAACCTGAGATGAAGATCTACCCTCACATAATATGCTTCAAGTAATACGGCCAGCGGCAGCGGAATACCGGCCGAGGGGCGTGGTGGCAGGGAGAAATCCTCCCGCATTAAAGTAAGGTTGCGATTATAGTAGGGATCACCTTTAGAAATAACATCAGCCCAACGGGATAGCATGTTTGTCTCATCCTCCGCAGGATGGCTAAAACCCCTGGTCCCCCCTTCGTCGTGATAGAGAACACTGAAGGGGGTATAGGTGATCAAATAACCTTTAGCACGCAGCCGCAGGCACAGATCTACATCATTAAAAGCTACGGGCAAGCTTTCAGAGAAACCGCCCATTTCCCGGAAAAGGTCTTTGCGCAGCATGGCGCAGGCCGCTGTCACGGCACTGCAGTTCCTGATAACCCTATGCAGCGAAAGGTAATCAAAATGACTTGCGGCTGTATGCTTGAAGGCATGGCCTGCCACGCCCATGCCAAGTATTGCGCCGGCGTGTTGAATTTTGCCGGAAAACTGTGAACCCCGCGGATACAAAAGCAGGGCCCCAACCATACCTATCTCCCGGCGCTGCGAATGCTCAAGCATGGCTGCCAGCCAGCCAGGTTCAATAACCTCGGTATCATCATTGAGAAAAACAATATGCTCCCCTCCGGCTGCGCCGGCCCCAAGGTTGTTCATCCTGGAAAAATTAAACTTACCTGTGTACTTGATTACTTTGTGCCTTAGCGTACTTAAATAGGAAATTGTCCTGGGATCCTGGCTGTCGTGGTCAATAATGATCAATTCATAATTCTTGTAGGTAGTTTTTTGTTCTATGCTGTTGATACAGCGTGCAAGCTTTTTATAAGAATCCTTAGTGGGTATGATAATGCTCACTAACGGCTCATTTGTTATTGCGTATTTAACCCGATAGCGGCCCGGTGTAAATTGAATAATTTGACCTGATATGCCCCTGCGCTCCAATGAATCGCTCAAAGCTTTGATTGCCGCATCACAGGCATACGGCTTAGCACCGAATGAAGCTGCCGCCGAACTCGGAATAATCCGCCAACTATAAAGCGGCCTTGAAATGTGGGCGATTTTGTGGCTTTTTTCGGTGACGCGTAATACCAGGTCATAATCCTGGGAACCATCAAGACCGCTGCAAAATCCACCCAGGTTATCGATTATATCTTTGCTGACAACTGTAAAGTGACCGATATAATTCATGGACATCAGCAGGTCGGGTGACCAATCAGGCTTGAAGAAGGCCTGCGTCCTATTTTCATGGGCATCTATCCTATCCTCGTCAGTATAAATTAAATCCAGGCTGCGGTCCTGGTTAAGCAGTTTTACCACCTCATAAAGGGCATCCGGCCTCAACTCGTCATCATGGTCAAGAAACCCAACAAACTCCCCACCGGCTAAAGCTATGGCCTGATTGGAAGCGCCGGCGATCCCCAGGTTCTCCGTGAGAAATTTTACCCTGATCCTGTCATCTTTGGCGGCGTAGTCAGTTAAAATTCTTTTGACATGCGGTTGGCTGGAAGCATCATCAACCAGGCATAATTCCCAATTATCATAGGCTTGATTAATAACCGAGTTAACAGCCAATTCCAGCCATCTTTTATCTGTATTCCATACAGGTGTTATGATGCTTATCTTCGGCCGGTATGGAAACGATTGAGATTCATGGTGATAAAATTTGAGGTCTTCCGGTTTCGGCTTATTGCAGGCAAGCCACAGCTGATAAGGATCAGATCGCCACATAAATCCAATGTAAGGTTTCAGGTGTTGTCCGAGCCTTTGCCTGAATCTAAACCAGAAGCTGCCCCAGCCCTCATTGAATATGACGTAGATGGCCTTCAATACGAGCTCGTAGTACTGGCCCCTGCGGGTTCCCGGTCTGAATATTTTTTCAATAATTCCCTGGTACTTATTCATGATATGCGTCCGGCGCAGTATTTTGGCAGTGGTTCTTGAGATTGGCCGCAGCAGGGTTGTCGATACGCTCACGGTAATGCCAAAACTCAGTCATATAATAGCCCGGCCCGCGCTGATTTCCTTTTACTCAGACAATATTTGCCGATGATTAACCCGCTGTATTTGCCAATTTCGTAAATAGCAGAATATGGTAGCCACCGGCAGCAGCTATTAACCTTAAAATAACGGACTTCCGCAATAAAATATTCCAGAGCTTTTTGTAACGCTGATCCGGGGGACCCAGGTAATGCGCATACCCCCTGTCTTAAGGCGAAGCCAAAATACCGCCACTTGCTAAATACATCTTTTATCCCATGATCATGCGAGTGATAAACCGCGGCCAGCGGCTCGTATATTATTGTCCTGCCGTCAGCCAGTATCTGAGCGGCTATCATCTTGTCCTCCGCCATCACTATATTTTCTTTAAATCTGTATTTATCCCAGGTATCCTTCCGGTAGGCGGCATTTACATCAGATATGAATACGTTGTCGTGGTAATAATCCACAGCATCAGATTTTACCACCAACCGGTAATCAGGGAAATTATAATAGTAGAAAAACTTCTCGGGCGGCTTGGTATCCTCCCAGGGTATCTGCCTGCCCACTACCATGGCCACCTGCGGGTCGGCGAAATTGTCGGTCAGTTTCCGGAGCCAGTCGTTGTTTACGGGCAGGGCGTCCTGCGTTATATAGACCAGGTAGCGGCCCTGCGCCATATCCGCCCCCAAATTGCGAGTCCTGCCGTGGTGGAACTCCTCCGGCTTGATCTCCAATAGTTTGAGCGGGTATTTATGCGCCGCCTCCAAAGTGCCGTCAGTCGAGCCGGAATCTATAACTATGACCTCGTAGCTGCCGCTGTATTGTTGAGAATATATGCGCTCAAGCAGCAGGGGGAAGTTATCGCCCCCGTTCCTGGTGAGGATGATTATGCTGGCGTCAACCTGCGTCATAGCTGCTTTCCTGCAGAGAAGAACTGCTTACCTGCCAGGCGGCTCAGACGCCTCTCTTCGGCCAGGCTCTCCTTGAAGGTGGCGATGACGCCCAGCTTATAAAGCTCCGCATCGCTGCGCCGGCGTTTTTTCTGTACGGCTCGCCGTTTGGGAAGCATTTTGCCCAGGTTCAGCGCGAAATCATAATAGGCCCGGCAGACCGCCCCGGCTGAGCGGAAGTTGCCGTTGACCAGGTAAGCGCAAAAGCGATAGAAATTGAAGCAGGCGCTGATCAATTTGCTGCGGATGAGGTTCCAGACATCCAGATTTTTTAGCATATTGTACAGCCGGTTACGCGTGTTAAGGTATACCTTGAAGGGATCGGCGTTGCTGCGGCTGCCGAAAGTCCCGCTTTCCATGTGGTACATGACGGCCGCCGGTGCGTAGGCCACCTTGTAGCCGTAGAGCCAGGCCCGCCAGCCCAGGTCTTGCTCTTCGCAGGCGGCGAAATAGTCCTCATCGAATCCGCCTGCCTCCAGGAAAAAGTCTTTGCTGACCAGCACGCCGGCCCCGGAGCCGAAGCCGGTGTAGCCCGGGTTACTGTAAAGCGCCCCATCACTGTCACCGTAGCCCCTGTAAAATCCCCCGCCCACGATAGTGATCTTTCCTCCTGCCGTGTTGATGGTGTTGCGCCGGTCAAAATAAAGCATTTTGCAGGCGCAGGATACGATATCTTTATCTGCCAGTGCCGGCCTCACCAGCTCCCTGAGCCAGTCCCGGCTGACCTCGCTATCGTTGTTGAGGAATACCAGGAATTGTCCTGCGGCCGCCCCGGCGCCCTCGTTGTTCGGTTTGCAGAAGCCGTAGTTCTTGTCCAGAGTGAGCACCTTAACGCGCGGGAATTCCGTTTGTACGTAAGGAACGGAATCGTCAGTGGAAGCATTGTCGACCATGATGACTTCGAGCTTTTCAGCGGGATAATCGAGTTCTTTGAGGGATCCCAGGCACACAGGCAGGAATTTTCTGCCGTTATGATTGACGATGATAATGGTGACGGTGGGAAGTTGTGTGTCCGGAATTACCGGGCCGGGCCGTTCAGTCACGGCGCATGCCCCCCAGGCGGAAGCGAACTATGCCGAAAAGCTGGCCCCATTCCAGGTTCCAGGTCAGCCTGCCCAGAAGGGTGAAGTCCGAAATCCTGCGCAGAGATCGATATGACTTTCTCAATTGGCCTATGTATTTTCTTTCCTTGAAAGCGGCCAGGTAAGCCCCGAACTTGGAGCGCGGGTAGGGCCATCCCTTGATGAAGCAGTAGGCCAGCACCATTATTTCAATGGCCAGAAGGAGGGGTGAGATCAGCAGCAGCGTGTACCATTCCAGAGTGGAAAATATCAGGTAGATACGGTTTTTCTCAAGGTGGAAGAACTTTTCCGGTGTCATGCTCAGCCTGTAGCGGTGATAGATGACGGACCGAGGCAAACAGTACATTTCATAGCCCATCATCGTCAGCAGCCATGATATTACCACATCGTCATTGTACATGAAGCAATATTCAGGGGCGCCGCCCATGCGCTTGAAAAGGTTCTTTTTGATGAGGTAGGAACACCCGCTGATGCCGCTGACCCTGTGGGGATCAGCGTCCGGCACGTCAGGCCTGTGCAGCATACGGCAAAAGCCCAGCCCTGACACGTGGATATTCAGTCCGTTGCAGTTGACTATATCGCGCCGGTCGATTATCAGCACCTTGGGACACACCGCTCCGGCCTGCGGCCGTGCGTCCATGAAATCCACCATGGCCGACAGCCAGCCGGGTGCCACCTCTGTATCCATATTGATGGGCGCAATATACTCACCTCTGGCCACGGCCAGGCCGCTGTTGATGCCTCCGGCATAGCCGCTATTGAGATTATTAGCCACAAATACCAGGCTGGGAAAATGCCGGCGGGCATACTCGAGGCTGCTGTCTGTGGATGCGTTATCGACGAAGATGACCTCGTAATCGCGGAAGTCCTGCTTCAGGATGGAATTCAGGCAGGCATCCAGGTATTGGAGGCCGTTGTAGTTTACGACTACCACGGAGACCTTCACGGACATAGGGACATAATATAAATCATACGGGAGTGAGATGCAAACAATTATTCAAATTCTAAATACTAAACTCTAAGCTCTAAACAAGTTCAAAATTCAAAACCCGAAGTCAAATATATAGGAATTTAGGATTTAGTGTTTAGAGTTTCCCTGTATGGGGTATTTAGTTTTCCTGGAAATTATAGCCCCGGTCGAAAACTCGCAGGCAGGCATTTACAACGTCCTCGTCGTACAGTTTACCTTTGTTGCCCGTTATCTCCTCCAGAGCTTTATCCAGTCCCAGCGCCGGGCGGTAGGGACGGTGCGACACCATGGCTTCGACCACGTCTGCAACTGCCAGTATTTTTGCTTCCAATAGCGTATCCTCACCCTTTAACTGATTGGGATAACCTGAACCGTCCAGCCTTTCATGGTGCTGCAAGACGGCCTGTGCAACGGAACAAGGGAAATCCATCACTTTTATAGTATCATAGCCATGCTGGGGATGCGTTTTTACCAGCTCGAATTCCATTTTGGACAGCTCTCCAGGTTTGCTGAGGATATCAGAGGGAACATTCATTTTCCCGATATCATGGATTGTTGCCGCCATCCGGAGCTGATCAATCCGGGTATCTTCCAACTTCATTTCTCTGGCTATGGCGGTTGCCAGTTCGGCCACTCTCTGCTGATGGCCTGCAGTATAAGGGTCTCTCATTTCCACAATTTTGACCATGGTATTGATAGCGTCATTCAAGGTTTTCTTCAGGGATTCGTAGCTTTTAAAAAGTTTTTCTTCGGATAGCTTGCGCTCGCTGATATCTTCAAAAACTGCCATAATTGATTTCGGTTTTCCCGCTTCATCAAATAGCATTGAAGAACTAAGCTCCATCCAAAATGGCCGTCCGTCTTTTTTATAGCTGGTGAGTTCCCAATTTCTGATAACTTCCGCCTTCTGAAGTTTTTTCATGTTCTCGAGTACTTCTTTGTAGTTTTCGGGGGCCACCATGTCCATGATGTTCTTGCCCCTTAAATCCTCTGTCAACTCAAAGCCGAATACCTCCAAGGCCTGTTTGTTATGCGTAATAATAGTTCCATTTAAATCCATTAGTCCTATAGCATCCGGTGAAGTCTCAATAAGGCTTCGATATAAAATCTCGCTTTCCTTCAGGTCTTCCTCGGCCTGCTTGCGCTGGGTTATATCATGGGCAATTCCTTGAAAACCGATTAGTTCATTCCCTTCATAATAAGGGGCTGAGAGAATTTCAACGTAATACAGATTTCCGTCCTTCCCCTTCACCAGGTATTCTGCAGCTGCATTAGGAGCTTTTCCCATTAATATATCAGCCATTCTCTTTTTATGAAGGTCTCTATATTGTTCAGGGACAATATCCCAGATACTCATAGAAAGAAGTTCCCCTTCGCTGTATTTCAGACTTTCACACATGATCCGGTTGACTGCCAGGAAAGTGCCCTTCAGATTAACCATAAATATGCCATCTGGGCTCTGAGTAACGAGAGAACGATATTTCTGCTCGCTCTCCCGCAACGAATCCACGGCCTGCTTGCGCTGGGTGATGTCCCTGACAAAGGCGAGCACGACTGCCTGGCCTCTACGCTGCAAGACAGTGGTGTTGATTTCTACAGCTACAAGGCCGCCATCCTTCCTTATCAGAAACAGATCGTCGTTGCTGTTGGACTTGCCCTCGCGACTCACCTTTAATAACTCTGCAGCCCTGGCAAGGCTGTTTTCATGGAGGATATTCAACTCCAGGAAATTCTTACCGATTAGCTCTTCACGTTTGTAACCTATTATCTCCTCGCACCTGCGGTTACCGTAGAGGAAATTGCCTTCGAGGTCGAATATAAAGATACCGTCAGGGGCATTCTCCATGGAGACCCTGAACTGCTCCTCGCTCTCGCGTAACGCATCCTCGGCTAGCTTGCGTTCGGTGAAATCCGTTGAAATGTTGGCGATGGCTTCGACCTCGCCCCGGGCATCCAGAAGAGGGAATTTTACGACGGTGAAGTAGCGCGTGCCTTCGGTAGTATCAAGCTTGCGCTCCAATATGAGGGGGGCCAGGTTGTCCAGGATCTGCTCATCGGATGCCCTGCGTTCTGCTGCTACCTGTGCCGGGAACAGCTCTTCGTAGCTGTGGCCAGTGGCCCGCTCAGCGCTTATGTGGTTGAATTCTTCCCAGGCCTTGTTAACTATCAGGTAGTGCCCGTCCGGCGTTAATATCGATATCGGGGAGGGGGCATGCTGAAAAACCATGCTGAGAAACAGCTGCGTTTGGGTTAAATTATCCTTCAGTTGAATATTCAGAAGGCGCAACCTCTCCTCCGCTTCCCAGCGCCTCCTGTCGAGACGGTTAAGGAACATTGCTATGATCACAAGCACAAAGGTGGTCACGATTATGTCAGCGACTGTGAAGGCGCCGGCGCTTAATTCGTTTGAATAAGTGCCCATTTGCACAATCAATAATTGCAGCCAGTCAAGTATTATTGCGAGCAACAGGATTATAGGCAGGGTTATCCAGAGCATGACGCTGCCGGCTCTCCTCCCCAGGAAAACCGCCACCGGGCCGCGGTGAGGTTCCGCCAGCAGAATGCCAGTGAAGAGCAACAGGGAAGTCAGTGCCGTTATCAGCGGCAGCGGAGTCAAATTAACGGGTCCCAGGAATACTCGCAGGCCGTAGCCATAGCCGATGATGGCAACCAGGCTGATTATCAGGCCCGCCAGGGCCAGATACTGGGGCACGGCATATTTATCGGCCTTTTTAAAAATAAGGGGCAGCATGGCAAGCCCCGCCAGGACGAAACTCAAAGCAGCGGTCAGCACTATGCGTCCGGGATAAATTGTTCCTAATGTTCCTGCCGGTTCCCGGAATATGGCCTGGTCGATGCCGGCATCCCATCCAAAGATATACTCGCTTAAAACCAGCAGGCCTACAGCAATAACGATAGCCGTTAATATTGCGGAAAAGTACTTTCTGGTTCTGACCAAAAGGCGGGAACCGTCGGGCCGCATCCACAGGGCCAGGCCGATTAAAATGAAGCATATGGCCGCATTGGCTTTCATGGACACAAAGGCCGGCGAGATGCTTTTGAGGGCTGCTATATCATAGGCCCAGCCCACTATGACGATTAGGCCCGCGGCTGCCACGGCCAGTCCCAGATAGGCGGAGATGGATTTGAGCAGAGCTACGGTGCGGCCGGAGCTGGCTTCGTCGGCCGATGGTTGATTGATTTTGAAGATGCCTGTTCTAATTTTCTTATCTCCAGCTTCGAGCTAAAAGAGGTAGAACAAGCTTACCATTATATCTAACGTCATTTTTTATATTACCCAAATTATTTACATAAGGCAAACGATCGGTTTCAAATAAGGAACACGACAGGTTTCCATTGTCTTAGCTAGAACATTCGTACTAATATAGACCTATCATGGTGGAGCTGTTGAAGTTTGCGCTCGAACGTCAGATGTATGAAGCTGCAGCCTATGCCATCGTATATGGACTGGTCAAAGTGAAAAAACATGGTAAGAAAGCGGGAAAGAAAGGAAGTAAAGCGCGGGTTCTACGGCCCCGCGCTGGATGAGACCGCCGGGCTGATGCTGGAGGAGGCGGGGGGTGTTGACGGCCTCGACCAGGAGATCGCCGTGTTGCGGCTTAAGCTTCGCGACTTGATCAGGGACGAGCCGGAGAAGTGCGAGCTGCACCTTAAGACGGCCAATACCATCGCCAACCTGGTCAAGGTGCGCTATAGCATCTCCAAAGAGCAGAAAAAATGCCTCAAGGAAGCCATCGCCAGGGTTCTGACCGACCTGGCCATCCCCCTGGGTGTGAAGGCGTTTATAAAATAGTCGACAACAAAAACTTCCAAGCAAATTTTTAAACACTAAATACTAAACTCTAAACTCTAAACAAGTTCAAATCTCAAAGCTCAAAACCATTAATTTATATTTTGGATTTTGTGTTTCGTATTTGTTTAGTATTTAGTATTTGGGGTTTATAGTTTAGGGTTTCTATTAAATCATGCATTTACGGCCCTATCAGCTCGAAATTGCCCGTGCAGTGCTGGACAGCATACAGACCTCCCGCGGGCTTACTTTCTCGGTAGAAATAGCCCGCCAGGGCGGAAAAAACGAGCTTTCCGCACACATCGAGGTCCTGCTGCTCACCATGTTCATGGCCGGGGGTGGGAGCGCGGTGAAATGCTCGCCCACTTTCAAGCCTCAGACCGTTATATCCATGATGCGGCTCAAGCAGAGGCTGGACGATTTCGGCTTCGACGGCCTGTGGACCACCGAGATGGGCTATATTATCAGGCTGGGAGCGGCGCGTCAGATATTTCTTTCAGCGGAGGAATCGTCCTCGGTGGTGGGTCACACGGCGGATATCCTGCTGGAAATCGACGAGTCGCAGGATGTGAACAAAGATAAATATACCAAGGAGTTCCGCCCCATGGCCTCATCCACCAATGCCACCACGGTGCACTACGGCACTACCTGGGACGATAGAACGCTGCTCGAGCAGACCAAGCTGTCCAACATTGAACTTGAGAAAAGGGACGGCATCAAAAGGCATTTCCGTTTCGATTGGCAGGAGGTGGCCAGGCATAGTCCCGGCTACCTCGATTTTGTCGAGGGCGAACGCGCCAGGCTGGGCGAGGACCATCCGCTCTTCCGCAGCCAGTATGCCCTTCTTCCCATTCGTAGCGGTGGCGGGTTCCTATCCCGCTCGCAACTGGCCCAATTGCAGGGAGGGCATAGCAGACTAAGGCGGAAATATGGAAAAGACAAATTGTACGTGGCCGGAATAGACCTGGCAGGGGAAGCCGAGGTCACCGAGGATCTGGAGCTCACCGTGGGAGGCCGGGATGCTACGGTGATCACCATAGCAGAGATTGATTTTCCCGCCGAGGATGAGGCTGTTAAGGAACCTCTGATAAATGTGGTGGAACATTATTGCTGGGTCGGCAAAAAACATCCCGCCCTTTATCGCCAGATGGTGGATATACTTAAGAATAGCTGGGGATGCAGCCGCGTCGTAGTGGATGCTACCGGGGTAGGTGAGGCTGTGGCCTCCTTCCTGCGCATTGCGCTGGGGAACCGGGTGGCGCCCTTCAAGTTTTCACAGGCTTCCAAGTCCGCCCTCGGCTTTAACCTGCTGGCGGCCATAAACTCCGGCCGGCTTAAGCTTTACGCAGGCGACGGGTCAGATGACTATCGCGAGCTGATGTTCGAACTGGAGAGGGCACGGGATGTCTGCCGCCCCAATCAGACCATCAATTTCTACGTCGACCCGGCGGAAGGGCATGATGACTACCTGATGAGCCTGGCGCTTTGCGTGGAGGCAGCTTCCAGGCTGTCCCCCAGGAAGGCAAGGGGAACCAACAGAGAGTAAGCTCCTCAGGGGAAACCCTAAACACTAAACCCTAAATACTAGTCAAAACGAAATTCAAAGTTTATTAATTTGAGCTTTGAACTTATAAATAGAAGGGGGAGCAACAATTTGTTGCTCCCCCTTGATATTCGATGGTTCTTTTTTAGATAAGGCTGGGCAGGCCTTTGGCGGCGTCTTCCATATCGCGCAGGCGGCCTGTGGTTTCCTTCAGGCGGTCCTTCTGCGTCATGGCGAAAGCCGAGGCCCTGTCGTAGTAGTCCCTGATCTTCTGTACGAAGGCAAGCTGTGAGAACAGGATGGTCACATCCACCGAGCCTTTTTCCCTGGGGAAGTCGCCGGCTCGTATAACCGCATTCTCGGCAAGCTCGCGCAGGTAATCACCCAGGCCTTTGGCGATATCCATGCTCATCTCCCTGGAAGGAGCAGCCAAGAGATAAAGGGCACGGCCCGAATCCTCGGGATTGATGGCGATGGAAAGCTCGCTGACGGCAGCGTCCATAGCCTGCATGGCTCGCAGCGTCTCGCTGCCCTTTTCTCGGAAGTTGACTTTGGCCATCTCCCAGGGGAAGCGGAAGCCGCGAGGGACATCGGTCTTGCCGGTACCGATAGCCGTCCAGCCGTCGATGGACTGCATGATATCACCGGCGTCCATGGTCTTGGCGCCTACGGAGCGCTGATGAGTGACCTCGCCGGCGCACATCAAATCGTAGAACGGGTCGACTATCTGGCGGTTGATTCTCTGAAGGTTCATGGCCAGGCTGGCATCCTTGCGCACATAGCGCTGGTTGTCGGCCAGGAACACGCCGTCTGCGATGGAGTGAATCGATTTCAAACAGGTGGCGGTATTATATACGCTTCTCAGTTCTGCCACTTCCTCGTGTTCGAAGGGCAGTACACAGAGTGCATAAACGGGTTTGCCGATATAGCGTTCCTTGAGCATCTGGGCTATGATCGAGATCGCGCCCGAGCCGGTGCCGCCGGCGGTGCCGGCCACCAGCATGAAAGCATGCGTCTGGTAGAAGAGTGGTGATGTCCTGACGGCATCGATGACCTTGTCGCCGTCTTCCCTGGCTAGTTCGGCGCCCATTTCATTGACCTTGCCTACGCCGTGACCCCAGGTTTTGCGGCCGCCGATCAGGATGCGGTGCATGTAATCTGAGCCTATATGAGATAATCCGGTCAGGTCAGTCTGGTCCGTGTTGACAGCAAAGGTACCCGTGATGATGGTGGTGCCCCTATCAGAGCGGGCACGCTGACCCAGGCGGGCAAACTCGTCGGCTACGCGGGAGCCACACTGCCCCAGCCCGATAACCATTAATTTCATTCTTGTTTTACCTCGCTTTTTTATATTTAAAAGTGGTAGTCAAACTCAAATTTCAAACATATTATAGCCATCGCATCTATTTGTCAAGGTTTTATAGCTGTTACGGGCTAGCATATGGTTAGCTATTTTAAGCTAGGTCGCCGCACTCATAGACCACGCATCTAGTGATTATAATATATCGTTGGCAGAGGGATGCAATTTTCGTGTTGCCGCAAGAGGTGTAATTTAACGCGCACTCAAAGCCGGGGCCAGCGGCAGGTTGAGGAAGCTGGGGTTGGGCATGATCAGGAAATTGCCTTCGATTGTACGGTCGCTTAAACCGAAGGATGTGCGCGCCATAAATACATCGTCCCTCTCCTGAAGGATGGAGGCCAGCGCCATATCCATTATTGCTCCAGCCATATCCATCATCACCGCTGGAGGAGATGGATGCAGGGTAATTTGTAGATGGTCGGCTACAGCGTTTAGGAAGTAGGCACTGGTCACGTTGCCCATCTCTCCAAGCGCTGATTTTGACATCTCGTCCAGGCTTTTAGAGGTCCCCACCTTCCTGCCCATCAGGAGGTCGAGGATTTTAAAGGCGATTGACGGCTCGTGCGCCATCAGGATATGGCCGTTAGTGGCGCCGGTAAACGTAAGGTACACACCTATCACTAGCTGGTCCGGCCCGCCGAACAGGTCGGGCATGGAACTGGCCGGCATACGGCAAACTTCAATGGTATTTATGATTAAATCCTTTCCAACCATCCGGGACAATCCCTTGATGGCATTGAGCACACCCTTTTCAACGATCCCATCCCAGATTTTTTTATCCTGGGCACTAAGGCTGGCTGTATTACTGTCCACTATTTTTCAACATCAACTCGCAATTCATTTATACAATGTTATAAGCCTCAACGTGACGGCCTTATAAAGTTTTACAGAAGCGTTTGTGTATGACAAGGCACGATGGGCTAACCTTGGTGAGCCAAGAGGATCATCTGGAGCCGGTTGCCTCCATCGCTAAAACAGTTGAATAAAAATGCCGGCTGATCTGTGACAACTCGGATTTAGCAGATGGCTTATTTCTCGTGGGACCAGCCGCCGCGCTTGCTGATTGACCGTATGCGCCAGACCACTGCGGCTGCAACTGCCAGCACCCCAATAACCACAAATATAATCCACAGGAAACCAAAGCCGGTGATAGATATAGTTTGCGACTGGCTCCAGTCGCTGGTATTGCCGGCCAGGTCAATGGCCTTTACTCTCCAGTAATATTCACCTGTGCCCGGCCTCTCAGTGGCCGGCAGCAAATATTCAGGTTTATCAAGGTTTTCTTTGCGTATAACGGAACCGGAGAAGTCCGTTTTCTGGCTTATCTCAATGGTATATATAACTCCGCTGGGATCTTCTACGGCCGACCACGTGAAATCAATCGGTTTATTCTCGAACATGCTGAATTTGGCGCCTGCCTCAGGGGATATCGGGCTGGGCACCGGTGGGGGGTTGGATTCGATGGTAAAAGACGTCGAACCGCTTGCGTGTGAGCCGTCGTTGACGGTAATGGTATGCGTTCCAGCCCCGCTCACCGGGGGCTTGAAAGCGATGCTGAAACCGCCTTTGACATCGGTAGTCCCGCCAGCACTGGTCTTGCTGGAATCATAGAATACGGATAGCGGCTGGCTGGATCCGAACCCGCTGCCGCTGAGCACCGCGTTCTCTCCCACGGCGCCGCTGGTTGGGTTGATAGTTGTCTGCGGTGTAATGACTACAATGTAGTCCGTTACATCACCGGTATGAGTAGCATCTCCGAAGGAGTCTACAGTGTGGTCTCCTTTGGTAGCGGAGGGCACCGTAAACTGCGAGGACCATGAACCATGAGCATCAGCTACAATGCCTGAAGCTACCTGCAACCCATCGAAAGTTACCTGGATGTTTGCTTCATTCTCCTGGAAGCCGACCCCTTCGACAAAAAGCATATCTCCCACACTGATGGGCTCTCCAAGCTTGCCTGTGGACTGCTCAACTTTTATGCCGGGTGCGACTGTGAATGAGAGGTTGGGTACTTCATCAATACCGGTGGTTGCGCCCCTGGCATCAACTATATGGGACCCTTTGGCGGAAGCGGGCACAGAGAAGGATGTCTGCCACGATCCCGTAAGATCGGCCGATATGCCGGATTTAACCAGGATAGCATCGTATATAACTGAGATATTGGTTTCGGCGCTGTTGAAACCCAGCCCGGAGATATTAACCACCCTGTCTACCCAGCCGGAGGTTGGGTTCAAGCTGATCGTTGGCGTAACGGTAAAAACCTGATTGCCGACCTCCTGGGCCGGCGTTGTGCTGCCGCTGGCGGTTATGGGATGGTTCCCCTTGCTGCTATCCGGTATTTTGAGCGTATAAAGCCAGCTGCCGTTGCCATTGGCGCTGATGTCCGATGCCACGGCGCTGTTGTCATAAATTATCTCTATACCGGTCTCGCCGGCTCCGAAGCCCTGGCCTTGTACGGAAATGTTAGAGCCCGCCGTACCGTTCTTAGCTGAAAGCGAAATGGAGGCCATTGTAGAATATTCTTTTTGAAAGGTCTTGGTATTGACCTTGAGGGTTACAACATGCTTGCCCCTGGGCGATTCAGGTACCTTAAAATAAATCGGCTGGCAGCTGCTGGTCCTGACCGTGCCCTGGGTGATTAGTAGATTGCCGTCCCCCCAGTACAGGAAGTAATCGCCCTCACCATACTGACAAAAGGCTGGTATCTTGACATCAGAACCGACTATCCCCTGCGTCGGCTCAAGCGTCAGGGAATCTGCGG
>DBZK01000028.1 GCA_002311135.1 Dehalococcoidia bacterium UBA1162
AGATAGTGGACGGTTACGACAACTGGACCTTTTGCCAGATCCAGTATAACTATATGGATACTGAGTTCCAGGCAGGCGAGAAGGGCCTCAAGTATGCCTCGGGCAAGGGCCTGGCGGTGGTCGTCATGGAGCCCTTGAGAGGCGGCGGCCTGGCCAAACAGCCGCCTTCATCCATAGCCAAAATATGGGAGGGAGCAAAACATCAGCGCCAGCCGGCCGAATGGGCCTTGCTCTGGGTCTGGAAACACCCGGAGGTATCCCTGGCGCTCAGCGGCATGAGCAGCATGGAGCAGGTAAAGGAGAACCTTGCCACGGCAGGCCTCAGTGGTCCCAGCTCGCTGACACAGGATGAGATGGCGTTGGTCGAACGTGTCAAAACGGCTTTCCAGGGACTCAGCCCCATTCCCTGCACCGGTTGCGGATATTGCCTGCCATGCAGCAGCGGGGTGGATATTCCGCGTGTCTTCCAGTTTTACAATAACGGCATTATGTACGATGACCTCCGGGCGGCACGCTTTTACTATAACAGCCCGATATCCATGAAACCGGACCAGCGGGCTGACCGGTGTATCGAATGCGGCGAATGTGAGGAAGTCTGCCCCCAGAAAATCCCCATCACCGAATGGCTTAAGAAAGTCCACGCAGAACTGGGACCAAAGCAATAATTTAGATTGAGTTATACGGGCTATGAGTAATGTGAGTAAAGCTGACCAGAGTGTCAATTCGTTGTCTTTGAGATTCAACCGAAAAGTAGCATAATTTCCCCAAGGAGGAAGTGGTCATGAAGAAAGCGGAGAAAGAGCGGTTCATCGATCTATGGAAAAAGTATTTCAACAATGCCGAGTTGCCCCTGACTTTTTATTACACCGATGAGGAAGGACGTGCCGACCTGGTCAAGCCCGGCTCTGTAAACAGGTGCATCATTGCTGCGCTGCTGAAAGCCAGGAAGGGAGCTCCCATGGCCTTCGGCGTGGAGTCGATAGGCTGTTTCGGCGGGAAAAGATATGTGGGCTTCACCGCACAGATAACGCCCAACTTCGAGTATTTCCTGTCCTGCGGCATACCCGGCAAACTGGAAGGGGAGCGCTATAAGAAGTCACCCGAACTGGTCAAGGAGATCATGGCACAACAGCCGCCCTTTAAGGCGCCGGGCCGTTATATCGTCTTTAAACGCTGGGATATGCTGGAAGAGTCAGACAACCCGCTGGTGGCCATTTTCTTTGCCAAACCCGATGTATTGGCTGGCCTCTTTACCCTAGCCAGCTTCGATGAGGCCGAGGCCAACGGCGTAATCTCACCCTTTGGTTCCGGATGCTCCTCAATCGTTCACCATCCTTTGATGCAGGCTGAATCGCACCGCCCCAAGCCTGTTATCGGGATGTTCGACATATCAGCCAGGCCCTTCGTAGATAAATACGAACTGTCATTTTCGGTGCCGATGAAGAAATTGGAGACTATGGTCAACAATATGGGTGAGAGTTTTTTGATCACGGGATCGTGGGGGAAGATAAAAAAGAGAATACCCTGAATAAATTCAAAGCTCGAAATATAAAGTTTAAGGTAATTTATAGCATGATGGGAATGACGAAAAAAGAGAGGATTAAAGCAGCCCTGGCAGGAAAAGAGGTTGACCGCGTCCCGCTGGGTTTCTGGAGGCATTGGCCGGAGGAAGACCAGCAGCCGGAAACGCTGGCGGCGGCGGCGCTGGCCTTTCAGAAGCTCTACGATCTTGATTTTATAAAGGTGCCGGTGGCCTCAACCTTTTGCGTGGACGACTACGGCGTCAAACATGCCTGGCGGGGCAGCTCCATGGGCGATCGCGATTATCTGGAATTCGCCGTTAAGAAGATCGAGAATTGGGACCGTATCGAGCCGCTGGACGTTAAAAAAGGTACCTATGGCCGTATGTTGCAGGCGCTCCGCATCATCATGGATAAAAAAGACAAAGACACACCGGTCATCTTCACTATCTTCAACCCCATCAATTCCGCCTGTTACCTGGCCGGCGATGAGACCTGCCTGGTACATCTAAGGCGGGAGCCGGAGCGCGTCGAGCGCGGCATCAGGGCGCTGACCGAGACCTGTGCACGATTTGTGCACGCCGTGATGGATGAGGGTTGCGACGGCATATTCCTGTCCGCCCGCGCAGCAAGCTACGACGTTATGAGCGTGGATGAGTACCTGCGTTTCGGTCGTCCAGGTGACCAGAAAGTGCTTGAGGCTGCCTCCGCAGGCTGGTTCAACGTGATGCACCTCCACGGCAAAAACCCTATGTTCAAAGAGCTGGCGGATTATCCGGTCCAGGCCATGAACTGGCATGACCGCACGGCCTGGCCGAGCCTGGCGGAAGCAAGCAAAATATTTAAGGGCACCCTGATGGGCGGCATTGAACAATTTAAAACTCTATTAACAGAAAGCACAGAGGATATTAAGAAGCAGTGCCACGACGCTATAAAGCAGATGAACGGCCGCCGGCTCATACTCACTCCCGGCTGCACCTACCCCATTACCGTCCCCCATATTAACCTCATGGCTCTCAGGAACTCGGTAGAACGATAAATTCTAAATTCAAAATCCAAGAATAAATTGAATTTGGCCCTTATACCATGACATCACGTAATTGCTATTGACAGGATTACGTAAATGGCATACACTACCAGTGAATATCTTACCAAAGGGGAGGGCATTGTGGAAGCGAAAACCATATTAGTAGCGGATTACGCCAATGTTGCCGAGGGGGGCAAGCCTAATGTGATGGGGATTTTCAGAGACATTTACTCTCCCGCATTCCCTGCTAGGCAGCCCGAGATGTTTTTGGTAGTGGTATTGCAGGCTAGTGCCGCAGAAAAAGGACAAAAAAGGAATGTCACAATCAAATTGATGAATGCCGATGCTAGCCAGATGCTTATCGATTATTCCCAGATATTTGAAGTACCAGATGCCCCTCCCGGTCGCAAGCCAGAAATCAACATTATTTTAAGGATGAGAGACTTGGTTTTTGAAAAACCAGGCCCTTACTCGTTTTCTGTTCTTGTCGATAACGATGAAAAGGCAACCTACCCGATTGAATTAGTTGATGTCAAACCCAGTGGAGGCTAGGAGTAGAGGGCATGGGCGAAGCCGATAAAATTTTGAGTAGGTTGCGCTTGTCACCAAATAATTGCACTCGTCACGACTTGGAAGTAATATATCTAGCGAATGGATTTGAAATCAGAGAAGGAAACCATGGCATTGCCAAACATACAAAATATAAACGTCTACGTGGGACACTGCCAAATCACAGATCATTTGCCATAGGATATGTGACCACTGCAATAAAGCTTATAGATGAAGCTATCCGTTTAGGGCAACAGGAGAAGGAAAATGAACAAAAAACAACTAGATGATAGAGCGAAAACAGTAATGGGATGGCCTTATACTGTAAAAATTTCAAAGGATCAAACCGTTGACGGCAAAGAAGTATTTCTTGCATCTCATCCAGAATTGATCGGCTGTATGGCTCAAGGTGAAACTGTCGAAGAGGCAGTGAAAAGTTTGAAGGAAGTTACTTATGAATACATACTGAGTCTTCTAGAGGACCACGTGCCTATTCCAGTGCCGACAAGTAGGTTAACTGTATCGACTGCATATCGTTCTGTTGTACAGACAATAACAGCCAATAAACCGTTTATTGATATCTTGTCAGATGTAGTGCAGCCTTCAACAAGGCAGGATATTAGCACTGTTGACTGCGTATCCTGTCCAGTATCGTTATAAACATAGGAATCTCGTCTTTCCTGTGGTTATATCTGAAAGCATACTCATTGACATAGTTTTGTAGGTATTCCTTGCCTACGGCTTTATATACACCACTAATACCGCCCTTGAGCAAACTCCAAAAGCCCTCTATCGTATTGGTATGGACATCACCGGATACATAAATTTTCGCAGCATGACGCACTCTTTTATGACCATATCCCTCTTGAGGTAAGCCACGATAAGCATAATACTCATCAGTATAGATCATGCTCTTTGGTAATATGTGCTCCTTTACAATGGGGTATAAAGTTGTTCTTTTCAGGTCACCCGTAACGATTGCCTTAACATTACCCTTTCGCTGTACCATCCCGAAAACCGATGTTTTGCCAGCGGCTCCGCGTCCACGTTTGCCAGGTTTTCGGCTACCAAAGTACGTTTCATCCATTTCGACCTCACCGCTTAATAGCCCAGACCCGTTGCCTAGCATTGACCGGATTTGATGAAACATACGCCATGCAGTTTTGTAAGTGACACCTAACTCACGTTGTAATTGTTTCGCTGAAATGCCACACCTTGTACTACTCATGAGATATATAGCATAGAACCATAGCTTAAGTGGAGTAGGCGAATGGTCAAAGATTGTATTTGCAGTTGGTGATAACTGATGCCCACAAAGATCACAGCCGTATACCTTCCGGCCTTTAATTCGATAGAACTTGGTCGGTTTCTTACAGTCAGGACAGAAGATTTTGCCGGGATAGAGCTTTTTCCGTAGCCATTCGAGGCAAGTATCATCGTCAGGGAAAAGTCTGTTAAAATCTTGTATAGTGTATTTCTCCATTTTGACATCACCTCATTTGATATAACTCATTGTAACATATAAATCACGTGATGTCAAGGGATAAGCACGTTGAATTTTAGGGTTTGGGGTTTAGTGCTTGCCTGGGCACTTTCAATTTGTTTGCAAACTTTGCCACTATTTTGCCTGCATCCTTCCTGAGCGGGAAACCATGTCCGAAGCAGGCCGTCTCAAAGTCCAGCTCCGCCAGCTTGCGAATGGATGATATCTCCTGTTGTACATCGGCAGTGAAAACCATTGAGGGCAGCTTGACGCCCAGCCGCCTGGCCAGTATGTCGCCGGTAAAGACCAGCCGCTCTTGCTTAAGATAAATACAGATGCTGCCCGGCGTGTGTCCGGGTGTGTGAATTATCTTAATTCCACCCGCCACCGGCAGCTCGTTGCCGTCTTCCACCTCGATATCAACAGGGCAAGGAGGTGTGGCCAGCATGTCGCTAAAAATACCTGATCTTCGCTTGAGCCAGCCCGGCCGCGAAGGTCCGGCTTGGGGCATTCTGCCGTCGATGTAGGGTGCATCCAACTTATGAGCGATAACCTTAGCCCCGGTCAGCCCTTTGAGGGCGGCAAGGCCGCCGACGTGGTCGGGATGATGGTGAGTAACAATAATATGGTGGATCCTGGTCGGGGTAAAACCCAACCTGTAAATCCGTTTCAATATTTGCCTGTATTTGTTGCGGTACCCGGCATCAACCAGGGTAAACCCTCCACCCAATGCCAGCAGGTACACATTGGCTCCCAGATCGGCCTGGTCCCAGATGCCGCTGATCTTATAAACGCCCTGCATCACTTCCATCATAGAAATTGCTACAAACTCATATTTGGAGGCATCCGCCCGTTATGTTATCGTTTATTATAGTCGTTTTAAGGAGTAAATTGTGAAAATTGACGACCTGCGCAAACTTAGAGATGACTATTTCGAAGAAGAAGAATATCTCAAGTCGATGGACCAATGCGTCGAGCTGGCTTCCCACCATTCTGACGAGCTGACCTTCGACGATATTTTCAAGAAAGGCCTGTGCCATTTTAAGCTGGAAGAGGACGCCGAGGCCACCGGCTGTTTCAATAAGGCACTGGAAAAAGAGCCCGACAACGTGATGGCTCTCACCAACAAGGGCATCTGCCTGTATAACCTCGACAGGATTCAGGAAGCCTTTGAGGTCTTCAACCGGGCCGTTAAAATCAACCCCAATGTATTCCCGCCCTACTATTACATCGGCATGTATTATATGCGCATTTTTCAGGATACCGGCGACCTTAAAGCCATGGAAAAGCTGGTGAACGCTTACCGTCCGGTGCTGGCCCAGTCGCCCGATTTCGGCCCCTTATTGATGCACGATCCCAACAAGGATGCCGACTATACGCTGGACCTGTTCCTGATGCTGCATGATGATGTGAAGGAGATGTCTATCGACGAGCTGACCACCCTATAGCGGCAGCGGGTTCTGATATTCTTTGCCTGTCATTTCGTTTAGTTTTTTGATGATCTCCACCATTCCGCCGGTGTCCTGTCCGCAGTATTCCTCCAGGGCCCGTCTGATCTTCAGCCGCTCCTCTTCATCATCGTCGCCATAAGTGGCCGCCATGAAAGCCACCCCCGCCAGCTTGCCGTCGTTGATGGCAAGCGTGTCGTAGCTCATGCCGGTTAACGCTGGCAGGACTTTCTTGAGCGAGGCGCTGCCCCGCTGTTCCGGATGATAGTAATAGAAGCTGCTGAATGGCTTGAGCAGGTCCATGATCCTGCCGTGCAAGCCATCGGCCCACTCCCTGTAATCTGGGAAGGCCTGGCCCAGCTCGGACAGCACCTGCTTCTCGAAAGGAGCATAGTAAGCTACTATGCTTCCTTTATCACCCAACGCTTTTTTAAGCGCTTCAAACAATGGCGGGCGCGGGTCGTCCCTGCCCTGTGCAAGATAGCCGAAGTGCTTCACTTCCCCTCCTCTGCCGTCGGCCACATGCACGGAAAATTGAAATGGTATCTGCTGGTAAGGATGCGTGCCGTCAAAGAGCGGAATGGCGGTGCTGAAGGTCTCGAAATCGAGATAGTACGCAGGATACTCCAACGCGTCTAAAAAATTGCGTATACCCTCCCTGTCCACATGGGGCTCGCCGCTGGCCACGCACCTCACCTGTATCTGCTGCTTGCCGTTCAGGCCGCAGCCCTCAGGTATATCCAGGATATTAACGACACCGCTGGCAAACAGCTCATAGCGTTTTTTGCCGCCCCAGTAAAGGTCGAAGATGCTGTGCTCCGGCAGGAAAGCCCAGCATACCTCCTGAAGCGGACATTCGTAAGGAGCGCTGCAATGGGGCCCGATATCCGCCTTCGGGCATTGCGTCCTACCCATAACATCCAGTATCTCGTTTACTTTATCTTTTAGCGTGTCGCTGAACTCGTTGACCCTGCCGGTAATGTCCTCAATGATGAAAAGCTGGTGCGGCTCTATCTCACCGTGCCTGACATAGCGGGTATTGATGTAGGCTACCTTGCAGTGGTTGATTTTCAGGCCGGCGGTCTCGCAGCATAGCCTCTGAAAGGCTACATCCCAGATATTAACGTCCTTAACGCTGGTCGCGCTCTTGACCTCAATGATGTCCCAGGTGCCGTCGCCGGTGGGATTAAGTATGTCCAGGCGGCAATAGAGGTTGCCGGCAGAGATCCCGGCCTCGAAGAGCGGTTTGTCCCCACCCAAATTCTCCCTGGTGACCCGTGTATTGGCCCCAAAGTCGTCTACGGGTATATTGATGCCGTCGGGAAAAAGCTTTCTGGCCAGATCGCCGACCTCATGACCCTGGTCGAAGATAAACTGCATGGCGGCATCGACCCGCGGGATGCTTTTCTGGTCGTGCAACTGGGTCCAGAGATACTTGGGGCACTGCAGGCCGTACAGGAAGCTGGTCTTGGATAAAATTGGGGACATTCTCTTCACGTCTCCTTCAGCCACGCTCCGCCCGGGCGGGATATCCAGGGATAATTTTTCCGTACTTTAGACCAATATGTAGAATCTGTCAACACGTTTCAACTACCGGATTAGATTAAAAAATCCTAAACACCAAACCCTAAATCCTAAAAGGGGCTTCAGCCTTCGATTATAGGATTGTCACGGCACGATGTGCCTCGCAATGACAATAATAAACCCAAAACACTAAATTCAAATACTTTGAGCTTCCTATTTTGAACTTGTTTAGAATTTAGAATTTTAAAAATTGTTTGGAGCTTGGAATTTATTCAGTTGCTCGTCAGTTTCCGGGTTACAAAGGGAGTAACTGCAACCAGGACAACCAGTATTGCCGCATACGTAAGTAATTGAACCGCCCCCGTATACGGATCTCCGGTGGCCAGGCGGGATACCAGGGCAAAGGGCGAGGGGCTGATGAAATAAGTCAGAGCAAACAGCACCAGTATCATCAGCGAATAGATGAACTGCGATCTCTCCCGGTCGCGGAAGACCAGCGCCACCATCAGCGCCAGGATGGCAACTATACCCGTAATCATGACCGACAGCAACAGTATCCAACCGGCATTCTGTATGGTGAAGCCGTTGAAGCCCAGTAGCACGATCCACAATATGCACTGAAAGGCCCCTACTGCAAGCGAGGCTATGATCTTGGCGCCGGTAATGTAGTTTATAGAAACAGGCGCTGAAAGCAGCGTATCCAGCGTCTTGTTCTCCACCTCCTCCGAGATTGAATCGATAACCATGCTGCCCGCAATGAAAGCCGGGAAGAACATCAAAATAGGTATAATGAGCGTATACAGGAACTCGTAGGTAGTGAAGGGTTTGCCCTGGACGTCATTGTACCTGAGCGTCACGCCTTCCTGGTCGCGAAGGAAGTTTTCATAGCGCGTCATGGGGTCCTTGAGCAGCATCAGCGCCAGCGTGGCCTGGGCGTCCATGTCCGGCAGTACCAGCTTCATATTCACCACGCCTTTATCCGAATCGGACAGGATTACTATGGCATCCAGCCGGCCCGCTTTGAAGGCCGCTTCGGCACGGGTAGCATTATCGTAAATCCGCACACGGTAATTGCGGTCCACCAGGTACTTAATGAACATGCTGTTATGGTTTCCGATCACACCCACGTCCAGGCTCGCCTGCGAGCTCTGCCCTATGGAACCGGGATCATAGTAGACCATGATACCCAGCAGTATGACCGACGAGAAAGAAGCGATGAAAAGCTGGATGAGGATGGCAAACACGATGGTCTTTTCCTTGCGCAGCGCCTTCATCTCACGCCAGATCATGGCCAGGAAGCCCCTCATTTAAACACCCCAACCAACGACAGATTATAAAGGCCGTGCATGAGGGAACCGGCCAGCACCGCCAGGGGGTAGCCCCTGAGGCCCGTTTTCCAGGTTATGAGGCACACGGCCGAGGTGCAACCCATGTGTACCAGGAGCGGGATCCAGAGCATATTGCCGGCGAACACAGCCGTGGTGAATAGCGACTCCGATATCACCTTAAGGGACATGAAGAGCAAAAGCTTTTCACCGATAAAGAAGAAAGCGGCCGAGACCAGCGCCAGGGTCAGCACCTGGAACCAGCGTTTTACCAACTTATGCTCGATGGTGACCGCCACGGTTAGTGACTTGGCGATTTCCTCGATAACCACGCAGATGAAGAGGCTGAAGCCCAGGGCCAGGGCTTTGGGCAGGTTGAAGGATATGGTGATTACGCCCATCTCCACCATGAAGACCACCGGGATCAAGAGCAGGGCGAAGATTGCCGCCGATATCACCAGGTGGCTCTTGTCCATGGCGTAGTAGATTGCATCGCGTATTTTGACATGCAGTGGCCGGAAGCTAAGCAAGTACTCTTCGTTGAAGACACGCGTGCCCACCGTCACAGCCAGCACGAAGATGAGCAGCATGGGTACCGTGGAGAGCATGTACTGGTAAGGCGTAATATCGACTCCGCGGTACATCTGCACGGCCAGCGTGAGCGGCGACACATAGCTCAAATCGTTGATCCCCACGAACATGGCCGGGAAGACCAGGTAGCCGGTTATGCCTGTTACAGCCACCAGCGAGAAAAAGGTCTGGTCTTTGAAGGTCCGGTATTGCAGGGCCACGCCTAAATAAATAGCGAAGATGAAAAGTATGACCGGGAAAAAAATGGCCAGGGCCAGCAGCAAGTTGCCGTGCAGCGCCAGCGTTATGAGTATCACGACAAGCAGGGAATAGCCTATGTAGGGCAGCATCTTGCCTATAATGATCTGGAAGGGGGTAACGGGGGCGGAGAGCAGGACATTGAGTTTGCGGCCCATCTTCTCTTCGAGAAAGCCGCTGGTGAAAAAGATGCTGATGAAAAAGATGGGCAGTATATAGGCGAAGGCCAGCATCACCTGGGCCAGGGGGATGGGCGGGCTCATCAGCGAGGGCACTATCACCTCTCCCTGGTCGGCGAACTGGGCCTTAAACTCCGGAATAAGCCTGGTGCTCTGCAGTCCCTGCAGCTGTTGTCTGACCATATCATCAGTCTCGTTGGGGACGGCTTCCCCGGGAGGCAAAGGCTGAGAGCCCGCGCTTTCGTTTATATCGCCTGCAGGGGGAGGTGAAGCGGCTGCATTCTCTTTGGCGGCCTTGCTTAAGATATCGGCCAGCGTCATAGGCGAAGCTGAACTGATATCTTTGGCGGGCGCCTGGAGGTAGTTGATCTCCACCCTCAAAGGGAAGGCCTGGTTTAGCGGGTAATCATCGGCCAGCCGGGCAAGCTCATGCTTTTCCAGGTAGGTCTTCAGTGCGCCCGCGGCATACTGCGAGCGGTCATCGTTGCGGTAATAAAGCGACGCGCCGGTGAGATAAACATCTATCTGCTTGTCTTTTAGTGCCCGGGCGCTATCGGCAGTGGGAACCTGGATAATGTGGAAACGCTGGTCATCCAAAAGCGGCGCATTGGGGGAAACCCCTATGATGTAGAAGTCTTTGGCCAGCACCATACCCTGCTGGAAAACCATGAATGAGACACCGGCTGCACAGGCCGCCAGTATGAGCACAGCGGTGATCATCTTGCCGCCGAAGCGGGCCCGCAGGCGCATTATCTCCCGACCTGCTATAATCAGAACATTGCGCATTGCCTGATATTTTATACTCGATCGGTTAGATAATGCGAGAAACGATCGTCAAGCTGGATAAAATCTCCAAATACTACGGCAGCTTCGCCGCTGTAGATGAGCTCGATCTGGCCGTAAACCGCGGCGAGATCGTGGGTATCATCGGGCACAACGGCGCGGGCAAGACTACCACCCTTAAAATGATGGTGGGGTTGATCAACCCCACGGCGGGTTCCTTAACTGTCATGGGGCAGGACATCCAGAAAAACGGGCTTAAAATAAAGAAGTACCTGGGCTACCTGCCGGAGGAAAACCCTCTGTATGAAAACATGACTGCCCAGGAATACCTGGGATTCTTCGCTGATATCTACGGAATGCCCCGCAAAAAGGCGGCCGAGCGCGGCGAGGCGCTGCTTGATTCGCTCAGGCTGGAGGCGGGTAAAAAGGTTATAGGCGAGATGTCCAAGGGCATGAAACGCAAAGTATCCATTGCCCGCACCCTGATACACGATCCTGACCTATTGATACTGGACGAGCCTAACTCAGGCCTGGACCCCCTGACATCCTTCTTCATCATCGACTACCTGAAAAAGTTGCCGCAAGAGGGCAAGACCATCATTCTCAGCGCCCACAACCTCTTCCACGTCGAATATATTTGCGACCGTGTGGCCATCTTAAAGCGCGGCAAGCTGATAGTGTTCGATACCATGGATAATCTACGTAAGAGCATGGGGCGGCGTGAGTTCGAGATTGTTTTCAAGTCGGAATTCAACCTCGATTATCCCCGCAAGGACGACAACTACAGCGTCAAGACCTCCAACATCGAGCAGCTGGCTGAATTGCTGCGCAAGATATCGGATAACGACTGGGCGCTGGTTGACCTGGCTATCAGGCAATCGGCGCTGGAAGATATCTACCTGGATATCATGAGCGACGAAAAAGTCTAAAGTTAAAGTCTAAATTTAGCGATGTGCGAAACTTCTGGGGATATACTGTGCCTATACAAACACCAATGTAAAAAGAGGGCATAAATTGTCGGGGAAGTTTGATCTTCAAAAGACATTTATGGTGGGTGCAATCCAGCCGGATCTTACTTATACAAGGAGAAAAATACATGGCTTCTAATCTAAATGATATAAATATTATTTCTATCTCGGGACTGACCAAGCGGTTTAAGGATTTCGTGGCGGTTGACAATATCTCTTTTGATGTTAAGAAAGGCGAAATCTTTGCATTTTTAGGCCCCAACGGAGCGGGCAAGTCTACTACCATAAAAATGCTTACCACCTTGCTTGAGCCAACAAATGGGCGCGTGACAATCAACGGCCATGATCCTAAAAATAATAAAAACGCCGTAAGAAAGTCCTTCGGTATAGTCTTTCAGGACCCCAGCCTGGATATCGACATGACCGCGCTGGAAAACCTGCAGTATCATGCTGTGTTATTCAAGATACCTGTGGATATCAGGAAGAAGAGGATAGAGGAGCTGCTGCGCTTTGTAGAGCTCTGGGATCGTAAAAATGATATGGTCAAAACCTTTTCAGGTGGTATGAAACGTAGATTGGAAATGGCCAGGGGATTGCTACATCATCCTAAGATCATATTCCTGGATGAGCCCACTCTCGGGCTGGATCCTCAAACAAGAAACCATATATGGAACTACTTATTGGAGATTAACCGGAAGGAGGGTATGACTATTTTCTTTTCAACGCACTATATGGAAGAAGCAGAGAAAGTAGCCCAGCGGATAGCCATCATTGACCGGGGAAGAATCGTAGCTATAGGCAGCGCTGCCGAACTGGAAGAAAAAACGAAAACACATACATTGGAGGAGGCCTACATTGCGCTTACAGGGAGTGTTATCAGGGAAGAGCAGGTAAATGGCAGTGACAGGATGAGATTAATGGGCAGGATGATGGGGCGAAACTAATGAGCACAATGTTTAGTCTCCGTTTAAGATCAACACACCATATTTGGAGGTACCATTCATGAGTACAATATATATTCTCTGGCTCAGGCAAGTAAAAAAGTATTTTCGCGCTAAATCGCGCATTATCGGTTCGCTAGGTCAGCCATTATTGTTTTTATTGGTTTTTGGATTCGGCTTCGGATCTATTTTTCAGCAGGCGGGGCAGGGAAACTACATCCAGTTCCTGACATCCGGAATAATCATGATGAGTGTTCTCTTCACCGCTATTTTTTCCGGCATCGACCTCATTTGGGACAAGCAGTTCGGATTCCTCAAGGAGACGATGGTGGCCCCGGTTCCCAGGTGGCAAATCATGCTCGGCAAGACGGTGGGAGGGGCGACGGTTGCATCCATCCAGGGAGTGATTGTTTTTGTACTCGCCCTCTTTGTAGGTTTTAAAATATCCGACCCGCTTATGCTGCCCATTGCCTTGTTGTTCATAATTCTCATTGCACTACTCTTTACATCTCTGGGTGTTGCCATAGCATCAATAATTGAAGATATGCAGGGATTCCAGTTGATAATGAACTTCATGGTTATGCCGATTTTTTTCCTCTCGGGTGCGCTATTTCCGTTGCAGGGTTTGCCGACTGCGCTGGAGGTGATCACGAGATTTGATCCACTTACCTATGGCGTCGATGGTATACGCTCGGCGCTGGGCGGTAGTGGCAGCTTCGGAATAGGCATGGACATGATGGTTATCGTTATCGTCGCTGTGATATTCCTGGGTGTAGGTACGTATCTCTTTGAAAAGATACAAGCTTAAACCTGCCGAAAGATTGGTGCGGATAACTCCAAACCCTAAATACTAAACAAACCCAAAATTTTAAATTCAATATATTTTGGGTTTTGAGCTTAATCTATTTTCTTGAACAGCTTGCCCTTGGTGGCGCAGACCGGGCATAAGTCGGGCACATCCTTCCCCACCGTGTAACCGCAAACCGGGCAAACATAATACGAATAGTTTTCCTGGCCTTTGCCCAAAGTATCCATCAAACCCTGATACAGTGCGGCGTGTACCTTCTCAACCTCGTTGGCGCGCCAGAAGCTGATCTCGGCATCCTTGTTACCTTCAGCTTTGGCAGTATCAAGCATGCCGGGATACATGCTGGTAAACTCGTAGGTCTCGCCGCCGATGGCTTCTTTCAGGTTATCTCTGGTTGTCCTGATGCCTTTGAGTGCCTTGAGATGCAGGAATTAAGATAGCTAATGACTTTTATCACTACCACAAATCACAGCGCCTGGGCAAAGCTAAGGTATAGCTGCGCCGCCTGTACTACCTGGTTGAAGTTGACCGACTCCTCCGGCGTGTGAGCCGTTTCCAGCCGGCCGGGCCCAAATATTATGGGGTCGACGCCTGCTCCCCACAGCACATTCCCGTCCGAGTGGCTGCGGAAGTCCTGCGTCTCCCAGGCGATTTTCATGGCTTTGCATACCTCGCGCAGCCTGCGCACCAGCGGCCTCTCCTGGGAAATGCGGTATCCTGACTGCGTATTTTCAAATCTTATATAAGCGTCCAGCGCCTTTATCTCCCTGCCTGCATTCTCCACCAGCTCCTCCAACTCCGCCTTGAGCACATCCATACGGGAATCGGGAGGCAAATGGAGGTCGAGCCAGGCTTCACAGGTATCCGGGACCACGAAGCCTCCAGGAAATCCCGAAAGCTGCCGAATATTGTAAACCAGCCCGCTGGATACTGAGGTTGCATATCCCGTTACATCCAGCAGCAGTTTAAGCATGCTCTCGATAGCGTTCTGTCCCAACTCGGGCATAGACGAATGGGCTTTCTTGCCGCGTGTGCGCAGGAGCACCTCCAGGTAGCCATAGTGGCCGAGGCAGGGGATCATATTGGTCGGCTCGGCGACTACCGCCCAGGGAAAACGGTATTCACGCACCAGCGTTTTAGCGCCGTCGCTCTCCTCCTCTTCCCCCACCACCAACGCCAGCCCTACCGAGGGGAAGCGGGGCATTTTCTGGGCAAGGACGGTAAAGGCTTCGATCATAGCCGCACAGCCGGCTTTCATATCCGAGCTGCCCAGGCCGAAGACCTTTTCCTCCTCCTCATAAAAACCAAAATCGTCCAGGTCATGGGCCGTCACGGTGTCGAGATGGCCCACGAAGCAAAGGTCAACCTCATCGGTCTTGGGGGGCAGCACCACGATGTTATAGCGGTTCTCATCGACGGTCTGCCTTTTAACTTTCAGCCCGGCAGCCTTGAGGTAGTCCTCGGTGAACTGGAGGATCTCCTCCTCCTTGCCGGACGGGCTGTAGATATCCACCATATCCTTGAGCAGCTTTTTGAGCCGCTCAGGCTGGACTTCAGCCGTTGCGCCTGTGGTCGTTCCCATTTTTCTTGCCTCTCGAACCACGCTTCTTTTCCTTCTGTTGCTCTACGTTGGCCGGGTTATACGTCATATACATATGCTGCTGGGTATTGCCGAACCCCTTGGAGCCGAAGAATTCAATCGCAGGATGGTTATCGGCTTCGGTATCCACCAGAAACAGGCGCACACCATCCTCGACCATTTTATCAGTAAGCTTATTGAAAAGCCTGCTGGCAACGCCCATCCTCTGAAATGCGGGCGACACGACCAGCCACACGATATAGCCGTATTTCCAGGCCGATCTCTTTTTTTCCACAATGTTGCCCAGCGCAAAGCCTATGATCTGCCCCTCCAGCTCAGCCACGAAACAGTAGTCGGTATCGGCATTGAACATGGAAACCACTTCGAACTCATCCCATGTTCGGTAGAGTGTCGGGGTTTTATCTGCTGTAAAGACCTTCTCGCCCAGGTGGAAAACCGCCGGTATGTCATCCACCCCCATGTCCCTGATATCGATATCCGGCTTTCTCCTGCCGTTCTCTTCGGGTGCATGCAGCTCATATGAATCCGTCTGCATATTTTTTTCAGTTGTATAACGTCCTGCGGAATCGCTTGCTCTCATGAGACCTCCATTAATAGGGTAACACGATAAGAAGAAAAAATGATAGTGAAAGAGGCCTGTGCAAATTAGAACTGGTAGCCCAGCGACCTGGCTTTATCGTAGCATTTTTCAGCTTCGTCGTTGCGCTTCATATCCTCAAGCGTTAGCCCTTTGCTGTACCACAGGGCCGGATTATTCGGCTGGATGGCCAACCCCTTATCGAATGCTATCAAGGCTTCGTCATATCTTCTCAACTCGTAAAGAGCTTTGGCCCTGTAGCCCCAGGCCTGCGCATTAGCCTGATCAATAGAAAGCGCTTTGTCACAGGAAGTTATGGCATCATCATATTTTTTAGCGCTTACCTGGGCATTGGCCAGCATGGTCCAGATATCCTCGTTGCCTGGGTCCATAGAAGCAGCTTTCTGCAAGCTGTCTACGGACTCATTGAACTTATTCTGCATGTACAGGATAAGCCCCTTGGTATTCCAATAATTCGAAACATTACTGTTTATATTTATAGCTTTATTGATGCTGTCCAGCGCCTGGTCATACTCTTCCTGATCATAATAGGAAAGCGCTTTATTGCCCCAGGCATCGGAGAAGTTGGGGTCAAGTTTGATAGCCTGGTCATAGGAATCCTGGGCCTCGGTGTATTTTTGCATAGCATCCAGCGCCTGGCCGTTATTGAACCAGATCGCCGGGTTGCCGGGGTCGATCTTGATAGCCTTACCGAAATTAATAAGCGCCAAGTTGTATGATCCCGCGTTATAATATTTCATGCCGGTCTCATTGAACTGGACGGCCTGCGGATCGCCCTTGTAACCCTGCGGCGCCGGCTGGCAGCCGGCTACGGAAATTACCAGCAGGCACGCAACCAGCAGGATCGCCCAAAGGGATACAAATCTGCTGTTAAAAGTAAATATTTTCATTTGGGATTCCTTAGCTGTTATTTACATGGAGGCCGTATAAACGGCGACTGCGAACCGCATTTCGACAAATTTTAGCACCGCTTCACAATCAAGTACAATTTCGAGGCCTCCGCCTGGTTCGGGTAATGGTACTAAAAGGTTATTGACACTCAAAAGCCACCTTGAGGTATCATGGATTCCGAATGTAGGACCCCATTGAAATAAAACCTGGTTCAAGGCACAATAATACCATAGCTTGACCGGACGAGAACCTGCGAACAGTGGTTTAAAAAGGCACATTATTAACTGCGGAGGACAATATGTTGTACAGGTTGGCTGCTTCGTTTGGCGCATTAATCCTTCTTACGCTTACAGCAGCGCCCGCCCTTGCCCAGGATGAACCTATGCCCGGGCCGATTGGAGAACAAAGCATCGCCGTTTCCACGTCCGGCGCCACCAGTGTTACCGAGTCCGCTGCAGTACTCAACGGGTACCTGGGATCGATAGGGCCTTACAACACCGTAGACGTCTTTTTCGAGACATCAAACGGCCAGTCCACCTCGCGGCAAACCATGACCGGGCCGGGCAGCTTTAGTATCGGGATCTCCGGGCTATCCTCGGGCACCTCCTATTCCTTCCACGCAGTCGCCGTCTCAAATCTGCTGGGCGGCCAGCGGGCCGAAGGCGCCTGGATGGACTTCACCACACAACATACTATCCCGACAGCGCCGATTGTAATCTCAACCAGCTCGGCTTCGGATGTTACTTCCAGCACGGCCACCCTGAGGGGCTACCTGTCGGGCATGGGCCCCTATAATACCGTCACCGTATTTTTCAAATGGGGTAATTTCGCTTCCATGCAAAATACTACCGGGTCACAGGTAATGTACGGACCCGGCTCCTTCAGTATACCCGTATCCGGGCTGGCCCCCAATACAACATACTATTTCCAGGCGGTCGGCCAACCCGATGTTATCGGCGTGGCTCCTGCATACGGCGATACAAGCACTTTTTACACCTCAGGCGGCGGCACGCTTTCCGTAAGCACGGGAGCGCAGACCGGTGTAACCAGCACATCGGCTAACATCAACGGGTATCTCAATTCACTTGGCGACTTCGGGGACACTTACGTATGGTTCGAATGGGGCACAACCACCGGTTACGGTCAGACTACCGGAGTGCAGACTCAGTATAGTCCCGGCACTTTCAGCAGCACGCTGCAGGGGCTCAATCCCGGCACCGTCTATCACTTCCAGGCACTGGCGGCGCCCTCGGCAGCGGGCGGCGTTACGGTGAATGGTTTCGATGCCGTATTTACCACCAGCTTCTCCTCCGGCACCAAGGTCAGCACGTCGTCTGCCGGCAACATCGGGCCCAGTTCGGCGACCCTGAACGGGGTCCTGACCTCGACAGGTTCCAGCCCCAATGTCTACGCGTGGTTCGAATATGGAACCGACACCACTTTCGGCAACTCGACACCCCAGCAGAACATGAGCGCACCGGGCAACTTCAGCTTCAATGTCGGCGGGCTGCAGCCTGGCTTTACCTATTATTACCGCGCAGTAGCTATCGGCAACGGGAACCAGAGTTTCGGCCAGTACAGCGTCTTCCGCACCGGCGGGTCGGTCCCGGTGAACATCTCGACCAACCCGGCCAGCAGCGTCGGCACCAATATGGGCACCTTAAACGGTTTTGTCAGCTCCATCGGCAATTTGCCGTCGGTACAGGTCTGGTTCAACTACGGGACGACTCCCGGCTACGGTAAAATCTCGTCCTATCATACTATTACTATGCCCCAGGGTTTTTCCTACCAACTCACCGGCCTGAATGCAGGCATCGACTACTATTATCAGGCCGTGGCGCAGACGCAGGACGGCACCAAGGTGTATGGATCACAACAGGTTTTCTCCACTGTATCCAATTCCAGTATCTCAGTTACAACCACATCTGCATCAGGCATCACTGCTTCGACCGTCGTGCTGAACGGCGCACTTGGCAACCTGGGAAATACGCCGTATGCCCAGGTCTGGTTCGAATACGGGACAACCGCCGATTTCGGCAACTCCACCGATTTACAGCAGATGACCGGCCCGGGCAATTTCAGCTCGGCTGTCACCGGCCTGGCGCCCGGCAGGATCTACTATTACCACGCCGTGGCCCTCAATCCCACGGCCGGCTCCCGCTCGGTTTACGGTGCGGCCACCTCCTTCACTACCCCCGGCAGCGGACCCGGCCCCGGCCCAACCACAGAGATACCCATCTTTATCTGGGTGATCCTGGGCGTTTTCCTCATCCTAATATTCGTATTGATCCTGCTGCTGGCCGCCCGCTGATTAATTTAGCCGCCCGCATTTTTAGCCCCGGCAAGATTTGCCGGGGCTTTCCATTCGCTCACGATGCAGTATGAATGCTATAATTATTAATCTAAATTTTTCTGTTTTTATATAAAAGGGAATATGGGCAAGGTATATTTTATCGATGTGACCAACCGTGACGGCGTTCAGACCGCCAGGCTGAGCCTTTCCAAGCTCCAGAAGACCATGATCAATATGTACTTGAACGAGTTTGGCGTATATCAGTCCGAGTTCGGGTTCCCCACCACCGCCCATGAGACCAATTACCTGCGTGCCAACCTCGAGCTGGCAGCCAAAGGCGTACTCAAGCCCATCAGGCTCAGCGGCTGGATCAGGGCAACCACGGAGGATGTTGAAAGGACATTCGAGATGGTGCCGGAGATCGAGTACCTCAACCTCTCCCTCTCTACCTCCGAGCAGATGATCCAGGGTAAATTCAGGGGCAGGAAATCCCGCGTTGACCTTGTGGAACAGATGGTGGAATCTGTCAAAAAAGCCAAAAGCCTGGGAATCAAGGCCATCGGCGTGAATGCTGAAGATGCGTCCAGGACCGATGTGAGTTTCCTCATAGATTTCGCCCGTGAGGCCAGGGATGCCGGGGCGGACAGGTTCCGCTATTGCGACACCCTGGGATACGACGACCCTTTCAGCATATATGAGACCATCGGTAAAATAGTCAGCGAGACTTCGATGCCGATAGAAATACACTGTCACGGCGACCTGGGCATGGCGGTGGCCAATTCGATCGCCGGCGCCAAGGCGGCGGTGGATGGCGGCAGCGATGCTTATATCAATACCACGGTGAACGGCATCGGCGAGAGGGCAGGCAATGCCGACCTGGTTTCATGCGTACTGGCCCTGCTTAAATCCAAGGGGTTCGCCGCAAAATATGAGCTGGGAAGGCCCCTGGAGCTCAGCAAGGCCTATAAACTGGCCAAATACACCAGCTTCGCCTTCGGCGTACCCATACCTATCAACCAGCCGGGGGTGGGAGATAACGCCTTCTCACATGCTTCGGGAATCCATGCCGACGGCGTGCTCAAGGACCCTGAAAATTACGAGCTGTACGCCTACGAAGAGCTCGGCAGGGGCGAGCCCGAGCTGGTGGAAACAGGCCGCATGATCTGCTCCGGCGAGTATTCCGGCATATCCGGATTCAGCCACATCATGGGCAAGATGGAAGTATCCTTCACCAATGCCAGCCAGGCCAGGAAGATACTCGAGCTGGTCAGGTATGCCAACGTAGAGGCACAGACTCCCCTTACTGAGGACGAGCTTCTCTTTATCTCCAAATACCCGGAGATAACCAAGAGGCTGCTCACCCTGACACCCCTGGAATAAATTTGATTACATAGTAAGGGCGTTTGGCCTTGTACAAGGCCAAACGCCCTTATTTCATCTTCGATATAAGTTACGCTACTGGCCGGAACCTGTCTGGCTCTGTAATTGCGTCCTAGCCTGTTGCATAGCGGCGGAAATCTGATCTGCTGAGATATTTAAGGTCGTTGCCATTTGAGCGTAAACTTTAGTCATCATGGACGACTGTCCCTGCGACGGTTGCCCGCCACTGCCGCCTGAAGGCGGTCGGGAACCCTGGCCGGACCAGTTCTCGCTGCCGGAAGGACGCTGAGGGGGCTGACCGCTGGCGCCGGACGGCCTGCTGCCGAAGACGCTGGTCTGAGCGGCATTAAAGGCACTGGTAAACGTGGTCTCAGAAATGCCGAGTATATCGGCCGCCTTGTTCAATACTGCACTCATGTTTTGTCCGCCCGGCCCGCGGGACCCCCGCTGACCGGAAGACGTGTTGCCCTGCTGCCCCGCGGGCGCAGCGGGCTGCCCGCCAGTGGAAGATGGCGGCGTGGATGAAGACGACGGCTGTTGGACGCTGGGGCTGGAGGCTGAATTACCGGCCTGACTGCAGCCCGAGAGTCCCAGGCCCGCCAGGATAACGGTGACGATAAATATGAATGATAAAAGTTTCACTGGTTTTGCCATTTGTGCTGACCCTCCGAATATTCTGATTTTGGAATCATAGTAGTCTATAATTGTTAATTGATTATTAACCCCGCTCCTTAATAATTAGTTAATAATATGTTGTTACTTTAATACCTACGGCTCCTCTTTACCGTGTGGAAGGCGCACTCCTCTTGCTGGAGGCCCTTCCCCTACGGCAAAGAAAAGCCGGCTATGCTGACGTTGGAATGCAATTCTATTTTGATTTATAGTTTTATAAACGGGTATTGAATATGACAGGAAAGAAAATACTGGTCGTGGATGACGACCCCAAAACCGTTGAGCTGGTCCGGCTTTATCTTGAGCGGGACGGCTATTCAGTAGTAGTTGCCTATGATGGGCTGTCCGCCCTGCGAGTTTTCAGGGAGGAAGTGCCCCATTTAGTGATCCTGGACCTGATGCTGCCGGGCATTGACGGCGTAGAAATTTGCCGCCTTTTGAGGGCGGAGTCCGATGTCCCCATCATCATGCTCACCGCCAGGACGCAGGACAGGGATAAAATGACCGGCCTGGATACCGGCGCTGATGATTATGTTACCAAGCCCTTCAGCCCGGGCGAGCTGGCCGCCAGGGTCAGGGCGCTGTTCAGGCGCCTGCCCTTCGAGCGCGGCCCCACTGAGATCAAGCATGGAGATTTCATAATGAATTTCCCCAAGCGCGATGTCCTTTTGAAAAATAAACAGCTTAAGTTAACTTCAGTGGAATTTAAAATACTGGCTACCTTTTTAAAGGAGCCCGGCCGCGTCTTCGACAGGGTGGAGCTGATAGATAAAGCCTTCGGCTATGATTTCGAAAGCTTCGACCGCGCCATAGACGTGCATATTTTCAACCTCCGGCATAAGATTGAGCCCGACCCCAAACATCCCAGGTATATAAAAACGGTTTACGGGGCAGGGTATAAACTTTCTGAATAATACTATGAAGCACAGCCTCCAGTTCCGTCTGATAATGGCCTTTACACTGGTCATCCTGCTCACGGTGGGGGCTGTATTTTTAATGATGTGGCAGACCACCGTCGACCAGGTCCGCCAGTTCAGCCATCGTGTCGACTTTGAAATCGGCGGCCGCATTAACTTCGAAATCGGCAGGTATTATTCCCAGCAGGAGAGCTGGGACGGTGTCCAATCCCTGGTGGTCGAATTAAGCGACCAGTTCCGGCACAGGATAGTGCTGACCGATGTTAACGGCAAGATCCTTGCGGATTCCTCCGATAATTCATCCGACGTTCAGTTTACCCCCGATAAGTTTATAAAACGGCCGGTTACATATCCGCTTGAATCCTCGGGGCCGGGCGCCATGCCGGCGTTGACACAGCAGCCCGGGGCGCCATTAGGATGGCCCCCAGCCCTACAGTCGCCGGGATCTCCGGGACCCGGCCAAAGCGCTGTATCCCAGGCCCAGCCATCTCCATCTACAGGATCAAGCCCGACAATAGTCGGCTACCTTTACCTTACACCCACGGCCCAATCGGAGATCAGCCTGGCGGCGCTGCAATTCATGTACAACGAGATAGGCCGCTATTTCATACTGGGAGCGGTTTTAGCTGTCATCGTCGCCATTTTACTCACCATCATAATTTCACGGCCCATTCTTGCACCCATCAAAGCCTTGATCCTGGCTTCCCAGAAGCTCGGCAGAGGGGATTTTTCGCAACGTGTAAAAATAGTGGATAAGAGCGAGATAGGAGAGCTCGCTTCGACATTTAACTTAATGGCACACGACCTGCAGAGGGATGAGCAACTGAAAAGAGATTCGGTAGCGGATATAGCTCACGAGCTCAGAAGCCCGCTGACCAATATCCGGGGATACCTGGAAGCCATACGGGATGACGTAATGAAAGCGGATACTCCAACCGTTAACTCCATCTACGACGAAACAATGCTGCTCTCAAGGCTGATTGACGACCTCCAGGAGCTCAGCCTGGCTGAGGCCGGCGAGCTAAAGCTCTACCTCGAGCCTGAAGATGTAAACTCGCTGATCGATCAGGCCACAGCCGCCGTCCGGGCCGGGGCTGCCGAGAAAGGCCTCTCCATGGCTACCGACCTGGAGGCCGGCCTTCCCACGGTCAATATAGATTTCCTGCGCATCAAACAGGTTATGCTTAACCTGCTGCAAAATGCCATTGTGCATACTCCCGCCGGCGGAAGCATTACCGTCGGCGCCGCCCGGAAAGATGATATGGTTGAGATCAGTGTGACCGATACCGGCGAGGGCATCCCGGCTGAGGAGCTGGAGAATATCTTCGAGCGTTTCCATCGGGTCGATAAGTCCAGGTCCCGCCAAACCGGCGGCACAGGCCTAGGCCTGACCATTGCCAAATCCCTGGTGGAAGCCCATAAGGGGGAAATAAGCGTACAGAGCGAGCCCGGCAAGGGCAGCCGCTTTTCCTTCACGGTGCCTGTTTCAGAGTAAGCCGTTAATAATTGATTAATAATTTTTTGTTAACTTAATTATCAGATCGCCTCCTCATTATTCTGAAGGCGCCTGCCAGCCCAGGCAGGCGCCTTCCTTCTTAACAGGGGGTTTGAATCCGTAACGAATTACCATAGAATACGCTAAATAATAGCTTATGGGAGGCACGTGTCATGGCTCAATTTGCAACAGAAGAATGGATCAAGCTGTGGGCGGACGCCATCAATAACAGCGCGGCTTATGAGGCAGCGGCTCAAACATGGGAAGGGGACTTCTATATGATCGTCGAGGCGGGCGGGCCGATTAAAGAACCCGTTTATCAGTATATCAATCTCTGGCATGGCAAGTGCCGCAAGGCCGGTTCAAATCCAGTCGCTGCCACCAATCCTCCCTCAAAGGGTTCTGCTGTATCTTGTTTGATGTAGCCTTGTTCGTAATCGGCACATTCCATGAAACCAGAACATACGGGAAGGCAAAAATCAATCAGCTATCGGAGGTTGCCCGGTTGGCTGCTCACGATCTGCCGCCAACGGTGAGAAATAGGAGGTATAGGTCATATATCATTTGACTCTGCGTGTGCCTTGGCATGACCGGCGGTGGGACGGGTATGTCTGCAACGAACCGCTGAGCAATGCTTTTTGCGTTGCGCTTGATCGCATTCGGGAAAATCGAGATGACCTGGCGGAAGAAACAGTCAAAAGCAAGCATTTCGGCAAATTGACGCAAAAAGAGCTTCCGCCTTGGCGTCAAGGGATAATTACCTTTAAAATATATTGTGGCAGATAACAGGTAATAACGATGGCATTAATTACTGTTAAATTCAATGGTATATGGAAACTCTATGCGGGGACTGACAGGGCAGTTATAGAGGTGGATGATATCGATACAGCTCTATCGCAGATAGAAAAAAAGTTCGCTGTCAAATTTGAAGAGAAGTTAAAAGAACGTGGTGTCAAATTACAGGGGAGTATTCTTAACTATTCTTACATCGTGTTAAACGGCAAGAATGCAAAGACCCTGAAAGAACGGTCAGTTCAGGATGGAGATATCCTGGACCTGTTTGTTGCTATTCCCGGCGGATGATTTAGCCGCCGAATTAATATCATATAGGCTAAATAATGAAGATGGCCACGAATTGACCCTTTTCGCAAATCGGCGATAACAGGATATCAGTTTGGTTATGGGATGTACGAAACTCACTGAATGATGAAAATTGAGTTATTCCAATATGCCATGTACGCTTACAGGAGATTGACGTCCCATTCCTTTGCGCATATAATTCCCATTATACAAATTAAGGGAGGTATGGTATGGCTTTATTCGGATCAATAGAATGGGCAACGGCATTCATGGAAGCAGTCAATGCCAGCAAAGCGTATGAGGATGCGGCCAAGACCTGGGAAGGCGACTTCTATTTCATTATCGAGCCGGGCGGGGCGGTCAAGGAGCCTGGTTACCAGTACATTGACCTCTGGCACGGCAAATGCCGCAAAGTGGATGTCGTCACCACGGCAACCAAGGATAAATACAAGCCAGAATTCGTTTTGTCGGCCAGCGTATCAACCTGGCGGAAAGTGGCAGAGAAAAAGGTTGACCCCATCCAGGCTATCGTCACCCGGCAGCTCAAACTGCAGGGTAATATGGGTAAGGTGATGCGCGCTGTCAAAGCTGCACAGGAACTTGTCAACTGCGTTACGCAGGTCAAGACTGAATACCCCGAATAACGATAAACCGGATCTGTAAGATATAACAGGGTACTTAAAGGAGGGTTGCCATGCAGTTTTTCGGCGTTCCATTCACTGCTTTCGGGGACGATTCCCTTCAATACCTGAATACCATCCTGGGTAAACGCGCTTTAATTGTCACAGATAAGAATATAGTCAAGCTTGGCCTCATCGGCCTGATCGGTGCAGAACTGAAACAGGCTAATATAGATTACATGGTTTTCGATGAGGTTGAACCTGATCCGTCGATTCAGACCGTGATGAAATCCACCGCGATAGCGAAGGATTATAAGCCGGATTGGATAATCGGCGTAGGTGGCGGGTCAAGCATGGATACGTCCAAGTCTACGCTGGTCTGCTATGCCGCCAATATAACCCCGCTGGATATGTCTCCTTCCGATTTTTACAACCTCAGGGCCACAGCCAAATTGATCTGCATACCCACCACCAGCGGCACCGGCTCGGAGGCCACCTGGGCCATCGTGTTGACGGATACTGAAAACGAGCGGAAAGTGGGGTTGGGTTCCTACGAAACCCTGCCGGATATTGCAATACTGGATCCGCGCATGGTTATGAGCATGCCACCCCAGATTACCGGTGATACCGGCATGGACGCGCTTTGCCATGCTATCGAAGGGTATGTTGCCACTTGGCGCAGCATATTCACGGATGGTCCGGGCCTGGTAGCAATAAAGGTCGTATTTGAAAACCTCAAGAAGGCTTTCGATAATGGCAAGGATGAGGATGCCCGCAAAATGATGATGTATGCGGCCTCAATGGCCGGCACCAGCTTCGGTAACGGTATGGCCGGTCTGGGTCATAGCACCGGTCACGCTATCGGAGGACTTTTCCACATGCCGCATGGGCGCGCCGTAGGCTTATATCTGCCCTATACCATGGAATACATGGTTAACGGCTCCGAGGAGGCCAAAGCACGTTACGCAGTGATCGCCAGATTCTGCAATATCGCACAGGGCGACGATAAATCGTGTGCACTGAAGTTGATAGCCGCAGTGCGCGATCTGGCTAAAAACGTGGGGCAGCCGCTGGCAGTCAAGGATACCAACATCAAGCGTGACGCTTATATGAAAGCTATGCCGGGGCTGGTTGACCGCGCTGTAAACGAAGCCATGACCATTGCCGTTACACGGGTGCCAGATGCCGAAGAGCTGGAGAAAATGTTCGTCTGCGCTTACGATGGTAAGCCCTGCGATTTTTAAGACAAAACGAATAAAATTTGAGTTAAGGAGAGGCCACTATGAACGGCTACATGGGAAAAGTACTGGTAGTTGACCTCACAAAGCATGAGTTAAAGGATGAGCCGCTGAATGAGCAGTATGCTCGTGATTTCATCGGCGGCGGCGGCATCGCCTGCCGCTACCTGGTTGACCTGGCCAACGAGAAGACCGATCCGCTGGGACCGGACAACCCGCTTATCTTCATGGCCGGCCTGCTAACCGGTACAGGCGGACCCAGCTTCAGCCGCTGGGTAGTTGCGGCACGGTCTCCCTATACAACTTTCTACGGTGATGCCAACGGCGCAGCACACTTCGGCTCGGAACTGCGCTTCTCGGGCTATGACGGCATCATCGTCAAGGGCAAGTCGGACAAGCCGGTTTACCTTTATATCAAGGATGGCAAGCCCCAGCTGAAAGACGCCGGAAAGCTGTGGGGCAAGAATACTTACGAAACCATCGAGGCAATCCGCAAGGAATACGACGACCAGCGCACCCGCGTGGTCTGCATAGGACAGGCCGGTGAAAACCTGGCATTGCTGGCCAATATCATGACCGAGGACGGCCACTGCGCCGGGCGCGCAGGCATGGGCTGCGTGATGGGTTCCAAGAAGCTCAAGGCCATCGCGGTCAGGGGCAAGGCCAAAATACCAATGGCGGAGCCGGAGAAATTCCGCGAGTTCGCCCGCGGAGCCATGGAGGAGGTCAAGACTGGCTTTGTAACAACAGTGATGCACGAGACGGGCACCGCCGGCTGGGTGGATTCAGGCATTGCCTACGGAGATACGCCCTCCAAGTACTACACCATCGCCACCATGCCGGAGGCGACCGATATCAGCGGAGTCACGCAGGCTGAGAAATACCAGGTGGGCAATACCGCCTGCTTCGGCTGCCCGATCGGATGCCGTAAGGTGCTGCACATCAAGGAAGGCCGCTTCAAGACTGAAAAGCCGACCGAGGGGCCGGAATACGAAACGTTGATAGCCTGGGGGCCCCTGCTAATGATAGCCGATATGGGCGCCGTCAACCGTTTCAATACACTGGTGAACGGCTACGGTTTCGATAGCATTAGTGGCGGCGCCGCCGTCGGCTTCGCTTACTACCTTTATGAAAAAGGGGTCATAACCAGTAAGGATACCGGCGGTCTGGAGCTCAAATGGGGTGATATCGACGTTACGCTCAAGCTCATCGACCTGATAGCTAAAAACGAGGGCTTCGGCAAGATACTGCAGGAGGGCACCAAGCGCATGGCTGCCCGCTACAACCGCCCCGGCGAGGCCATGCAGGTCAAGGGGCTGGAAGTTCCCATGCACGACCCTCGCGCCTTCTGCTGTATGGGATTGGCCTACGCCACCAGCAATCGCGGCGCCGACCACAACAAGAGCGACGCTTACCTTGTAGAGAACGGCATGGGCAACCCCGACCTCGGGCTTAACCCAGGGGACCGCTTCGGCGACGACAAGGCCCCTATGGTAGCGCTATCGCAGGACTGGCGCTCGCTGACCGATGCCTTGGGCATCTGTCACTTCGCCATGATGTCCACAAAGTCGATTGTAGATATGATAAACGCCTCCACCGGGTGGGGAGTTGACCAAGATGCCATCCTGAAGGCAGGCGAACGCATCTTCCAGCTTATGCGCGCCACCACGTGCATGTTTGGAGTTACGCCGAAAGATGATCAGTTGCCGGAGATTGCCATGCGACCCATAGTAGATAGTGGGCAGGAGGGACATGTTCCTAACATGTCTAAGATGATGCCCGAGTATTATGAAATTCGCGGATGGGATTCAAACACTGGCAAGCCGACCAGATCGCGTATGGAGACGCTAGGCATGAATGAGCTTGTCCGGACATTCGCAATAAGATAAATTCAGCCGCATAGTGCGATTTGGCTTCATCAGCCCGGTATCCCTAACCAAAGAGATTGCTTCGCTTTGCTCGCAATGACAGGGTTCCTGAATTGTCATTGCGAGGTACAGGGTGCCGTAGAGGAAAAACACGTCATTGCGAGGCACGCAGTGC
>DBZK01000012.1:0-2349 GCA_002311135.1 Dehalococcoidia bacterium UBA1162
GGCGGCGGCTGCTTCTGGTGCACAGAAACGGTATTTTTCGAGTTGAAAGGCGTGATAAGCATTATCCCGGGCTATGCAGGGGGCACAGTGCCCAAACCAAGCTATATGCAGGTTTGCGGCGGAGGGACCGGCCACGCGGAGATCATTAAAATCGAATTTGACCCTGATGTCATAAGTTTCGATGATTTACTGGAAGTGTTTTTCCACGTGCACGATCCGACCACTCTAAACCGCCAGGGCAACGATACTGGAGAACAATACCGATCCATCATATTCTATCACGACCAGCAGCAAAAGGAAGCTGCGGAGAAATATATCGGCAAGTTGACCGCTTCGGGAGAATTCAATCATCCGATTGTTACGCAGGTGCGGCCTTTAACCGAGTTTTATGAAGCTGAAGGTTACCACCAGCGATACTATGCTGGTAATGCCGGCCAGCCCTATTGCCAGATGATCATCGCTCCCAAAATGGCCAAATTCAGGGCGAAGTTCAAGGATTCGCTGAAGACCTCCTGATTCCAGGATCATCCCCAGATAGCGTCCAGAATTTTAATCCTTATGGTCAGCCATACCGGTATGAAGGCGGCTACCAGCGACACCACCAGTAAAAGCACAGCGGTGTGTATCATTTGGCCGTTATCCAAAGCAAGATAAACCGGCCCGAAGGGGAAAATAAAGGGGTGGCCCGCTTCGAAAGGCATTACAGCGTATTCAAAGAGGAAGCGCGCTCCAATCAGCCCCACAGCCACGTAGCACAGGGCGCGGATAAGGTAGGAGAACATGATAGCTACATTCTTAATTCCTATGGCACGCTGTATGCCGATCTGCCGCCTCTTATTAATCACATCCACGTAGGTAACGATAAAAACGGTCACCCCTGCTACCAGGGCGTTTACCACATCAAGAATCTGGTTTAATATCTGGAAGCTGGTGGTCATGCTGTTGACTATACCTGCGTTCTGCTCCCAGGTCTGAAAGTCGACGCTGCTATCAAACATGGCTATACGTTTGATTATCTGATCGGCGTTGGCATTATCCTCCAGCCTTACATGCACTTCAGTGGCCGCGTCGTGGGCATCCGGAACGATTGACTCGTATTCCAATTCTGATATCTGAGCCTGCACATCGGACTGGATGAAAGCGGTATGGAATATGCCTTTCACTGTGTATTGCTTCTTGAAACCGTTGCTGTAAGTAAGGGTCACTTTATCTCCCGCATGTACATGACGCAGGGAACGGATATATAGTTCGACACTGCTGTCATCGGCGCCGGCTATCTGCATACCCAGTAAAATTTGGTCGCGGTCCCTTGGATCCAGATAACTGCCTTCAATCAACGAATGGTTTATATCAAAAACCTTTTCCTCACGATCGGGCATTATAGCATCCACTATGCAATTGACCTGCCTTTCCTGGTCGGTATTGTCCTTATATTGGATATTAGCGCCGATCGTATTCCTGGCAGTCGCAGCTACAACCCCGTTTATTGATTCAATTTCCTGCATGAGGTCCGAGACATGGTTTATCTTAAAATTCTGCTCTTTAAGGCCTCCGGCTTCTATCACCAGATGGCTGGTGTAGGTGCTGATTAGTTTATTGTTAGCGCTGGCGATAACCCCACTTAGGAGACCCGGAGTAAACAGGAGGTTTAAAGCAACGAGTACCAGTATGAAGACAGTTAATAACGTCACGCCGATATTGGCACGCACAATGGCTTTGCGGGCCAGGAATCCGGCTACCCTCAAAGACCTCAGTGACTTCAGAGATCTAATCATCCCATGTCACCGGCCTAATATCATCCTGTTCAACGATCTTGCCATCGCTTAGTACGATCAGGTTACGGGCATATTGCTTATCGTCCGGATCATGCGAAACAAATATTATGGTAACGCTAGTATCCCGGTTCAGATTGACCAGCGTTTCCATAACGAGTTTGCTGGATATACTGTCCAGATTAGCGCATGGCTCGTCGGCAAAGATAATCTTGGGCCTGTTGATCAATGCCCTGGCGATTGCAACCCTTTGCTGCTCGCCTCCCGAAAGCTCCTTGGGATAGTGACGTATCCTGCCTCCCAGGTCGACCAGTTCCAACAGCTCCGCCGCCCTTTTCTTATAATCGACGCCCCGGCCCCCCAGCATCATACCGGGCAGGTACACATTCTCATGCGCTGTTAACTCGGTAAGTAAAGCATATTCCTGGAAAACATAGCCGAGATTTCTTAAACGCAGGGAAGACGTGGCACTATCGGGTAGCCTGGTTACGGATCTGTCATCGAGAAGTATTTCACCGGCTGTAGGCCGGTCCAATAAGCCCAACTGCCGCAGTAGGGTCGACTTGCCCGAGCCGCT
>DBZK01000012.1:2423-13407 GCA_002311135.1 Dehalococcoidia bacterium UBA1162
AGGGTCGACTTGCCCGAGCCGCTTTTGCCCATGATGCAGACCATATCCCCGGTCGGCACCGTAAAAGAAACACCGTCCAGGGCACGCACCTCTACGGATCCGGTCTTATAAATTTTCGAGAGATTGACTACTTCCAGCAAGGTCGGTTAACTATTCAGCATTAAATAATCTAATTCCTCATTGGGTGGTAACCATGGCCGTGCCTGCCACGTGCACCAGCCAGTTAACTCTGTTCTTATCTCCGAACCAGTTGGAGATAGCGTAGGGCCAGCCGTTAGAGGTATTATCAATGCCTTTGTTATCCCTGATCGTAAGGTCCGAGTGTGTATTCCCCAGACTATCGCTGACACCCATGCGAAATCCCTGTGCCTGCGTATCCCCGGTGTATATATTGACGTAAAAATTGCCCTGGACCGCTACATCCGGCACATCCATGTCGACCCAGGCGCCCTGTGCCCCGTAATTGCTGGTTAAAAACGTCAAAACAGGGAATTTTTTGCCCGGATATTTTTGACTGAAGAGTACCTTCTTATCCTTGTCCAGAATTTGCAATTCGAGGTCTTGAATCTGAAATCCATGGCCTCCATAAATCAGACCATCGACGCGCACTGTGCTGATAGTAAATACACCGGACGGAGGTGTAAACCCCACCAGGTATCCAGTGTATGGTTTAACAACCGCCAGATAATCTGTCGCTATGCCATTGTCATTTTTCAGTTCGACTTCCTGGGGCGTCAGCTTTGGGCCTATGCTATAACTCGTGTTGGCATTGCCGATTGCGATATCGTATGTACCAGGTTTGTCAGGGGAGAAGATGAAACTGACGGCCTGGCTTGTCCCGGGCAAAAGATCGATATCCTTGGTCTGCTCACTTGCGCCGTCAACGGAAAGCGTTGCGCTATATGCACCCTCCGTTCCACCGTTATTGGAAACATCAGCACTAACGGTGATCGTGTCACCGACTGTTGCCTGCGCCGGCTTGATACTCAGCGAGCTGACGTCAAATTGTGCCGACGGCCTGGATGGCTGGCAGCCGGCCGGGATTACTATTGCAGCCGCAGTAAGAAATATGATGACGGCTAAAATCTTTCTACTGTTCATAAATTGCTTCCTTGTATCATTGATTTTCTCGTATTCCAGGTCAGTCGTCATGGATTCCTTTTAGGCAGAATAACTGTAGCCGTTCCTGAGGTAGTAACTTCGCCCTTGCTATTTTCCAGCCATATGTCGCATTCTACCAGGCATTCGCCGTCCTTTTCCGATTTCCCTGTTACCTTCCCTTTGCAGAGCAGCGTATCGCCATCCGCAGGTGCGGTAAGGTTTTTCATGTGACGGGGGTGGTCCATGATTTTGAACTGGGTCTGTATTCTCTTTAGCCAGCCCTCGTCGCCGATCCAATCCGTAATCATTTGTATAAGCCACTGCCTCTTGAGTGTTCCGTGCACAATTATTCCATCGGCCCTCATGAAATTGACGGCAAAATCATTCTCATAATGGAGGGGGTTGAAATCACCGAATGCTCCGGCCCATTTTACCAGCGTAAGGGTGGTGGCAACCTTGGTCAGCGTCGGTATCTCCTGACCAACCTTAACATCTTCCCAGTATAACTGTTTCTTCATTTCATTATCCCCTTAATGGATACCGTTGTGGCGTTGTCTTGCCACTACGTCGCCATTCTGATTTACCATGGCCATCTCGATCGTGGATAGCAGCATCTTTCCACCCTTTTTGCCCTCTTTTTCCTCAAACGCAACTATCTCGCTATTCATGATTATTGTGTCGCCAGGACGTATGGGTAGCAAATACTCTGATTCCATGCCCGCATTGATGGCCCTTGTATAACCGGCTTTTACTATCTCGACATACATTTGAACAAATAGATCGCTGGCATTAATGAAGGTCAGGTTAGGGTCCCATTTTACGGGCCAACCAAAATAATCAGGCGGAGCTATAATTCCTCCGTATCTGGACCTGGCGGCATATTCGTCATCCCAATATAAGGGATTACGATCACCCGCCGCATCGGCGATCCGGCGAAGGCCGGTGCGGGTCACTTCGAAAACCATGGGCGTGCCTTTTTTACCGATCAATTTTTTCAATGATTCCTGTACCATACTGGTCCTCCGTGTAATCAACAGTGGGAATTTGAAGTCACAATGATAATTGTAGCATACAGTTATCTTGATTTACCCCTTGCAAGCGACGCAAATATACCCGCGAAACAAAGGACTGTAAAAACGATAAAGGCCATTTTGCTGCTGACTAGAAATAGTGGATAGTTGGCAGGCGTTATTTCAACCTGCCCGATGAATAGGGCAAACATGAGCATGACTATCCCCACGCTGAGCATCTGTCCGACCAGGCGCATGGTGGCCAGTGTTCCTGAGGCAACACCATAATAGTTCTTATCGACAGAGGACATTACGGCATTGGTATTGGGAGAGGAGAAAAGGCCAAAACCCAAGCCGACTATGATCAGAGCAGCCATTATGAAATCCAGCTGTGTATTTTGGTCCAGGAATATCATCATGCCAAGCCCAAACGTGGTTAAGGCCATGCCTGCCGTGGCTATCCACTGAGGCTGTATCCTGTCCGAAAGCCGCCCTGCAATAGGAGACAATACGGCCATCATGACGGGTTGAAGCACCAGGATCAGACCGGAAGTCTCCGGGCTGTACCCCTTTATGTATTGCAGGTAGAGGCTTAGAAGAAAGCTTATAGCAAATGTAGCACTGTAGTTGATTAGTGCTGCCAGGTTTGACATCGAGAAGACCATGCTTCTCTTGAAAAGCTCCATGCTTAATACGGGGTTTTTAATTCTGTTTTCCCGGAATATAAACAATGCCAGGGCTCCCAGGCCGATACCGACCAGCGCAAAACCTGATATATCGGGTAAAAGTGTAAACCCATACATTATGCCCAGGAGAGCCAGGCCATAAATGACTGATCCGGCGGCATCGAACTTCTCTCCCTCCGCCCCGGTCCACTCTCCCTTCAATCTCCAAAAGACGGCGATTATTATTATCAGTCCGATAAGCGCATCCAGCGCAAAAATGCTTCTCCAGCCCAGATATTGTGTCAGCAACCCGCTGGCGGGAGGCCCCACAGATAACCCTATGTACGTAGCCGCGGCGTTTATCCCCAGTGCCTTGCCCCTTTCCGCCAATGGGAATATGGAGGTAACAATGGCAACTCCGGTCCCGAAAATCATGGCTCCGCCCACTCCCTGCAACAAGCGGAAGGCAATTAACAGCCCGCCTGAAGGCGAAAGCGCCGCGCCGATGGAGGAAACGGCGTCTATGATAATTCCGTATGTAAAAATCTTTTTTCTGCCCTTTATATCGGCCAGCTTCCCGAAGGGGACAAGAAAAATGGCCGCAGCCAGCAGGTAGGCGGTTACTACCCAACCAAGCGTAATGGCGTCCAGGTTAAATTCCCCGGCAATTGAAGGTAGCGCAATACTTACTGAAGAACCTACGAAAGGCGCGAGAAAGGAGGCCATAACCGCAACGAACAGCGCCACTCCCTTGTCTTTATCTGTTATCGTCGCGGTTTTCATTTAGTACCTTAATGCTTTTTGAAAGGAGATTTTCGGCTGGTTATGAGAAATACCGAAAAGGAGCGCTTTCCACCCCCCGGAACCGGCTTTAAGACTTCTGCTGCCGTACGGTCCAGTATATCCGGAAAACCGGCCTCGGTTAAAGCATGCTTCAATTTCGACCGTTCGAAGCCAAAATGTAATACACCTTGGTTGTTGCCATGGAATTGGCCATCATCCGGATCCAGGTCTGCAATGCACAGATAGCCACCGGCATTCAAGACTATATAGAATTGACCGAGCAGTATGCCTATTTCCCCAATATGGTGAAGCGTCATGCTGCATATGACCAGATCGTAATTGCCCTCCATGATTTCACCTTTTTCAAAATCCAGCTCGCGGGTTACAACATTCGTAAGGTTGCCGCGCCGTATCTTGGCCTGCAGGACATCAAGCATCCCCTGCGAGCCGTCCATGGCCGTTACGGAATGCACCAGCGGGCTTAACCTGACGGTTATAAGACCCGTGCCGCAACCGAAATCCAGCACATCCATTTCAGTGCTCAATTGGATTTCCCTGGTTATGGCATCCGCGATATCATTTGCCAGCCTGACACGTCCAGGCTCCTCATCCCAGTTGGCCGCTTCTTCGTCAAAGTCCCTTTTATCGTTGCTCATCATATCAGCCGCAAAGCCTTATGAAACTTGAATATACAGCTTTCGGTCCGCACAAGCAATAGGGAAGCCGTTTTGAGATTGTCCCACCAGGTTGAAGCTACTCGTGGCGCAGGGATTCTATGGGGATATTGACACTATTGTTGCTATAGGACACAGTTACACTGGCGCCGAGAATGGGGGAAACTATCCCTACGGATGGCGCCAGCACCTTGTCTTGAAGGGCCGCTACATCTTCTGTTGTCAGGGGTCGAACAGTGGGTATGGTCTTGTCGCTGGAAGGCGATACGTAAAATGCCGTCGCTCCCCCAGGCTGTTAAAAGTTGCCGTAACTCTGGCCTGCTATCCCTGCCCCAAGGACACCAACAAAACAACCACCGCAACGCCAATCATTAAGCCCCGCATGGTCAGGGACGAACGAAGTTTATTGGCGAAAATTGATCGCCATGCCGTCTTGATACTTTCCCAGACTGTCATACATTTATCCCCTGTTCTCCGCTTGTTGCCCCACATATAGGATGATAGGTGACAATAGATTAAAAAGTTATATATTTCAGGGGAAAAGAATGAAATATTTATGACACCTGAACCCTTATTCCACAGAAAGAGAAACAGTTACTGAAGCTGCAATGGCCCTGCAATCAGGTCAGCCTTGAATATGATTTAGCCTAAAAATATAGCTAATAGATTACGCTAACTAGACAAAGTATCGCGGTATCAGGTAGCGCACCTGTCTTAGAATATTTCTTAAAAAACCAATACGTTTCTTTTTTACCTTAATTTCGGGCTTAGTTTTAGTATCCATATTTTCGACCCCCTATTTCTCATATTTTTCTATCAAATCGGCGGCATTCATGGCTGAAGAGATAACCACCGGAATCCCACCGCCCGGATGGGTGGACGCGCCTACCAAATAGAGGCCTTTTATCGATTTGGATTTGGCAGCAGGACGGAAGCATATCGAATGTGGCACGTCCTGTCTCAGCGCGTAGATGGCACCCTCCGGAGAAAGCAACCTCTTGGCAAAATCAGCCGGCGTTGAAAATTCGGCCACCTGAACGTGCTCCGCCAGGCCCGGCACGTATCTCTGCGAATAGTATTTAATGATCCTATCCATCAGCCCGTCTTTCTCATTTTCCCAGGTGGTCCCATCCAGCTTATAAGGTCCGGGGCCCAGCGTGAGGATAACGACATTGTGACCTCTGGGCGCAAGGCCCGGGTCCGAGTGGGAAGTCCAACTGATAATGCCGAACTGCTCCGAAGGGTAACGGCCCGCCTCATAATAGTCCCACCAGTACTTGTTCATCTCCTCCATAGGTATTGTGGCAAGCGTATGATGCGATTCCAGCGGCGGCTCATAATCGACTCCCAGGTAAATAGTGGGAGTCGACATGGAACACTCATAGCTTTTCACACCCGTGCGCACCATGCCGGATAGGTTCTCCTCGCCGACCAATTCAAGGTACAGCTTTTTGGCATTTATATCCGATACAACCAGGTCTGCTGTAATCTCGGTCCCATCCGCTGTCACCACACCCATAGCCCTACGATCCTTGATGATAATACGCTTGACAAGCGTGTTCAGCTTTACTGTCATCCCCATGCCTTCGCCCAGGCGCTGCAGTGCAGCCGGAATAGCGATCATGCCGCCCTTGCTATAGTAGATCCCTTCGTGTTCAGAATAGGGGATGACTGCATATAGACCCGGTAGTATTTCGGGAGGCAGGCCGGCGTAAAAAGCCTGGAAGGATAGGGATTCACGTATAGTATCGCTTTTAAAATATTTCTTTAGTGCATTCTGATAACTCCCGTTGAACAGCGACATGTAGTTCAGCATTTTGGGGGTTTCGACGAACATCTTGAAGACATCGCCGAAGGTGTTGGCAGGCTTAACGAAGAAACCACCGACGGCAGCATCGTTAAACTCCTTCATATACTTGCAAAAGGCATACCACCCTTTCACATCCTCGGGAGCGATCCTGCCGATCTCCGCGGCCGACGCGTCTATCGAAAGCGGATATTTCATCTTTTTCCCATCCTTCAGCATGACGGAAAAAATGGGATCGGGGGATATTAGCTCGACTTCGCTGCGCAGCGAAGTGCCCAGCCTCTGAAAGCACCAATCGATAACCTGTGCATCCTCTATGATGGATGCCCCCAGATCAAAATAGTAGCCGTTCTTTTCAAATGTGGAACAACATCCACCCACCCTCTCGCTTTGCTCCAGCAGCAAAACCTTGCGTCCTTGCTTGGAAAGGAGGGCCGCCACACCGAGCCCTCCCACACCAGCTCCGATAACGATCACATTATAGTCTGACATTCACAGCACCTCCCTTAATGCATTGCCTCTAGACCTCTTATTCTATCCGGTGTTATCGGAATACTCAATAATCTTATGCGAAATTGTGAAGCTTATGTTGCGCCGTAATATTAGGCGGATAGTATTTTTTCTGCCTCAACTATGGAAGGAGCTGTATCGGCGTCGTAACCGGCTTCCTGGGATTTTCGTACAAATTGTCCCTCGGTTACCGATTGCCCGACAATCCTGATTACCCTCCTGACGCCACCCTCTTTAATGGCCACTGGTGCACGCTTGATCTCTTCTATTCCCTTGATAGTCGCCGGCTTGCAGTCGCTGATATCGTTGATAATATCAAAGCCGGGCTTGAGTTTCTTAACTTCCCTGATAGTTTTATCGGCGACCTGCTTCATTTCGCCATCTTCGAAAGTGCCGGCCAGTATAAGGTAGAGCCGGTTTTTTGCAGTATCTGCACGGATATCGGATCTGTTTGCCATCGTAAAACTCCTTAAATAAATATTCGGGTAATTATAGTTCGGCGATCCTGACCCGTGTAAAGCTGTTCACACGAGTGAAAAATGGATTTTACGGGTTTTATCCATTCAGATATAGAAATTTATCCAAGTGGATAACCGCTGTTTCAGGCCGGTATGCTAGTATTATTAAAAAGTCGTATAATGGCCTGAAGTCTTGAAATTGCACGCCTTTTACATGATTAGTTGCTCCGTTCAGGCGCCAAATGGAATTTAACAGCGGAGGTATGTGATAAAAATGGCGGCCCAATACGAACGTATACAACTAGATTCATTCATAACCTGGCATAGCGGCGCCGGTGTCGATATCGATGAAAAAACGGGCAATATCTGCGTAATCAGCGATGCGGGGCTGTTCCTTTATGTCAATAAGAATGGGAATTACACCAAACAGCCTCAAATAGCGCCGCTTACCTGCTGGGAAGGCGCTGCCGGCGTAAGTATCAACGATAATACCGGGGCCATAGCTGCCGTGCATGAAGGCGGATTGAATCTTTACGAGCCATCCGGCAATGGTTTTAAGGAGTGTATTCTGGACAAATTTACCAAGCGCCGGACCGGCGCGGATTGTGCTTTCCGCATGGCAACGGGAGATATCATAATGGTTAGCGACGCCGAAGGCCTTACCCTGCAGCAAAAAACGAGCACTGGTTATGTTAAGAACCCCATAGATAAATTTGGGGCATGGCGCCCTGGGGCAGGCCTGGACATCAATCAGAAAAATGGCGATATCTTTGCAGTAGCCAACCACAAGGGGGGTGCGGAAGGACCTTACCCCATAGATGCAGATAGCCCGCCGGGTGACCAGTGGCCCAAGGGAGACTGCCTCGCCAGGTACCGGCCCATTGGAAGCAACCAGTACCTTAAGATGATCGTCCACCATCCCGTATCATGGCTGGGCGGAGCCGATTTGGATGTCAATGACGAGACCGGCGAAGTCATTACAGTCTCAGACCCAGTTATCAACATGTACAAACCCGAAGGAGACATGTATTCGAGGACGTCTCTGGGCGTGGCCCATACTCATAGTGAGGGCGCAGCCCTGAAGATTAACGCCCAAACCGGAGAATTCGTTATGATTACAGACGGCCTGATCCAAATTTATGTGACTGGGCACCAGGGAACACCCATCGATACAGCCATGACGCGAAATAGCGGTGTAGACGTCGATATCAACAGGCACACAGGCGAAATTGTCCTGGTTGATAACCGGGGGCTGACTCTCTACAGAAAAAAAGCTTGAAAGGCTGACCGACTGTCTAATCTGCGAAATTGAAGCCTTTTTCACGGAACAGCCTCAAACAGGCATCAACTACGGATTCATTGAACAGCTTGCCTTTTTTATCCGATATTTCCTCTAATGCTTTATCTATGCCAAGGGAGGGCCGGTAAGGCCGGTAAGAGGCCATGGCTTCCACCGTATCGGCTACGGCAAGTATTTTAGCTTCCAGCAATATTTCATTGTCCTTTAACCCGCTGGGATATCCCGAACCATCCATTCTTTCATGATGTTGCAGGACCGACTCAGCTACGGCGCCGGGAAAATCTATTCCTTTTACAATATCATAGCCGCCCCTGGGATGTGTTTTGATAAACTGGAATTCTACTTCTGTGAGGCGGGCCGGTTTGCTCAGGATATCTGAGGGTATATATATCTTCCCGATATCGTGAACTATAGCGGCCATCTGCACCTGGTCGGTTTGGTCTTCGCTTAAACTCATTTCCTTAGCTATTGCAGTAGCGAGAGCGGCCACCCTCCGCTGATGTCCGGCTGTATAAGGGTCCCTCATCTCTACAATTTTAGCCAGTGTAGTAATAGCGTCTTTAAGATTCTTTCTCACAGCTATCAGGCTTTTCTCCAGATTTTCCTCTGCCAATTTGCGCCTGGTAATATCCTGGTTGACGGCTATAACGCCTATAATGTTGCCGTCCCTATCACGATAGGGAATCCTGTCAACCTGAGCCCATCTTTTAGCGCCCGAAGGCAGGGTATATTGAGTTACTATCCCCAGTTGAGCAACACCAGTCCTGACGACATCGTTGTTTCCGGCTGCAAAACCTGCTGCCTCATCAACCGGAAAGAAATCATAAATAGTTCGGCCCACCACTTCCTTCGGTTCCCGGCCAAATGCGGCTGCGCCGGCTTTATTGATGCGCATAATTACGCCCTCCTTATCCAGGTATGCTATGGTAGGGCGCACGGAATCGAATATAGTGCGGTATTCCTCTCGCTGTCGGTTGATCGTCTCCTCAGCCTGTTTCCTTTCACTGTTGTCAATAGCCAAAATCACAAAGCCGACCACCCCTTCTACAGGCTCGCGCACGACCGATGTTGAAACCAGGACTGGTGTACTGACGCCGAGCCTCGATTTGAATGAAAGCTCCCGGCGCACGGTTCCTCCGGTAGCGATTGTCTCTTTCAGTAAATCATCAGCGTTCTCCTCGCCGTCTACACATGGACTGAAGCTGGCGCCCTTAAGCTTTTTAGCTGAAACCCCCAGCAGATGGGCTGTGGCGCGGTTAGCGTAGATAATTTTGCCATTTAAATTCAAAAGTATGAGCGAATCACTCATCGTACTTAAAATTACGTCGGATACCGCAGCAGGGCTTATGGTTGTTAGCCGGTACTTGGAGACCGCCCTTACCATGCCGACTCCAAAAATTATGCAAATTACATCCGATATCTGAGGAATAGTAGACACCCCCTGTTGGTACAATATCCGGGTTGTCAGGGCGACCGCCAGCGCAATTAATCCCGTTATTATTACCTGAGTGCCGCGCTTCTTTAGATATGAAGCCTTAACTTTGAGCACATATCGAATGACAACATAGCTGCAAATCAAGGCCAAAATCACAACATAGGCCAAGAATAAATTAGAATAAACCGATTGTGACCAGTTGGCTACCCATCCCCAGCTTATATCGGAAACCCCTGTCATCAGGTTTCCCGACATCTGCTGGTAAATAAAAAAAACGGGGAGCGTGAGCGAGCCGAGCAGAAAAACTTTTCTATCTAATAAATGGCCCTGGTTAGTTATGGCAAGGCAGCACCAGAGGCCGACAACTGGGACTAAACACGAGCCTATGGAACCGACGTTTATAAAGAACACAGCCTTCTCGGCCGTGCCGGCCATTCCGGCCAGTCCGTAGCTGAGGCTCCAGAATGCAAATGCAGCAATTAAAAAAGCGCACAGCCGATTAGGCAGCGCCCCGGGATTTTTGCTCATGACATATATAATGAGCCACACGTCAACCAGGAAGCCGCCGAAATGCAGCATCGTAACAATATTCATTTAATCCCTGCGTCGTTTTAACATGCACTATTCGACTATGACCTCGCCTGGCATGCCTCAACAAATACAAATATACGTATCCGGCTAACGTAATACAATACCTGGAAGGGGTAATAAGATGAGCTACTAGGATAATAAATATGCGAAGTTCTTAATTTCCAGACGAAACGTTGCCGCGCGGCTATCAGGAGCCTTAGTTTCTCAAGGTTGACTTAACACCGCCGGTTTTCAGCAGTATTATTACTCTTAAGAGGGATAATTTAATGGAAAAGAAGAAGGCCGTTGCCTATTGGAACGTTTATGATACCGGGACAGGAGCCATGCTGGAGAAAGAAAAGGTAATTGAACGTAACCCCATGCCTGCCGCCGGCGGGTTAATAATCGGCGTTGCAGGCAAACCTAGTGCCATAGTGCGGGATTTCAAGTTTAGCGGGGCAAAGGACGGCTTGCCCTGTTACGACGTCTTTGTATGATAAAATAGGGCTTTGCCTCTACAACCCTTCTACACTGGAAAACACTGCTTCGAAATTGCGTAACGCCTGGTCGATCACTTCATCGGTGTCGGCCATGCTGGTATACATGCGGGACCCCGCCAGGGTGATCATCCCATTTGCCATGTAGGCCGCTCCCATCTCCTCTATCATGTG
>DBZK01000012.1:13493-13660 GCA_002311135.1 Dehalococcoidia bacterium UBA1162
GGGTTCATTTCCTTCAACAGGCGGTCAAGGTTATTGAAATCCAGCAGCATCACACCTGAAGTTTCCAAATGAACGATTGAGCCCTGGTTATAAACTACGTATGGCAATTTAAGGCGGTCGATCATAGCCTGTAAGCCCTGGGTGAGCCTGTCGCCCGCCCGCCCGGC
>DBZK01000042.1 GCA_002311135.1 Dehalococcoidia bacterium UBA1162
GAGAAATATCTCTATCTTGCCGTGACCCTCCAGACGGGTAATGGGGTCTATGGTGATTCTTTTCATTTTATCTTGGCCCTCCTTAAAAGGGATACCGGCAGACTGTAGCGGTAGAAGGTACCTGCAGGATCGGATATATTATCGATAATGCTCTTTATTTCGTCGGGATCAGTTGAGTCTATAACTGAGGCTACTGCGCCCAGCAAATGGGCGCCCTGGTCTATAACGCCCTCCGGGGCGCCGTAACATCCGGTACACGGCATATTGGCCTGCGGGCAGGGAGCCCCACAACCTCCCCTGGTTGCGATGCCGGCGCAGATCAGGCCCTGCTCAAGGAGGCAGGTCTCCGGTTCAGGCACCATCTGGAAGGTGCGGTAAAACGATTTAACTTTTTTAACATTCTTTTTCCTGGGGCAGTCGTCACATACTGCTTTAACATTGTTTGAGATGACCGTGCCCTTGGGAGGCAGTTTACCCTCTATCAACGCTTCCAAAGCCAGCCAGGTTGTCCGCTCCTCAGGCGGGCAGCCGGGGACAAAATAGTCGACATCCACCGTCTGGGCAAGACTTCTAACCGTTTCATAGAATTCCGGCAAGGTCAGCACACCCTGCGGCGACTGAAAGCTCGTTTGGGGCATCGTTTTGCCGGCGTTATCAGTAGAGGGTGTTTCAATATAAGCCCGGTTGAAGATCATATCCCTGTTATAGAAGTTGGCCAGGCCGGGAATGCCGCCGTTGCAGGCACAAGCGCCGTATGAAATCAGAACGTTGGATTTATCGCGCAGCATCTTTGCCATATGTTCCTGCTCCGAAGTCCTGATAGAGCCGTTGAACAGGCAGACATCGATGCTCTTATCCGGCATGGCCTCAACGTCCTTGTATTTCACATCAATGGCTACCGGCCAGAACACAATATCGGCTACGGCCGCAAGTTGGAGTAATTTGGTTCCAATTTGCAGTTGCCCTATCTCACACCCGCCGCAACTGGACGCCCAGTATAAAGCTAGCTTAAGTTTTGGCATGTTCCAGTTCCTCCGCATTATTCGAGGTAAAAGGTCCCAAAGCTCGTACTTTTTCGGTCATGGCATCCACAACAGAAGCGAATTTTTCCCCTTCTGAAGCAGATACCCAGTCTAGGGCCACCCTGTCGTCTTCGATGCCTAACTGAGCCAGCATCTTTTTTAACAGGGGCACGCGACGCATGGTCTTGTAATTGCCCTCGCTATAATGGCAATCCCCGGGGTGGCATCCCAGAATGATGACCCCATCTGCCCCGGATTGAAACGCTTTGAGCACGAAAGCCGGCTCCACCCGTGCGCTGCACGGTACTCTTATTACTTTCACGTTGGGAGCGAATTTCAGCCGTGAAATGCCGGCGAGGTCCGCACCCCGGTAAGAGCACCAGTTACATAAAAAGCCGACAATCTTTGGTTCCCAAACCATAATAAGCCTCCTAAATCCGTACTTGCAGATAAGGCGCAAGAACCTTATCAACAGGTGAAACATTTTTATGCAAACCCAGATCCCTGGGAGGCAGGCCAAAGGCAACCCCCATCAACTGAGAGATGGCCACAATAGGCATGGCAAAATTGGAGCCTGCCCGGTTCTTAATTCGACCCTGGTTGACATCCAGATTCGTAAAGCAAAGCGGGCAAAGCGTTGAAGCAATGCACTTGGCGCCGTGAACCTCAGCATTGTTCAAAAGCCTGGCCACTAATTCGGTTACCATGGCTCTCTGGCTGAAAAGTTGCGCTCCACCACAGCACTGCGCTTTCAGGGGGAAAAATACAGATTCGGCTCCGAGGCTTTCCACGATCCAATCTTGCCAGACAGGGAACTCCGGGTGGTCGGGTCCGTAAGGGCGGGACTGGTGACAACCGTAATAGGCGCCAACCTTGAGTCCGCTAAGCTGGTTCTTGACCTTGGAGCGTATCAATTCAAGTCCGACGTCATTGATAAGTACATCGATCAGAGTTCGAACTTTGACGGTCCCTTTGTATTCCAGGCCAGCGGCGGCCAGCGCTTCCTTCACCTGAGCCCTGACCTTACGGTCTTCCGAAAGAATGACATGTGCACCTAGAAGATTCCTATAGCAGCAACTGCACGGCGCTACCAGGTCCAGGTCGGACTTCTCAGCCAAGGCCAGATTTCTTGCGGCCAAAGATACCGCGGCAAGCTCGTTGATGGCTTCCCCCGGACAGCCACAACAAGTCCAATCCTTCATAGTTTCGAATTCGATGCCCAGGACATTTGAAATGGCGTCGATAGACATCTGGATAGGAACGCCGGTAGTCTCCATTGCGCACCCGGGATAATATAAATACTTCATCGTTTTCCTCCGGTTCCCTGGATAGACCGAACTTTATTAAGGATGGCCTTTATTTCCCCCGATTTTATGGGTTTCGGTGGCATAATAGGCATAAGCCCCCTAGATATCAGAGCCAGCGCCACCGGCATGACCTTGAATCCGTTGAAAATGTTGGAACTGAAGTAAAATCTGGCCGCCATGCCAAAATCCCAGATGCGGCCGCGTTTCATAGACTCGCGCAGCGTCCGGAAGAGGGTCAGGGTGGGTGTCTTCGGTTTGTAGCCTTCCCTTTCTGCAATGGCCATCACCGCGTGCATCAGCGCCGAAGGCTTTATGTCACGGGGGCAGCGGACCGTGCAGAGGTAACAGGTAACACAATTGAAGGCTGAGGCGCTGGAAAGTACTTGTTCCTTCATCCCAGCGCGGATCATGGCTATTAGCTTGCGCGGCGGGTACTCCCACCATTCCACTGTGGTGCATGAACCACTGCACACCCCACACTGGATGCATTCATTTATCTTTTCGCCACCGGGTTCATTGGCAACTGCATCAACAAAAGCCTTGGCTTCTTTAATAACATACATATAGCACTCCTTTTTCCCCTGAGCAGAATGCCTGCCTCATACCAGCAGTCCTTCGATCTCGGCCATAATCTCTGCGTTCGTATAATTCTTGTGCTTTATGGCACTGCTGGGACAAGCAGCCACACAGGCCCCGCACCCCTTGCACAGGGCCTCGTTGATACGTGATACTTTCTCCGCCTCAATAAATGAAATCGCGTTATAGGGGCAAAGCAGGTTGCAAATGCGGCAACCCGAGCAATGCATTTCATCGATGATAGCGGTCGTGGCCTCGGTCTCCACCTTACCCCTGCTAATAAGCTCCAGTACTGAGGCTGCTGCTGCTGAAGCCTGCGCCACCGTATCAGGTATATCTTTAGGAGATTGACAGCATCCGGCTATGGAGACACCGTCCGTCATGGTGGCTACCGGGTCGAGTTTGGCATGCCTTTCGATAAAAAAGCCCCCGGTGCCGCAGCTGATATTGAATAGCCTGGCTACATCCTGCGCGTCTTTTTGAGGTTCCAGGGCGCAACTCAGGACGACCATGTCGACGGGCAGACGCTCCTGATTGCCTACAAGCGTGTTCTCAAATTTGACGATCAACTTGCCTTCTTCTTCCGGTGTAAGGGCTGCATCTGTCACCTCACCCGGCCTTCCGCGATAGAAGATGGTACCCTCTTTGAGGATACGGTTGTAGAACTCCTCGAAGCC
>DBZK01000026.1:0-440 GCA_002311135.1 Dehalococcoidia bacterium UBA1162
AGCAGCAGGCCCTTGCCCCTCACCTCGGTTATAACATTATATTTCTGCGCCAGCCTGTTCAGGCCGTCGCATAAATATTGCCCCATTTTGGCGGCGTGGGCCGGGATATCATTCTTAACGATATATTCCAGCACGGCGAAAGCGGCGGCGCACATCAGCGGGTTACCGCCGTAGGTCGAGCCGTGCTCCCCCGGCTTGAATACGCAGGCACCTTCCTTGGCCAGAAAGGCCCCTATGGGTATGCCGCTTCCCATGCCCTTGGCCACGGTCATGATGTCCGGCTCGACGCCGTACTGCTCATAAGCATACATGGTTCCGGTGCGCCCGACGCCGGTCTGTATCTCATCCAGTATCAGCAAAAGGCCTTTCTCATCGCACCATGCCCGAACTTTTTTAAGATAGTCGTCGTCGGGCACGTTGACGCCGCCCTCGCCCTGGAT
>DBZK01000026.1:487-53743 GCA_002311135.1 Dehalococcoidia bacterium UBA1162
TCGCCCTGGATGGGCTCCAGCATCACGGCGCAGGTCAGCTTGGTAGTGGCGGCCTTGATGGCCTCGATGTCATTGAAGGCCGCGTTGATGAAGCCGCTGGGCAGCGGGGTAAAGGGCTCCTGGAAGCTGAGCTGGGCGGTGGCGGCGGTGGCTGCCAGCGTCCTGCCGTGAAAGGAATTGGCCACCGTGATTATCTCGTAGGCGCCGTCCAGCTTGACCTTGCCGTAGCGGCGGGCCAGCTTGATGGCGCCCTCTACGGCCTCGGTCCCGCTATTGGCGATAAAGGCGCGGTCCAGGCAGCTCGTCTTGACCAGCAGCTCGCACAGTTGAAGCTGTGGAATGGTGTAATAAATATTGGACGTCTGCGTGAGGGTTTTGGCCTGCTTATTAAGCGCTTTAACCAGCACCGGGTGGCAATGGCCCAGGCTGACCACGGCCAGGCCGGCCACGAAGTCCAGGTATTCCCTGCCCTCGTCGTCCCAGACTTTGGTGCCCTTGCCGCGCACCAGCGTCACAGGTATGCGTTTGAATACCTGCATAAAGACTTTTTTTTCGATTGCTTGCCAGTCTTTCTTAGTTGACAATGGTCGTACCGTTCCCCCTTCCTTCGATTTCATCCAGCAGCGCATGGTCGATGCGCCCGTCGATGATGCGGGTGAGGGATACCTTTTGTGAAGCGATCAGGCTGGCCTCCAGCTTGGCGATCATGCCGCCGGTGGCCGTGCCGTTCTCAATCATGGACTTGGCCATATTGGCGTCCATCTGGTTTACCACCTGCTTGGAGTTGTCGTAGATGCCCGGCACGTCGGTGAGGAATATCAGCTTGCGCGCCTGCAGTGCGGCCGCTATCTGTGCGGCGATGGTATCGCCGTTGACGTTCAGCATGTTCGAGTCCTCATGTCCGGTCAGTGCGCAGTTCATGCAGATGGGTGCTACCACCGGCATATAGCCGCTGTTGAGCAGGACCTTCAGCAGGTGTGCGTCGATGGTCAGCTCCCCGGCCGTCAGCCCCAGCTCGCGGCTTTTCATCTTGCCCTGGGCTATGGAGCCGTCCACGCCGCTCAGCCCGATGGCCTTGCCGCCCAGGCGGTTTATCTCTGATACGAGTTCTTTATTCACAAGTCCGGCCAGCACGGCCGTGACCACTTTCAGCGTGTTGAGGTCGGTGACGCGCAGTCCCTGGGTGAAGCGCGTGGGGATATTCAGCCTGGTCAGCCAGTCCGTGACGGCGTTGCCGCCGCCGTGGACGACCACGATAGAAAACTTTCTTTTTTGAAGTGCGACAAGGTCTTCCAGGGTGGTGTCATGCTGGCCGAGCGTGCTGCCGCCGATTTTTACGACTACGATTTTCGATCCTAGCATCAGTAATTCCGGGGAGGGTTAAGTAGTATAATCGCTATTTATAGTAACATACTCTTGCGAGAGGTCGCATCCCCAGGCCGTGGCTTTTCCACCGGCGATATTCAAACAGACCCTGATTTTCACGATGTCCGTCTTCAGCCTGCGGCTGAGCTTGTCCTTTTCGAAGGGCAGCGGGGCGCCTTTGCGCATGACCGGCTCGTCCTGCAGGTAGACTTCCAGGCGCTCTTCGATCATGGCGGCGCCGCTCCTGCCCAGGGCCGCCACGATGCGTCCCCAGTTGGGGTCGTTGCCATGGACAGCGGCTTTCACCAGCGGCGACCCGGCGATGGTCTTGGCTATCTTCCTGGCTTCCAAGGTATTTTGGGCGCCTTCGATGCAGACCTCAATCAGCTTATCGGCGCCTTCGCCGTCGGCTGCGATGCTGCAGGCCAGGAAGCGGCATACGTGGCTGAGGGCTTCCTGGAAGGTCCTGCCGTTCTTATCATTTATCTTCATATTGCCGGCGGCGCCGTTGGCCAGGATGGAGACCATGTCGTTGGTGCTGGTATCACCGTCCACTGTTATCATGTTGAAGCTGTCGTTGACGGCAGCCTTGAGGGCTTTGCTTAAAAATTCGGGCTCTACTTTTGCGTCGGTAGCCAGGAATCCCAGCAGCGTGGCCATGTCGGGATGGATCATGCCGGAGCCCTTGGCTATGCCGCCTATGACGTACTGCCCGGCGCCGTCCGTCACCCGGACTGCCATTTCCTTCGGTCTGGTATCGGTGGTCATGATGGCGCGTGCCAGCTTATGCCCGCCGTTTCCGGCAAGCTCTATTTTCTCGATGCCAGCCTTGAAGCGTGCCATGGGGAGGTGGGTGCCTATGACGCCCGTGCTGGCGGGCAGCACCTGGTCCGGCTTGATGCCCAGCCTGGAGGCCGTGAGGGCGGCCATCTCTGCGGCGTCCTTGAGCCCCTTCTCGCCGGTGCAGGCATTGGCGCATCCCGAGTTGACTACCACGGCCCTGGCCTTGCTCTTCGTGATATGTTTCATACTGACCAGGATAGGGGCGGCCTTGACCTTGTTGACTGTGAAGACGGCGGCGGCTGAGCACGGCTCTTCCGAATAAAGCACGCCCACGTCGAGGCGTCCTTTATACTTGATGCCGGCTTCGACTGCGCCCGCCAGGAACCCGTTGGGCGAGGTCACCGTCCCCTGCTTGATCTCAATAACCTTATCTTTCATGAAGCTAAGAATATAGCACTTTTTATGTAATACTGCTAGTTTTGGGTAATAGCCTGTCCGCTATAAGAACACTGGAATCATAAGTAGTGCTGAAACGTCCAGAGAATTAACACCTATAACAATTGAATATATGCTTACCAGTAAGCTCAATCAAAACACGGGCAGGAAGAAAGATTTAACCAACATCAATCCGTTAACCGGTTCTACAGCCAAGAAACCTCAGGGGTCTTCCTCTCTATCCATTTCTTAAATTCAAATTTGGGATATCCTATGGCTAGACCACCGTAGACCTTATGGTTTTCGGGAAGATTGATCAAACGACAGATTGACTTATCACGCTGGCAGGCTACCAATATATACCCAGTGTAGAAGCTACCTAATCCCAATGAATAGGCCATTAAAGCTGCATTTTGAATGGCTAACTGAGCATTGATATCCGCCATGGCAGACCGCTCATCCGCGTGGAATATTATCAAAGCTGGGGCATTGCGCAAAATACGATCCGTGCCACTTTTAACTGCAGCAATCAGTCTTTTCAGTTGAGGAATACTTTTAAAAAAAGTGGCAGAATGCTTCCCTAGACTCATTGAAATCAGGGGCTTCATCAATGGATTACGCGCCTGAGTTACCGAACCGGATATTAGATTCGTAGTAGCCCGTACCATTTCCTCTAATGTTTTCTTGTTCTGGACTACAATATACCCTGTCGTCTGCGTATTATGAGCGGTCGGGGCAAATCGTGCTGCATCTATTATCCGCTCAATTTGCTGTTTTTCGACAAATTTATCCTGAAAGACTCGTGCTGATCTTCGAGTCCTTAATAGTTCCAATACCCCTTCCTGAGACGGTAAGTTCTTCTGATTAACTGGTTGTAAATAGTCCTGGGGAAATCCCGAGTGAACAATCGCTTCTTTGGGACAAATAGCTGCACAATGACCGCAAGAATTACAGAATTCTAAATCATGAGCTTCAGGAACGGAATCTTTGGATACTTGGATAAAAAGTCTCCCCGGACACTCTTGAACACACATGGCGCATTTGGAACACAAATCCGCCTTAACGATGATTGTCGGAATCATTTCAATCCTCCTGCTGTTATTCGCTTTCTCTTCAGCACCCTAAGGCTCTCCGGTATGTCGATGGCACTGGATCGATAGGGGAGTAAATATTTGTCACTGTGAATTAACATCGGGATGAATGTTCACCCATAATAAAAATTATAGGTTTAACGTATCAATTATTGTAGCGCTTTCATTCTAATATTGTACTTATTTAGCTCTTCAACATAGCTATTTATGCCATCCGTTATCTCAGAAACGTCCGGAAAATTAAGCCCCATAATAATCTGTTAGGTGCTGAAAAGCAGGCTTTAGTACAGAACCATTCTTTATTCTAGGCCTTGAAATCCAGCATCAATTCATTCATCGGCAGCGGCTTGGAAAAATCCATTTCGTGAACTTCAACGAGTATCTTGTCTCGAAACCACTTGTCAAACGGCACATCAGACTTAATGAAACCTTCGAAGACCTTGCTGATGTCCTGGGCCTCTGCTATCTGAACATATTCTTTATATATGTTGCGCTGAAGTAAATTAAATAGTTATAAAATCCGGCCCGAATTTGTTACAGATTTATAGGATTTAGACAAAGGGAATTGGCTGACGGTACTTCAGCCTTGACAATATCTCAAACTGGTAATAACATAGCCATAAAATTTAGGGCGAGCGCTCGGTTGTTGATCCTGCATTGCTCCTAACGCTCGCATCCCCGGTGAAATGTAAAGGGAGGTACGGGCATGTGACACAGGCGGCAGTGTTAGCGTAGGCCGCAGCACGCGTTTCCAGCTTTCAGGTTCGAGCGACTATTTTATTTGGGAGGTTGTATGTAATGAGCGAACAGAATTCATGGGCAAATCCAACTCCCGCAGCGTTGTATGCGCAGGCTGTGGGCGTATTCGGTTTGGGTGCTCTGTTGGCCGGCCTGGTACCTGCAGTGGATTCGGTATTGATGATACCCTGGTTCTGCGGCATCAACTTTGTATTGATCGTTTGCAGCATCATACAGTACCGCAACAACGAGCTATACGGCGCTACCGTCAACCTGTTGATCGGCGCTATTTTCTTCGGCTCGGCGAACTGGATGTCCCTGCTCACCAAGTTTGTGGGATTGCCGCTGGGCGCCCCCGTCCTGGGGATACTTGGCACCGCGCAAATCCCCGTACTGGTTGAGGGTTACTTCAACATACCGCTGATTATCTTCATTGCCATATTGGGTTATCTCGGCGGGAGGTTGAGCTGGCTGATAAGCGCCATGATCTGGTTTATCACCCTGGCCGTGGTGGCGTTGACTGTATGGAATTTCCTGGGACAGCCGGGCATACAGCCGGGCATAGGCGGTTCAATCATCAATATCTGGGCCAACGTAAGCGGCTGGATGTTGCTGGCAACGGGGGTGCTCAACCTCTATGTGGGCACGGCGGTGTTCATGTTATACCTGACCGGGAAACTCACGCTGCCCCTCGGCAAGCCCATATTCAAGTAAAACGATATTCCACCCTGCGCCATTTTCTAGCCGTTAATAGTACTTTGACAGCATTTGTCTGTCAACGTACTATTATCCGCAACGGCGATGAGGGTCGGGTGCATCATCGCCGGTTAAAATGGGGAATCCCATTCATATGTGCGCAGCTACCCGGTGGCTGCTTTCAATAGTCGCTTTATTCTGTGTGTGCAGGGATATCTATATATAAAAGAGGTTGACCGTGGAGCAGCAATACAAGGTTTACAGCTACCGCTGGCTCGTCCTGGGCATCTATATGTACGTGGCGGCGCTGACACAGATGTACTGGCTCAATTTTGCTGCTATCGATACTTATATCGAAGACCTGCTCAAGATACCTGCCAGCGACGTTCAGTGGCTTACCCTGATTTTCCCGCTGATACAGGTGATACTTACCATCCCGGCGGGGATCGTCATCGATAAGATCGGCTTTAAATGGGGCGTCGGTATAGGCGCAATCTTCACCGGCCTGTTTGCGCTGCTGCGCGTGGTCAGCCCGGCATCTTTCGTGATGCTGCTGGTCGCCCAGGGCGGCATCTCCATCGGCCAGCCCTTCATCATGAATGGAGTAACCAAGCTGGCGACCGTGTGGTTCTCGCCCAAAGAGGAGGCGACCGCGGTGGGTCTGGGTTCTCTGGCTCTCTTCGTGGGCATGATGGCGGCGCTGGGACTGACCCCGCTGCTGGTGCAGGATTTGGGGTATCGTCAGATGCTGTGGATCTACGGCATAGCCGGACTGGTCGGCATGCTGGCCTTCATCTTCTTGATCAAGTCCCGTCCGCTGACGCCTGCGCGAGAGCCGGAGCAGGACCAGTCGGAGGTTGAATGGGGCGGCATGGGGGTCATCCTAAAGAACAGGAATTTCGTCTTGCTGGGGTTCGTAGCCCTGGTAGGCATCGGCGTTTTCAACGGCTTTGCAACCTGGTTGGAGAAGATACTGAATGAGATGCACGGCATCGCCCTGACCGAGGTGGGCACCGTATCGGCGGCGCTGATTTTCGCCGGCCTGATCGGCTGCTTCGTTATCCCCCTGATCTCGGACAAGATCGGGCGCAGGAAGCCCTTCCTGCTGCTGGCGGCGCTGGTAGGGGCCGTATGCATAACAGCCATTATATTTGTCCAGGGCTATACCGGCAATATGATCAACGGCATAGTGCTGGGATTTTTCCTTCTCTCCTCTCTGCCCATCATGTACACCATGTCGGCCGAGCTGACCGGGTCCAAATATGCCGGTGTATCGGTCGGCTATCTGCAGCTTCTGGGCAATGGAGCGGCGGTGATACTGGTGCCTACCGTGGAGTGGCTGCACTCCACCACCGGCCAGTTTGTCATACCGCTGGTCATGCTGGCGGCCCTGATGCTGGTAGCCTTTACTATAGCTTTATTTATACGGGATACCCGTCCGGGGGAGGCCGCTTAAATACGGACACCCCCTGGTATTATTTGGCCTTCTTTTTCTGCACCGTGCTGATCTGCGAGTCCATCACCATGTCCACCAGCCAGGGGAAAAGGCGCTTCATCACGTAGGTAAATTTACTTTCGCCGCCGGGTATGATCATGAACTCCCCTTTGCCCATGCCCTTGATCAGGGCGCGGGCCACCTCTTCCGGCTTCATCAGGCCGGCAGTCCCCTCAACCGCTTTGGTCTCGGGCGGCTTGGTCTTGTTTTCCTCAACGAAACCGGGCGTGTCCGTATCCGGAGGACATAGCACCGACACGGTTATGCCCTGCGGTTTGACTTCGCTGCGCAGCGCTTCGGAGAACCCCAGGACGCCGAACTTGGCCGCCGAATAGTCGCTGTAGCCGAATACACCGATGAACCCGCAGATGGACGACACGTTCACAATGTATCCGCCGCGCTTTTTCATCAGCGGTACCAGGAAGGCGCACGTGTTCCAGGCGCCGTAGAGATCGATCTTGATCGTCTCGTCGAATTGCATGTACGGTATTTCAGCGAAATAGTCCGGTTTGGCCCTGCCCGCGCAGTTTATCAGCACGTCGGGAATGCCGAATTCGGAAACCGCCTTTTGCAGGACTTTATCGACGTCCTCATGAATCGATACGTCGAGTAAATCATAGTAAAACTTTTGGTCCGCGTTGCTGCCGCAGGCGCTGATCTCTTTGATTGCTTCTTCCAGCACCTGCTGCCTGCGGGCAAAGATGGCGACATGGGCGCCCTTTTGCGCCAGCATTTTGGCCGTAGCCAGGCCGATGCCCGAAGAACCACCCGTTAGGTAAACTATTTTGTTATTATAATCTTTCATCTTACTCCACCTATTTTTGTTTTAAGGATGCGACGTCCAGTGTTTTCAGCCATTCCATGGTCCGTTTGAAACCCTCTTTATAGCTGATCTTCGGCTTCCAGCCCAGCTCGCGCTCCGCTTTTTCGATGCTGAAACGAAACCTCGACCCCAGGTTGGTCACCGTGTAGGTGGTCAGCAAGGGCCGCTGCTTGATACCACCCAGCCGCCAGATAAACTCCATGGCCCTGGCCGCCGCCATGGCGGACCAGTAAGGGATATACGTGCGAATGGGAGGCACGTTTAGCGCGGCCGCTATGCCGTCGCAGAACTCCTCCAGCGTGGTATTCTCGCCGTCATGCACCAGGTAGCCGTTGCCGACCGCCCGCTCGTCCTCCGAGATCAGCATGAGCAGGTCGACCAGGTTGTCGATGTAAGTGGGCCAGACGATGGCGTTTTTCCGCCAGAAGATCATATCTTTCTTGACGATGGCGTCGGCCAGCAGTGGCACGAAGGTCTGGTCGCCCTCGCCGAAGACCCACAGCGGGTAGACCATGGTCACGGGCAGGCCCTGCTCCTTGTGGTAGCGCCACATGATCTTCTCCGAGTCTATCTTCGAGTCTGGGTAGGGCTCGCCCCAGTATTTCAGCGGCAGAGTCTCGTCCATTACAATCGACTCATCGGTGCCGAAAACGTCGCAGGTGCTCATGTCCACCAGCCGCTTCACCTTCACGTCCGTTGCAGCCCTAGCCACGTTCTCAGCACCCCCGACGGTCACTTCCCGGAAGAGCTTTTTGGGCGCCCAGTCGGTGACGATGGCCGCACAGTGAAAGATGATTTCCCGTCCGTCCGCCGCCTCACGCACTCTGGCATAGTCGCGTATATCGCCGTTAACGACTTCCACACCGCGGTCTTTGAGCGACTTCTCTCCCGGGTCGCCCGGCAGTACGAAAGCACGCACGGAATTCCCCCTGGCGAGATTAGCTTTAACGATGTGTCCGCCGATGAAGCCGGTAGAGCCCGTAACCAGCACCTTGCTCACGTCGCGCCTCCTTAATGAAATGGGATTTCTTATTTTAACCGGCGATGATGCATCCTGACCCTCATCGCTGTCGCCGCTAATAGTACGTTGATAGCATTTGGCTGTCAATACGCTACTTGGGCTCTTCTGAATAAAGTACACCCACGTCGAGGCGTCCTTTATATTTGATGCCGGCTTCCACTGCCGCCGTGAGGGTTGGGCCCGTGATATATTCGGGTGTAACCTATTCCCATTTGTTGGCATAGGCGTATAATAGCATCTGATTCTGATACTGATTGATTGTTGTGAAAAATGATGAGTTAACAATAAAATATTCGGGGTTAGTGATGAAAAGGTATATATTTTTATTCATTTGTTTAATGTTTGGCAGGATCATAAATATCCATCAATATACTCATTAACTAAATTGGCAGTGTGTAATACATAGTATGAAAGTTGATCCTGACCAGAGTCATCGGCAAACAATTGCTGAGGATGGCTTTTTTAATAGAATTTATGACAATAAATTGATAATAAGCAATATTGACATATCCGTATTGAATCTAAGCATCGGTCTTGAAAAGAAACTACGATCAATCAATGTAAATACCTTAGAAGAACTGATCAATTTCCCGATAGATGATTTCTACCAGCTTCGCATGGCTGGCGGAGCATGGATACGTCAAATACGCAAGAAATTACACTCATTTTTATCGACATTAATATCATTACATCAGCAAACAACAAGCACCGTTGATGAGACCACAACAGCAACGGTTTCACATACCCTTGATCAATTGATGGCTAGAGAACAGGAATTGCTTAAAGAGATTTCCGCCAAGAACGTTTTTCTGCTCGAAGACTATGTTTTGCCTATCTATGTCAGGACCAAATTACGTATTTTTACAACTTTTCGAATCGAAACCATGCTGGAATTTCAAGAGCGCCTAAATGCTGGGGATCTTTGGGAGAGGCTATTCAAAAGCGGACAGTTGGATTATGAGAAATTGGATCTCCTATATAAAACGATAAATGAAATTCGGAGAATCATATTAGGTAGTACCGTGGATGAAGAACTAAATAAATTCACTGCAATACTGCTAGACCGCGAGCGCGACGTCTTAGTGCGTCGGTTTTCAGAGGGTGAACGTGTTACACTACAACAGCTTGCCAACAAGTACAAAGTCACCCGTGAGCGTATAAGACAAGTAGAGAGTAAAGTCAAAAGAAAGATGGAACGTCATTTATTTTCAAACAGCTATATTTTGTCCTCTGCAGCACTGAAGCTATTCGAGCGCAACGCAGATACTGTATCTAGAAAATCATGGGAAACAACTCTAGGGGAATCTGGCTTTCTGCAAAAGGCCTCATCGGTCGATTTATTGGTGGCGGTGTCCAATATGGATGTCCATCCTGATTTAACATTGTCCCAGCGCGCATTAACAGCATTCAGATGGAATATCCCCCTGAACGCACTATCGATTGGCAGATCAATAATACAAAAAGCGTGCAAATACATTAGTAATTCAGGGGCAGTCAGGATAAGATCGCTAACTGACAACGATGTTAGTCGTCAGTCTATTGAGTCCATATTGGCTTTCGGCGGGATTACACCTGTTGATACCGAATGGGTAACAAAAATCGATGGCATCGATATCTTTAAGAGAACAGCTTATAAAATGTTGTATTATTGCGGACCGCTTAGCTGCCGGCAGTTGAGATACGGGTTTGCCAAACACCTTTTCAGACTCGGATACCAGGCACCACCCTCAGATATAATATTGAGGGTATTGGAACTGACTGGCGAGTTTTCTCAAAAAGATGATTTGATCCTTACTGATTTTACTATGCTTGAAGAGCCTGATTGCAACGACCGGGAACTGCTTTTTCTTGAACTGATCGATCAAGAAGGTCCGGTCGTGACATATGATCGTGTTTTCGATAAGCTAAAAGAAGGTGGATATTCTTGGCCGTCGGTGCCAAATTTGTTACAGGTGTCTCCAATCATTCAAAAAATAGGACACTCTCTTTACACAGTATTAGGTCGGCACTATGACGATATTGACATAGAAAGAGCACAGTCATCGATTCGACAAGTCAGACGCTTACAGGCACTGAAGCCATATGCTAACGGTCAGGTTATCTACGAGGCGAACGTGAGCAATTGGATTAAATATAGTGGTGTAATAAATAGCGGGCAGGCAAAAGTCTTGAAAGGAACTTGGGGAATGTATATTGATGGTCGGTATCAGAATGATTTGGTAGTGGACAATCTATTCATACGTGGACTAACCAAGGCATCCGAAGTTTTGAAAATCGAATCGGGCGATAGAATAAAGCTTTGTTTTGATACGATAAAGCGGGAAGTAGCAGTTAGCAGAGTATGGAATTATGATTAGACAAAAAGAATTGACGCAAATGGACATTGTCGTGCTCTCCGCATATATTCTCGATGGAGCTAGACACTTCGTACATTTAGAAGATATAGCCATAAAGGCGGCTGAGTTGTCTCCAAAACGTTTTAGCTGGGAGAAGTACCCAGACCGAATCAATCTTGAAACAGTACGACTCGCCCTAAAGCACGAATTGTCAGCTCCGACTTGCAGGATCATAGGTGGCATCAAGGATGGTTTCATGCTCAATACTAAAGGTTTCAAATGGTGCCTAAACGCAAAATTGAATCTCACTCATGGAGAAATTATTCAGCGAGTTACTGGCGATGTTAAGGCGATGAAAGGTAGCGCCGCATATAGGAAGATTTTGAAGGAGAATGTGCGAACTATAACTATTAATGACGTACATTCAATATTGAAAATAGATAACTATTTTAACCAACGAATGGTGAGAGAACGAACAATGGCATTGCAAAACGCTGCCGTTCTAGATACACAGCTGAAAGAGATGATTGACAAACTTGAAGCTCACGGTTTAATAAAGTTGGAGGTATGATGTGACTGAAGCTATTAAAGTTACAAGCCATGTGGCTCGCGATTTCCTGCAAAATGCGACCTATTTCAATACAGTTCCAAAAGTAGTATGGGAGTATGTTTCCAATTCAGTCGATAATCCGAGACTAAATCAAATCGTCAATGTTGAAGTCGAAATATCTAAAGATATCATCGTCATTACCGATGACGGGAGCGGAATGACCAGAGATGAGCTAAGCAATTTTTTTCAGATGCACGGGCCAAATATTAAGCGCATTAAGGGGGAGAAGGTACGCGGCATGTATGGGACCGGAAAATGCGCCGGTTTTGGTATCGCCGATCGACTGCGTATTGAGACTGTAAAAAACCATATACTAAATTCCGTTGAGTTAAGTCGTGAAGATATTGAAAAATCGATGACGGGAGGACCGTTCTCCGTTAGAGATATAATGGTGGATAAAACGACGACAGAGGAAGATGGCACACGAATCATAGTATCCAAGCTGAATATAAAAAGTCTGGATTTGCAGCAGACCATTGCTTATGTTGAACGACATCTGGGTAGAAAGCTCCACAAACATCGGGTAATTATTAATGATCACGTTTGTGAATATTCGGTGCCGAATTATATGTGGCAAAAAATATTTCAGCCTTCAGGCGATCTGCCAAGTATAATCGGCAATGTGAAACTAACGATCAATGTATCTCCAATTCCACTTGAAAAGGAAAGAGGTGGTATTGATGTCTTGTCTGATGGCATTTGGCATGATACAACTTTCGGTAATGATCTCGATGTAGAGTTCGCAAGACATGTATTTGGCGAGGTGGATGTTCCGATTTTGGAAGAGCGGTATACTCTGGAAAAAATTCCGCCTTTTGATAATACGCGGAATATGTCGCTCAATGTATCCAATTCCACCGTCGCAAGCCTTTTGGGCTGGATAAACCTATGTTTGCAGGAAGTTCAAAAGGAATATATGACTCGAGAGAAATCGAAAAAAAAGAGCGAAGAAACAATTAAGCTTGAGAGACATGCCAGGGATCTAGAAAATATCTTGAATAACGATTTTCGCGGTCTACAGATGGAACTAGAGAAGATCAAAAGGATGTCGAAAATCAGAGATGGCAACTTAACCGATATTATCCCAGGCGAAGGCACCGATATGTCACGTTATAAGATGGGAGGGCCGGATCATTCCAAAGGAAGAAAAGGCAGCAAGGCTGGCCCAGGAGAAATCGAAAGGCCGGGACCGTCCTTACTTCCAGGCGATTTACCCGGTAGCACAGGCAACCTGAGTGAAAAAAAACAGCGTAGATCTACATTTCACGTTATCTATGATCATCTTGGTCGGGAATCTAAACGATCGAACTATGATCGAGAAAACAGAACTATTACCATTAACCTCGATCATCCCCAGATATCATTTTCTTATCGCGAAGGGCTGGAGAGTAAACGGTTTTTGGACATCACGTATGAGATTGCTTTTGTGGAATATGCAATTGCCTTAGGGTACGAGCAAACCTACCGTGACCAGTTTTATACGGGATCGCAGGCATTGTTTGACATCTCTGACACGATAAACCGTGTAAGCAGAGTGATATCACTGTTCGAAAAAATGTGAAAATAACTAATTATTAGCTAACAGACTGACCAAAACTTAATGCAACTAATGATATGGGACGAGTGAGAATGTATCATAGGGAAGATATAAACGTTCCAAACCGAATATAAAATAACGCTCTGGCTTTATCCCAATAAGAGACAATACTAGGTTTCAAGAGATGCGCAGCGTCAACCAGTTGGTCCGCTTTCTCAATCCAAAGGGATGCGTCGGAGAGACGAGCACTATATTCCAGGACAACATCTCGTTTCTGACCATGCCTGATTTTATGCCGAAGCCAGCTTTTCCGGTCAATATATGTTGTACGACTCTATATAAGAGTAAGTCATTCTAGCCCCCATCCCCGCCTTCTTTTTCAGCTCGTAGAGCTTGTTGATGGCTTCGATGGGGGACATGGAGTCTATATCCAGCGATCTGACCTCTTCTTCGATGGCCGACCCCTGGCCGAAGATGGGAAGCTGTAAGGGCTGCGCAGCGGCAGGCTTTCTTTTAGCACCTTCCTTGCGTTCAAGCTGCTCCTTTCCCAACTCCATCGAGATGTCATAACTATTCAAGTTTCTGCCTTCTTATTATATTACTAATCCATATCTCACATGAGAAGATTATTGTAATTACCATACCAGGATTAAGTATGCATCTATATCGCAGGCAATATATTTTTGGAGGTAACTAAATTGAAAAGGTTTGTTTTTCTTTCTTTATCACTACTATTACTACTGATTCTCATCCCAAGTTGTGTTATAGTTCAAGCCCCGCCATCAGCGACTACCCCACCGGCAGGAACGCCATTCGCGGTGACCGGTGTCACAGCCAATACTGAGCCATCCAACTCCACCGGTTGTTTCAACCTTTACACTAATATCACTACCAATGGCCCCGGCACAGTTAGTTACACGTGGGAATCAACCAATGGCGGCGGAAACAGTTATACCTGGAGTATCACTTTTTCGTCAGCCGGTACACAAAAAATATCATTACCGGTGGAAATGAGCGCTTTGCCTTCCGGTTCGTATCGAGTCCATATTTTGACCCCCAATGATGCAGTGTCGAATTCGACAAATTACACAACCTGTGGGCACTAACACGTTGGTGCGCTATCCCCCGCCTTCTTCTTCAACTCGTAGAGCTTGTTGATGGCCTCGATAGGGGACATCTTTTTATAAATGTATACAAAGTACAGTAGTTTGTATACATTCGGTCAAGGCATGTATACAAACCTGTCGCTTTATAGCCCCCCACTAAATGCCTTTTGCAACAGTGACTTTTTCCCGGCAGTGATATGGTATTCCCGCAGGATTTTTGAGCCTTCCACTACGCCCAAACCACTTCCCTTGAGCTTTGGGTCGATGAGTTCCGCTCTGGTTTCCGCTTCGTTCACGCTTATTCAGCCTCTTTATTTTATTTAAGTGCTTTGCGTCTATTCTCTGGAAGCTCCTTGTAATTCTTGCTTGTTGAAACCCTTGTGCCGCTTTTCTCTTCCAGTTCACTCCGTGCATTGCCGGCAATGGTTCCGCCTTCAATAGCAGCCTGTTTATTGGCTGGGAAGCCCCTGCGCATCAGCACAGTCGGTTAAGCGTATTTTCCCGTCTCCCGCCTCCATTTTCAACTGTACGATAATTTCGTACAGTTCATTTACCCCCTCGTTTTTCAGCTTTCGTTTTAGATCGCTCCAGTAACGTCGCGGGTTATCGGTTTCACTCAATATTTCGCAGACATCTATAACAGAAAAAAACCACCGTTGCTTTTCCTTACTCCACAGCCTGCGGACTTGCTTGGTCTCAAATAGAATTAAATTACTCATTTTTATAAGTCCTTATTTAAAATGCTTAACGCAACCAGGGTTCAAATTATATCCCGCTTACAGCAGTCAACCGCCTTCATTTTCAAACCGTGACAATTTGTCACGGTTTTATTCTCCAGATAATTCTCCATTGAAAGCCTTCTGTAGAATTGATTTTTTCAGTTTTTCTAAGTCAGTCAGTTTTTGTTGATAGATGGCTTCGAACTTTTTGGTTTCGGCGGAAAGAGCGTCGAGTTTGGCAACGATGACCCTACCCCGCCTTATCCCCCACCTTCTTCTTCAGCTCGTAGAGCTTGTTGATGGCTTCGATGGGAGACATGGAGTCTACATCCAGCGACCGGACCTCTTCTTCGATGGCCGACCCCTGGCCGAAGATGGGAAGCTGAAGCGGCTGCGCCGTGCCTGGTTTCTTCTTGGTACCCTCTTTTCGCTCAAGCTGGTCCTTTTCAAGCTCCTGCAAAATCTCCTCCGCCCGGTGTATCACCGTCTTGGGCAGGCCCGCAAGCTGCGCCACATGTATGCCGTAGCTCTTATCGGCGCCGCCCGGTATAACCTTGCGCAGGAAAATGACCTTGCCCTCCTCCTCCGCTACGGCCAGGTTATAGTTCCTGACCCGCGGCAGGAAGCCGGCCAGCTCGACCAGCTCGTGATAGTGCGTGGCGAACAGCGTCCTGGACCTCAGCCTGGTATGGTTGTGGATATACTCGATCACGGCCCAGGCGATGGACAGGCCGTCATAGGTGCTGGTGCCGCGCCCGACCTCGTCAAGTATCAAGAGCGACCTCGACGTGGCATTGTTGAGGATATTGGCCACCTCTATCATCTCCACCATGAAGGTCGATTGCCCGGCGGCAATGTCCTCCTGCGCACCGATGCGGGTGAAGATGCGGTCGACTATGCCCACTACCGCTTCATCGGCGGGAACGAAGCTGCCGATCTGCGCCAAAAGCACGATGAGCGCCGCCTGCTTGAGATAGGTGGACTTCCCCGCCATGTTGGGACCGGTCAACACGATAAGCTGGTCTTCTTTAGATAAGCGGATGTCGTTGGGCACGAACCCGCCGGACCCCAGCGCCTGCTCCACTACCGGGTGCCGGCCGCCCTTTATCACGATGGCATCGCCATCGTTGAGCTGCGGCTTGACATAGCTGTTGCGTACGGCCACCTCCGCCAGGCCGGAGTAAACGTCGATCTGCGCCAGCGCCCTGGCCGAGGAGAGTATCTTCTCGCCCGATTCAGCCACCTGCCGGCAAACCTGGGCGAAGAGGGACTTCTCCAACTCCACCACCCTCTCCTGCGCATTCAATATCATCGATTCGTATTCTTTCAACTGCGGCGTGTAGAACCGTTCCCCGTTGGCCAGCGTCTGCCTGCGGATGTAGTCGGAGGGCGCAGAGCCCAGGTTGGCCGTCGAAATCTCGATATAGTACCCGAAGACACGGTTGTAGCCGACCTTCAGGGACTTGATGCCCGTCCTCTCCCGCTCCTGCTTCTCCAGCCCGGCCAGGAACTGCCGGGCGTCGGAGGCGATGGAACGCGTCTTGTCCAGCTCCTCGGAAAAACCCTTCCTGATGACCCCGCCATGGTCGAAGTTGGCGGCGGGCTGGTCGGCAATCGACCTGGCGATCAGCTCGACCACATCGGGATATTGCTTCAAATGCTCGCTTAAAACCGATGGGGCATTGGCGGGGAGCAACGCCATCTGAATGTCGGCCACCTTCTCCAGGCCCGTCCTCAGGGCCATGAGGTCGCGCGGCGAGGCATTGTTGCTGCGAACGCGGTTGATGATGCGCTCCATATCCGGCGTGTCCCCCAGCAGCGAAATGACCGTGCCCCGCACCATGGCCTTCTGGTAAAACCACTCCACGGCCTGCTGGCGCTGAGCCAGGCTGCCGAGGTCGAAAAGCGGCTGGCCCACCCATTTCTTGAGAAGCCGTCCGCCCATGGATGTCCTGGTCTTATCGATGGCTGAAAGCAGGGAGCCGGCGGCGCCGCCCCAGCGCAGGCTGCTGAAAAGCTCCAGGTTGCGCACCGTGTGCATGTCCAGCGTCATGAAGGACTGCACCGAGTAGGTGGAAAGCCGGTCCAGCAGGCCCAGCACCGATTTCTGGTTCTCCCGCAGGTAGCCGATAATAGCCCCGGCGGCGCTTATCGCGGCGGGCAGGCCTGCGCAGCCGTAGCCCTCCAGCGAGGCCACCTGGAACTGCTCCAATAATACGCGGGTGGCGGTATCCAGCTCGAAATAATAATCATCCAGCCTGGTGGTGTTGCGTGCAAGGCCGTCGGCATTGAAATCGTCTGATTTGGGGACGATGAGCTCGGCCGGGGTGAGCCTCCCCACCTCGTCGGCGGCCAGCTCGGCAGGCACCTGCGCGGCGGCGAATTCCCCGGTAGTGATGTCAACGTAGGCTATGCCGGCCTGGCCCTTGCGGATGACGACGCTCACCAGGTAGTTATTGCTCTTCTCCGAAAGCAAGCCCGGCTCGATGACCGTCCCGGGCGTGACGACCCTGATGACATCCCTCTCGACCAAACCCTTGCCGGGCTCGGTCAACTGCTCGCAGATGGCCACCTTGTAGCCGCGGTTGATGAGCTTGGAGAGATAATTATCGAGGGCATGGTAGGGGATGCCGGCCAGCGGCACCTTGATGCCCTTGCCCATCTCCCTCGATGTCAATACGATCTCAAGCTCACGCGAGGTCACCCGGGCGTCATCGTCAAAGGTCTCGTAGAAATCGCCCAGGCGGAAAAAGACGATGGCCTCCGGGTAACGCTGCTTGATGCGAAGGTACTGTTCCCTGAGAGGGGTTACGGGCATATCTTTAAATTCCGGGTCTCAATTATTAGCCATGCACCGAAAAATGACAAGCCTATTTTTCCAGGCTCCAGCTATACTGGAACCCGATATCCCGCCCTGCCTCCAGGTGCAGCGGGAATAAGATCAAAAGGCAACTGCACTGGTAGACCTCCTCCACGCCACCCTCCGAGTTGGAGAGGCTCTCCACCGGATAGCGCCAGATAGTGAGGGGACGGTCGAGGTTGAGCAGCATCTCGATGCCCAGCAGGGTGTTGGCCATGCTAAGCTGACGGGTGCGCTCGATGACGCCGCGGGAATCGAGGCGTGTGTCGCCGATATCCTTGCCTTCGACCTCGTAGCTGGCGTTCTCATTGTGGCCCCCACCCAGCAGGTTGATGTTCCACTCGCTGCCGTAGATGGTATTGAGGGTCGTTTTCCCGGCATTGGTGAACTTGTAGACGATATCCAGCTTGCCCTCCCTCTCCACCAGGGTGACGGTCTTCTCCAGGATAACCTCGGTCAGGACCATCCCGGTCTGGACATAGCCCCGCCGCTTCAAGTTGATGCAGGAATCGGGCGCTGCGTCGATGCTGCACTCGTAGGGCTGCCCGGCGAAATCCCCCGTGTCCACGAAGGTATTCTTCTCGTAGCTTTCCGGCGTCTCCTCGGCACTGATAAAGCGGTCGATGAGAGACGACCTGGGCAAGGTATCATAGACAGGCATCCCGCCTGTATATTCGCTTTTCACCCGGATGTGGTCGTGAATGCTCTTGATGCCGCTGCCGCCGGACGGATCACCCGCCTCACCCTGTTTGGCCAGCAGGTCCTTGTGATAGCCCTCGGGCCTGCGGCTCATGGTGCTCAGGAGATTAAAATCCTTCTTGCGCAGGTCCCATTCAATGATGCTGCCGCCCTCATTGGGACTGATGTACAAATTGAACTCGCGGCCGTCGGACAGTATCTCCTGTTTGCCGTCGCCGTCATAGTCCATCATATATAAATTGCAGCCGCCATCCTTTTTTACCAGCAGCTCATCGGCGCAGTTCTCCGCCTTGATGAGGTTGCTGTAAGTTTCCGCCCTGATATCGGTGAGGTAGATGCCGCCGAAGACGCCGTGCCAGTAAGAGCAGTTGCATTGGCCGCGCCACAGGTAGTCCAGCCCGCAGCCTTCCTCGTTTACCGTGCGCGCCCGGTGCACCTTGTTATGCACCAGCATCATTTTCTTGTGCATGCGGTTGACCTCGGGGTACTTGACCATGAAGTTGCGCCAGAACCCGCTATATAGATAGCGCAGCACTTCGGCCCGGCCTTCGTCCTCCAGGCGCTGTTTTAGATGCGAGTACTCCCAGGAAAGCTGCTGGGGAAGCGACCATTCCAGCATCTCGTCATAGGAGGCACAGGGCAGGTAGATGCGTCCCGCCGGGGGATACCTTTCGACATATTCGCCCAGTTTTATGGTGCACAGCCATTCGCCGTTGTCCTCGACGGCCTTGAAGAAATCGTTGACCCAGCCCCTTTCCCAGCAGTGTTCATAAGTCTCCGGCCAGATGCCGAATTTTTCGCCGTCATCGCCCATGACCGCTATCCTGTCCCCTTCCTCGGAAGCTCGGCTTTTAAGGTTCTCGATGATACTGCCGACCTCATGCCAGGGTATGGAATAGCGCAGGTATTTGTGGATGGGGAATACCTTGAGATAATGCCCCTGCTCCTCGGTGAGGAAATAGCCGAAAAGTTCATCGTCGGCCTTACCTACCATCTTGAAAGCCGTGTCGTCGATAAGGGTCCAATCTATACCGGCCTCGGATAAAACCCTGGCCAGGTAGGGCTCCCAGACGCGCTCGGCCAGCCACATGCCGCCCGGCCTGGCCTCGAACTCCTTCTCTATGAAAGCGCTCATCTTGAGGATTTGTCCGTGCTTGTCGGGGTCGGGGATGGCCGGCAGGATGGGCTCGTAGTAGGCGCCGCCCATGATCTCGACCTGCCCCCTGTCGACCAGCTCCTTGAGCATGATCATGAACTCGGGGCGCTCTGCCGTTAGCCAGTCGATCAGGCAGCCGCTGTAGTGCAGCGAGGCGTGGATGAGGGGATGACGTCCCAGCTCCTCAACCATGGGAAGATAGGCGCGTTTATAGGCGTCGTCGAAGACCCAGGGGAAATTACCCAGTGGTTGATGATTATGTAATGCCAGGCCGAGGGATATCTTTTTCAAATCTCAGGCCTTCTTTATTTTGTCGACGGCTATTTTAAGTACCACCTTGTCGCCTATCTTATCTATATCGTCCGTGAGTATGGTCAGCCTCTTGATGAAGCCTGCTTTGACGATCACGGCCGTGACGGCCCATTTCTTCAGGTCGATCTCGACGTCCCTGACCGGGCCGATTATTTTGGCGTTGGCGTCAATCACCTCTTTGCCGATCAGCTCCCGTGACCTCATAGGCTTGGCCCTCCTTGTTGCAGTAGCAGGTCGAATACCATGCTCAGTCGTCCGTATACAGGTGGTCGGTTATGCGGTCAAAAATGTTGCGGGCCGCCACCACGCGGTAATAATATTCCTTTTTGACTTCGGGCTTGCAATTGCTCAGTGCAATGGCCTTGTAGGCATTGAGCAGCACCTCGCGCTGCTCGGTCAGGCCGCGGTAGATCATGTTGATGTTCCACATGGGACGCTTGCTGGCCCACCAGAACTGGCAGCTATGCAGGGCGGCATCCAGAATGATCCGGGCCGTGGAGGCGAACTGCAGGCTGAGCGGGCTGTCGGCCACCTCGGCGGCTTTATGCTCCACGCTGATAGTCAGATCGAGGTGCTCCCACTGCATGCGATGCACGGGATTGTCCTTATCCTGCCACAAAGGATAAAAGTTGCCCATCTTGATGTCGTCACCGGAGGTGCTCCAGGATGACGGCCTGGGGCTTACGGCCTCGCCGCGCGGGAAGATATCCAGCAACTGGCTGATGGTGACTATCCTTATCTCCTCCGAGTCCGGCTTTTTCTCATATTCGAAGATCCTGCGGTGCTGGTCGGCGGGAGGCTTTTGCTCGCGCATGACGTGCGGCGGATCGACGGCGGGCATGAGCGTCTCATAGACCTGCGACAGGAAGAGCTTGTCCCAGTGCGGGATATGGTGCCCGAAGGTCTCGGCATCCATGGCGGTTATCACATACCTGTCACCCGAGCCCTTGTGCAGTTCCTTCAAATGTTCGACGAAGCCCTTGCCGTCCAGGTCCTTGAAGCTGATCTTGTTGCTCAGTATGTCGTCCCTGAAAAATACCGCCGGCCCATCTCCAACATGATCTATCCTGTGGATAACATCCATGGGCCATCCCACGTTACAGGCAATGCCGCTTACAATGATCCATTCATGGCCGGAGTCTATGACAGGCTCCACTATCTCCCGGGAATAACACATCTCAGGTGGGAAGAAACCTCTGGGCTTATAGGCGTCGCCGAAATACTGGCGGTTGGTGGCGATATTGAGCCGTATCTGCCTCTCGACCTCCTCCCTGGGGATGAGCGGCAGGATGGGGTGGAATTTTCCCGAGCCCGTGAACTCTATCTGGCCGCCTTCAGCCAGCTTGCGCATGCGGCCCAGTATATCGCTGTAGCCGTACAGCCCCAGCATCTCGGTCAGCACGCCGTTGATATTGAAGGTGGCCCTGGCATGCGGGTAGGCTTCGAAGACATCCATCAGCGCCCGGTACGATTCGTTGGCGACCTTCATGAGCACGACCGGGGTCTGGGTGGGAGGCTGGTAAAAATGCAGCAGCGGCGCCCAGTAAATCATGGCTTGCCTCCCGCCTGCCGCCGGGCATAAATGGCCGCGCCCATAAGGCCGGAGTCAGCCCCCAGGGCCGACCTGACCACGCGCACCGTCCCGGCAGGCAGCTTAAAGGCATGCTGTTTCATGGACTTCCTGGCGGGTCGCAGCAGCCTCTCGCCCAGGGCGGATACGCCACCCCCCACCACGATCATCTGTGGGTTGAACAGGTTGACCAGGCCGGCCATGCCGATGCCCAGGTAGCCTGCGGCGTCATCTATCACTTGACAGGCCAGCACGTCGCCCTTTTTGGCCGCGGCGGCCACGTCTTCGGCGGTTATCTTTCGCCTGCTTTTGGAAAGTATGCTGGTCCACCCGCTGCGCAGGCGTTCCTCGGCCATGCGGGCGATGGCAGTCCCGGAGGCCATCGCCTCCAGGCAGCCGTAGTGGCCGCAGTGGCACAGTGGCCCGTCCACCTGAATTATCATATGCCCCACCTCCGCCGCACTGCCGTCAGTGCCGTTGTAAAGTTCACCGTTAATAATCATACCTCCGCCGATGCCGGTGCTGACAGTCATATAGATAAGGTTGTCCAGGCCACGTCCGGCGCCCAGGCAGTGCTCGCCCAGCGCCGCCGCGCTGGCGTCGTTCAACACAAAGACGGGCATCTTAAACTCTTCCCTGAGCAGGTCCCTCAAGGGGATATTGCGCCACTTCGGCAGATTGGGAGCCTCGGTTATAAGACCCCGGTTGATATCGATGATGCCTGCGGCGGCAACGCCCATGCCCGCCATATCACGCAATTTGAAGCCGGCCTCCTTAACCGCTTCCTTGATAGATGCGGCCAGCCTGTCAATTATCCTGGCATGGCCTTCGTGAGACAGGGTCGGGCAGTATACGCGCGAAAGCATTTTGCCGCGGGGGCCTATAACGGCGGCGATATACTTGGTCCCGCCCAGGTCGACGGCCACCACCGGCCCCTTAGAGCGGGTCATTGATATCGTACTCCAGCGCGCGTTTGTAGAGGGATTCATATTTTCGCACGGGCTCACGCCAGGAAAAATCCAACTCCATGACGCGCTCTACGGCGCGTTCCCAGGCTGCCTTGTTTTCGAAGGCGGCCACTGCCTTTTTGACGGCCTCCACCAGCTCACCATGGTCGAAATTCTTGAAGACGAACCCGCTGCCGCGCTTCAGGTCCGCGGACAGGTTGAAGACAGTATCGGCCAGGCCGCCCGTCTTGCGCACGATGGGCAGCGACCCGTATCTCATGGCGATCAACTGTCCCAGCCCGCAGGGCTCCCACTGCGAGGGCATGAGGAACATGTCCGACCCGGCGTAAATCAGGTGCGCTATGGCGTTATCGAAGGTGATAAAGGCCTTTACATTCCCGGGAAACCGGGTTTCCAGGCTGCGCAGCATAGTCTCGTAATACTCCTTGCCGCGCCCTAAAAATACGAATTGCACATTCAAATCGCTCAAAATCTCCGGGATGGCCTCCAGGATTATATCCAGCCCTTTCTGTTCGTCGAGCCGTGAGACCATGCCCACCAGCGGGATATCGGGGTTCATTTTCCAGCCCGCACTTTGTAGTATCTTCTTCTTGTTGGCCCATTTGCCGCCGATATCGGAGGAATCATAGTTGGCTGCTATCAGCTTATCAGCGGCGGGATCGTATTCCTCGTATCCCAGGCCGTTCCTGATGCCGAACAGCCGTTCCTTCCTGAAGTTAAGGATATCCTGCGCGCCGTAGCCGTATTCGGCGGTCAGTATCTCGCGTGAGAAAGTCTCGCTGACGGCGTTGATAACGTCCGCCCACAGGATGCCCTGCGCCATCAGGTTCCAGGGCAACTGGGGCAGGCGCGGCAGTCCGGCCAGCCAGTATTGCCTCAAACCGGACCTCGAAAGAAAACTTTCGTCAAAATATCCCTGGTATTTGATGTTGTGTATGGTGAAAACGCTGCGGCAGGGCATTTTGTTTACCCTGGCCAGCAGGGGCAGCAGGGCCGTATGCCAGTCGTGGCAGTGCAGGATGTCCGGCTGCCAGCCGAGATAGGGCAAAATCCCGCAGACGGCATCGCAAAATACCCAGAATTTCTCCAGCTCGTTTTCGCCGTAGACGCTGCCTGAGCGGGCCAGCACGTCGGTGCTCACCAGGTACACCTCGATATCCCCCACCGTAGTCTGTTCCACGCTGACCTTGCGGTATTCCTGCAGCGACAGGACTGTCAGGCCGTTTATCACAGGGGTCATCTTATAGGGGGAGTAATCTACAAAACCGTATTTGGGAACGATCACCCTGACGTCATGTCCCAGGCCGATAAGCTCGACCGGCAGGGAGCCGACCACATCGGCCAGCCCTCCCACCTTGGTCAGGGGCGCCACTTCAGCAGCAGCTATTAAAACTTTCATGATGAGCAATCAATACAGGTCATCGGCTTTAATCATACGAGGAATCTGCGCGGGCTTTTGCTTTTGATGCTCTCACCGCTGGGAACGGTAGTGGAGGCAAAATCCGAGGCCTCCACCCACGGCTCTATTTTGCAGTTCTTGCCTATCATTACCTCGGAAGGTATACGGGCGCCTTTGCCTATGATGGTTATGCCGGTAGTGAGATATTCCGGCTCTTCCTTGTTGGGGGTGAAATCATCGCCCATTCCTACGTGGCAGCCGCGGCTAATCCAGACCTGTTTATCGATAATGCAGTTTTCAATGATGGAGCCCCGCCCGATGGTCGAGTCCTCGAAGATGATGGAGTTCTTAACGATGGCATCTTCCTCGATGAAGACCTTGGGCGAGATGATCGATTCGATAACGGTGCCGTTGATGATGGCGCCGTTGCAGGCCAGCGCCCGGCTGATCTGGGCCCTGGGGCCTATCTTAACGGGCGGATATCCTTGGACTATGGTCCTGATCTCGTTTTCGGGATTGTAGAGATTGAGCTCAGGCAGGTCCACGATCAGGTCCATGTTGGCCTGCCAGTAGGACTCGATGGTGCCCACGTCCCTCCAGTACCCTCGGAAACGATAGCCGTAGATCTGGTATTTGCTGATCAGATTGGGCAGCAGGTCGTGTCCGAAATCATGCCCGCCCTGGGTGGCAGCTATCTCCTCCAGCGATTCCATCAGCACCTTTTTATTGAATATGTAAATGCCCATGGAGGCCAGGCGGCTTTTGGCTGTTTGGGGCTTCTCCTCGAAGTGGACGATACGTTCGTTATGGTCGAGCGTGATAATGCCGAAGCGCGAGGTCTCCTCGGCGGGCACCTCGCAGACGGCCACGGTGACATCGGCGTGGCGGTTGCGGTGCGAAGCCAGCATCTGGTCGTAGCGCATGCTGTAGATGTGGTCGGCCGATAGTATCAGAACCTCATCGACGCGCTGGTCGACGATGTAATAAAGGTTCTGATATACGGCGTCGGCGGTGCCCTTATACCAGTTCCTGGCGGAGCGGCTGAGGAAGGGCTGAAGCATGACTACCCCGCCCAGCTCGCGGTCCATGTCCCAGGGCCGCCCCACGCCAATATGCTGCACCAGCGAACGCGGGTTAAACTGCGTGAGGACGGCAACATTGTAAATGCCCGAGCTCGAGCAGTTGCTGAGGGTAAAATCGATGATGCGGTACTTGCCGCCGAAGGGAACAGCAGGTTTGGCGCGCTCGGCCGCCAGTATGCTCAAGCGTTCGCTTGCGCCACCTGCCAGGACGACGGCTAAAACCCTCTTCATATCCGAGACTTCCAACTGTTTCTCCAATTGTAGCCAAATAGCATATAAATGTCGATATCTATAACCATGAAGCTGAAAACAAAATTCTTGATATTTTCTTGAGATATAAGTCCTTTGCCTTGAGCAAACTTTTGATATCATGTTCTGCTAAAATATTGGCTATTTACAGCTTCACTGGGGTATCGTCGGTGAACCGCGTGTAAACGTCCTCTTGCTAAACCTGGCGCTGGACCAGGCCCCTCACTAAACCAGAAGTAGTAGAATGTGATCAGGTAGATTGAGAATGGACGATAGGCTTATCCGTCCCAGCCCTGACGAACTATTGGCCCGGATACAGTCAGATGAGGCAAAGAGCCGGCGCGGCAGGCTGAAGATCTTTCTGGGCTACGCTGCAGGCGTGGGCAAGACCTATGCCATGCTGGAGGCCGCACAACGTCAGAAAAGCAGCACCGACCTGGTGGTGGCCTATGTCGAAACACACGGCCGGACCGAAACCGAGGCCCTTCTAAACGGCCTAGAAGTCATCCCTCGCAAGCAGGTTGAATATCGCGGCTTGATGATTCCCGAGATGGACCTGGACGCCGTGATCACACGCCGGCCAAAGCTGGCACTGGTTGACGAGCTGGCACACACCAACGCCCCCGGGTCCCGCCACCCCAAACGCTATCAGGACGTCGAGGAAATTCTGCAAGCAGGCATCGACGTTTACACCACCCTCAATATTCAGCACCTGGAAAGCCTGCGCGATTCAGTGGCCCAGATAACCAGCGTTTGGGTGCGTGAAACTGTACCCGACTCGATTATCGATGAAGCATCGGAAATCGAGCTGGTTGACCTTCCTCCCGATGACCTTCTGCAAAGACTGCAAGAGGGCAAAGTCTATATTGGGGACCAGATCGGACAGGCCGTCTCCAACTTTTTCCGCAAAGGCAACCTTTCGGCCCTGCGCGAATTCAGCATGAGGGTCGCCGCGGATAGCGTCGACAACGAGGTCCAAGACTATAGGAGGATGTCTCGTACCGTCCATGGCCCCTGGCAAACCACCGAGCACCTGCTGGTCTGTATCACGCCCGGACGCTGGGGCAACCGCCTGCTGCACACAACCCGCAGGCTGGCTTCGCAGTTGAACGCCGTTTGGACGGCGGTATATGTGGAAACGCCGGGCTCTACCAACCTCTCAGCGGAGGAGCAGGAACAACTGACCAACCTCATGAGGCAGGCCGAAAAGCTGGGCGCAGATGTAGAGATCCTTCAAGGCATATCGGTTTCGGCGAGGATACTGGAATACGCCTACCAGAATAACATTACCAAGATCATCCTGGGCAAGCCGCGCGATGTGCACCTGCGCCGCTTACTAAGCGGGTCGGTAGCCAATCAAATCGTGCGGCATAGCAAATATATAGATGTTTATATCGTCAGTGGAAAAGGCCAACCTCTGGAAAAGAGGTCTACGACTATCAGGCAACCGTCGTTCCTGTGGTGGACCTATCTGGTAAGCCTGGGCATGGTGCTGCTAGCCACGCTGATAGGATTTATTTTTCAACCGGCTTTTCAGCCCGTAAATATAATAATCCTGTACTTGCTCAGTATCGTTGTGTCAGCGGTCTACTTCGGTTTCGGACCGTCTATAACGGCTTCCTTATTAAGCCTGCTGGCATTCGATTTTTTCTTCGTCCCACCCCGCTTTACCTTCGCCGTATCGCAATTGCACTATTTATTTACCTTTGCAGTGCTGCTGGGAGTTGGTGTGGTGATCAGCTATCTGACTTCCAGGACCCGCATACAGTCGGAGGCTACGCAGCTCCGGGAAAACGAGACCTCCACACTATATTCGCTCAGCAAATATCTGTCGGTGAGTACTAGCCTGGATGCTACACTCAATTCTGTCATTGAGAGCGCCGGCGAAAAATTCAGGCAGGATGCACTGGTCTTTTTACCGGATAAACAAAATGGAAACAGGCTTAAACCCTATTCCAACAGCGCCTTCCACCCACCCGATGAAAATGAAGCCGCCGTGGCAGCATGGTCTTATCAAAATCAAAAGCCTGCCGGGTACGGGACCGATACGCTTCCCTATGCTAAAGCACTTTATCTGCCGTTGATAACCGCCAACGGAATAATAGGTGTGCTGAGCTTATGGCCCGCAGAAGATGAAGAGCGCCTTACCATCCAGCAGGACAGGCTGGTCAAAGCTTTCGCCGATTTAGCGGCGCAGGCTCTCGAACGTGCTCAGTTGAGCGAGGCGGCCAACAGCGTCAAAATACTCGAAGCTTCTCAAAGGCTGCAAACGGCGCTGCTGAATTCGATATCCCACGACCTTCGAACGCCACTGGTCTCAATTATCGGAGTGCTCACCAGCTTCCAGGAAAAGGGCGTGCATCTCGACGATACGGCCAAAATGAACCTGGTCCAGGTTGCCTGCGAAGAGGCCGAAAGGCTTAACCACCTGATAACCAACCTGCTGGACGTATCCAAAATCGAGGCGGGCGCGCTGAAACTGAATCTACGGCTATCCGATATACAGGATATCATCGGGGCGGCGCTGGAGCACGTAAGCAGCCACTACAGCGACAGGAAGGTAAATGTCGAGGTGCCGGAAGGGCTGCCGCTCGTTCCTGTGGACTTTGGCCTGATGGTGCAGGTGTTGATAAATATTCTCGATAATGCAGTCAAATATTCGAGGCCGGAGTCGACAGTAGAAGTAACTGCAGCACGCACGGACGATAATATTCAAATTACAGTTTCCGACCGGGGCATTGGCATACCGCAAGAGGACCTGCAGCGGGTCTTCGATAAGTTCTACCGGGTGCAAAGCCCTGATAACGTAACCGGGACAGGGTTGGGACTGTCCATCTGCAAGGGAATTGTAGAGGCACACGGCGGGACCATTTCTGCGGAAAACCGGCCGGTCGGAGGAACCATAGTCCGTCTGAGCTTACCTCTATCACGGGCTACAGGAGCATGATCAAATAAAATGGGCGACAATGGACCCCGCGTACTGGTTGTGGACGACGAGCAGGCTATAAGGCGGTTCCTGCACGTGGCGCTGACGTCGCAGGGATACGAGGTATTTGAAGCAAGTTCGGGACTGGAAGCATTGTCAACCGCAGCCAATTACAGGCCTGATATCATTATTATCGACCTGGGACTGCCGGACATCGACGGCATCGATGTTACAAAGCTGTTCCGCCAGGTATCCAAAATTCCCATCATCGTGTTGTCCGTGCGCGGGTCCGAAAACGACAAGATCGCGGCGCTGGATGCCGGCGCTGATGATTACCTGACAAAACCCTTCGGGGTGGGGGAGCTGCTGGCCCGTCTGCGCGCCAACTTGCGGCGCTCCACACAACCCGCAACCGAGCTTATTTTTGTCAATGGTGACCTTAGCGTAGACCTCGAAAAAAGACTGGTAACAGTGTCGGGCCGCGAGGTGCAGTTGACCCCTACCGAATATGATTTGCTCAAGATGCTGGTCACACACGCCGGGAAGGTGTTAACCCATAACCACTTGTTGAGGGAGGTCTGGGGGACCGGCTATGAGCAGGAATTCCATATATTGCATGTAAACGTCAGCAACCTGCGCCGCAAGATTGAGCCGGATCCCTCGCGGCCCCGGTTTATCATCACCGAGCCGGGAGTCGGCTACCGCCTGAAAACACCATAAAATAAGCTCTCAGTTCTTGCAGAGTTCTAAAATCATGAGGTCCAGCGCCAGGTCGTCCTCATACTTACCCGTTTTAATGGCTATGTCCGTGTCCAGCAGACAGTGAAATGCTTTGCGCAGGCGGGGGAGCGGAAAAGCTTTGGCCTGGCGTAGCGTTTTATCGAGCGGATAACGCGGATGCAGTCCCAGGCGTTGCTTCATCTCCTGCTGATTCACGTTGGGCCCAATATCTTTCAGCCGCAGGATAATTGACAGTTGGCGCTCGATCATAACCAGGATTTGCTGCGCCGCTGTGCCGTATTTCAGCATCCTGTGCAGCATGATCTGCGCTTCTTTGGTCTTGCCGTCCAGGATGGAGTCCAGCAGGGCAAAGATATTGTCCTCGCGTGCAAAGCTGGTTATCTCCCTGACGTCATTATCGGTAATCTCGCGGTCGCCACAGTAAGTTATCAATTTATTCAGCTCACCGGCCAACTGCCAGAGGTCTCCGCCGATATAATCGGCCAGCAAGCTTACCGCCGATGCCGAGATCTTGCCCTTATTCCTGACAGTGCACTCCTTTATCCAGGCGGTCAGCTCCTTCCCTTTGAGCTCATTGAGCTGAAATACCTTATCCGCCAGCGGGCTTAGCGATTTCAAAAGCGGATTACCGGCTTTAGGGTCAATATCCGTCTCGAATAAGACCAGCATGGTGGTCTTGGGCATACCCTTTATGTAATCGGCCATTGCCTGCCAATCCTTGAGCACGCCCCCGTTCTCGTCACCGTTACCATTGGAACGGGACTGTTTTTCTCCCGCCTGAAACCTTTTGAGCAGACCTTCTACAATAACCAGACGGCTGGGAGACAAAAAGGGCACCACGTCGCAGATTTCGCTCAGCTCCCTGATCGATAGCCTTTTGCCGTTGAGCACAGAAGTATTGATCTCGTTCATGTCCGCGCCGCCCAACTGCGCTTTGATCTCGCTCAGCGTCTCATGGCAGCGGTAGTTATCATCTCCGTATATAATGTAGAACATTTTTCTCCGGCAGGATACTTTAGAATATTTTTATAAACCGCCTATAATTGTATAATAATGGACGGAAATAAGTACCGGTATCCTGGCTGAAGCGGAGGTAACATGCTGGTTAAAAAGATAATAGGCAAAGAGGTCATCGGGGCTCATGGCAATAAAATCGGTAAGATCTCGGATTTCGATATAGATGTGGTATCGGCCCGGGTCAAGTATGCAGTGATCAGCGCTGGTTTCGGTACTAAATACAAAATTAAGCTGGATGATATAGTAACCGTAGGTGATACGGTTATCATACGATTTAATGAAGAAGACCTTAAGAAATCCTCGCCAAAATCCAAATAGACCGCTTTCGAGGCAGGCCGGTTAAGAGAATATGATGCCCGAAAGTCGCGGCCTTTTTACCCTTCTAGTCCGGCTGGTCGTTCAATTCCTGATATTGTCGGTAATAAACCTGATCTTGATCAACCTGCCCATGCTGAAGGCCATAACCATACCGGGATCTCCCATTACCCTGCCCGCTGTTATATCTCTACTAATAGGCGCCATAATGATCGGCATACTGCTGGGCTTCAGGCAGGATTTTGTCCCCATGCTCCGGCGGTCTTTCAGGGGTTACCCGCAGGCAGCAACCATCGCTTCATCGGCGATTATACTGGGTATCATTATCACGGCCTATACCATGTTCGAGGCCGCGGTCAGGCCTCTGATGTTCCAGTTCGGTTGGGTATATCCGGTTATATTTTTAATTATTTCTCTTTGGCCGTTAGTCACTCTGATTATAACGCTGTACTCGAGCGGCAGGCCGATTGCAGACTGGGCGGCAGAGAAAATCATGCAGAACACAATGAGCGGTCAATGCGAGAGCACACGGTGCGCGGCCTGCGGGGCTATCTGCGTGCGGAGCGCCAAATTCTGCCCGGCCTGCGGCGTCTGCCTGGTACCGCAAACCGAAAACAATACCATTTGCAAAGCGTGCGGGGCAGTCAACAAGTCTTCTTATAAATATTGCTTGAACTGCGGAGCACCGATCGAAGACGAGCAGTACGAGACACGGGTCTCTATTTAAAATAGATTAGCCTTTAACCCGGTTCGTCGTTATTATTTGGTATGGAACCCTTATTTCACGGAGGAATGTTGTGCTGACTGAAAAAAATATACTGGCGGCCTTCAGCGAGATACTTGTGCCCGGCATTCAAAGGGACCTGGCGAGTATGAACCTTATACAGGGAGTTAAAATCGACGGTCAAAAGGTCAGGATATCTCTGGCATCGACCGCCCTGGATAAAAACGCACAGAACTGGGTGCATGAAAAATCGGTGGCCGCCGTGAAAGGATTGGATTCTAAGGCGGAAGTTGAAATCACTTTCCTCGAGAAAAGGCCGGTTGAACTAAACAGGATCAAGAATGTAATCGCCATAATGAGTGGGAAAGGCGGCGTCGGCAAATCCCTGGTGGCCGGCCTGACCGCCATACTTCTGAATAAACAGGGCTACGATGTCGGCATTATGGATGCCGATATTACCGGGCCCAGCATCCCCAAGATGTTCGGTACCAACCTGCGCCCACAGGGCAGCGATAGCGGTATCCTCCCGGTGAAGTCGGCCAACGGGATCGAGATCATCTCCATTAACCTCTTTCTTTCCAGCACGGACGATGCAGTCATATGGAGGGGGCCGCTTATAGGTAAGGCCATTACCCAGTTCTGGGAGGATGTGCTGTGGGGATCGCTGGATTTCCTGATCGTCGACCTGCCGCCCGGGACCTCGGACGCCCCCCTGACAGCTTTGCAGGTACTTCCCGTAAACGGGGCGATCATCGTTTTCACACCGCAGGATCTTAGCACCATGATCGTTAAGAAGGCCGTTAAAATGGCGCAACAACTGGATAAAAAGGTGCTGGGCGTGGTGGAAAACATGAGCTACCTCTATGTTCCCGAGCTTAAGAAAAAGATTGAGATCTTTGGCAAGAGCAAGGGCGATGAGATGTCACTCAACGCGGATGCTCCGCTGCTGGCCAGGATACCTATCGACCCCAAGCTTGCTACGCTCTGCGATGAAGGCCACATCGAGCGTTACGACGGCGAGATATTGCAACCTTATGGCGAGGCGCTGGAGAAAATAGTCTCTTCTCTCAAAAAGTAATACCAGCAAAGCGCTTCGGTAATCTCTACGATCTGTTATTGGCAACTTTGTTTTGCTGAAACTCCCACCTAAATCAGCATTTCACTGTTCTATTTCATATTGTCCAATGCGAGATTCAGCATAAGCACATTTACTCTCGGCTCACCAAATATGCCCAGCGTACGCCCTTCGATATGCTGGGTAACCATTGCCTGCACCTGCTGCTCCGGCACGTTACGGGCAGTTGCAACCCGATGGACCTGGAGAAATGCATTAGCCGGGCTTATATCCGGGTCGAGTCCACTACCTGAGGCGGTAACGGCATCTGCCGGCACCGGCATATTAGGCGCAAGGCCGTTCTTTGCACGGTACGCCGCCACCCGGTCACTCACACTTGAGATAAGTTTGGCATTCGTCGGGGCCAGGTTAGATCCCCCCGACTGAGTTGCATCATATCCATCCGGGCCGGCGGCCGACGGCCGCGGCTGGAAGTATATATCCTTGTCGAATGCCTGGGCGATATGCTCGGAGCCAATCGGCTTGCCATCCTTCCCCATAATGATGCTGCCGTTAGCCTGGTAGTTGAACAGCGCCTGGCCAATCCCCGTTACTAAAACAGGATAGAACCCACCGCATATAATGAGTAGAATCACAGAAAACCGTAACGAACTAAGCATCAAATTCCTCCTATAACCCACCGATAATCGGTGCAATCAGCAGGTCGATCAGTTTTATGCCGATAAACGGAGCGATCACGCCTCCTGCTCCATATATCATAATATTACGGAGCAGCAGTTTTCCGGCACTTGAAGGACGGTAAGTTACTCCTCTCAGAGCAAGAGGGATAAGTATCGGAATAATGATCGCATTAAAGATCATCGCCGATAGGATGGCACTATGAGGTGTAGCCAATTGCATGATGTTTAAAGCCCGCAGCTCCCCAAACAAGACGATAAACATAGCGGGTATGATAGCAAAGTACTTGGCCACATCATTGGCAATGGAAAAGGTAGTGATAGCGCCCCGGGTAATCAGCAACTGTTTGCCTATCTCCACAATTTCAATGAGCTTGGTGGGATTGCTGTCCAGGTCGATCATATTAGCGGCTTCCCGGGCAGGTTGTGTCCCGGTGTTCATGGCTACAGCCACGTCGGCCTGAGCCAGTGCAGGGGCATCATTAGTGCCGTCGCCGGTCATCCCTACCAGCCGGCCACCGGCCTGATAATCTCGTATCAACTTGAGCTTGGTCTCAGGAGTCGCCTGCGCCATAAAATCATCCACTCCTGCTTCAGCAGCGATAGTAGCTGCAGTTAGCGGGTTATCACCTGTAATCATTACTGTCTTTATACCCATCTTACGCATTTCAATAAAACGCTCTTTGATTCCACCCTTTACAATGTCTTTGAGGTGGACTACACCGAGGACTTCACCATTACGCGCAACCACCAGGGGTGTGCCGCCGGCATGAGAAATGGTATCTAATATTGTATTAAGTTCCACTGGCACCGCCTTACCTTGATTGTCGATGTAAGCAATGATGGCATCGGACGCTCCCTTGCGGATGCTATTGCCTTCCATGTCTATTCCACTCATACGCGTCTGCGCCGAAAATGGGACAAAGTGCAAGCTGCCCTCTTTAAAGCTATCTACATCACCCCGCAACCCAAACATTTCTTTCGCTAAAAGTACTATACTGCGACCCTCCGGGGTTTCATCTGCCAGTGAAGCCAATTGTGCTGCCTCCGCCAGTTCACACTTGCTTGCTGTGCCAACGGGTATAAAGTCCACTGCCTGCCTATTGCCCAGGGTGATGGTGCCGGTCTTGTCCAGCAGCAGAACATCTACGTCTCCTGCCGCTTCAACGGCCCGGCCTGAGGAAGCAATGACATTGCGCTGGATAAGTCGGTCCATCCCTGCAATGCCGATGGCTGAAAGTAGGGCGCCAATGGTTGTGGGGATGAGACATACCAGCAGCGCGATCACTGTGGCGATATCGAGAGGGGACTTGAGAAAATTGGCAAATGGGACAAGTGTTACACAGACGAGAAGAAAGACCAGGGTCAAGACCGCCAGCAGGGCAGTTAGAGCAATCTCATTCGGGGTCTTCTGGCGCCTAGCGCTCTCCACCATGGCAATCATCCGTTCAATGAACCCTTCTCCGGGACTGGCGGTCACCTTTACTATCAACCAGTCCGATAGAATACGTGTTCCACCGGTCACAGCACTCCGGTCACCTCCCGATTCACGGATAACCGGCGCGCTTTCTCCAGTTATTGCACTTTCATCCACCGACGCTGTGCCTTCAATCACTTCACCATCGGCCGGAATTGTATCACCGGTTTCAACCAGAAATATGTCACCCTTTCTCAGTTCGCCGGAAGCGATAAGTTCTTGCTTGCTCCGATATTTCGGCTGGCTAAGCTTTTTGACCTGGGTTTCCTTGTGGACTCGGCGCAACGCGGCAGCCTGCGCTCTCCCTCTTCCTTCGGCCACCGCCTCGGCGAAGTTGGCGAAAATAACCGTCAACAACAGAATGATCGTGACCACTGCGTTGTAGATTCTGCTGGCTGCCAGCCCGCCAAAGATGCTGGGGTCAATGGTAAGCATAAGAGTTAGCAAGGCCCCAATCTCGACCACGAACATGACCGGGTTGCGTACCATCCAGCGGGGGTCGAGCTTGAGGACTGCCCGCCAGAGAGCGGGAACCAGAATGTCTCGATTAAATGTTTGGCTTTGTTTTTTCATTGACATGGTGCCTCCTCTAGAATACCTTCCCGGCGAGCATGGCGAAGTGCTCGGCAAGTGGGCCAAGGGCCAGCGCGGGGAAGAAGGACAGAAGATTGATAATCACAATGGTGACAAACAGGACACCGGCGAAGAGACCGGTATCCGTCTGCAGGGTGCCGGAGGTCACGGGAACTGCTTTCTTGGCAGCCAGCGATCCTGCCAGCGCAAGCATCAGGACGATTGAAATGTAGCGTCCCAATAAAATGACGACGCCAAGGCTGAAGTTCCACCATGGAGTGTTGGCATTAAGTCCGGCAAAGGCTGACCCGTTGTTGGCCGAAGCTGAGGTGAAGGCGTAGAGCACCTGGGTCAAACCGTGGAAGCCCGGATTGGAGATCGAACTCAGATCCAGCTGGAGGGCAAAGGTAATAGCCATAAAGCCCAGAATCAGAAGAGGGTGCATCAGGAAGGAGATTGAGGCCAGCTTTACTTCGTATACCTGAATCCTTTTTCCCAGGAATTCAGGTGTCCGACCTACCATCAGGCCGACCAGGAACACTGTCAGGATGACGAACATGATCATGTTGATGAACCCCACACCCTTGCCGCCAAAGACCATGTTGAGCATCATCTGCGAAAGGGGTGTAATGCTGGCCAGAGGCGTGAGACTATCGTGCATAGCGTCTACACTGCCGGTAGTAAAGGCGGTCGTCGAAGTCACAAAGAGGGCAGTCTCCCCCTGGCCGAGTCGCAATTCCTTGCCCTCCATATTGCCCTGGGTAGAATCGACTCCTACTTTGGTTAAGAGAGGATTGCCCTGAATTTCGCCGGCATAGGCGACCACCAGAAAGATGAGGAAGAAGGCGGCCATTACGCCAAAGAATATCCATGCTTGTTTCTTACGGCCTAGCATTATCCCCAACGTATATAGCAGCGAGGCGGGCAGGAGTGCCATTAGCAAGTTCTCGATCATGTTGGTGATGGGATTGGGGTTCTCGAAGGGATGAGAGGAGTTGGCGTTAAACCAGCCGCCCCCATTTGTCCCTGCATGCTTGATGCTGACGAGCGGCGCCACGAGACCGCGCGCAATGTTCTGCTGACCCTGTGATGTGGCTGTTGGCGCCGGCGCTGGCGTCGAAGTAGCTTCAGCCGATGGTTGCGAAGCCGGTGAAACAGCCGCTGGCGCCAGCGGTCCGTTCAATGTATTGACTGTCTGTGTCCCGGCGAAGGTGCTTGGGACTCCCAACACCACGAGAACGACACCGGCCACCAGGGCGATGGGCAACATGATCCGGGTAATGGCACGAGTGAGGTCCGCATAGAAGTTGCCCATGTCAACGCTCCCCCCCAGGCCGCGGATGAAAGCCATACCGCAGGCCAGGCCGGTCGCCGCCGATGTGAACATGGGGAAAATGATGGCGAACATCTGGCTGAAATAAGAGAGTGTGCTCTCGCCCCCATAGCTTTGCCAGTTTGTGTTGGTTATAAAGCTGGAAACGGTGTTAAATGCCAGCCATGGATCCACAAAGCCCAGATGGTCAGGGTTGAGCGGTAGCACAGTCTGCAGCTCCAGGACAAGGAACATTAAAACGAACATGACTCCATTGACGATGAGCATGGCTTTCACATATGCCGGCCATCGCTGCTGTTTCTTTGGGTCTATTCCGCTTAATTTGTAAATAAAATTATCGATCGGGTCCATTACCGGATCGAACCAGGTACGGCCCCCGGTGAAAACCTTGGCCATATAACTTCCTACAGGGAAGACTAGAGCTAACAATACCCCCCAGAAGATCACCCATTGGAGAATATCAATAACCATATGAAAACCTCTCCTTTCCTTTAGCAATAGTCAAATAAGCGTCGAATTGTCGCCGATTTTCTAGTAACAACGGCGACAGGCCGCGCCGGCTAATGGACACTTCAAAACTTGTCCGGCCGTATTAGAGCATAAAAGAGATAAATAAAGGTGAGCAGAATAATGACTAAGAGAATCCAGATACCCATAGGTATACCTCCTTATTGGATAACCATTATATATCAAGCATTTTTCACAATCCTAGAGCAAAAATGTTACAAACTGATTATTGAGATTTTCTTGATTTTCGGTCGATTCGCCGGGCCAATTTTCCTGACCGGTTATCAAGAAATACTCAAGAGACAACGAATAACTGAACACTTAGCCTATCTGGCCCTTAAAAAAGAACCCTGGCGCCGCAAATACCTGAAACCCTGATTGGCAAATTCAACCTCAACTATACGTGCCCCCAGCTTTTTTCCTTGATTTTGGACGTCTGAAACTATATACTTTTAAGCGTTTCTTAAAAGGCAATATGCTATATTATTCGTTTGTATTGCCTGACGGATATTCCCCCGGAGCCTTTAATGGCCTATAACCCATTTGAAAAAGAAGAAGACGTCGAAGGTTCGATGGACCTGGAAATGATCCAGGACGACCTGATTGCCGAACTTAAGTCGATAAACGAGTACGAAGCACAGGTTGAGATGCTCGATAACGAAGATGCAGCCGATGCTATTGAGCAAATCCTGGAAGATAAAAAAGTCCATGTAGCCAAGTTGATAAGGCTATTAAAATTGCTTGACCCAGTTCAAGCGGAAAAATTTAATAAAGAATTAAGGTAGATTAAAAATGGCACACAAACCTAAGCTCAAGGCAGCCAAGAAAAACCGCGGAAAAACCAAGAGCAGTAAGCGCAACATAGTAAAAAAGATAACTGCTTAGTTAAGGTTGGAGATACCAGCTTGAAAATACTGGTTATCGGCAACGGTGCGCGCGAACATGCACTTGTGTGGAAGATAGCGCAGAGCCGCCGCGTCAAGGAAATCTACGCCCTTCCGGGAAATGCAGGCACGGCCGGTATTGCGCAGAACATCCATATCTCCATTTCCGACATCAATTCCATCGTAAATAAGGCTGTTCAACTTAAGACCGACCTTGTTGTCGTCGGCCCGGAGGCACCCCTGGCAGCCGGGCTGGTGGACCGACTGGAAGCTGCGGGTATTCGCGTTTTCGGCCCCTCACAGAAAGCAGCTCAATTGGAATCCAGCAAGGTATTCGCCCGCGATTTGATGAACACAAAAGGCATCCCCTGCGCCTCCGGACGGTGCTTTGCCACCTGCGCTGAAGCTAGGCAATACCTGGAAAACCGCACCGTTCCCGTGGTCGTAAAGGCCGACGGCCTGGCGGCCGGTAAGGGAGTCGTTATAGCTACGACAACAGATGAAGCCGTAAACGCCTTGAACTCCATGATGCAGGATAGGCTGTTCGGCGCCGCCGGCGACCGGGTCATTATCGAAGAATGCCTGATGGGAAAGGAGGTCAGCCTCCTGGCCTTCAGCGACGGTAAGACAGTAGTGCCCATGGTCCCGGCCTGCGATTATAAGCGTGTATTCGATGGTGATAAAGGGCCCAATACGGGAGGGATGGGAAGTTACAGTCCGCCCGGCTTTTTCGGCGAGGAGATGATCCGGCAGGTGCTGGAATCGGTTATTAAACCCACTATTGCGGCCATGGCGGAAGCAGGCACGCCATATAAAGGCGTGCTTTATACGGGACTGATATTGACCACCCGGGGGCCCATGGTGCTGGAGTTTAACGCCCGCTTCGGCGATCCTGAAACCCAGGCCATCCTGCCCAGGCTCAAGACCGACCTGGTGGATATTATGCTGGCGGTGGTCAACGTAAGCCTGGATAAAATCGAGATCGAGTGGAACAGCAATCCCTGCGTCGGCGTGGTTATGGCATCCGGAGGTTACCCCGGTCAATACCGCACGGGATTTCCCATTACTGTTTCTGATAAGATTGATAAAGATATAAACATATTTTATGCCGGCGCCAAAATAGGCGATGGGGGGCGGACCGTTACCGATGGCGGCCGCGTCCTGACCGTTACGTCCACCGGCCGGACCATGAAAGACGCCAGGGACAAGGTATACAGCAATATCCAATATATAAATTTTGAAGGTTGCCATTACCGTAAAGATATCGCAGCAAGAGAGGTGAGTTGATGGCTCTGGTGGGTATATTAATAGGCAGTAAAACAGATGAGCAGTTTATCCAGCCGGCAATGGACATACTCAAGGAGTTCAAGGTCGACTATGAGATGGCCATACTTTCGGCACATCGCAAACCCGACAAGGTACGACAGTACGCAATGGAAGCCGGGTCCAAGGGATTTGAAGTTATTATTGCAGCAGCAGGCTCAGCCGCACATCTCCCAGGCGTGGTCGCCTCATGGACCACTATACCTGTCATAGGCGTGCCGCTGCCGACCAGCGACCTGAAGGGCATCGACTCGCTTTATTCTATCGTGCAGATGCCGGAAGGCGTACCTGTTGCCTGTGTTGGCATAGGTACAGCCGGCGCCAAAAATGCTGCGCTGCTGGCCTGCCAGATACTGGGCCTTAAATATGATAACATCCGCAAAGCTTTCGAAGCCTATAAACGTAAGCAGGCCGAATCTTAAGGATAGTAATATGATAGAGCGCTATTCACGACCCAAAATGAAAAAAATCTGGTCGGACAAGAATAAGTTCGACAAATGGCTGCAGGTTGAGATAGCTGTTTGCGAAGCCTGGGCGGAAGTGGGCCGCATACCCAAGGCGGCCATCCCACGCATTAAAAAAGCCACGTTAAACTTCGAACGCATGGGCGAGCTGTTAAGGATAACTCACCATGATGTTACCGCTTTCCTGAATGCCGTGGGCGAAAGCATCGGCGATGAGTCGCGTTTTATACACCTGGGACTGACTTCATCGGACGTAATGGACACTGCACTGGCTTTGCAGTTGAGAGACGCCGCCGACCTTTTGCTGGAAGATGTGGACGCACTGATAAAAGTGCTGGAAGACAGGGCGCTGTCCAACAAGGATACGCTCATGATCGGGCGAACGCACGGCGTCCATGCCGAGCCCATCACTTTCGGACTTAAGATGGCCTTGTGGTCACAGGAAATGAAGCGTAATCACAACAGGCTTGAGGAAGCCAAGAAAATAATCAGCGTGGGGAAAATTTCCGGTGCCGTGGGTACATATGCCACAGTTTCCCCGGAAATCGAGGAGAAGACCTGCGCCAGGCTGGGGCTGGCCCCTGCTCCGATCTCAAATCAGATCATCCAGAGGGACCGCCATGCGCAATTCGTCACTACCCTGGCCATCGTGGCCAGTTCGCTGGAAAAATTCGCCACCGAGATCAGGGCGCTTCAGCGGACCGAGATACTTGAAGCTGAAGAACCTTTTTCCGACGGCCAGACCGGCTCATCCGCCATGCCGCACAAACGCAATCCGGAGCTTTGCGAACGTGTATGCGGATTGGCAAGGCTCATCAGGGGAAATGCCCTTACCTCCCTCGAAAACGTAGCGCTATGGCATGAACGCGATATAAGCCATTCTTCCAACGAACGCATTATCTTGCCGGATGCCTGCCTGGCGCTCGATTACATTTTGGATATTTTCACCGGAGTAATGCGAGGTTTGCAGGTATATCCCGATAACATGAGGCACAACCTCGAGCTCACCCAGGGGCTGGTCTTCTCACAAAACGTGATGCTAGCACTGGTGGGCAAAGGGCTAAGCAGGCAAAAGGCTTATGAGGTGACCCAGCGCAACGCCATGAAGGCCTGGAAAACCAGGACCCCTTTTATCAAACTTCTTAAAGAAGACAAAGACGTGATGGAACATCTCAACGCCAAGGAACTACAGTCGATTTTTGATTACAGGTGCTTTCTTAAATATGTCGACGATATTTTCGTACGTCTGGGTCTGTTAAATAAAAGACGCAAGTCTTTAAGTAAAAGATAGGAGTAATATATTGGCTATTGTACTTGATACTTCTTTAAAACTGCCGCTTTTCGGCAAGGGCAAGGTAAGGGATACTTACCAGGTCGGGGATAAGCTGCTCATCATCGCCACCGACCGCATATCGGCCTTCGATATCGTGCTGCCCACCGGCATACCGGATAAGGGGATCGTGCTGAACCAGATATCCGCCTTCTGGTTTGCCAAAACCTTCCACCTGGTGCCTAATCACATGATCGAATCTGTGGAAAGCCGCCGGGCCCTGCTCAAATATGCGCCTGGCAAACGGCCTCTGCCCGATCTTCTATTCGGCCGCTCAATGGTTGCCCTGAAAGCAGAACGCATACCGGTGGAATGTGTAGTGCGTGGTTATATCAGCGGTTCGGCCTGGGTTGAATATAAAAAATTGGGCACAATCGGTAAGAAAAAGGCGCCGGCCAGACTAAAGGAAAGCCAGGAGCTGCCGGATCCCATGTTTACACCCACTACCAAAGCCGAGGCTGGCCACGATCTACCATTGAGCCAGAAAGCGCTGGTCAACCTGGTCGGAAGTGAGACCGCGCTGGCTTTGGAAGAAAAGAGCATCATGCTCTATAAATTTGCGCGTGATTATGCTATTGAACGGGAAATCATTATTGCCGACACAAAGTTCGAATTCGGCTTCCACGACCGCGATTTAATCCTGATAGATGAACTACTTACGCCCGATTCCAGCCGGTTCTGGGATGCCAGTGAATACAGGCCCGGCCATTCACAACCAAGCTACGACAAACAATTTGTTCGTGACTGGCTTATTGCCTCGGGTTGGAAGATTAAGCCACCCGCGCCCGAGCTACCACCGGATATTGTCGAGGCTACTGCAGAGCGTTACAGAGACGCCTATACGCTCTTGACGGGGAGGAAGCTAAAAAATGTTTTTAGCTAAAGTATATGTAACGCTAAAACCCACGGTAAATGATCCGCAGGGCCTGACCATCAAGGGCGCACTTCATACACTGGGCTTTGGAGCAGTGCACGAAGTTAGGGCAGGCAAATACCTTGAAATCAAAGTTGAAGGAAATGATGTGCAAAAGGCCAGCAGCCAGGTACAGGATATGTGTATGAAGCTTCTGGCCAATCCGGTCATAGAGAAATTCCGCTTCGAACTGGAGGAGATCAAACCTGCCTGAAGGGCTTTATCGCGGTAGGCTATACTTGTTTTTCGATACCATGCCATCCAGACATATCAAGTTAACTATTGGGGCAGTATGTAACCAACTATTAAAGTGGGGTTGCCGGAAGTAACGTCAATATAGTTGCCGACTAGCCCGCTGGGCTGGCTCAATTTCTGGTTAGTAGTGCTTGAAAGATCCCAGAAATTATAGTGGTAATATTTTTCAAACTGCATGCGCACCTGAAACCGGCTGTTGCGGGAATCAATTTGCCTTTGCACCGCGCTGACAAAATCTACCGAGGTAAAAGGCGCCGCAGGCATCTGTGTAATCTGGGAATTGGTACCCCAGCGATAGATAGAGCTTGAAGGCAAAAATGTCATCTGGTTCTGTGCATTAAGGTCAAGGCCGTACTTGAGATTATATATAAAAAGATTGCCCTGCCAGGGGAACGGATAATTGAAAATTATCGACCGGGACATATCGAGCTGCACGGATTTTACGATGGCATTATACGGTATTGAAGATATATCGAAGCTGAGGATACCCTGCATCTGCATCTGGCCTCTATCTTCACCTACCAGGACTTGACCGGAGGTAAAAGCGCCGCTGTTTATCATGATGGTGCCGCTCTCAGAAGAAACGGAATACAGCACCACTTTGTTAAGAGCAATTGGGGCCACAGCTATCACAGTGGTCGCTGTGGTTACGCCTGCATCATTGGTGGCATATATAGTGTAAGTCGTGTTCTGCATAGGCTGAACTGACCTGCTGCCATTGTAGGCAACGTTGCCAATATCGGGGTCAATCCTTACCGTGCCATCACCGGAAACGTCCCAGGTCAATGTAATCCAATCTCCTTCGTTAATCGCGGAAGGCGACGCAGAAAAAACTTTGATCGCCATCGTGGCAGGGCCGCCATGGGACAGAACTAGCAAACTGGTCCCGATTTCAGTAGACCAGTTACCGTAATTGTCCTGAACGCTGAACCATATCGTGTGGGATCCAGCAGACAAGGTGGAAGTGTCAAAAGTAGCCTGTTTACTGATATCCCCGTTGATGCTTGACCGCCAGTTATAACTTATAATCTGCCCCGTCGTGGAAATGCCATGCCCTACAAATTTTACACTGTCGCCGGTGTAAATTGGTGACGAGGAAACAGAATCGATAACTGCCACAGGAGGAATTTTCGTATCAATTACCGGCCTCGCACATCCCGCAAATAGTGCCCCAAGAATCAGGATGGCTATAGCCACGTATTTCAAATCTGTGCCTCCTCTAAATAACATGCTAATCACAATCTAACATTGTATTTAAAGCTTGTCAATAGATTTATTTTCCCATCTTCGTTCTAACATGATACATTACCCTGGTCATGGTCTCGCCTGCCTTGGCTTCTATACGAACGGCTGCAGTGGAGTCCATGGGCGTCGGACCAATGTTGATTATCACGATCCTGGCACCGGCGTCACGGGCATATAATGGTATATATGCTGCAGGATATACGACAAGCGTAGACCCTATCACAATGCAAAGGTCGCACTGGTTGGCCCGTTTGGCGGCCTCGTGCAGGACCAACTGCGGTAAAGCTTCCCCGAAAAATACGGCGTCCGGCTTCAACATTCCTTTGCAGAACTCACATTCAGGTATTTCCTCCGCGGCCAGCCGGGCAACGATTTCGGCCATAGTAAACCGCTTGTGACAATTTAGACACCGCACATACTGCACATTGCCGTGCAGTTCAAAAACAATCTCAGAGCTGTTGCCTGCCACCTGATGCAGGTTATCGATATTTTGCGTCACCACACAATCCAGCTTGCCCAGCTTCTCCAATTCGGCAACGGCGTAGTGTGCGGCATTAGGCTTGGCATCCTTGACCATGCCTCCCTCAGCCACTGTCTTCCAGTGCATTTTCCTGACTTCCGGTTGGGAGACGAACCTCTGTATAGTAAAGTCCTCAGGGTCTACCTTGGTCCAGATGCCATCCTTCCCCCTGAAATCGGGTATTCCCGACTCAGTGCTGATGCCTGCTCCCGTAAAAACGATGGTCCGTTGGGCATTTAAAATGAGACCCGCTATCTGTTCAGCCTTGCCTTCGAAATCGTCAGCTTCCATTAAGTTTCCTTTTATTTAATTGATCAGACAATGGTAAATTATACACGTTTTAAATACGTCTGCTATATTATAACGAGCAAGCTATGGAGAATGTAACCGACTATTTAAGGCAAAACCTCAAAACCCGGTTTATCGGGAAGAGGCTCCATTATTTCCAGACCGCCGGGTCTACCATGGACATTGCCAGGGACCTGGCGGAAAAGCACGCCCCCGAAGGGACCGTCGTCCTGACCGGAAAACAGAATGTCGGCCGCGGCAGGCTGGGGAGGTACTGGCTCTCACCTGCAGGAGCACTGGCCACTTCGGTCATCCTGCGTCCTCCTGCCAGGAAAATACGGCTGGTCCCTGCGATTTCCTCACTGGCAGTCATCCATGCCCTCCTTAATATGGGCGTGAGAGCAGATATCAAATGGCCCAACGACATCCTTATTGGCGGGAAAAAAGTCTGCGGCATATTGATTGAAAATGGCTTCAATAAGGCAGACCTCAGGTATTCGGTGATCGGTATTGGCATTAACGTCAATTTCGACATCTCTACCTTTCCGGAAATCGCCGAAATAGCCACCAGCCTCTCGATGGAGACCGGGAAAGAACTGCCGGTGGAAGAGGTTGCACTGCAGCTTTATACCGAGCTTGAAAAGCTATATGCGAGAATTGGAGACGAGGCCGCACTTATCCGGGAATGGGCCGAGCATATGGAGACGCTGGGCAAATGCGTTAGGGTCAACCTGGGCAGCCGGACAATCGAAGGTACGGCGATCGGTGTAAACGATTCGGGCAACCTATTGTTGCGCCTCGATGACGGTTCAGTCCGGGAGATAACGGCCGGAGATGTAACCCACGTAAAAGATCGATGAATTAAAAAGGCGGGTTATTAAATAACCCGCCTTTAATATTAGAATACTTTTACAGGACTATTTTTTCTGTTCCCCGTGCGCCCTGTCCAGCATGGGCATGATAAGGTCCATGGGCAGCGGGAATACTATGGTATTGGTTTTCTCAGTTGAAATGGTAACCAGAGTCTGCAGGTAGCGTAACTGCATGGCTGCCGGGTATAACGACATAATTTTAGCGGCTTCGGAAAGCTTTTCGGCTGCCTGGGCTTCACCGTCGGCATGGACGATCTTGGCCCGGCGTTCCCTCTCCGCCTCTGCCTGTGCAGCCATGGCCCTTTGCATGGTCTCGGGAAGCTGGACATCCCTCACTTCTACCATGCTCACCTTGATGCCCCAGGGCTCGGTGCCTTCATCGATAAGCACCTGCAATTTCTCATTCACCTTGTCCCTGTGGCCCAGCAGGTCTTCAAGTGTGCTCTGGCCTACCACGTTACGCAGGGTAGTCTGGCAGAGCAGCGAGGTAGCCCGTATATATTGCTCGACATTCAATATCGCCGATTCCGGCTTCATAACGCGGAAATAGACTACGGCATCAACTTTGACTGTTACCGTATCCATGGTAATACATTCCTGCTGCGGCACATCCATGGTCACCACGCGCAGTTCGACTTTCACCATGCGCTCAATGAACGGTATTAGCAGAATAAGTCCCGGACCCCTGACGCCCACGTACCTGCCCAGGCGGAAGACCACACCCCTCTCATACTCATTGACAATTCTGACCGCTGCCAGGATTATGATAAACAGGAAAACCGCTAAAACTATGATCACAGTAACCATATTTCACCCCTCATTTCTTTTTACTAACATATAGCTTAAGGTTATCCACCTTTTGAATGACTAACTCTTCTCCCGGTTTGGCGGTCCCGCTGTCCAACTCCGCCGCCCACAGCTCACCTTCCACCAAAACCATGCCTTTGGGCGTCAGTGGCGTTTTCACTACTGCTATCTGGCCGATCATCCCTTCATGGCCGGTTGTCACTTTTCGCATCTGGCCCCTTATAGCCGCCCAGACCAGAAGGCCGACAAAGACGGCCATAACTATCGCAACCACAGCAATAAGGTCTGTATTGAATTCCATGGAAACGTCACTTCCGCTGAAAAGTATCAGCGAGCCGAATACGAGACAGATGATTCCACCCGAAGTCAGTATACCATAGGCGTGAACAAAAATCTCAGTTGTGAAAAGTCCGAAGGCCAGGATGATAAGCAACACCCCCGCCCAGTAGGCATTCAATACGCCCAGGGAATAAAAGGCCAAAAATAAGCAAAGGCCCCCTACCACCCCGGGGAAGATCAATCCGGGGTTGGAAATTTCCGTAATCAAACCGATGGAGGCCAATGTCAATAATATGTAAGCTAAATTGGGATTGCTAATCATGAGCAGGAATTGTTCCAGCCCCGTCATATCGTCGTAAATTATTGCGGCGCCGCTGGTATTTATAGTAACCTGCTGTCCATCGGCGAGGATAACCTGCCTGCCGTTGACCTGCTTGAGAACGCTTCCAAGGTCATCTGCTGTAAAGTCCACCAGCTTCAAATCTACCGCTTCACTTGCTGTGTAAGACTTGCTCTCCCGTACCGTTCCCTCCATGAGCGAGGGATCACGTCCACGCTTCTCCGCTATGCTCTTGATCCAGGCAGAAGTGTATTCCGTGGCTTTCTGTTGTTCTACATCAGATAGATTTTGCCCCTGGGCGCCCACCGGGTGTGCTGCGCCGATGCTGGTGGCAGGCGCCATGGCCGTAACATCAGCGGACAGGGTTATAAAGGTACCCGCCGAAGCGGCCCACGCTCCCTGGGGAGCAACATAGACTATGACCGGTACCCGGGCATTGAGGATGCGCGTGACAATGGTCTGCGCGGATTCAAGCAGGCCCCCGGGCGTATCCAGCTCTATAATGCATGCGGTACTGCCGCTGTCCTCAGCTTGGCTGATGCCCCTGTTGATATAGTCCGCCACTACCGGCACAATATTGCCTTTGACCGTAAGGACGCGGATATTACCGCCGTCGGCATGTGCGCTGCCTCCATCTACTGCAAGCGCCATACCCAACAGGAAAAGGCCGATGTAAAAAAACCTGAAAAGCTTTCTGGACATAGCCTTTATATTCTATAACAGATCGCTAACATTAAGCAGGAAATAGTATTGTGCCCTTAAGGGCCTTCCCTATATAATACTGGCAGGAGGTGTTTGATGGATATCGGTGCGTTGTTCTTTGGTATCGGCGCAGGCCTGGTCCTCTATGTCTATACGGCTATCTGTCTCATGTTTATTGCACAAAAGACGGGTACTAAATATCCCTGGCTGGCCTGGATCCCCATAGCAAACGTGTTCCTGATGGCCATGATCGCCAGGAAGCCCTGGTGGTGGGCTCTGATCATCTTACTCGCTTATGCTATAGCAGCCGGCTCAATGAAGAGTGGCTTCGCCTGGTTCGGCTATTTACTCATTATAGTGGTACTGGTATTCCTCATCCTGATATGGATTTCGATCTGCCAGGCGCGCAACCGGCCCGGATGGTGGGTTATCCTGGGGTTCATCCCCATAGTGAACATGGTCTTCATCGGCATACTGGCTTTTGCATAGAAATAGCATCCCTGCTGTGTTGAAAGGATTAGCGGATGCCCGGGGGGCATCCGCTTTTTTCGTAGTGTAATTGTAGCTATGTTACTATTAGTGTAGAATAATCTGCGCTCTAAGGGGATTTAAATCAAGATGGAAACACAAAAATGTAAAGGGGCACGCGATCTTCTTCCCCAGGATATGGAAAGGTTCCGCCAGGTGGAAGAGGCGTTCCTTAACTCGTGCCTCAACTGGGGCTACCGTGAGATCAAGACGCCCACTCTGGAATATATACACCTCTTCACCCAGGCGGGCACCCTCACACCGGCTATGCTCGGCCGCGTCTATTCGTTCCTGGATTGGGACGGGTGGGGCGGAGAGCGAGTGGTGCTGCGACCCGACGGCACTATCCCCACAGCGCGCCTCTATAACGAAAATATGGCCGGTCAGAAGATCAGCCGGCTCTGCTATATTACCAATATCTTTGCCTTCGAAGAGACGGGCAAGGAGAACAGGGAAAAATGGCAGTGTGGAGTGGAACTGCTGGGCGATTCTGATCCAACCTCCGACGCTGAGATTATTGCGCTGGCCTTGCAGATAGTGAAATCGCTGGGCATATCACGGGTTGAGTTGAAGCTTTCGCATGCAGGCATACTCAAGGCACTTATAGAGGAGATGAAACTAAAGGCAGAAGCCAGGGAAGCCCTCCTGGATGAGATCCTTGACGGCAACTGGCAGGCCCTGGCCGGTGTTAAAAGCACTAACAAAGATGCTGCTGCAGCCGTGGCTGCTTTAATGAAGCTGAAAGGTAAGTCAAGCGGCTTTCTGGCCAACCTTAAATCCCTGCCCTCCATTTCACGTAATCTGAAAAATGAAATAGATAAGTTCGCTTCCGTCAGCGGTCTGCTGGACACGCTGGGCTATAGCTATTCAATCGATTTCACGTCCATAAAAGGATTTGAATACTATACCGGCCTGTGCTTTAAGATACTTTCAGGCAATAAGAAGATCTGCAGCGGCGGCAGGTATGACAACCTGGTAGGCCTGGTAGGTGGTAAAAAGACCCCTGCCTGTGGGTTTGCTTTCTTGCTGGACGAGGTTGTTCAGATCGTGAAGCCCTGGTCCCGGCAGAAAGCGGATAAGACCGTTCTCATCCAGGCGGTAAACCGCACGCCGGCGGCCGTAAAGGCCTCTTTTGAATTGGCTGGAGCCCTGCGTCGTGCAGGGCTGGTAGTCGAATTTGCGTTCTCCGGCAGCCAGATGGCGGCCCGCTGGAAGATAACCGTGCAGGATAAACCGGGGGCTTACGTAATCAACGACCAGGGCAAAGACGTTCAGACAAAGGTCAAATCGGCCAATGATGTCATCAATATTGTCGGGGGGTTCGGTAAAGTTGGCAAATAGAGCCGGAGCTATTACCAGGCTGGCCCTGCCGAAAGGCAGGATGTTGTCTCGCACCGCCGAACTCCTTGAAGCGGTCGGTTTGGGATTTGACGAATACAACTCGAAGACGCGCATTTACCGCATGTCTTCTAAAACTATGCCGTCGCTTTCCGCCAAGATGCTTAATGAAAGGGATATCCCGGTTCAGGTAGCCGTCGGAAACTATGATTTTGGCATTTGCACCTCCGATTGGCTGCAGGAACTCCAGGCCAGATACCCCGCCAGCCGGGTTTTTAAAATAGCCGACCTGTGCTTTGAAGAGGCAGGAATCTACCTGGCCGCTTCGGCAACTTGCAATCTCTCGCGCCGGGACCTGTCAAAAAGCGGGGACACATGGCGGGTGGTAACCGAGTATCCCGCACTGGCCGAAGCCGCCGCCTACAAAATGAGACTTAAAAAGTTCCGCATTTACCCATTGTGGGGCTCTGCCGAAGCTTATCCGCCGGAGAATGCCGAGCTCGCTGTCCTGCGTGCCGGCGATGAAAATGCTCTCCGCTCACTGAACCTTACACCTGTAAGCAAGCTATGCGACAGCAGCGCCTGCATAATAGCCAACAGCGATAGCCTTCAGAAAGGTAACTTTAGCGAACTGCTAGAACGCTTGACTTCGGGATTCAAAGTAAATAAAAAGACCAGGCAAAAGGGTGAGGAGTTCAAACCGGTTATAAGCAACGATATCGACTTCAAGGCCGAAAAAGACGGCATCTGGCTGGCGCTGGCTGACGGCCACCAGCAAATACATACGGCTGCTTTTCTAAAAAAAACGGGAATCAAGATGGAAGGCTATTCGTCAGACAACCTGCGACGCCGGCCTTCTTGCAATCTCGATTGGGTCAACTTCAAAGTTATTCGTCCGCAGGATATGCCGCAGCAGGTGGCCAATGGCAGTTTCGACCTGGCCATTACCGGGCGTGACTGGCTGCTCGACCACCTTTATCAATTTCCCTCGAGCCCGGTTACGGAGCTGGTGGACCTCGGCTTCGGCTGGGTAAAGATCGTGGCCGTTGTGTCCGAAAACGTTCCAGCCGATTCCATTGAGGGACTTAAACGATTGATAGAAAAAGGCCGGATGACCCCCCTGCGTATAGCTACTGAATATGTCAACATCGCGGATAAGTACTTGCGCGACAAGCACATAGCGCGCTACCGCGTTATACCGACCTGGGGAGCAACGGAGGTCTATCTTCCCGAGGATGCCGATATGCTCGTCGAGAATACCGAGACGGGGCAGACTCTTGCCAGGCATAACCTTAAAATAATAGATACGCTTTTCGAGTCCACCGCCTGCCTTATCGGCAATAAGCAAAGCATTCGCCAGACAGGCAAAAAAGCCAAGATAGCCAGGCTGGTAAAGATCTTGCGGGAGGCCGCTGAAACAAGATGAAAATAGTCAAAGGTTTTGACCAGGCCAGTAAGTTGCTTGAGCGATCGCTTCCTTACGGAGTGTCCGGGAAGGACGGCAAAATTGAGGCCTCCGTCAGGGAGATCATCGAAAATGTGCGGAAGGAAGGCGATAAAGCACTACTGGCTTATACCCGGCGCTTCGACGGAGCCAGGCTGAAATCGCTGGAAGTGACCACAAGAGAGAGGGCAGCCGCCAGATTGGAAGGGATTGACCCGTATCTCTTGAACGCGCTGGCCTTCGCAGCGGACCGCATCAGCAGATTCCACAAGTCCTGCATGCAGAAATACGGCAAAGGCTTCTTAAAGGACGGCCTGGGACAGCAGGTGCTTCCTCTGGACCGTGTGGGAATCTACGTGCCCGGCGGCACTGCAGCCTACCCTTCGACCGTGTTGATGACGGCTATACCCGCCCGGGTGGCAGGAGTGCGTGAGATCATCATGGTAACTCCCTGCGGCAAGGACGGCAAAGTGCCGGCCGATACGCTGGCAGCGGCGGACATCGCAGGCGTGGACAGAATTTTCAAAATCGGCGGTGCGCAGGCGGTGGCCGCACTGGCTTTCGGAACCAGTTCCGTTCCTCGTGTCGACAAGATATGCGGCCCTGGCAATATTTACGTCATGACGGCTAAAAAACTGGTATACGGCGTAGTGGATATCGATGCGCTCCAGGGGCCCAGCGAAGTTGTAGTGATAGCCGATAGCTCGGCGGACGCCTCGTTCTGCGCTGCCGATCTGATAGCGCAGTCGGAACATGACCCTATGGCCAGCTCCATATTTATCACCAATTCGGATTTGCTGGCAGCCCGCGTGCAGGCTGAGATTAAGAAACAACTGGTGAAATTAAAGCGCAATGCCATTGCTGCCAGGGCTCTCAACGCCAACGGCAAGATAGTCATAGTAAAAAACCTGGGCGAAGCGGTCGAACTGGCCAACCTTTACGCCCCGGAGCATTTATCCCTTATGGTTAAGAATCCGGATAAATACGTAGGCCGGATCAAAAACGCGGGCTGTATCTGCGCCGGGCAATATTCTCCGGTTGTCCTGGGTGACTATGTGGCCGGGCCCAGCCATGCGCTTCCCACCGGGGGCAGTGCACGTTTCAGCTCACCACTCATCATCCAGGACTTCCTCAAGATCAGCAGCATTATCACCCTGGCAGACACCGAAATTGAAAGGCTGGGACCCCCGGCCCTGCTGCTGGCTGAAGATGAAGGCCTGACAGGACATGCCAACGCTATAAAGATCAGATTAAATAAGAAGAAACGGGATGCTAAATAAGAAAGAAGTCGAAAATATGATTCGCAGCGGCCTCAAGGCTATGGGAGCCTATACGCCGGTGGACCCGGCTGAGGTGCTGACGCAGAGATCGGGGGTCTCCGCCGGTAAGACCCTTAAACTGGATGGCAATGAGAACCCCTATGGATGCTCGCCCCGCGTCCAGAAGGCCCTGGCAAAATATAGTGAATACAACCGTTATCCCGATCCCGAGCAGCGCGAGGTCCGCAAAGCGCTGGCCAAATATACCGGCATGAAAGCCGAATCAATCGTAGCCGGAGCAGGCAGCGACGACCTGATAGATATGATCTTACGCCTGTTCATCCAGCCGGGGGACAGGGTTATCAATTGTCCGCCAACTTTCGGTATGTACCCGTTTTGCACCGAGATTGTGGGGGGCAAAGTTGTAAAAGTTCCGCGCAGAAAAGATTTCTCTCTCGACATACCGGCAATCAAGAAGGCAGTGGATAAAAAAACCAAGCTGATTTTCATTGCTTCACCCAATAATCCGACCGGGAATCAGGCGGACGAATCGGAAATAAAAGAGCTGCTGGCCCTGGACCTGATCACAGTTGTGGACGAAGCTTACGTAGAGTTCAGCGGCAAATCACTGATAAAAATGGTGCCGCGTTATGCCAACCTGATAGTGCTGCGCACGTTCAGCAAATGGGCGGGCATCGCAGGGTTGCGTGCCGGCTACGGCGTCTGCCCCACTAATATAGTCCCTTACCTGCTCAAGATTAAACAGCCGTACAATATCAACCTGGCCGCACACGTGGCCATCCTCGAATCATTGAAGGATGTCGGCTATCTGCAAAGCACTGTAAGGGCTATGGTCAAAGAACGGGACCGTCTTTACCTGGCACTATCTAAAATCAAGTGGCTGAAACCCTACCCCTCCGAGGCCAATTTTATCCTGTGCGCCGTCAGCGGCCACAGCGCCAAAAGCATTTACCTGGGCTTGCAGAAAAAGGGCATCTTCATACGCTATTTTGAAACGCCCGAATTAAAAGACTATATCCGCATCAGTGTTGGCAAGCCGGAAGACACTCCCAGGGTAATTGCCGCCCTACGGGATATGTGATACCCTTTGCCTTGAATTCAGATATAAGAGGTTGAAAATGGCCGATCGAAAAGCCACCATAACACGCCGCACCAAAGAGACATCGATAAAGATAGAAATCAATATCGACGGCGGCAGCAAATACGAGATTACTACGGGTATCCGATTCTTCGACCATATGCTCTGCCAGCTTGCACAGCACGGCATTTTCGATCTTAAAATTTCAGCCAACGGCTCCGACCAGCATCATGTAGTGGAAGACGTAGCTATCACGCTGGGCAGGGCCTTCAGCCAGGCGCTGGGCGATAAACAGGGGATCACGAGAATGGCTCACGCCATCGTGCCCATGGATGACGCACTGGCCATGGTGGCCCTGGATATCAGCGGCCGCGGCCAGGCGGTGATCGAAGACTCGATCAAAGAGGCATTTATCAGCGAGATGCACTCCGACCTCGTCAACCACTTTTTCGTTTCCTTTGCTTCCGAAGCAAGGATCAATATTCACGCGCAGGTTATGCGGGGCAATAACGACCATCACAAGGCTGAAGCGCTTTTCAAGGCGCTGGCACGGGCACTGGATACAGCCACCCGCATCGATCCGCGCATCTCGGACAGCATACCCAGCACCAAGGACAGCATAGACTGACTACCGTCTTTAAAATCCTGCAGGGCAACGTGGTTTGTCGTCATGCCACATGGATGCAGGCAGATTTAAAAGCCTATTTGCATTGACATGCAACCCTGTTGCAACCGTAGATACGAGGGAAAGACCCTAAAATCGCTAATAATCTAATTTTCGGCTTATAACGATGATTGCAATACCGAAGCCGACGCACCACAGGTTAATGGCGGCATTTATCACCAGATCGACACTTGAAGCCAGGTAAACGCCGTTGCGTAAGTTGTAGGCCATATCCACCAGGCCCAGATAGATGAGCGCACCGGCGGCAGCCAGAGATAAAACTATTC
>DBZK01000018.1 GCA_002311135.1 Dehalococcoidia bacterium UBA1162
CTATAATGCCAACGGCAATTCCGACTATTCCAACGAGGCCTATGCCACTACCTTGCCACCTCCGCCACCAGTGCCAGTCCTGGTATCACCTGCCAACGGAGCTACTGGCCAAAGCCTCACTCCCACGCTGGCCTGGAATGCTTCTACCGGTGCTAATAGCTATGGAGTGCAATTATCAACCAGCGCTACTTTTGCTACTACTGTAGTGAATCAAAGCGGCCTCAGCTCTACCCAGTATGCTGTTGCCAGCGGACTTAGCTGGAACACCCTGTACTACTGGAGGGCCAATGCTACAAACAGTTTGGGTAGCAGCTCAGCCTGGTCAGCCGCGTGGTTATTTGCAACTGCAGCAAGGCCCAAATAATCAACTGCCTCGCCCGTCTGATGCTTGTCTCAATATCCAATCTACTGCATCACGGAATGACGGCGGGCAATATCACTAGCTGGGGAACAGCGGCAGCGCTACAGACTTTCACCAACAGGCAGTGAGCTATAGTGTAACGGAAACTGGAAATTTGAAGATGGCGGGTGGAGGTTAGTCAGTATTTAACTCATCGCTGAACCAACGGATAGTCTCTGTCAAACCCTGCTGCAAACTGATCTTCGGGCTCCATCCTAATATGGATTTCGCCCTGGTGATATCAGGTCTCCGCTGTTTGGGATCATCCCCGGGTAGCGGTTTAAACACCAACTTACTATCGACGCCGGTAATCTCCTTGATCACATTTGCCAGTTCCAGCATATTCTTTTCTATGGGGTTTCCCAAGTTAACTGGCTCATGGTAATTTGCTTCCATTAATTTATATATACCGCTTATGAGGTCTGATACATAACAAAAGCTGCGCGTTTGTTTTCCATCACCATAAATGGTCATAGGCCGGCCGGTTAACGCCTGGGTAATCAAATTGGGAACGATCCTGCCGTCGTCGCTCTTCATGCGTGGGCCGTAGGTATTGAATATCCTGACGATGCGTGTGTTTACGCCCAGTTTGCGGTGGTAAGCCATGGTCAGGGCCTCGGCAAAACGCTTGGATTCATCATACATGGAGCGCGGCCCGACAGGGTTTACGTTGCCCCAGTATTCCTCTTTCTGCGGGTTCTGCAGCGGGTCGCCGTAGACTTCGGATGTCGATGCCATCATGAAAACCGCCCTTTTCCGGTGTGCCAGTTCTAGCGCATTCAAGGTACCCAGAGAGCCAACTTTTAAGGTCTCAATGGGCAGCCTGGCATAGTCGACCGGGCTGGCAAGGCTGGCAAAATGAAGTACGAAATCTACCCGCCCCCGGATTTTGAGGCCCTCGCAAACATCCTGCTCTATGAATTTGAAAAGGCGATTCGATGAGAGATGTTCAATATTGGCCAGCCGGCCAGTGATCAGGTTATCGACGCAAATGACCGTATAGCCATGTTTAAGTAAGAAATCGCAGAGATGGGAACCGAGGAACCCGGCCCCGCCCGTGATGAGTACAGTCTGTTGGTTCATTCCAGCCCCTCCGGTTTTGCATTATTCTCTCATATACTAATAGTCTATTGCCAGCCGCCCGTGTTGAGGTCCAGCGTGACATTATTGTCCGGCGGCGGCAGGTCTTTCCAGAGGCTTTCAACCAGGTCCTTCCTGAGCTCCACGCCTATCCATGCCAGCGGACTCAGCCCGTTTTCCTGTATGGCCGGCTGTCCCGCAGGCAGTTTTTCGTCACCCGCCATGTGGGCGACGACTGCCTGCGCCACCTGTTCAGCCAACTTCTGCGCTTCCGGTCCACTCACGCCGTATGAGGCAATCATACTCGCTGCTGTCGCCGTTACGCCATTCTTAAGTTGCGCTTCGGCATATCCCTGGAAATCCTGCGGATGGGATGCTATGGATTGTATTCGCACACTGCGTATGGCGGCCTTCTGTGACCCGTCGATATTTATCACCCGGTAGGGGCAGGGATAGGTGACCAGCGAGCCGGTTTCCACGTCGAAGAGGAATTTATTGATGTCCGGCCAGGTCCTCTCCGTGATGTCCTGCGAATGGAAGTGCCCCGTGAATACCAGGCGCACATTATATGCGGCCAATAATCTTGAAACCGCCTGGTAATTCTCTATTACGTATTCCGGGAAGTATCTAGCCATGCCGTCGAAATGCTCGGTCACCGGATGATGCTCCATGGCGATCACAGCTTTGCCGGCCTGCGCTGCCTTGATCAGCATGATCTCTATCCACTCCAGCGTCTGCGGGCTGAACCTGCCTCCCGTGACCGTTTCCGTTTCCCCTACCTTGCCCTTGTAGCGGGCCGAGTCCAGGGCCAGCAGCCAGAGCCCTTCCTGAGGCTCGGCCACGTAGCTTAGCGAGGCAGGGTCCCGGTAAAGGGCATCTTTATACCCGAAGTCAGCGTAAATCTGCTCAAATTCGTTAGCCGTGACATCAGGCACGCGCGATATAACATTGCCCGCATAACTGACGGCATTGGGGTTGTCGATATCATGGTTGCCGGGTATGACGTAAACTTTTTTACCGGTTGCCTGCAACTGATTCAGATACTGCGCAACGAGCTCGTGCGTGGCGCGGTCGCCGTGATCGGTCAGATCGCCGGGTACCAGTACGAAGCTGACATTTTCACTATTGATTTGCCCGATCGCCGTCTGCAATATCTCGGCGCTCTCTTTGGTCAGCTTATAGTCCCCCGCGACGTAATTCTCAAAGGCCTTGCCCTCCGTGCCCAGGCCGGGATCGTAGGTATGCAGGTCGGTCATGACCGCGAAATTTACCTCGGGATAGGCCGCGGGCTTATCCAGAAGAGCGTGCAGGGCGGGGTCCGTCTCATACTTCAACGGCTGCTGCGCGCTACAGGCGGTAACCGCCGGTATCAGAAGGACGCACAGCGCCAGGTAAATTATTCTCGTCATTTCCCTAAGATAATACGTGTTTTTTGCGCTAAAGGTAAATATTTGGATATTATACTGCGGCAGGTTCGAAGTCATATGTAAACCGATTTGACATGTATGATACAATTATGAGAGTATAAAGTAATCTGATGGTCGTATCGACAAATAACGGAAGGAAATCTGGTGGAGGTCTGCCGATATGACGGCTTGCCGCGTTTACATTCGGATGACGATACTTACCCCATATTTTTCTACATACAGGAGGCGACATGCGGATTAAGTTCCCTGCTATTATAAGAGTGATCGCCGGTATGCTGGCCGCTGCCGCATTTATCATCCCTGCTAATATAGTTTCACCTGCCTCCGTATCCGCCGATCCTGGCATCATGAGATGGGATACGGTCATTACGCCCGGGTACATGGAGAATAAGTGGGATATCGATAACCTGCACGGCCTGGGCGCCAACACCGGCCAGGGCAGCGAGATCATCGACATGGCTGCCGGCAACGATGGCAAAACTGTTGCCGCCATCGTCAGGATGTGGGTTCCGGAGATTACCGGTCAGATAGCTTCCCCGGCCGGGGCTTACAAAAACATTGTGCTTATGTCATTTAATGGTGGGATAACTTTCTCTGACTCTCTGTATCACACTCAATTTCCCAATCCTTTAACAGCCCCCAATTTTTACCAGGTTGCGATTGCCCCGGATAATCCCAAGGTTATAGTACTGACCTCCGCGACCTCCGGAGCCGGGATAAACCCCAAAATGGTCTGGGAAACAGGTTGGGTGACCGGCTATGCGCCCTGGAGTGTCGTCTTTAATGGCACGGGCCTGGATACCGCTGAAACCATCCGCTGTGTGGATGTCTCCAGCAGTTATGGCGGATATCGCGATATTGCTTTTGGTACCGTCAACGGCGCCAATGGTGGGCGCTGGGCCACCATATCTACTCGGTCATACAGTAGTGTTACTGTCCAGCTCAACGCCAACGGTACGGCAGCCCATAACTTCGGCACGGCCACCACTTCCGGCATCGATTACGAGGCCATAAAGTTTTCTCCCACCTACAATGGCGATTCTTCGGTAGCCATGGTCTATGCCGATGCCAACGCTACCTATTATAATGTGGCTCTCCGTGACCTCAACCAGAGCACTACTTTGAGCTATGTTTTTGGCTCCTCCGGCGTGGAGGTTAGGAATCCTGCTTCCGCACCCGGCAGCTCGCCGGACTGGTCGCAGCTCAATAGGACAGATTTGGAACTTCCCTCTGATTTCTCCGGCCAGTCCTCCTCGTTGCGCAGGGCTTATATCAGCCTTGACGCATTCGGCAGCAAGAGCCCCACTTCGCAGGATGGAATTTACAGGATCGACGATTCGACAACCTATGTTTTGATGGATACGAGTACTACGCCCGATAAATCCATATATAGCATCGCCTATTACGGCACATATGCCTCGGGCAAGCTGCTGGCCGGTGAGCGCATGGGCCAGGCCTGTACCGCTACCGTGCCCACCTGGTTCACGGACTCCCCCACCACCTGCCCCATCCCCTGCTGGTACCCTGCCCTCAAGCCAACCACCGGCGCCGGCAACCAGGGCACATGCAACACCGGCTCAAAGGACGGAGTCGGCGCGGCTATTGTCCACTGGAATGACGACGGCTCGCTGGGCCTGGTGGCCACCGGTTCATTGCCGGATACGGTGTACGCCGGGCAACCCGGCTTCGCACATGGTGGGATTGAAGGTGTCGGCGCTATTGCTACGTCCACATCTGGGGGTAAGGGCCTCTGGTTTCAGATGCAGGGAGGAAATGGCGCATTTTTTAATCCTGCCGTGTCTGGTGCACGCGGTTTTGACGCTGTAAACAACGATGAATCGGCCTTCGCCATCAGCCGCAACAACGGCGAGACCTGGAACCAGCTTGCGCTTATCGACACCACCATCGACTGGTTCAACGACGTGGCCGTGGCCCCTGACTGCACCACCATCTACCTGGCCTCGGCCAATGAGAATACAACCATCGGCTGCAACGAATTTGATTCAGTATGGCGCTCGACCCTTAATCCCAACGTCGCAGCGCCTCTACCCGTGATCCCGCCGCTGGGCACTTACTGGGAGCGCGTATACTGCCGCACGACTTCAGGCAACTGCTCTGTCCCGCAGAGTGAGCTTCCCATCCTGCGTGTGGTAGAATCCTGCACTGATAAGCCGGACGGGGAGATCGTAGCCTGGGCAGCGCAGAACGCTCACGCCACCAGCACCACCACCAACGGCGTCACCACAGCCAACCTGAATAGCGGCGGCGTGATGGCCTGGTCGCCCGACTTCGGCGACTTCTGGTCCACTATCACCCCCAGGTATACCGTACAGGATTTCACCTTTGAATCAAGCACTACTATGTACGTATTAAGCCCGACCGGCGTTGTACAGAGGATGCCTTACACCGGCACCTCATGGTCCACCAACCTGCCCAACTACGATACACAGCTTCTTTACGGTCACACCATCGCTGCCATGCCTGACGGCAAGGTCCTGGTCGGCGCAGGCGTCGATGCGCCTTATCCCATGGCCTACTCCCTGGATCAGGGCGTCACCCTGTCGGTCATCGCCGACCCCATTGCCGGGCACGGCAACGAACACGTCATCTTTGACACGGACTTCGCCAACAACAGCTTCATCTACATGGGCGACGATAGCCCGAACAGCGACATCGCCGCCAACGGCGGTATTGCCGAAACTAAAGACAGCGGCGGCACTGCGCCCGGC
>DBZK01000002.1:0-1956 GCA_002311135.1 Dehalococcoidia bacterium UBA1162
GGCCCACCTGGAAGGCGTAGGGCGAGAGCGCCCATTTGCTCTTATTGCCCGAAGTGTCTACGGCCTGTACGTGCCAGTAATAGGTGCCCGGATCGAGGTTCATGGTGACACTGGTATCGCTGATATTGGTCCGGCGCATGCCGGCCATCAGGGGGAAGAAGTTGAGGTTGTCAGCCACCTCAACGTTGTAAGTTACCGAGCTGCCGCTGTCATCCTTGGCCGGCGTCCAGGTGAAGGTTATGGGCTGGCTGCCCATGATTCCGAAACGGTCGGAGGTGGGCGATATGGGTGTGGGTACGGTCGGAGGACTACTCTCCACCGGAAGCTGCCAGGTGGCCACGTTGCCCGAGGCGTCGGTGGCGGTGATGGTATGCTCGGCGGCTGAGGTTTCGGGGACGGCGAAATTATAGACGAAGTGGCCGGCCTTGTCGCTGTTGGGCGAGTTGGCTACCACCGTGTCGTCGTATTTAATCGAGACGTCGCTGGCGGCGGCGAAGCCGTCGCCGGTGATGGTGGCGGTATCGCCGACCTTGGGCATCTGCGGCTCGACCTTGATGGAGGCGCCGACCTTGAAGCGCGCCGAAGCGTCCTGGTTGAAAAGCTTTTTGGCGGTGGCCTTGATCACGTGTGTGCCGGCGCCCAGCGGAGGTATGGGCAGATTTATACTGAAGCTGCCCAGGTCGTTGCTGGAGGCGGTCAGGCTGCTGGCCACGCCGTCGATATACAGTGTCACATCATCGTCGGCTGTGAAGCCGGTGCCGCTCACGTTCTCGCTGGCGCCGGAGCTGACCTGGGCGTCATTCATGGCGAGCGAGGGGGTTACGGTAAAGGAGAAGTTGATCATCTGCTCGGCCATACCGGCCTTGACGAAATGGAAGTAGCTGGTGCCGGCGCTGGCCTCGGGGACGCTGATATTGATGCTGACCGACTGCTGCAGCCTCTGGTTAAAGCCCTCGGCCACCTTCACGGTCGTAGGATCGTCCGCCATGCTGGGCGATTTGCTGAACCAGATGTCATAATTGCCGTCCAGCGGGTAGGCGCCGCTCTGGATGCTCAGGTTGACCTGGCTGCCGGTCGGACCCGTGCTGGGCGAAAGGGTTGTCGTTATTCCACATTTGCCGCCCGCGCAGCCCTGGGCATCAACCGGCAGGGCGGGTTCGAGCGCAGGAAGCGCAATAAAAAGCGCAAAAACACCAACCAGATATATACATATCCTCATAGCAAAATTTATATGCTTTTCACTCCCCTTTGTCAAGCTTCCAGATACGGAAACGACATAAGATTATTGATAAACTAGAACAAATGTACTAATATTTCGCATCATGGACGGGACGGTTAGGCCGCAGGAATACGGGAACTGGAGGGACGGGGGTTGCGACCTGCACCCGGCCTGCCTGGAATGTCCGCTGCAGAAATGCATTGAGGAGGAGCCGCGCGGTCGGCAAAAGAGGCGGATCGCCGACCGCGCCGGCCGGATTAAGGAAATGAGGGCCAGTGGAATTACATGTCGGGAGATAGCGGCTGCCTTCAGGGTTAGCACTCGTACTGTCCAGAGGGCGCTGGAACAGGGCCGGCAGCAATCTGTAAACGCAGTGGAATTTTCCCGGCCGCACATTTCGCTTAAATCCTAACCGGCAATTGTTCTGGAAATATTAAGTATATATTAAGGTATATGATGGCTGATTTTAAACCGCAGGATTTATCCCAGCTCGATAAGGACCGTCTCAGCTCCTATAAGTCCAACCTCGATTTTTACGGCGGCAGCCAGTGGGCTAAAACCAGCAAGAACCGGCAGCTCGTCTTCAATTACTCTAAGATCGCCGTCGATAAGATCACCAGCTACCTGATGAACGGCCTCAACTATTCCTTTGAGCCGCTGGCCAATCTCGTCATTGAGAGCTCCAACAAAATCCGGGCGAAGCCAGGTAACCACGTCATTGCGAGCCCCGATGCAAT
>DBZK01000002.1:2043-3289 GCA_002311135.1 Dehalococcoidia bacterium UBA1162
TCGGGGCGAAGCAATCCTTTGATAACACACCTTCCCCCGACCTTGCCAAGCAGGCCGAGGCCGTGGTCTACCAGGTGCTTGATCAGAATAATGTCGTGGAGCTGGACTATGCCACCGAGATTGACGCCGCTATCCTGGGGGATGGCTGCTATAAGGTCACATGGGATGCCGTAGAGAAGCGCATCCGCATCACCGCCCCCGACGTCAACGGCCTCTATGCCTGGTGGACAGGTGACGACCTCACCCGGGTGTATCAGGTGGCCTGTAAGTACCAGCTCACCCAGGACGAGATTTTAATGCTCTACAAGAAAACCATCTCCAAGAAGACGGCTTACCTCACGGAGCTATGGACCATAAAGGATTTCGTGCTCTTCCTGGACAATGATGTGATCGACCGCAAGCCGAACCCCTACGGCTTTATACCGTTTATCATCTTCCCCAACCTGCGGCAGCCGAAGGAATTCTGGGGGATCTCCGATATCCCCCCGCTGCAGGAGCCGCAGAAAGAGCTTAACCGTGCACTCTCCCAACTCTCCCGCATCCTCGAGGTTTCCGGCAACCCGATTGCCGTCCTCGAGGGCGTGGAAAGTTCGGAGGATATCCAGGTCAGGCCCGGCGCAGTCTGGAATATTCCACCCGATACAAAGGCTTATTTGCTGGACCTGCTGCAGGGCGGCGGCATTCGCCTCCACATCGACTATATCAATCTGGTATATCAAACGATGCATGATCTGTCGGAAGCCCCCAGGGCGGCCTTCGGCGGCATGCAGCATGAGCTTTCAGGCGTAGCCCTCGAGGTCGAGCTTCAATCGCTTTTGCAAAAGGTCAACCGCAAGCGCCTGGTCCGCAACAATGTCTATAAGCGGCGCAACGAAATGATATTGCAGCTCTGGGCCAAGTTCATGCGGCAGGACTTAACGGCCGTGTCCCAGAAGGTTATCTGGGGGCCGGTGCTGCCGCAGGATAGAGCCAAAGAAGCCCAGAATGAGCAGCTCCTTGTCCAGTCGGGCGTCCATTCCCGCCGTACCGCTATGGATAATCTGGGAGTGCGTGACCCCGAGCTCGAATTTGGGAAATGGATGGACGAGCGCATGCAGATACTTCAGCAGAACAATGATTTTAAAGCACAGTCTACACAGGGCGGTTCGAGAGTGAGAAATACCGCCGCTGATATGCAGACTGTGGTTTAACAATAAAAGAGGAGAAAACCCTAAATTCTAAATACTAAACACTAAACACTAAACAC
>DBZK01000006.1:0-2930 GCA_002311135.1 Dehalococcoidia bacterium UBA1162
GCGATGCCACCGCCTACGACGAGCGTGTTGGGATTAACCGGCACCTCCCTGGTCTCAAGAGGCTCTTGATAATAGACCCTTCTGATAGCTGCGCTGACCAAGGCCTTGGCTTTTTCGGTGGCATCTTCCATATCCTCAGTAACCCAGGAAGCCTGTTCGCGGATATTAGCCATCTGGAAAAGGTAAGGGTTGAGCCCGGCATCCTTAACCGCCTTGCGAAAGGTGGGTTCATGCATCTGCGGAGAACACGATGCCACTACGACGCGGTTTACTCCCGAGTTTTTAATATCGTCCTTGATCAGGGATTGGCCTGGGTCGGAACACATGAACTTATATTCGCGCGCTATTGTAACCGCATTCAGTCCTTTGGCATATTCGACCACACGGCCAACGTCGACTGTACCTGCAATGTTGGATCCGCAGTCACATATGTATACACCGATTTTTTGATCCATCGTACCTCCAGAAAAATGTGATCTATTCCCGGCCCGGGGTTAGCTATAAAATTATGCTATTCGATGCTGCCGGCCATTTGCTCAGGTCTTACCATCCTTGATAAGCGTCCTGATACTGACCTGTTCAGTGGATGTCTTGGGTAAATGGTCCATAAACTCGATATGTCTCGGCACTTTATATGCGGTCAACTTCTCCCGGCAATAAACTCGCAGGTCTGCGGCCGTGCATTGTCTGTCCTTACGAAGCACCACCCAAGCTTTGACCGCTTCAACCTGCACGGGATCAGGCACGCTTCCGATAGCCACTTCGGCAACTGCAGGATGAGTGCTTATTACCGATGCCACCTCCCGGGGCCAGACTTGGAAACCACTGACTTTGATAACGTCTTTCTTGCGAGAAGTGATAAACAGGTAACCTTCATCGTCCATGTAGCCTATGTCGCCCGTGTAGAGCCATTCATCATGCAGCATTTCAGCAGTCTCCTCCAGGCTGTTCCAGAAACCCTGCATAACCTGAGGGCATTTGACAACAATTTCGCCTATTTCCCCTGAAGGAAGTTCCTGTTGGCCGGTGCCGGCATCAACAATTTTTATATTTACGTCAGGCAGCGGCAGTCCCACGGACCTTTCTTTCCAGAGGCCGTGAATAGGATTGATAGTAATGGCTGCTGTAGTCTCGGTCAGCCCATAACCTTCCACAAACTTGCCGCCGGTAAGCGATTCGAATTGTCTCTTGGTTTCGGGCATAAGCGGGCCCGCTCCAGAAATGCAGATCTTAATGCATTTGAAGTAGTCTTTTTTAGCCTTCGCTGCCGTGTGATTAAGCAAGGCAACAATTAGGGTAGGCACAGTCGGGAATATCGCAGGCTTAACCTTTTTAATCGTATGAATGACATCATTGTGATCCCGGGGATCCGGTACCAGCGCCATCGGATTATGTCCTGCAATCGCCATGGCCATGACAGCGGCATTTCCATAAACGTGAAAGAGGGGTAGGGTGACAAGTACTACATCATTCCACTCACTCAGCGTGGATCCATACCAGGCCTTAAGTTGCAGGGCTTCTGCCATCATTGCCCTGTGCTTGATCATAATGCCACGCGGTATGCCGGTCACACCGCCACTTTGCAGCAACAGGGCTATGTCTTCGGGGCCGACTTTTATGGCGGGTAGTGAAGATCCAAGGTTATGCTGTATCATATCCTGCATCCAAACATCGCCTTTTTGGAGGCTTATTTTGTGACCGCCTTTCTTTTCTTTCTGCAAAGTAAAAGCTAAATTCACGATGGGGGCAGTGTATTCTTTAATATTGGTCGCTATAATCAGACGCAATCTCGTATGATGCGCCTGGAATGATTTAATGCTGTTGTAAACGGTGGTCAATACTATTGCCACCTGTGCGCTACATTGGACCAGGCCGTGTTTAATTTCGTCTTCCGTATATAAGGGATTTAAAGGCACGGGGATAGCGCCGGTTTTCCATATGGCGAATTGGCTTATGATGAACTGCGGGCAGTTAGGTAAAATTAAAGCAACCGTATCGCCCTTTTTGACTCCTTTGGCAATCAGGCCGGCAGCCAGTGCGTCGGATTGTCTGTCTATTTCACTATAAGTTAGGGACCTACCTTTGAAATAAAGAAATGTGCTGTTCGGCCTCAACTTGACCGTCTGGGCGAACATGTCCAGAAGGGTATTCGATTGATAAGGGGAGAGTGTGTGCGGCACCCCCTCATCGTAACTCTTGTACCAGATATGCTCATCCATCGACGTCCCACCTCCATATATCTCACTGCTACCGTTTGGTGATTTCCTGCTTGCGAAATTAATCGCAATCTGGGTCATTGTGTTACCCATCTCGCCACCTCCTTTTTCAATTTAAATTGACATATGCTTTTCGGAATGCCACGAGGATAGCCGAGGGAAAAACATTTTGTCTCTTATATCGTAAAACGAGAAGCATAAAGCAGGCATAAGGATAAGGAGCAAGTTATAAATAATTTATAAAGATTTTGGTCTTCAACAGTAAAAAACTACTGAAGATCATGCCCCGAAACGGGCGGAAACGGCGGGAGCAAAGCTATTCCGGCTTAATAAACCTGTAGCCTATACGTGACTCGGTAACAATTAGTTGAGGGTTGGAGGGATCATCCTCTATTTTATGTCTAAGTTGTCCGATGAAAACGCGCACATATTCTCTTTCTTCACGGTATTCCGGGCCCCAAACATTGCGTAAAAGGTCTGCATGCGTGAGAAGTTTCCCGCAGTTGCTTACGAAATAAGCCAGGAGCTCATATTCAGTCCTGGTAAGCTTAACGATTTGTCCCCGCTTTTTGACCAGGCGTCTTGAGAGGTCTATTTCTAAATTGCCTATAACCAGGACCGGAATAGAGACCGCTGGGCCTGAGACACGCCTGAGCGCCACCCTGATCCTGGCCAGCAGTTCATCTATGCCGAAGGGCTTGGTAATGTAATCAT
>DBZK01000006.1:2988-5421 GCA_002311135.1 Dehalococcoidia bacterium UBA1162
TTGGTAATGTAATCATCGGCGCCTTCATCCAGCGCCCTCACCTTGTCTTTTTCATCTTCCCTTACGCTCAGCATAATGATAGGCATATCTGCCCATTCCCTTATCCTGCGGCACGCTTCAATCCCATCCATACGGGGCATATTTACGTCAAGTATGATTAAATTAGGGATTACGGCTCCCGCTGTCTCAACCGCCTCAACCCCGTCTTCGGCAAGATAAACTTCATACCCCAGCGCCTCCAAATTAGCGCGCATGAACATACGTATTTTGGGTTCATCATCCACAACCAGTATCCTGCTTTTCTTGGTCATACTCTGCTCCCTTATTCAACGCCGGCCGGCGCACACGGTAAAGCAAAATAGAAAGTCGAGCCATGCCCGGGTTTGCTTTCAACCCAAATGCGCCCGCCGTGGGCAAGTATGATGGTCTGACATATAGCCAGGCCCAATCCCACGCCCCAGTGACGCTGCCGTTTTTGAGCTACCCGGTAGAATTTGTCGAATATTTTTGCCAGGTCTTCCTTGTAGATCCCCACCCCCTGGTCGGAAATGCTCACTTCTAATTCACCGTTGACTTTCGCTGCCCTCAGTATCACCTTGGTGCCTTCCTCAGAATAAGCCGCTGCGTTTTCCAGAAGGTTAATCAAAACTTGTCTGATCTGGCCATAGTCGGCATAGATTTCCGGCAGATCGTGCCTGGCTTCGACCTCGAAAACATGTTTGGGATGGACCCATTTTTGACGTGCCACGGCCTCGTTGGCTATATCCAGGATATGACAACGTCTCTTTTCCGGTTTCCAAACCCCCGATTCAAGTTTGCTCATATCCAGAAGATTGGTAACCAGACTGGCTAGCCTGTCCGTCTCCTCTATCACGCTGCCCATTAACATGTCCTTTGTTTCTTTGTCGAATTCTATGTCCCTATGCAATAGGCTGCTGATTATTCCTTTAATGGAAGTCAATGGAGATCGCAACTCATGTGAAACATTGGAAAGGAGCTCCGATTTTAACTGACTTGTGCGCAGAAGCTCCATTTCGTAGGATTTTCGCCGGGTAATATTTCTATAAGTAGTCAGCTGACAGACTTCGCCATCCGAGTCAATGAATGGTGTTGCAATAACATCAAAAGTCCTGCCGTCCGTAAAAGTATAATCCCACCTTTCAGTTGCTCCATTTATTACGCTGGCAAGTTTGCAGATTTGCTTGCAGGCGGAGTCCAATTTGTAAATATATTCATAGCAATAGGAGCCAATTCCCTCACCAAATTCTCGTCGCATACTCGAATTTAGAAAACGGACTTTATAGTCAGGGCCAATGATAATTACGCCGTCCCTTATCCCCTCCAGTATGCTCATAAGCTTGTCTTTCTCGTTCTTTACGAGAGCTTCCATACGGCCGCGCAGCTCGTACTCGTTGCGTAATACTGCGGTGAACGAACCCACGATACCTGCGACAATGACAAAAATAACCATCCTCAATAATGAATCGGGGTAGGGGGATATAAAAAATGCGCGGGGTAAGCAGACAATAAATGTTGCTAGCGTTGCGAACAACGCTCCCTTGATCCTGAAAACATAGCCGGCGTAGACTATTGGAGCCAGAAAGAGCGCACGATGCACATCATGTACCGTATAAAAACCTTCCCAATTTAAGGATTGCCACCCAAATAAATTTATGAGTTCCCCAAAGTAATAAATTAATGTGCAAAATGCAAAAAGTGATACCACTATGTAGATATGGCGGTTTCTCGATGCCGCTGAGACGGATCTGCGGCGATCAATATACTGCATTGTCCACCACCCTGTTTCCCGGTTTAAATTGCCTGCTCAAAGTAATGCCCCGCTGTTTCTTTTCAGCTGACAGGTAAATCAGACGCATACTGCGAGATGCTAATACTAAATCATTTAATCATTTTTGTACAAATTGATGACTTAAAATGCAGAGATCAAGATGTTTCCAACGCCAGGAGCTTATCTGCGAGGCGTTTGCCAGGGATCTCATTATGTGGCGGCGCGCGGGTATAGCCTTGAGCAAATAGTGACAAGGATAATAGTTGCCAGCAACAATACGCCGAAATCAGTGATGAGGCCATAGTCGCTGGTTCCTTTGGCAATCTTAAACCGTCAGCGCATCCACCTCATAAGCTAAGGGATTGAAACGGGCTATAGTCTGCAACCAGCCCGGTATGATGGCAATGGGGTAGATAGTTCAAACTACCAATCTAATGCTCCCAAAGCAAGCTGGCTAAAAGGCAGTAAACGCTTGCCTCGTTTAAATGCAAGCCTAACAGAGGAGCCATTAAATAGTCGAAGCGGCAATTTGGTCTGCGTGTCAAAGAGATGCCCTCAAAATCCCCAAACCTCGCATTCCATCTGGGCCAGTTTTTGGGGAGATGGTAATTTTTGGTCATTATCCAGAGGGTGGGGTTGGTGGA
>DBZK01000008.1 GCA_002311135.1 Dehalococcoidia bacterium UBA1162
GAAGCTCTAAACTGCTATTAATAGCGCGCACTATGACCAAATCGTGATTGCTACCTATGCCTTGTGGACTTGGCCGAGTGCAGTCAGGCGAAATCCGGTACCTTGAGCTTTAGGGGAGAAAACCTGGCAGCTTTCTATATTGAGGGCGATTAAAAGACCGCCCCCTCTTTCTGCATTTCCCTGTGGCTATGTTTTTACGGCTTTTTGAATTCGCCACACCACGATTTTTCAAAGGTGTGAGTTTCATCTGCCATATCGGTAACCTTTAGAGTACGGAAACCAGCTTGTTCATGCCAAGCTATGAAACCTTCTTTCTTCGGAACTAAGTGTATGCTCAATGGGACACTATGGCCACTCCAGGACCGAAAACTTGCGGAAAGCAACACACCGCCATTGGCCATGACTCTTTCTATTTCCACGAGTGCCCCTAACTTTGCTTCATCAGGATACGAGTGCAAGCCCCAGTAGAAAGTTACGGCGTTGAAACACTTGTCACGTACAGGCAAGTTTGGCAGGGCGCTTCTTACTATGTCAATGCGTATACGCAGGCCCTTGACCCTTTGAAGCGCCATTTTCAGAGAGTAGGCATTAGGTTCCAGAAGCACTACTCTGAATCCTTTTGCGCCGAGATAGAAACTATCCCTACCGTGAGCACCACCTATGTCAGCTACCAGGCTTGTTGCGTCACAGCTCTCGGCTATTCTACTGGCTGCCCAGCTTGGCTGCCATCCTACCCGCCCTAACCAAAAGTTGGCCCATTGCTGTTCCGAATTGAAAAGGGACAATCACCCCTCCAATAGTTATGAATCCGTTTTTACTGACGCTCTCTTATTTGAAAAGCAAGGATGGATTGCAACTTTATCGCCTAAGTAAGTTTAGAACAAGAAGCAGCATCTATCAATTTATTCAGGGAGTCCCCAGAAGCAGTGGTTTGGCAAACACTTGGATGCTAAATATAGCGCATACTATGACCGAATGGTAACGGCTCTCCAGGCACTAGTGGAATCAGGCCGCGTACAGTCAGACATCCTGGTGCGGCTCGCAGGTAGTAAATTGCTGTTCTTTTAGAACAGTCACATAAAAGATATCAAAATAGCTAGTGCAGGACCATGCTTATTGTAATTGCAACAAAGACAAAAGCTGTTAGGACTGTGAACTTGATATCCTTTTTCAAGGCAAAATAGATCAGGGATAAGATCACTCTGATATAAACTGTCAGCAGCAATGCAGCAATCCCCAGTGATATGAAGAGGATTGCGTTACCCTGCGCTAACCGATTGGTAATTAGATCGTAAATAAAGCTGAAGAAGTTCTGCCCGTGGATATACAGGGAGCTATCATTCAAGGATATACCAAGGTTGCCGAATGAGTGGTAGAAAAAGACCAATCCAACTAGGATCAGCGACAGGCTAACAGCGATACCGGCTATAAGCAAAACGCTGATCGCCGTTTCGAGTTTTGATTCGCCGCTGCCCAGATTGATCATATTGCAGTAATCCCCTTATACAACATCTGGACTATCAACATGGCGACTATGATAAAGAAAAGCACTCTGACGGTTTTGTCGTTCAGCCTGTTTAAAACTCTTGCGCCGAGCAATGCGCCTACAGTAGTGCCGATTGCAATAGGGGCCATAAGGGTTAAATTTAAAAACCCGGAAAACAGATAGACGCTGGTCGCTGCCAGGGCGGTCATACCTATAATGAAGTTGCTGGTAGTGCTGGAGACCTTGGGAGGGAGCTTGAGGATATGCTCCTGGACAGTTACCTTAAATGCTCCCGCGCCTATTCCCAGCATACCAGCTGCCAGGCCTGCGACCACCATCCCCAGTCCTCCGAGAAGGGAGTTGGTCGCCTTATATTCTACGACCTGTTTTTGAGCTTTATCGAAATAGTTGCCCCGCAATTCCAGTGCTGCGGAAATTTTATCCTGGGCATGTGCGGTAGGAACATAGTCCTGGGCAAACTGGCTTATCCTGGAAAAAGAGGTGAGCAGGAAGACGGCAAAGAAAAAATAGAGGAAAACCGGGGCGATGAGGGTTGTGATGGTGGCGCCTATAATTGCACCGGTGATGGTGAATATCTCTAGGAACATGGCGATTTTTATATTGGTGATGCGGTCCCTGATATAAGCCGATGCAGCGCCTCCTGAGGTGGCAATGATGCTAACCATGGAAGAAGCTATGGCAACCTTGATCGGGACGCCGAACAGCGTCAGTACAGGGATGAGTATGCTGGCCCCACCCAACCCTGTAAGCGCACCCAGGAAACCTACCAGAATAGAAATCGTCCCTAGGAAGATCATGCTAATGTCGATATTATGGCCCCTACATATCTTAGAGATCTCAGATAGCAGTTATTTTAGCACCCGGGTAGTGAAACTAGATACCCGTTTTATGCTTTCACAAGTTCTAATGTAATTCTTACACTTTGATACACTAAATAATAGGAAATAATCCAGAGAGTTAAATCATGGCTAGAAAGCTACCCGATCAACCCCACCAAGAAGAAATCTGCAAATGGTCCAACATATTTGAAACTACTTTGCTGGCTTTTGATGTCTAAAATTAAACAAATATTTTACTTTTTTTTCCGCTATGTTATGACATTGAAACACGGCAGCTGCTACAATGCGAAAAAATGAGTAACGTGCCGCGAAGGCAGGAATATCCGCTCGTTAGCATTTTGGAGGTGTTGAATGAAAAAGTTAGCTGCTATCATGGCGCTCATATTGATGCAGGGCTTATTGAGCTGTACAGGGGTTCCCGGCCCTTCCGGCACGCCGGTTATAACCAGTTTTAATGCTAGTCCCCCGGTGATCACCGGCGGCCAATCCTCGATTCTAACCTGGAATGTAAACGGAGCTACCTCCGTTACGCTGAGCCCGAACATCGGTACGGTGGGAAACTCGGGCAGCATCACGGTAGCCCCAAGTTCCATCACCACTTATACACTGACCGCCAACAACAGCTACGGAAGCTCTATGGCCAGCATGACTGTGACAGTAAATCCCCTCTCCTCACCACCATCTATCGGCGGCTTCACGGTCAACCCGCCGGTGATTGGAGCCGGTCAATCCGCCACTCTGACCTGGAATGTGACTGGATCCAACATGGTCAGGATTGACCCGTCGGTCGGCAATGTATCCCCTTCGGGCAGTGTACCCGTATCGCCCGACGCTACCACAACCTACATATTGACCGCAGGTGGGACAACTGGTGTAGTTACCGGCACTGTGACGCTCAGCGTCGTACCCTTATCTACATATTCTACATCGTCACCTTACCCGACCTACCCGGTATATCCTTCCAATCCTAATGAAACCAACTTGCCCGCTGTTATATCTTTTAATATGGATCCGCCGGACATTTCACCCGGTGAATCGACGGTAATGACCTGGGACGTGATCGGGGCAGATTCGGTATCCATTGATAACGGTGTGGGCAATGTACCCGCCTCGGGCTCCCTTACACTCACCCCCGGCACAACGACCTATTACCAACTGACGGCCACCAACGGCTATGGGCCGGTATCATCCTCGGCTATAGTTACGGTTTATCCTTTGAATTACTACTACTATACCCCGCCGCCCGTGGTGTTTCCGCCGATACGCCCAGGGGGAGAACGAGGTGAGGGAAACGATCATGGCGGGGACAATTCTGGCCGTGTGCCGAGGATTGAACATTTCGGATCCGATCCGCCCAAATTGGATGTTGGCCACCCGTCCGAACTGCAGTGGAGAGTGGACGGAGCCACCTCCGTGGATATAAGCCCTGATATCGGCTCCGTGCCGCCCTCAGGGAAGATGACTGTAGCACCAACGCATACAACTGTATATACCATAACCGCCAGCAATGCCAATGGTGTGGTTCAGCATCCGCAGGAGATAAAAGTGCCTCGTACAATGGGGGGAAAAATGATGAATAGCACCACAGATGGTACGGGCAGCTCACATTAGGATGACAGGTTAACTGAAATCGTTTTATCAGGCAGATAACGGAAACCCGGGGGGCTTTAGCCCCGCCGGGTTTCCCTTTACAGCATGGTTTATGGATTTGCATTTGTTACCTGTCTGGCGCGGGTTAAATATATGGCGGGCGCAGATAGGTAGCCGGTCGCGATACCGTGAATGAGCACCATATCGGCCCGGCTCGGTTGGGAAGAAAGTAAACTAGGTTGGAGATGGGACAGAGGTTGGTTCAATAGAGCTGTCCTGAAAACTGTCAGACGATAGTCTCGCAGATTCATCCACGCCTTCTTTTGTTTTGAACTTAAATGGATTGCTATACTAACTGTTGAAGCCTATGCGAAAGGGAGGAATCTGAATGCCTCACATGCTTATCATTGGTGGTAGTGATGCAGGAATCAGCGCAGCACTTCGCATCAAGGAGTTTAATGCTCAAACCGATGTTACCGTAGTAGTAGCCGATGACTATCCCGGCTTCAGTATCTGCGGTTTACCGTTTTTTCTGAGTGGAGAGGTCACTGACTGGCATACGTTGGCCCATCACAGCCTAGAGGAGTTCGAGAAACAGGGCATTCGGTTGCTTCTCAATCAGCGGGCGGAAGCGATTTTTCCGGAGACAAAGCGCGTGCGGATAATTTCGAGTAAAGGGCAAAGCCATGAGATAACCTACGATAGGCTGTTAATTGCTACCGGGGCTGAATCAGCCAGGCCACCGATTACCGGATTGGAACAGACCGGTGTTTTCCTTTTACGTTGGATGATGGACGGCTTCGCCATGCAACAATTCATGGAGCAGAGAAACCCCCGTCGGACCGTAATTATCGGCGGCGGATATATCGGCCTGGAAATGGCCGATGCCCTGTTCCATCGTGGTCAAGAGGTGACCTTATTGGAGTTTGCACCCGAGATATTAACTACCATGGATCCTAACTTGGGTCGGCTTATAAGGACCGAGCTTGAATCCAGGGGTGTGAGGGTTATCACCGACAGGGCTGTCCAGAGTATTGAGCGCAAATATGGCAGCTTACTTGTTCACACAGCTGCCGGTGAAACCTCGACGGCTGATATGGTGCTGGTAGCCACAGGAGTCAAGCCTTCCGCCCAATTAGCTCAAACTGCAGGCATTGCTTTGGGAGTTGGCGGAGCTATCCGGGTAGACCAGACTATGGCCACCAATATACCGGATATTCTGGCCGCCGGCGACTGTTCTGAGACCTGGCACCATATCCTGAAAAGCAACGTCTATATGCCTCTGGGTACTACTGCCCACAAACAGGGCCGGGTAGCCGGTGAAAACATGGTTGGTGGCAATCGTGAGTTTCAGGGTAGTCTAGGAACCCAAGTGGTTAAGGTATTTGAACGGATAGCAGCCGGAACTGGATTGCGGGACATACAGGGAGCCAAGGCCGGTTTCGATCCTTTGACGGTCACGTTAACCACCTTAGATCACAATTCATACTATTCGGGAGCAAAGGAAATGACCATTTGTATAACCGGCGATCGCCGTACTGGATGCCTGCTGGGCGCGCAAATCGTTGGGCATCGCGACTCAGAAGTTGCCAAACGTATCGATATAATTGCTGCTGCTCTTTTTGATGGCATGTCAGTTGAAAATCTTTGCGATCTTGATCTCTCATATACTCCACCTTTATCCAGCCCCTGGGATCCGGTTCAAAAGGCAGCCATGCAATGGAGTACAACATCAGACACAAAACCCTGATATGAGTCGTCTCTGACACGGCTTTGGACGCGGAGTAAACGCACACTATCACGAGATGGTAACGGCTTTCCGTGCACTCGTGGACTCAGGCAGGGTGCAGTCAGGCGAAAGCCGAGGCCTTGAGCTTCAGGTGAGAAGACCTGGCCGCCGAACTGCTGGAGCGGCACTTGTAGATGTTACATCTTAGAACTGAGTCATGAGAGGTCAGGGAGCGACCTACAATATACAATGGACTAATTCACGGGGTGAGAACAAATGTGATCATCATCATGGTTCCCTTGACATCGAAAACTAAGTTTGCTGCATTGCACCGCGCGCCAGTACGTGCTATTTTTATGTTGATTCTATAAAGAAAAAAGATCGAGCGAGCGCTTTCCGGGGCTGGATTGGATCTGGGGCTAGATTGGATCTTCAGTTCATCTAATTTTGGGTAGGGCACATAGGGAAGAAGAATCCTAAATCGGAAAATATATGAAGGAGACGCTAGGCATGAATAAGCTTGCGGACAAGTTCAATATTATATGAAGTCAAAAACCGGACAGCCAGATCTGATCTGTGTCAATTTAATGCTGAATTAAATGGAGGTACCATGAATTATAACATAGGACGCTGGCTTGATGACAATGTGAAAAAATACGGCGAATACAAGCAGTTTATTTATCTTGGCCCGGAGGGGGAACAGACGTGGTCAAACAAACAGATCCTCGACCATGCAAAAGCACTGGCAACCGGGCTCCAAAACATAGGCATCAAAAAGGGTGACATTATCGGCTCGGTTATAAGCAACATTCCAGAGATACCTGAGATCATGAATGGCGTCAACCGGATGGGCGCCGTTTATCTTCCGATAATTTTTATGCTAACGCCTGCCGAGATCCACTATATGTTGGAGGATTCCGCCTGCAAAGTGGTTATCACGGAAGATAAGTTGCTTCCCAAAGTCAGGGAAGCTGCCGCTGGCCTGCACACAATCGAAAAAATCATTGTTATAGGCAAAGAGACAGGGCCAAACATTGTACCGTACAGTGACCTGCTCAAGGATTCCAGTAAAGGCGGCGTCGCAGACGTTGACAAAGAGGCGCCGGCCATACTGATGTACACATCCGGAACAACGGGTTTCCCCAAGGGTGTGATACTCACACATAACAACCTTGAATGCCAGATGAAAACCGGCACATCGGTATGGGGATGCAATCCCGGTGAGGCGCTGCTTACGACAATTCCCATGAATCACATATATGGAGTATTGAGCTGCCTGGAAGGCTATTTTTCCGGATTCGTGAACATATTGATGCCGCCTTTCGACCCAAGAAAGGTACTGGATACTCTCAAGAAATACAATGTGAAAGTTATCCCGGTTGTTCCAACCATGCTTATATTTATGATGCTGGTTGCGGATCCTCAGAAAGATGACCTGTCGTTCCTGGATCTCCTGATTAGTTCCGGTGGGCCTCTTGCCCTGGATACCATCAAGCAGGCCGAAACCATTTTCCACACTGAAGTCACGCAGGGTTACGGCTGCACTGAGGTCGGCGGTTCAATTGCCCGGCAGCGCATAGACTGGCCCCGCAAACCCGGAAGTGTAGGATTCCCCATGCCGGGGCTGGCACTGAAAATAGTCGACGATAAGGATAATGAAGTGCCGCGGGGAACTGAGGGCGAGATAATCTGCTGCGGGCCGATAGTCACGAAAGGTTATTTAAATAAACCGAAGGAAACAGCGGAAGCAATTAAGAACGGCTGGTTGCATACAGGCGATCTCGGCAAATTGGATGAATTCGGCGAATTGTACATCACGGGCAGGAAAAAGGACCTTATTATTAAGGGTGGGGAGAATATTGACCCAGGCGTGGCCGAGGGCTGGCTGTACAAGCACCCGGCGGTGATGGAGTGCGCCGTTATCGCCATACCGGATAAAACATATTCTGAGGAGGTCGGCGCTGCGGTCGTCTTGAAGCCAGGACAGGCGGTAACTGAAGCAGAATTGCTGAAATACCTCAGGGAGCATTTGCACGAATTTGTTGCACCCAAACGGATATTCTTTATGGAAGCCCTCCCCAAGACAGGCCTGGGCAAAATACTCAAACGTGAGATAAGGCGGATCGTTAAGGAAATGATGCAGGCCCCGCCCAAATAGGAACTATACCGCCAATGCTGCATTCCGGGTAACTCCACCCACGCTCATTGGGACATTTGCATAGATAATAAAATTAAGGAGCAGCTCTGATAGAGAACAGGCCTATTTCTCGAGCTAAAGTTGCCGGGCAATTTTGATTTCACCGTACGAATTTTCACCTATATCAAAACCGAACTTCTTTGCCAGAGTCAGCATTCTGTTATTGTCTGCCAGCACTGTAGCGTACATACTTTTCAATCCCCTTTCACGCCCGAGATCAATCAATATCTCCATGAATTCCGTGCCTAAACCATTGTTCTGGAAGTTATCAGCTACCAATATGGCAAATTCGCCGGTTTGTAGACTGGGGTCAATAAGAAGCCTAACAACACCGACGTTTCGTTTCTTACCATATGAATTGTATTCAGCTATGATAGCAATCTGCTTGTTATAATCAATATCGCAAAGTTGGTTGACGAATTCCTCCGTAGCCTCTTTAATCACGTAGAAGAATCTGTAGTAAGATGATTGAATTGATAGTTCGTCAATAAGCTCTTTCTCTATTCCCTTATCTTTTGATGTAATTGATCTTAATGTTACAGTTCTCCCGTCTCGACTAGTCCAGTTTTCCTTATATGTGAAGAGGTGGAGTGAATCATGTAAATTACTTGGTCTTTCTGTTTCCATAATTTAATTATATCATTCACTCTACTATCCACTGAATGTTGGCACACACTATCACCGGATTGTAATGGCTCCATGACCATGTAGACATCCCTATGTTCGTCCAATGGTGAGTTTGCAGCGAAGCTGAAAAATGGGTTTTGATAAAAAGCGCCTTTTGAACGTAAACAAAGTTACTACCACGCAGTCATCCTCACCGACAAATCGAGGTGTTGATTAATCAGTGGCGGAAAGAATATAATCAGATCCGACCTCACAGTGCCAGGAATTACCAACCACCGGCCCCGGAGGCCATTTTAACCGGCACAACGAAGTAACAAGTGGTAGCGTTACTGGGGGCGGGTCACATTCTGTATAATTATAATAGGTTTTGTAGCAACTCTCTATTGTGGACTTTCTCTTGTAGATAAAAGGAGGCAACGTAGATGGATTGGGTTGATAATTTTATTGCTATTGGTGATTGGTTAGACTCAGAAAAAATCGCTGAATTGCAAGAGAAAAGCATTGATTTAGTTCTCGATGCTAGAACATTATTCTGCAGAAAAGGGAACAGCCCCTTTGAGTTTGAACCAATACCAGAAAAAATATTAAGGGCGGGTGACCTTCTTGTAGCCTTATCTGATATGAAGGCGAAAATTCTCATTCATTGTATTTGGGGCATAGATCGGACTCCTTTTGTAGCCATGATTTATGTTAGTAAGAAATATGACAAATCATATGAAGAGGCTTATGAAGATATCAAAGAGTTTAGACCCCAGGCAATATATCATTTGGATTGGATTGAGCAATTGCAACATTATGGTAGAACCCAATAGTGCAATTTTCAAAATGATACACTACCGAAATTTCTGGGTCATGGGATGACTGATACAATGAGTGAGATTACCATAATAATAAGACATCATAATATCTGAGGCTGATCCTCTAAATTTTAATGTGCAGTAAGGGGGTTTCTGTGAAGA
>DBZK01000040.1 GCA_002311135.1 Dehalococcoidia bacterium UBA1162
GCCACAGTCACGAATGCGATCAGTATGATGGCGGTCTCCAGACCGGTCATACCCTGCTGGGCTTTTAAAAAATTCTTCAATGCTTTCATTCAATCACCGCGCAATTCTATTTTGATTTATTAACATAATACGTGGGTATTTAGTGTGGCAATAGGCCCTGGAGGTGCAATATCAATGACCCATTAGTTTCATATTGATGAAATAAAATGGTGCTGTATCAGATATGTCGCAGACATTACCCCTCATACGGTTGGTGAAAAAGCCGTCGGTTGACAGGTCAGTTAAGCTCCATTACGTTTGAGAGGGCCGCGGAACGTATGAGAGTGCCCACATTCCCGGGGTCCTGGATATCTTCAAGCAATAGGATTTTAGCGCTGAGTTTGTCAGACAGACGGTCTGAATACGTATCTATGGGTAGGCGGATGACGGCAACAATTTCTTGAGGTGTCCTGGTATAACAGATGGAGTGTAGCTGGCTTTCCGTAACCAGGCGGTGCGCATACTTGCTGTAAAAAGAAGGCAGCGGTTATTAACGGAGGATTTGGCAAGTAATTTAATTGGTTATGATGCGATGGAAGCACATATTTGGCACATCGTTATGCCCTGCACTTCCCATCGTCTTAGTGTGGCATGGAACAAGGTATGATGTCTGCGTCTTATCTGGTGCTATCCAACCCATTCCATGACAGCTGTTGTGCTTTACGAGACCGGATGTGTAATAGCCTGTGTATTGCCTACCGGTGCCATGGCAGCCGGAGCATTTCTTCGCATTTGAATCGATGGAAATCTGACTGCGCCCAAGGCACACAGGGCACATCGTTGTGGCATGACTGCCGTAACCTGAACCGACCTTCCCTGTTGCATTGCAGTAATTGCAGCAAACCATTTTATTTGTCATCTCAATCTCTCCACCTATTCTGTTGTTTCCTCCGCTAAGCTCAAGGAGAATCCTATGTGAGTTTCATATTAGCGCAAATTCAACGAGCTGTAAATAGAGATAAGGTACGTATGCGTATAGTACTAAAGTAACTATACGATAGGATATTAGGACATACCAAGCTGATGATCACGAATAGGTATCGTCAACTTGGTAGGATGTTATGACAGTTGAGGCGGAGATTCGTGTTATAAAAGAATCCAGGGACAGATTTAAGGATGCGATGCATTGGGCATAGGGATAGGGTATAGGTGAGAAAGCATGGGTTATTAATGAGGAAATTAGATAAATAATTTAAAAGGCTTGGGCAGCCAGCTGGAATCAAATTGGTTTAAACTCAAACTTACCGCTAGTGAAGAGCTTCAGGCAGGCATCCACTACATCGGGATCATATAACTTGCCCTTATTCTTTGATATTTCCTCCATTGCTATATGTACACCCTGAGCCGGCCTATAGGGCCGGTGTGAAGCTATAGCTTCAACCACATCTGCAACTGCCAGTATTTTGGCTTCTAATAGCGTATCTTCACCCTTCAGCCGATTGGGATATCCTGAACCATCCAACCTTTCATGGTGCTGCAAAATGGCCTGCGCAACAGAACAAGGGCAATTCATGCCTCTGACAATATCGTAGCCGTATTGGGAATGGCTTTTTATCAGCTGAAGTTCAATTTCTGAAAGCTTACCAGGTTTGTTGAGTATGTCCGTCGGCACATATATTTTCCCGATATCGTGAATTAGTGCCGCCATTTTGAGTTGCTCGATTTCACTATCTTCAAATTTCATTTCTTTGGCTATGGCAATTGCCAGGTCGGCCACTTTACGTTGATGGCCTGCAGTATACGGATCTCTCATTTCCACGATTTTGACCATGGTCTCGATAGCGTCATTCAAGGTTTTCTTCAGAGATTTGTAGCTTTTCCCAAGTTTTTCTTCAGCCAGCTTGCGCTCGGTAATATCCTCTAAAAAATTCAGCGTTGCCTGCTTGCTCTCCCAGCTTATTACGACTGCATGCAATTCTGCCCACCTGGTACCGCCGTTTTTCTGGATAATGCGGAATTCATACAGAGGTGGTAGTTCCTCCCCCTTTAACCGTCTTAAATGGCGGTCTGTCACCAACTCCCGGTCATCAGGGTGGATGAACTCGATAAACGGACTTGCCATCAGTTCCTCACTGGAATAGCCGCTAATGCAGGATGCCCGGGGATTGAGAAAAACGATTTTACCCGCCTGGGCTACAAAAATGGCTTCGCTAGCATTGTCAAAGAGATTACGGTATTTCTCCTCGCTATTTTGCAATGCCACTTCAGTATATTTACGTTCGGTGATATCCCTGACAAAAGCCAGTACGACTGTCTGGCCTTTACGCGGCACGACATTGGTGTTGATTTCTATGGGTATACGGCGGCCGTCCTTCTTGATGAGTTCCAGCTCATCGGGACCCGTGGATTTGCCGTTGATATTATCCTGTAATAACTGTGCAGCCCTGGCAAGGCTGTTTTCAGGGAGGATATTCAATTCCAGGAAGTTTTTGCCGATTAGCTCTCCACGTTCGTAGCCTATTATTTCCTCGCATTTGCGGTTACCGTAGAGGAAATTGCCTTCAAGGTCGTTCATATAGACGCCATCAGGGGCATTCTCCAGTAAGGTCCTGAACAGCTCCTCGCTCTCCCTCAGTTCCTCCTCCATCTGCCTGCGCCCGGTGATGTCACGATTGACGCACTTGAACCCGGTAATAACTCCCTGCTCATCCCTTTTAAGATCAACCGACACTTCTGAAAATATTATGCTGCCGTCCTTGTGACGGATCCTGTGGGGGAAGCCTCTATTTGGTTTTCCCGTCCTGTATACCCCGTTGAAGATAGCGAAGATACTCTCGGTATCCTCTTCGAGCGCCGTAAAGCGATAATTCTTACCCATCATCTCTTCGCGCGAATAACCGAGGCTGTGGCCTGCGGATTCACTGACGAAAGTATAATTGCCGGCAAGATCCACCTCATAATAAGAGTCCTGCATCTGGTCAAGTATGGTGCGGTATCTTTCTTCCGACTGCGATAGCTTATCCTTAAGTTCTTCTACGCGGGATAGGTCGGCCCTGACCGGACCGAGGACGTTTTTCAATTTCCTCTCAGTGTGCGTCCGCATATGTCTTACTTCCCTTGGCCAGCGTGCTGGTTGCCAGATTAAATATGCCCCTTGCCAAGAGTTAATCTTATAGGAGTTGCGGTAAAGAGGTCTGCTGCCAACCGGCTCACTCTGGCGAGACATATGGTTCTATTTTAGACTTGCGATGCGCCGGGTCATAGGTAAAAGCCGAAGGAAAGGATTGTGCCAATCGAAATTGGCAGTCAAAAGTTCAGGGGTCCGACTCCTTTCAGCTCCACTGACCCAATTACTATAGCGAGAAAGCGAAGCTAAAAGATCTGTCACTGATGTACTGAACCAGTACACTGTCAATTATTTAGCTTGACGGCTATGGTAGAATTTGTTGGACTTTGATAAAATTAATCATTAGATTGTTCAATATATGACAGTTTTGGGGTATTCTTCCGTTTTTGGACTTGGAGGCTAGTCAAGGTAATTAGGGTATGTCCATACAACCGGACCCGCTGGGGGAAGAATTAAAACATTATCAGTCCGATCTCTCCGGGCTGGCATCACTCATCGAGGCGCTTCTCAATAACACTGGCGCCGGCATCTACATAGTTCAGGACAAAAATTTCGTTTATGTCAACCCATTTTTTGAGCAGCTTTCCGGCTATACCATGCAGGAGCTGGCAGGCATCCCCTCCCTTAATCTGGTCCACCCCGATGACAGGGACATGATCAGGAAAAAAGTTACCAAGATATTAAAGGAAAAAAGCAAAGCCAATACCTACGAATACAGGTTCATAAAAAAGAACGGTGAAGTGGTGTGGGTGCTGGAGCGTATCACCTCCATGGAATATATGGGCCAGCGGGCGGCTATGGGCAGCTTCATGGACATAAACCAGCGCAAGGTGCTCGAGGACGCTCTGGCTAAATCGGAGGAAAGGTACAGGAGTGTGCTGGAGCAGATGCCCGACATGTACTATGAGGTCGACCTCAAGGGGAATTACACCTACGTCAATGATGCTTTTTGCAAATTCGGCGGACGTTCTTCCGAAGAGCTGATGAATGTCAATTTCCGCCTGCTTGGCGATCCGGCCCTGCACGATTTCATATATGAAAAATTCAACGAGGTTTTCAGGACTGGGCAGCCTAATAAAGGCTTTTCGTACAGGACGGTTACCAAGGACGGCACCGTAAAACATGTCGAAACATCGGTGCGGTTGCTGAAAAACGAAAAGGGCAAGGCTACCGGTTTTAGCTGTTTCTCACGTGATATCACCGAACGCACCCGGCTGGAGGAGGAGCTACAACGCTCCGAGGAAAAATACCGGACCATGCTCGAGCAAATGCAGGACGGCTATTACGAGGTAGACCTGAAAGGCAACTACACCTTTGCCAATACGGCGGCGGGAAATATCCTGGGCGTCCCAAAGGAACAATTAATCGGGACAAATTACCGTGTGCTGACACCACCGGATGAGGTCGGCCGGGTTTTCCAGGCCTACAACCAGGTTTTTAAAAGCGGGATACCGAATACCGGCTTTGCTCATAAGATCACAATAAAAGCCGGCCAGTCAATTTTATGTGAAAGCTCCGTCGATGTGCGTAAAAACGAGCGCGGCGAGGTGATCGGCTTCAGGTCGGTCGTCCGTGATGTGACCGAGCGTAAAATGCTTGAAGCGGAGCTCCGCCTTTCTGAGGAAAAGTACCGGAGCATACTCAAGGAGATGGAGGACGCCTATTACGAAGTGGACCTTTCGGGCAATTTTCAGTTCGTCAATGAAGCGACCGCCCGCCATACCGGCTATAGTGCAGAAGAGCTCATAAAGATGAATTTCCGGCAGGTTACCTACGAGGAGGACATCAATCCGGTGTTTACCGCCTACAATAATGTGTACAGGTCCGGGGAAGCTAACAAGGGCTATGCACACCGCATGGTAAGAAAGGATGGAACCATCGGCTACGTCGAGGCAGCCGTATCTGTTTTGAAAGATAAACAGGGAGCCATCGTAGGTTTCCGCTGTGTCAGCAGGGATGTTACAGAGCGTAAACTGCTGGAGCAGAAGCTGGCCGATATGGCAACCCACGATTTCTTGACCGGGTTGCCCAACAGGATACTGCTTAACGACCGTTTTCAGGTGGCGCTGGCGCAGGCCAACCGCAATAACTATAAGCTGGGGATTATGTCGCTGGACCTCGACCATTTCAAGGAAGTCAACGACAGTATGGGGCATGCTGTGGGCGATCAGTTGCTCAAGGCTACGGGAATCAGGTTATCCAATATACTCCGCTCCAGCGACACGGTTGCGCGCCTGGGAGGAGATGAATTCCTGCTTTTGCTTCAGGAGATCCATTATCCTGAGGATGCCATCCTGATAGCAGAGAAAATCATCGATTCCTGCAAGGAGCCGCTGCGCATAACCGGCTTTGAACTGCATATATCGACCAGCAT
>DBZK01000003.1 GCA_002311135.1 Dehalococcoidia bacterium UBA1162
CTAATTCGGCGCACCTAAACTAAAGGATATTTTATTGAAGGGGTATTGATTACAATTCTACGAGAGGGAAAAATGCGGGCTGCTGAATCTACGGCTAGCAATCTTATAAGAAAGATATCGAAGATCTCGGGAAATCGCCCGCTTTGCGGGTCATTGAGTTGCTATTGGGAAAAAAAGCCAAGGTGAGTTATCACGACTCGTACATAGCTGAAATTAAAGAGGGTAATACTAAAATTAAAAGTGCCAAGCTTGAGAACAAGACCCTGAGCCAATATGATTGCGTGGTCATAACTACGGACCATACCTGCTATAAATTGGACTCCATCGCTAAAAATTCGAAATTAGTGTTTGATACACGCGGCTGCACCGTGGGTATCAAAGCGGATAATATTATCAGGCTGGGAGTATAGGTTTAGGGTCTAAAGATATTTCGCAGACCGTCAGGGAGCCGTTACCTTATCCAGTTTGTCTACCACCCTAAGAAAAACCTTCACCACCGAGGGGTCAAACTGGGTGCCAGCATTTCTCTTAATCTCTTCGAGCGCTTCCTGCACCGATAAATGCTTTCTGTAGGGGCGAACCGTTACCATATCGTCATAGGCTTCCGTTACAGCGATAATCTGTGACTCAAGGGGAATCTGGTCGCCGCCAATTCTGTGTGGATAGCCTTTTCCATCCCACCTCTCGTGGTGTGCCAGCACAACCTGTGCGCAAGTAGCGAATTCGGGAAATTGCTCCAGAATTTCCGTGCCATATTCGGGATGTTTGGACATCTGCTCCCATTCCTGTGCATTGAGTGCTCCCGGCTTGGTAATTACACTGGTTGGAACACAGATCTTGCCTATATCATGCATCAGCGCCATAACGCGCATTTGTTTTACTGAAGCGCCGGGCAGCCCCACGGCCTGGGCCATTGCCACAGAATATTTGGCCACGGTGTGCGAATGCGACCTCGAGTAGTGCTCAGTCAAATCAAGGGAGGCGAGCAAGTTGTAGACGGTTGCCGGTCCTCCTTGCTTAAGATTAGTAATCCATTCATTAATGTTCTTTCCTGCCAGTTCCAGCTTGCTGGAAGCGAGCATGAACTGGTTATTTCCTTTTATAATGGACTGACTTAACGCGGTTTCTGCTCGCCGTATAAGTCCATCTTTGGATACCTCGTCATCCGGAAAACAGGCAATACCGACGTTAGCAAAGATATTTACGTCAACGCCGTTATTGCGGATTATAGGGTAGTTTGTGAGGCTTTGAATAAGCTTGTGCGCAGCAGCCTGAGCGCCATCTCCATCCGTCCCTGGCAGTACAATAGCAAATTTACTGTCTGTATATAAGTAATTTCTGTCGACTGTCCTCATCGTGACATTTAGCAGCTTATAGATGGCCCGCATGATAATGCCGCGAGCTTCGCCGTCCAATCCCAATATTTTATTTTCCAAGTTGCTGACAGAAAGTATCATCAATGTAAACTTCTGACCGTAGCGGGAACTGCGTAAAACTTCATCGTTCAAGGCCTGCAGAAAGGTGTCATTCTGCAAAGATTTATCTTCGGACCTTTTCTTGCCACCGCCGGCATCCGTGGCTACCGCCAAGGAGGATAAATTGCCCCCCTTGTCTTTGCCTCGTGAGAAGGCCTCAGTGACCACCCTGACTAAATGATCGTATGAAACGGCATCTTTGGGATATGAGGCCACACCGATAGTAGCAGTCAATTTTATCTTGGTCGACATGCTGTTAAGACTGAATGCCCTATCAACCGTTTGCCTGATTTTTTCAGCAACTTTTACCGCTCCTTCGGCATTGGTGTAAGACAGCATAACAGCGGTTTTGCCGGGTTCCAAATTGCAGTAAATATCGGTATTCCTTACGGCATCACGCAGTATTGTTGCGTACATACCGACGATTTCCTGTGTCGGGTCATTTCCGTACTTTTTGGAATAAACGTCCAGGTTGTCCAACTCGATATATAGAACAGATATCTCATATTTATAGCGTGTACTTCGGGCTACTTCCTCTTCCAGCCTTTCGTTGAAATATTCAGGGTCATTTTTTCTATCTGGTGGGGTTTTGGCGGCCTCCAGCTTGGCTATCTGCTCCTTAAGCTTAGTTATCTCGGCTTCTAATTGCTCTGTTGTCTTCTCATCGTCCTGAATATCTTTCATCGTGCCTGTCACCCCAGATGCTAATGAGACAATTGTTATCTGCGCATAATGTATACTGTACTTCAAGCCATGTCAAAACGGCTTTCGATTATGTGTAAAAATAAAAGCCGGGCGTCCCCAGCGCCCGGCTTTTATTGATTAATGAGGAAAATGACCTAGGTCTTGCTTATCTTAAATACCTTTTTACCGCAGGAAGGGCATACACCCGCCGTGGCGGGCCTCCCATTCCTCATCTTTACGATCTTGGCATCCTTAATCTCCGTCTCTTTGTGGCATTTCATACAAAAAGCTGTCATGGCTACGATTTAACCTCCAATTAATTTTTATTGTTTCCACCTTTGTGGTCGGCTTTCAGTAATAAAAACGTTATTTCAGTCCAAAAGTTTATGCCACTTAAACGCGAACCACTTGCTGCGGAGACCGATGATCAATAGTAGAATTTGAACGATTAAATAATCATAAAATGGGAATGGAAAATATTAAATACTTGGGTCACTTGCCAACAAATAACCGATTTTGTCGGTTATGCTGGATCTTTGCCGGTCATATACTTAACATTACTGCTCAAAGGTGGTGATCGGCCGATGCTTACAATAATACGCCAGGGTTTCTGATATCGATCGCACTGAAAACCCGTGGCACTATTTATAAGGGCTTATTTCCTCTTTTGCCCGAAATATAGTTCAATAAACAGGATGTTCAGAAATACCGCCAGAATAACAGGTAAAGTGATAAGCCACAAGTTCTGAAATATATCAATATTGAAATAGATACATACATAAAAAAGGACGAAGGACATAAGTATACCGAGCATACCGCACCCAATGGCAAAATAAATAAATACAGCCGTTGATTTCATTTTTTCGATCATTCCGGGCAACCTAAATATAATTTCTTACTCTGGTTAATGCAAATTAATGTAACCCGATGACTCTATCGGAAAGATTACTTTTTGATATAATTTCAGGACTCGACATGTCTTATTTCCTGGGTGTGGATATCGGCTCCGTGAGCGCCAAACTGGCACTCGTTGATGCTGCCGGAAGCGTGCTTCATTTAGATACCCAAAAGATAACCCGCAGCCCCCGGTCCGCAATTACCTCCCTAATTGACAGGCTCAATGAAAAGCTTGATCTCAATCTGGTCGCCGCAGCAGGAGTATCTGGTTCCGGCAAATCCGTAATACCGCACGAACTTGAATGGGTGGAACACAGTAGTCCCCTGGCTATTGCAGCAGGACTTCTGCACTTCCATCCCGACGCCGGCACCATCATTCAAATAGGGGGACAGAGCTCGCTGGTTATCGAGCTGGAAGATGGTTTAAAGAAGCCGTGGCGCGTTACTACCAACCCTCTTTGTGCAGCAGGCACCGGCAGATTCCTGGAACAGCAGGCCTACAGGCTGGGCATAGGTATGGACGACTTTTCAGGGCTGGCTATGCGATGCGAAAGCAGTCCACCCAGAATTGCGGCCAGGTGCAGCGTATTTGCCAAGACAGACCTCATCCATCTTCAGCAAAAGGGAGCGCCGGTGGACACGATGTTGTATGCCCTTTGCGAGAGTGTTGCACGAATGGTGGGTTCGCTTAAGAAGGGTGCATTTCGCGTCCCGGTCTACTTCGCAGGTGGTGTTGCAGCCAATGATGCGGTAGCCAGATCCCTGAACGATATGCTGACGTCGAGAAACGGATGCGCAGTAAATGTTATTATCCCGGAAAATCACCTTCATATTGAGGCGTTGGGATCGGCGCTCCTGTCCAGGGGTAAAACCTCGAAGTCGTTCTTATTGCCTGAGGGAGCTAAACGGCAAACTTACTTCGAGATGCCCGGCCTTACGGCCCTACCCTGTAAAGGAAACGGCTCCAAGTTAAAGATTAGAGGAGAGTGCAATGGCTATCTGGGTGTAGATATCGGCTCCACCAGTACCAAGGCAGTGATCCTCGATGAAACTGGACGGCAGGTCCTGGCAAAAAGTTACCTGATGACCGCAGGTAAGCCGGTGACAGCAGTCAAAGAAGTGTTCCAGAACTTGGTTGAAGATGGCGCCGGCAGGGTTAAAATATGCGGCGCAGGCATCACCGGGTCGGGCAGGTATTTAGTTGGAAGCCTGATAGGGGCGGATCTGGTTAAAAACGAGATCACAGCCCAGACCAGGGCGGCGGCTGAAATAGACCCTGACGCCGATATCATTGAGATTGGGGGGCAGGACTCCAAACTGGTTATCAAAAGGAATGGCGTAGTTATCGATTACCAGATGAACAAAGCCTGTGCAGCGGGAACGGGCAGCTTTATCGATGAGCTGTCCGAGATGCTGGGGGTCTCGGTAAAAGATGGAGAGTTTTCCAGGCTGGCTTTTGCTGCTAATAACACGGTCGACCTTGGCACGCGCTGCGCCGCTTTCATGGGGCAGGCTGTAGCCACAGCCCAGCAGGAAGGTTTGCCGCTGGAAGTTATTACGGCCAGCCTTGCCAATTCAATCGCCAAGAATTACCTCTCTAAAGTCGTTGGCAATAGAAAACTGGGCAATAAGGTAATCCTGACCGGAGCCGTATTTTATAACCAGGCCGTGGTCTCGGCTTTCCATCAACAGCTCAAGGGTAAATCTTTGACCGTGCCAGAGCATAACGAGGTCAGCGGGGCTATCGGAGCCGCACTGCTGGCCAAGGAAGCCGGATCGGCAGGCCAATCAAACTTCAAGGGTTTCCGGGAGGTTATCGAGGCGGAATGCCTTCTTTCGACATTCACCTGCAAATCCTGCGACAACAATTGCACGATTACCCGTATGCAAATGCATGGCACAAAACCGACTTTTTACGGCAGCAGGTGCGACCGCTACGACAGTGACCTCGGGCATGCGAAAATACATACCTTTTTCGACGAGCGCGAAAAACTGCTCTTCAAGGACCACCGGGACGGGACCGGCCAGGGCCCAACGGTTGGGGTACCCAGGGCACTGCTTGTATACGATTATGCCCCCCTGCTAATCGGCTTTCTCAACTCGCTGGATGCCAGAGTTAAACTTTCCGGCAGCACTAATAATGAAATCATTCACCAGGCGGCGGAGCTAAGCTATACCGACAGCTGTTTTCCTGTAAAACTGCTTCACGGACATGCCGCCGGACTGAAAGACGCCGACTATATACTTTTCCCCTGCTCTATCCGTTTGGGTGAGAAGGATGGCGACGAGAACCAGAAATACGCCTGCCCGCTGGTGCAAGCTTCGCCTTTTATCATACGCCAGGTGCTTGACCTCAAAGACCGATTGCTGATACCTATTGTAGATTTCACTCACGGACCCGAGGAAACCATAAATAATCTTGCCGAAGCGGCAGTCAAAATGGGATTCAGCAGAGGCAAGGGCAAAAAGGCTGCCCTGGCCGGTATCGAAGCGCAGCGAAGATTTGAAAAGGAACGTGATGACCTGGGCGCCCGGTTACTTGGTGAACTACGTGAAGGCGGTAAAAAGGGCGTGGTACTTTTCACCAGGTCATATATGTCGCAGGATTCCGGCGCCAACCTGGGCATCGCCGAAAAACTTGCTCAGTTGGGAGTTGTACCTATACCTCTGGACTTCCTGCCGCTTTCCTCCGTCGACCCGAAAAAATATTCGGACCGGCCATACTGGTTTTATGAGAGCAAACTTATAGCAGGCGCTGCAATTACCG
>DBZK01000020.1:0-353 GCA_002311135.1 Dehalococcoidia bacterium UBA1162
GTGTCAAAGGTGCCACCGCGGATAGCTTGCATTATGGCATCAGGGTCGTCGACACTGCCGGCCTTCTGCATCGCCTGAGTCAGAATTAAGATGTGAGACGGTACCCAGGGCATTTCACCGGTATATTCAAACGGTGCGCCCGTCGTTTGCGCCGCAATCTTCATGGCTTCCTGACACTGGGCAATATATTTGGGATCGACCTTGGTCTTCTTGAACTCCCAAGGGGCATAGTACCCGCCAATGGCGCCCTGGACAGCATCGGCGCCGACAACCGCATTGTACACGTCCATGCTTACGAACGGGCCGGTACAGCCAACCTTCATGTCTTTATAGCCCATCTCATATCGCTGTTT
>DBZK01000020.1:397-260270 GCA_002311135.1 Dehalococcoidia bacterium UBA1162
CCACCCGGCGACAAAGACGATATCACAACCTTCATCTTTAAATCTGGTGATAATGGGAGAAAAGTCTGTGGTGCCGGGCGCGAAATACTCGTCGTGCCACCTGATTCCCGCTTTATCAAGGCGAGCGAACAGGTCGGTCCATGTCGGGGCACCTTTGCCCACGCTTGAGTCCAAAATACCTATCTTCTTGTAGTTGGGGAAGGCCTCTACAAGCGCGAAGATGTTAGCCCGGTATTCTTCTTGCGACGGAGTGCCAAAGACAACATACGGCATGGTCTTGGGGTCATATGCACCGCCCCCACTGGCAGGCGTAGCATCCGGACTGCCGGTCCTGGTCAAAAAGATGACTTTAGCGGGGTTGGTCACGGCGGCTACGGCGGAGAAGTTCCAGGACCAGTGCCCGGCAAAGAACTTGCATTTATCTCCGTATATGAGCTGCTTAGCAGCTGCAGAGCCGCCTTCTGCTGAGTTCTCATCGTCCTCCTGAATCAACTTAACATTGTAAGTCTGGCCATTTACCTGAAAGCCTTCCTTATTGAAAACCTGGACCCAGGCTTCACGGAATGGTGTAGGAATCTCGCCCCACGGAGATGCTGTGCCGCTAAGAGGCATGGGAAGTCCGATATTTATGGTTATAGGCCCCGTGGGTTGAGCTGGCGCTGGTTTCTGCGCGCAGGCCGTGGCAAACATGCCAAGCACAATAACCGCAGTCACTAAAATTGCTAAAACGTTGTACCACTTTTTCATCGACTGTCTACCTCCTTTATTTAGTACGGATTACCATAAATGTACGCTGTCTAATAAATAACACCTCCTTCACATTCTTCGGCGATCTCGTGGATTTCGGGGTTGCTAACAAAGGCAAAGCCTTCCGTTTTGCTAACCAGATCGCTCTCCTGGACCTCATCCACACACAACCCGAGAGAGCAATCGCAGCATTCTGTATTATGCATATCTATGCGAATCGGTTTTCGCTTAATATTGTTCCACCCGAAATGATTTGATTGCCTTTAGGGCTTCCGCTGTCAATTTGATCATTCACCAACTATCGACTTTTACTTTGTTTTGATTTCTCCTCGTCCTGCAGGACTCTGCGTAATACTTTGCCAACCATGGTCTTGGGCAGCTCTTTGCGAAATTCGACGAATCTGGGCACCTTGTAGCCGGTCAATTTCTCCCTGCAGAATTTCTGCAGTTCGCCAGCCGTTACTTCATTGCCCTCTTTTAATACCACCCAGACTTTGACCGCTTCACCCTGGCGTTGATCGGGGATGCCCGCAACGCAGGCTTCGAGTACCATGGGATGCATCATAATGACATCCTCTACGTCGCGCGGCCACACCTGGAAACCTCCACACTTGATGAGGTCTTTCTTCCTGGAGGTAAGGAACATGTATCCGTCCTCGTCCAGATGTCCAATATCGCCGGTGTAGAGCCAGCCGTCGCGAATGGCTTCGGCAGTTTCCTTCGGATTCTTCCAGAACCCCTGCATCAATTGGGGGGCCTTAATACAGAGCTCGCCGTCTTCACCGATGGGAAGCTCTTTAGTGCCGGCCTCGAGATCTACGATTTTATAAATATTGTCGGGGTAAGGGCAGCCGATGGAGCCCTGCTTCCATTTCCATTTGCCCTCGACGGGAGTGCAGCTTCCGGCAATAGCAGATTCGGTCATGCCGTAGCCTTCGACGACAATGCCATTGGGATCTATCAATTTCTCAAACGCCAGCTTGGTCTCGGTCATGAGAGGAGCTGCTCCCGAGCTGCAGCGGTTGATGCACCTGATATCGTCTGGGCCGCGGTCGGGAGAATTGATTATGCCGATGAGCATGGTGGGGGTTGCCGCAATGTTCTGGATGTTATGCTCTTTAATTATAGCTATAACACCCTTGATGTCGCGGGGGTTGAAAACCAGCACCTGTGGCATGTGGGCCATGAAATATATGCCGAAGGCGACGAAACAGCCGAACGCATGGAACATGGGCAGGTTGCCCAGCACTTTGTCCTCCCACTCTATAGTACGTGACTTGAACCATACATGCTGCTGCATTCCAATGATGACCATATTGTGATGCCTGTGCATAACGCCTTTGGGGGCGCCGGTGGTGCCGCCGCTGAAGAGGATAAGCGCTATATCGTCTTTGGTTACCGTGACCTCCGGGCGTCCCTTGTACTTGTTTTTCTCTATCAGGTCGCTCCACCATACGTCGCCTTCCTCCAGCTTGACGGTTCCGGCCGCCTCGTTCTTGATGGGCGATACCGCGTAACTATCCAGGTCGGTGACAATCAGCTTGCGCAGCTTGGTCTTAGGCTGGAAGCCTTTGATCGTCGTGTACCACATTGAAGTCACGATGGCTAACTCGGCATCCACGGCCTCTATAGCATGCTGAAGCTCGAAAGGGGTGTAGAGCGGGTTGAGCGGCACTACTATAGCGCCGGCCTTCCAGATGGCAAAGTAAGCCACGAAGGTCTGCGGGCAATTGAGGAAAAGCACGGCCACCCTGTCGCCTTTTTTAACGCCTCTTGCAATGAGAGCATGTGCCAGGGCATTGCTGTGATCTTCCAGCTCTTTGTAAGATAGTTCCCTTTTCATGAAAATGGCCACGGGGAATTCCGGCCTTTCTTTGGTATATTCAGCCAGAAGGTCCATCACGGTAACATTGGGATAGGGTTCCATGGTACGGGGTACGCCGGGGTCGTAACTCTTGAACCAAGGATAGTCTTTCATTGCTCCTCCCTAACTTTGAGATGAAAACGATATGAATAAAAAAATATTGCCTAAGAATGGTAAGGTAAAAGATGTCTGATAATAATCAGGCGCGGATTGTTTCTTTTGTGTAGAGAAGGATGAAAATAATGTAAGTGAATTGCCTACTGTTCTTTCTCAACCCAGTTTAAGGCATATCTAAGCAGCTCAGTGGCATTCTTGAGTTTCAGTTTTTCCTTAATGCGTTCCCGATACGTACCTATCGTCTTTACGCTCACATGCAGCCGTTGCCCGATCTCGCTTACGCTAAAGCCTTGCCCAATTAGGGTGAATACCTCGATCTCCCGGTCGGTCAATGCCTTTAGCGGAGATTGGGCGGATTCCTTCGAGCCTTCGATGAATCTGGCAAGGATACGCTCAGTCACCCTGCCACTTGCGTAAAAGCCACCGCGCAGAACCTGGTGGATTGCCTGGACAACCAATCCAGAGGCCTCCTGCTTCATGATATATCCTTTTGCGCCCGCCCTGAAGGCGCGCTCTGCGTACAGGGACTCATCGTGCATGGAGATAACCAGCATGGGGATGCCTTTATGCTGCTTGTGCACCTCTTTGATAAGGTCGATACCGCTCAGGTCTTTCAAAGTGATATCGACGATGATCATGTCGGGCTTCAGGTTGCCGATCGCCTCCCATGCTCCGTGATAATCTTCGGCCTCACCGCACACTTTCAGATCGTCCTCCTGCTCAATGAGTTGGATTAGCCCGTGCCTAAAGATAGGGTGGTCGTCTACGATGAGGATTCGATGTCGGCCTTTTGATGGTTTACCTAAGACCATCCCCTTCTTCCTTACCAAGGCCAAGTGAACAGGTCACAAGAGTTCCACCTCCGGGTGCGGATTCCACCTGCAGTGATGCCCCGATCATGCGGGCCCTGTAATTCATGATTCTGAGGCCAATGCCGGAAGAAGACTTGGAAATATCTTGTATCCCAATTCCATTATCCCGGATCGAGAGAGAGATGATGCTGTTATTGTTTAGTAGATCGATGGATATCTTGGTGGACTTTCCGTGCTCGATGGCATTATGAATAGACTCTTTTGCGATATAAAACAAATGGGTTGCCACCAAATTGTCCTTCATGGGTACGTTCTGCGGGCAGTTGAAGGTGCACGACAAGCCGAAGATATTCGAAGTTGAGTCAGCCATCTCCTCCAGAGATGATTCAAGACCGTGCGAGACGAGGTAGACCGGACTTAGACCTCTTGCGAGCCTTCTGGTCTTTTTAATCGACTCCTTTACAAGTTGGTTGATCTCGCCCGCATAGTGTGTATCATCTGGGGATGTTCGCTTGAGTTTATTCTTCAGCACTTTGGTCATGAATTCGATGCCGATAAGCTGTTGACCCAGGTCATCGTGCAATTCATGGCTGATCTTCTGCCTCTCCCGCTCTGAGATGTCCAGGATTTCTTTTTCCAGTTGCTTCCTTTCCGTAATATCGGTAATTACGGCGAAACCTCCGGTATAACTACCCTGCGAATCGTTCATGGCCCCCTGTGAGATGAGTGTGTAGATGGGGGCGCTGTCTCCACCTTTCAAGGTCAGCTCGTTGGGTTTCGCGGCATCTTTACTACGCAGTTTCAGCATCCAGTTCTTGAAATCCAATTTGCTGATGAATTGTCTCATGGGCCGGCCTATTAGTTGTTCCCGCGGAAGTTTCAGTATCTTGCAGAAACTATCGTTCACGTAGGTGATGGTGCCTCGCTCGTCCTGGATGCAGAGCCCCTCGTTCATGCTCTCTACGAGTTGGCGAAACCGTTCTTCGCTATCACGCAGGGCCATCTCCTCATTGAATCTCTTCGTAATATCCATCATGGAACCGATGCTCCGGTCCGTGCCGGGGATCATGGCAATAGTCATAAGGATGTGTACAAACGAGCCGTCCTTACGCTTGATCTTGAATTCATAGTCCTGCGGCGCAGCATCAGGGTCTAGCCTTCTCGCATTATGGTACTCAAGCAATCTCGGGATATCATCATCCGCAACAAATTTCATCCACGACTGTCCTACGATTTCGTCCTTGGTATAACCGATATTAAGGTCATTGTTCTGCATGGAGATAGTGGTATCCTTTTCGATGAGGATCGTGGCTGTCCCTGTATTCTCAAAGAGGGTTTTGTAGAATTTGTCGGATTCCTTGAGCTCGTGCTCAAATTGCTGGTAACTACCCGTGCGGGTCTTCATCTCCCGAAGCTCAGTCCTAACTGCTTTGAGCTCTTCCAGGAGCTGTTCCTTCGTCTTCTGATTGTCTCTCACATTCATTCTGGGTAGATTGTATCGTAGAGATCCGGCCTTGTCTATCAGATGTACCTTTACTTTTACCCTGATAATGCTTAACATTAAGACTGATTTGTCCACCAATCAATAATTTGCCAAAAGGGGTGTCCTATGAGCGAAACCGCAACTCCAGCCAAAACAGACCAGAAAAGGGCCATCAACCGGCTTAAAAGCATGTATCCGCTGCGCAACCTGGTGCAGCAGGACTATATAGATACGCTGAACGCCAGCAACGAGGGCAAACCCACTGTTTGGGCCATGCTCAACTACTGGGAAGGGGACCTTCCCCTCAAAGCCATGGGGCTTAACATCGTTTATCCTGAGAATTACTCCACCCTGCTGGCCTCCACGGGCAGCGCCGAGTCCTTCCTGGATGCCTCGGACTCGGACGGTTATCCCACGCACCTTTGCGGCTACGGCCGCAGCACCATCGGCTACTCCTACCGCATGATGAAAGACCTTAATGGCCGCATACCTCCCGAGGCGCCACTGGGAGGAATGGCCAAGCCCACCCTGCTATTGGGCTCCGGCATTATATGCGATGCCCGTTTCAAATGGTTCCAGGCGCTGGGAAGGTATTTCGATGCCCCGCAATGGGTGCTCGAGATGCCCATGATGGGTACCGCCGAAGGCACCGAGCCCGACCTGGAAGGCTACCAGATTAAGTTCCTGGTCAGGGAATTGCAGGCCTTCATCGCCTTCCTTGAGAAATTGCTGGGCAGGAAAATGGACTGGGCCAGGCTGGAAGAGCTGATCGACCTGGCCGTTAAAATCCACGAGACCAACTGGCAGATCAGCGAGCTGCGTAAATCGATTCCGGGCCCTATGCACAGCACCGATTTCTGGAGCAGCATGCCCCCTTCGCTTTTCTTCGCCGGAGACATGGCCACGGCCCTCAAGCTCTATCAGGATATGCTGGCCGAGGTGCAGGAACGCGTAAATAATAAGATTGCCGGCATCAACTACCCGGAGAAATACCGCATTGTATTCAGCGAGCTGCCGCCCTGGCACAGCCTTAAATTCTTCGACAGCCTGGCCGAGAAGGGCTGGAATTTCGTTTTCGAAAGCAGGGGCTATCACGCCCCCAGACCGCTCGACTTCAGCCATGTCAGCGACCCGCTGGAGAAGCTGGCCCGCCTCTCACGCAATTTTATTTTCAGCATACACCCCTGCGCTCTGGAGGACGGGATCGCTAATCCTGTGGCAGAGGTCTACCTGCAGACAGCCAGGGAATTCAAGGCCGACGGGTTCTTCCTGCACCCGCTCATCTCCTGCCGCGCCGCCAGCGCCGGCTTGAGGTCGGTGCAGGACTTCCTGATGAAAAGGCTCAACGTGCCCACCCTATGGGTGGAGGGCGATATCATCGACAAGCGTGTCTTCAACCCGCAGGAAACGCTGGCCAGGGCGGAAGCCTTTGAACAGACCATGGAGCACTACCGCAAGGTACGCAAAGCGCAGGGCCTGGACTGGTGACCTGCAAGTAAAATCTGGAGATTGATATGGTAATAGCAATGACGAAAGGGCTATCCCTGGCAAGGGGCGTTTATCAGGACAGGGGTCTACGCATGCGTGAGCTGCGCAAATCCGGCAAGAAAATCATCGGCTATATATGCCTTTATCCCCCGGTCGAGATAATCACCGCCCTGGGCATGATCCCTTTCCGCATCTTCGGCGATATGAACGAGACCATCACGGCCGCCGACCAGGTATCCACTACGCTGGTCTGCCCCTTCCTGCGCAGCATCATTGACCTGGCGCTCAAAGGCAAATTCAACTTCTTGGACGGGGTTGTGGGCGCCCATACCTGCGATATCGGGGCGGGCCTCATTTTGCAGTGGCGCGACTTCGTTAAATCGCCCAATTTTTCGCACCTGCTGGACGTGCCGCATACCGACCATGCCCCGGCTGTCGATTATTTTGAAGGGCAGATCAACTCCTTCAAGCGGCACCTCGAGGAGTTCGCCGGCCAGCAGTTGACCGATGACAAGCTGGCCAAAGCCATCGAACTGCATAATACGCAGCGCAAGCTCGTGAGGCAGCTTTACGACCTGCGCAAACCCGACCCGCCCCTGCTGACCTCCATGGAAAACCTGGAAGTGCTGGTAGCGCTCTTCAGTCTCCCTGTCGACGAGGGCAACGAGCTGCTGGAGAACGTGATCGCAGATGTCCAGGAACGCAAAGATAAACCTGATAAAAAGAAGGCCCGCCTGCTGGTCTGGGGCCCGGTCTTCGACAATACCTCGCTCTATGAGCTTATTGAGAGCGCCGGCGCCAGCGTTGTGGTCGACGATACCTGCGTGGGCACACGCGCTTTCTGGGCCGACGTGAAGCCGCCCTACGACCTTCACAGCCTGGCGCAGCATTACCTGGTGGACATCAAGTGCCCCCGCACTTACCGCCAGGCGCAGCCTGCCGAATTGAAAAAGAATTACGATAAGGACCTGGAAAGCAGGTTCGACTATATCAAGAAAGCCGTAACGGACTGGAAAGTTAAAGGGGCTATTTTGCAGAGCGTTAAATACTGCGATACGCACGGCTACGAGGTTCCCAACCTGAGGCACTATCTTGACGGGCTGGGCATACCCAGCCTCTATATTGAGCACGATTACAGCGAAAGGTCGCTGGCTCCCATTAAAACCAGGGTGGAGGCATTCGTGGAGACGCTGGGCTGAGGTAAGCGCAGTCCGCCATGAATGATCTTACTTCCGGACCTTTCTTCGCCGGCATCGATATCGGCTCCACCATGTCCAAGGCCGTCATAGTCGACGCTCAAGGCAGCATGCGGGCCTACGTGGTGGGCCAGACAGGCGCCGAACATCGCTTGCGCGCCAATAAGGTCATGGAAGACGTGCTACAGAAAGCCGGCATCACTCTGGACAAGGTCGCCTATATCATCTCCACCGGCTACGGCCGGGTCAACGTCCCCTTCGCCGACAAACAGGTCACCGAGCTCACCTGCCACGCCAGAGGGGTAGCTTCCCTCTTCCCGGGAGTGCGCACGGCCATCGATATCGGCGGGCAGGATGCCAAAGTCCTCCGCATCAAAGACGGCAAATTAATCGATTTCCTGACCAACGATAAATGCGCCGCCGGCACCGGCAGGTTCCTTGAAGTGGCCGCCGATACATTGGGATTGGACCTCAACGAGATGGGACGTATATCTCTCCAGACCGACAAGCCGGTCAGGATCAACAGCCTCTGCACCATCTTCGCACAGCAGGAGATCATTTCCCGTTTATCCGAAGGCCAGCCCCTGCCGGACATACTGGCCGGGGTCTACATCGCCATTGCCACACGCGTGGTCAAGCTGGCGCGGCAGTTGAAGGTCGAGCCTCCCGTGGTCTTCACCGGAGGCGTGGCCAAGAACGCCGGCATGGTCAAGGCTATCGAGACCGTTCTGGGCACGCCCGTGCTGGTGCCGCAAGAGCCGCTTATCACGGGCGCCCTGGGCGCAGCCATACTGGCGCACGACCAGTACAATCGGCTCATCAAGAGCGGCGAATACGATGCCCATCGTGAGAAAAAGCTCAGCGAAGCCCGCATCGATTTCGGGGAGAACGGCCGGTGACAGAATATTTTCTGGGGATAGATATCGGGGCGGTGGGCAGCAAGGCTGTCATAGTCAATAACACGGATATTGTTGCATCGGCGGTCATACCCTCCGGCACCAACTACGTGAGCACCACGGCCGCCTTAAAAGCCGAAACCCTCGGCAAGGCGGGGCTGCAGGCTTCCGATATTAAAGGCAGCTCAGCTACAGGCATCGGCGGCAGGAACGCCGGAGCCGATAGTTATCACGGAGTAATAATCTGCTCTGCCAGGGGCGTCAGCCTCAATTTCCCTGCGGCCCGCAGCATCATCGATATCGGCGGCCAGGGCAGCCAGGTAATCACTATCGATGAAGAGGGCAGCGTGATCAATTTCACCGCATCCGAGATCTGCGCCACGGGCAGTGCACGGCTGCTGCAGGTGCTGGCCCGCATTTTGCAGATAAGCATGGACCAGATAGGCCCCCTTTCATTAACGGCTACCAGACCATCGAACTTCTCCACCTCTTGCAGCGTTTTCCTCGAGACCGAAGTCATCACGCGCATCTCGCAGGGCGACCGGCCCGAGGACATACTGGCCGGCATACACCGCTCCATCGCCGAAAAGGTTGCCGCCATGGCCCGAGGATTCACGCTGGAAAAGGAAGTCGTCATCATTGGCGGGGGAGCGCTGGATATCGGCCTTGTGCAGGCCATCGAAGAAAAGCTGGCTATAAAAGCCATTGTGCCCGATAACCCCCGGCTGATGGCCGCCCTCGGCGCAGCCGTCCTGGCTCGCCAAAGCTATTCCACCGTATAGCAAAGTTTTCAGAGGCAATTTGCTCTCTCTTTTCGCCTCTCGCTCAGGGGAGAAGCTGTCCAATGTTGTATAATTTCTTGTCATGATTCCCTGGTTCGTTGGCTCCGCCGTCCGCAACGAAGGTAAAAAATTCCTTAAATTCACTGGGGATATCGACCTGCCCCGCCTCTCCACTGAGGCTGCAACACTGGGCGACCGCGTTTCGCTCTACATCCATATCCCCTTCTGCCGTACGCTCTGTCCGTTCTGCTGCTTCAACCGCTATCTCTTCAAGGAGGAACAGGCCCGCAGCTATTTCGTCGACCTGCGCAGGGAGGTCGACATGTACGGAGCGCTGGGCTTCAAGTTCAATGACTTCTATTTCGGGGGCGGCACGCCTACCGTCCTGATGGACGAACTTAGCGATTTTATCGGATACCTTGGGTCCAAATTCGAGGTCAAGCGCATCTCCCTCGAGACCACGCCCCGTGAGCTGACGCCGGATACCATCAGCCAGCTTCAACAGCTCGGCATCAACCGCCTTTCGGTGGGCGTCCAGAGCTTCGATAATACATTGTTGAAAGCCATGGGCCGGACACTCTTCAAAGGCGAGGACTCTATCGAGAAGCTCAAGCTGGTTCAGGGCAAGTTCGACACCGTCAACGTCGACCTGATGTTCAACTTCCCCACACAGACCCTGGAGCAGTTCAAATCGGATGTAAAGATATTCAAGGACTTGGGCACCGACCAGGCCACCTTCTACCCGCTCATGCCCTCGCCCCACAAGATGGACGCCCTGGAAAGGAAATTCCGCCGGGTGGATACATCCAGAGAGAAGCGGTTCTACGATATTATCCTGAGGGAACTCCCGGATAGCGGTTATAAAGCTTCCACCGCCTGGTGCTTCTCACGTGGCGACCGCATGATAGATGAATACATCATAGATTATGACGACTATATCGGCGTGGGGGCCGGCTCTGTCGGCTTTTTGGCTGGGGACTTCCTGGTCAACTCTTTTTCGCTGGAAGGCTACCATAACCTTGTTGCACAGGGTAAGCTGCCCATCGTCCGTATGCGCCGGCTGTCAGGACTTGAGCATTGCCGCTACTATATGCTGACGCAGCTCTTCGGCATGGGGCTGAATATTGAATCGTTCAGGAAACGCTTCGGCGCGGATGTCCACTCGAAATTATGGGCCGAGCTGCTCTTCTTTAAAACGGCAGGCATTATCCAGAAGAGAGGCGGACTTATCTCGGTTACCCGGCGGGGCATGTACCCGGTAGGCACTATGATGAAGGAATTTTTCGCTTCGTTAAATACGCTTCGTGAATACTGCATCGAGAGCCGGATTTAGCGCGGTCTCAATATCCCATCTCGATCGAAGACTGCCCTTGGATTTTAACCACCTGGTCATATTGGTCGTCACTCACAAGCAGGTGGCGCACAAGCATTATACCCCTGTCGCTGGGAGAAACGACCACCTGCGCCTTTTCATTTTCCGGGATAGCTGCACCCTGTTTGACCAGCAATATCTCCACCGGGTTCGATTGGACCTGCTGGTCATTCAAGACAAAGAAGTTATCAGTATTGGCCGCGTAAAACGCTACCGACCAGTAGGTATCGGCGGGTATCTGGGCCTTAAAGCGGATGGGCTGCTGGCTTACGTCGTAAAGCAGGATCGAATAGACCAGGTCGGGGGATGGCCTGACCACCATCCGGTTATCGGCCGTTGTCCGGCCGCCTTTCATCAATACGTTTTGCGGATATTTAGTCATGGCGCTATTCATGATCACGATGGGTATGGCAAATAACGTGATGAAATGGACTATTACCGCAACAGCTACGGTTGCCAGCGCAGTCCACCATAACCATCTGTTCATTTACAGCCTTCCATTATAATATGAGGCAGCTCGACTATATCCGGGTGATCGCGGATCAACTGGCCGGGATTATACAGCCGTAACGAGAGAGAAAAAGTCTTTTGGTCGCCCAGCGGCAACCAGTCGTCTGTTTTGGGGGTTTTCGACAGGTAAATCACGAAATTATTGTCGGCGTCATATTTCACGTTGTCCATATTATAGGAATAGCGGTTTAATTCATTGGGAATGAGAAAATCATCCGCACCATAAGCCGTGATGCTCCACCAGCGCGTATCCAGCGTTTTGCCTTCTATCCTGTATGTGCAGTCAGCTTGCAAGGGATCCCCGTTATCATCCTTATATGCATTGTAATAGATAACTTCAAATTGATTGAGCGCCAGGAGATAGTGCATGGCAATGGAAGCCCTGGTATACGGATCGGCCTGAGGGCTGCCCGCCGCCAGGCTGGCCTGCCACGGCCCGTTATGGATGCTGAACCTGTTTGCCATAACATCCACGGCCGCGAAGGCGGACCCGATACCTATGGAACTGCCCACTATTAAGGCAATTAAAATTCCGGCGATTATTTTAGCGGTTTTGTTCACCTGTTCCCCTCGGCTGACATTAGTTTATTTTAGCAGATAAGAAAATAGATTTCAGCAAGGCCGAAATACCATCGACCGTGAAAGGGGTTTAGAACTCTTCCGAAACCCTTATCGCTATATTCATATAAGCACTTGACAAAACCGTTGGTACGTGTTAGATTATCAAAAACGCATAACACATGGTTTTCTCCACGAGAGTATGCGGGAGGAAAAGGGCATTGCCAGCTAAGGCCAAGAAGGGGAAGGACCCGGAGATCGAACTGCATTTGCTTGAAGCAGCCATTCAAGAGATAAGCCAACTGGATTCATTGAAAGACATTTTCCGTGAGACCGGCGAACTGGTATCCAGGCATAATCAATTAGCACGTCAAAAAACCATACCCACGGTGGGGCCAACGCGTGTAAACTGGTCCGCAATAACCAGGCGGGCCAATCATCTTATTGCCAGGCTGGCTTCCGACGAATATAAGTTCATTAACCTGGCAGCGCTGGAAAAGGGGAGCGCCAACTTACATCTCAAAGAGGAACTATCGAGGCTATTACACATCATTTCCTCGCTGATATCGGAATATACCGAGATCCTGACTGTCATGGATCAGTACCCGCAGACCATGATAATGATGTTGTCATCGGAAGTTGAGCATCTCGATGAAGCCTCATCCAGAGTACGTCAGTTGATTCGAAGCAGTATGAAGCCTACCGTCAGCGCTTAAATACCCGCCTGTTCGCTGATATCAATATCACACCAGCATATATCCGAATGCCTTCTTGCTGATGATCCTTACCGGCTTGGCGGGCTCAGGCTCCACCTTCTCGCGCAGGCGGTGGATAAGCTGGTCGATGGTGGCGTCGGAGATGGCGGAGGGGTCTTTGCTCTCCGGCCAGACAGCCTGAATTATCTCGTCACGTGAGCAGATATTGCCGGCGTTTTTGTAGAGAAAGAGTATCAGTTCATATTCCTTTTTAGATATATTCTTCTGCCTGGCATCCACCCACACCTCTTTCTTCCTTTCATCCATCCTGAGCCAGGCGACGGCCGCACCCTTGCTTTTGGCGGCGGAAGAATCCCTGGTCATGATGTTGGTGGTCTCCGACTCTTTGAACTGGAGAATTACCTGCGCCGTATCCCCGGCGACGCCCAGGCCGATCTTGCTGTTATGCTTGAGCTCATACAAATTCCCCGGCACTATCCTGTCGTCATCCAGCATGGTACCATTGGTACTGCCCAGGTCCTTTATATAGTACCGGACTCCTTTCTGTGTTATTTCCAGATGCCGCCGGGAAACGACCTCGTCGTTAAGCTGGATGTCGGGCTTGCTCTGCAGGGTGCGGCGGCCGATCACTGTCTCGATTTTATCGAGCGTGAATATCTTCCCCATATCCTCCGCGTCGCCTTTCTTGACAACGATAAAAGCCAATCTTTACCTCCGGCGCTTCTGAGCACCCATATGGATTGCAGTATAATATATTAAATGCAGTTGCGGCATAATATGATTTGTCAGATTTATATTAGGTATTCGTCAGATAGCTGTCAAGCAATGACCCTGCCGATTAACTAGACTTTTATGCAAACTATGGATGAAATAGCCGAAAATACCATTGTCTGCTCTCGCTGCGGCAACTCTAACAGCGCGGGCAGGTTTTTTTGCTACACCTGCGGCAATTATTTTGCCGGGACAGAAAACGGTAATGGCACTAAGGGCTCTGATAAGCAGGAGCAATCCGGTACCCTGGTATCTGTTACCAAAGCCAAGGTACTTATGCCCGGTGGAGCAGAGATCCTGCTCTCCGGCGCGCCTACCTTTATTGAACGCAGTAATTTCGATGGAACGCTGCCGCGCGATATTTTAATGAGCATCTCCAGGCAGCATGTGCTGATAACCTGCGACAACGGAACTTATTACATCCAGGATTACGGCCGCGACGGTAAGGGAAGCACCAACCATACCAAGCTGAATAATGTAGATATACACAATAAAGGCAAGCAGGCGCTTAAGGATGGCGACCGCATCGAGCTATCCCTGCAGCCGGAGCTGATGCTGACCTTTAAGCTAATGTAATGTTGAAATTACTCTGGAGATTTAATTGGACATAGGCTACGGCTGGGATACAGGACTTATTCGAAAGCTGAACGAAGACAGCATTTTTTTTACCAGCTTTGAAATCAAGACCCACCTGGGCACGGCATCGGCCGGGTTGTTCGCCGTGGCCGACGGCATGGGAGGACATAATGCCGGCGAGGTCGCCAGCAACCTTGCCGTCAAAACCTTCTTCGCTGAGTGTCTGGCCGGCCTGCTGGAACAGGAGCCCCCTCCACCCCTCAGTATCATATCGGATGCCTTCAATAGGGCCAACAACAGCGTTATAGAGGCCGCCGGGGACAGGGACCTGCAGGGCATGGGCACCACTCTGACAGCCGCGCTGGTAATCGACCATGACATGTATATGGCCCACATAGGCGACTCACGTTGCTATATTATCAACACCCGTGAGACGCTGCAGGTGACCAGGGACCACTCGGTCGTCCAGCATCTTGTAGATGCAGGGAAGATCACTCAGGTGGAAGCTCGAAGCCACCCGCGCCGTAATGAAATAACCCGCGTTCTGGGCTACTCGGGAGACAGTACGCCCGACCTGATCCAGGTGAAGCTGTATGCGGGCGACAACATCCTCATTTGCTCCGATGGGTTGTGCGGCGTGCTCCCTCAAGAGAAGATAACCCAAGCTGTGCTTAATTCCCCCGGGCCCAGCCAGGCCTGCGCGGAGCTGACGGCCGAGGCCAACCTGGCCGGCGGTCCCGACAATATATCGGTCATTATAGCCAGGCCGGTCAACCTGCCGTCCTGGCAGGCCCTGACCGCAGCCAAAACCAGTATCAGGACGGCATCATGATACCCGACAGAAATATCATCATCGTAATAATAGTGGGCATATGCGTAGCCATACCCCTGACCGTGGCCCTAGTCCAGGTAGCCCGCAAAAATAAGCGCCCCAAGCCAACCTCCAATAAGGTTAAGGCGGGCCGGCCTGCCGTGGGCAAAAACACCTTCCCGGTCAATGGACGTTACGATGCCAGGCTACAGCCATTTAAACAGGGAGGCATGGCGACAATCTGGATCGCAACCGAGCGCAAGACACGCAGGACCTATATCATCAAGACGCCGCGCCGGGGCACCAACATGGATAATGTGTACCTGGATAAGCTGATGCTGGAAGCGGGTTACCTCAAGAGATTGAACCATCCCGTCATAGTCAAGCATATAGAAGATTTTTACTATAACGGCGAGTTCCACGTGGTCATGGAATATGTCAATGGTGAGACATTGATGTCCTCATCTCCCAGGTCCTCACCCGGGGAAAAAAAGGTGCTTGATTGGGCCTGCAACCTGCTGGACGCACTCGGATACATTCACGCTGCGGGCATAATTCACAGGGATGTTAACCCCAAGAATATCATGCTGGTCAACGACGGCTCCGTCAAGCTGATAGATTTCGGGACAGCCAAAAATATGAACGAGACGAACAAGGAAAAGGAGCGCGGGGATCCCTTCACGCAGATTGCCAACAAAGGCTTCGACATCCCCGAGCTGTTCCTGGGCGGCGAGAGCGATCAGCGCTGCGACCTGTGCGGACTGGCACAAACAGCTATTTATCTGCTTACGCTCAGACAGCCCAACGAGATCTGCTCGGCGCTATTTAAATCAAACTGGCCGCGCACCTACGCCGAGGCCGGCAACGTCGCAGATTACCTGATATCGGTTGGAATATCCAGGCGGACTTCCAGGTGCCTGGCCCAGGCCATTATGTTCTCTCCCGGCGACAGGTTCGCCGACGCCGGCGCTATGCGCTCTGCACTTATACCGGGAAACGATTGTCAGGCAAAACCCATAGAGGCGGCGGTAAAAAAATGAATAATAAGCCGATGACCGCCGTCCTATGGATCCTGGGCCTTCTGACCTTAGCTGCCTGCTTTACAGCTGGAGTGGCGGCCATGGGCGCACCTACCGAGAATTACACTATCACCGATCTCCCCGGCAGCAGCTCGGGATACCCACCCATCCAGCCATCCGTCAATTTTATCCTGGAGGGGCCGACTTCGCAGACCGACAATACTTCCCCCGCATTCATCGCCGATTTCGTCAGCCCATCGGGAAACGGCACTGTTACGGGCAACGAGAGCTGGTACCTTGACATAGATATCAACAGCGCGGGCTGGCTTTATATCTATGAATACTATCCTCCCAACAACACGCAGGGGCAGTGGATCGCCTACAAATGGCAGTTGCCTGAAAGCGGGCAGTGGAGGCTGGGGCCTTTTAGCCCTTCGGACAATGAGACGGAAGGGCAACATATCTATCGCATTTGGTTTTATAATGACGGGCAGTGGGCCACAGAGGAAGCAGGAGGCCCCCGGGACAACTTGGTCTACTGGACCTATGTAAAAAGCGCTGCCGTCTCACAGGTACCCTCTCAACCCACTTCCACGGCCCAGGAAGAAGCGTCCCCAACCGATCAGCTGTACAATTTTTTTACCAACTCGCTGATATTCCTGCTGGGCGGCCTTATTCTGGGTATAGTCATTGCTGTCTTCTCATACAGGATTTACAGAAGGAGACGTGTGCAGCCGGTTGTGGAGCCGAAATTAATCGAGCCTGATGTAGAAGAACTTGTTTCCACCCCGGAAATCCCTGTTACCGCTGCACCCCAGGCCGCGGCCAGGGCCAAACTTTCTATGCCTAACGGCATGGAGATACCGCTTGCCACCGTCAGCAAAATCATTGGCAGGGGAGAGCTGGCGCGGGCGCTGGCGCTCGATGACCTGGGACTCATCTCGCGAAAGCATTTCGTTATTAACCTCGATGGGAGCCAATTCTCTATCGAGGATAACAGCAGCGCCAACGGCACACTGCTCAACGGCATCGATATCAAAGGCAAGGGACCGGTCGACCTGAATGATGAAGATAACATAGAGCCGGCCGGGGCCATCAAACTCAAGTTCCACCTGCTCTAATAGCCTCATTTTGTCAGAAAACTGTCAGTGACCTGTAAGCCCGCGGTCAAGCAATCGCCTTCCAGACTGGGTATATTTAATACCAATAGAAATTATTTCAACGGAGTTGATTGCTGGATATGAAAAAAATATTGATGCCGCTGCTTATACTAACACTGATATGTACGTCCGCAGTCAGCATTATTTCTCCGGTCCTGGCCCAGGGAGAAGCAACACCTCCCGTCAGCCCCGATGATACCTGGCAGCCTCCCTATGACGGCGGTACTACGCTCGACCCTTCGGTCGGAGTACAAACCTACGGTCAAAATTGGCCGGCTTTGCAGATACCGTTGCCTTCTCCGGTTGAACCGGGCATCCCCAGTTCGATTATAAATGCCTACCTGGTTAACAGCTACGGGCAACTGCTGACCAATCTTTATAGCAGTCAGCAGGTTTATCTGATCGTATCGTTCAACGGCCCGGGCTATTTTTATTTATGGGAGTATTACCCATCGGGCAGCAGCCCTTACGGGCACTGGCTATGTTACCGGTGGTACCGTCCGACCGCAGGTGTGTGGAGGATAGGGCCTTTCGCCGCCCAGCAGTGGGACGCATCCGGCCGATATTACTGGAAAATGTGGTTCATCTCCGGTTTCACCTGGTCGACGCGCACGCTGAGCTTCAACTATACCCGGGGCTACTATCCCAACGATGTACCGACCCCCACGCCAACACCTGTGGCAGCCCCCGTGATCAATTCATTTAACGTCAGTTTATCTTCGCTGGATCTGGGGCAGACGGCAACGTTGACCTGGACTACCAGCAATGCAAGCAGCGTGACTATCTCGCCGGGAGTGGGCACTGTGGCCTCATCGGGCGCCACTACTGTGACTCCCTCGGCAACAACTGCCTATACACTTACGGCTGCGGGCAACTCGGGCAATCCCGTATCGTCCACCTTAACCATTACGGTCATGCCCAGGATGGCTCCTACGCTTAAGGCCGACCAGGCCACCATACAGAGCGGCCACTATGCCACCCTGTCATGGAATGCCCCCTCGGCAACCCAAGTATATATTTCAGGTGTGGGCAGCTACGGCTCCAGCGGCAGTGCCAGCGTAACGCCCGAAAACACGACCACCTATAATCTTACGGCTACTTATATAGATGGCAGCACACAATCGGCATCGGTTACCGTCAACGTGCAATATCCGCCTTACCTGCTTTGGGGCTTGGTCGCCTTGCTGGCCCTGGCCGCCATCATTATAGTAGCGCTTCTGACCAGAAAACCGGCCAAAGTAGCTCCATCACAGGCCTCAGCCATTCATGCGGCCGGTACCAGCCCTGTCGAGGCTACCATCCCGGCAGGAACAGCCCCTGCGGTGACATCGATAGTGGATATCCCGCCGGCCAAGCTTGCGATGCCTGACGGAAGCGAGATACTGCTGGCAGGCAATTCGAGATCCTTCGGCAGGCATGATTTCAGCAAGTTCCTTCCTGACGACGGCGTCTCTTACATATCCAGGCAGCATATCAATATCTGGTATGAAAATGAAGGTTACTACATCGAGGACCGCAGCAGCACTAACGGCACCCGGCTTAACGGAACGGAGATCAAAGGCACCGGAAGGCATGTCCTGGAGAACGGAGATACCATTGACCTGGCAGATAAATTAAAGATTGATTTTAAAAAATAGTACGATCCAAGGAGGTTACTATGAACTATAAAAAGACCATTCTTGTACTGGCATCGCTGGTGGCATGCGCCATCTTTCTATTCCCTCTGACGCCCGCTTACGCGGCACCCAATACAGCGGCGCCGGGAACTGCGGCCGTTCAGCTTAACGACGATGCGGCTACAACTACCGCGGATACAACCACGGTTACGCCGCCGGTCGATACTACTTCGACAACGCCGACGGTTACTACTGTGGCTACGGCCCCAGCAGATACAACCCCGACAACGCCGACGGTTACCACTACGACTACGGTGTCAACAGATACGGGAACAACCGTACCAGCCGTGTCTGATGCGGCCGGAACTACCCCGCCCCCACCTCCTCCGCCTGCTCCTACAACCACTGATACCTCGGCAACAACGCCTTCTCTACCGAATACAACAGGTCCCTTGTTAGCCCCACCGACAGGTCCTTCGGGCACTTCGGGAACACTTGGACACCATCACCCGTTCACTCCGCCTGCGCCTGGAGATCCTCCGCCTTCTGACCCTTCGGGCACTCTGGGGCATCACCGTCCCCCACACCCTAACCCCAATCCCAATCCTAATCCCTATCCGTATCCCTACTATCCGAATACCTATTATCAATATCCGTACTCGTATTACCCCTATTACAACTATTACAACTCGGTGTTTCCTTATAACTATAACTATTACCAGGCCTATCCTGTTCAACAGCAGCAGGACTATGCGCCGACAATCAGCTCTTTCACAGCTAATCCCAACTACGTTCAGCCGGGACAGTCGGCCACTCTGTCATGGGTGGTCAGCAACGCTAACTCGGTCAGTGTTTCACCGTCCGTCGGCTCCGTAGCCATCTCCAACTCGGCCATCGTCACACCCGCAGCCACTACCACCTATACCATCACTGCCACCAACAGTGTGGGCACGGTGACAGCCATGACCACGGTCACGGTGGCTCCCTACGTAACCACCTATCCGACATACAGCAGCCCACCGGTCGATACCAGCACCGTCACTATGCAAGCCAACACGCCGCTCACTCCTGAAGGATCCAACCTGTGGCCTCTCATCGTCCTGCTGATCGCCCTTATGGCGGTGTCAGCCGCAGTTATCATAGCCCTCGTATCCAGGAAGCACACTGCAGCGGTTCAGCATTCCGGCACTGCATCGGCCTTTACTGCTGCAACCGGGACGGCGCCCGCAGCTACACTGCCGGCCACTGGCACGCCGCACACCACGCCTATAGGGGCGGGCACGGCGCGCCTGGTTTCGGCCGACGGTGGAGAGCTGTCCATCAGGGGCGGCGCCATGCCTCTAGGGCGGAGCGATCTACGTTCCCTGACGACAGCCGACAAGTCCGACCTCATATCCCGTAAACATCTCACCATGGAATATGAAAACGGCGACTATTACATAGAAGATAGCAACAGCACCAATGGTACCCGCCTCAACGGCGAATCCATACGGGGCAAGGGCAAACAACTATTGAGAAACGGGGATAACATCGAAATAGCGGACGCCGTGAAACTCACATTCAGAACCTAAAAGAAAAGCCGGCACGTTTTCATACTGCGTGCCGGCTTTTTGCTGTCCAAAATGGAGCCACCCTGGCTGTCGTTTTTATGCTAGCATTGTAGGGACGGTTGATTTTTACAAGTCAACTATACAGACTAGGAGGTTGAAACGATGGCCAGGGCTTTTTGGAAAGGGGTTATCAGCTTCGGCATGGTCGCCATACCCGTTAAAATGTATGTAGCTACCGAGTCCCACACTACCAGCTTTCATATACTACATAAGAAATGCCTGTCGCGCTTGAAACAGATGTGGTTCTGCCCTACCGATAATGAATACCTGCCCCTGCAGGAGACCGTGAGGGGGTACGAATACGCCCCCGGCCAATACGTGGTACTGGAAGAGAGTGATTTCAAGAAGGTCCCGCTCAAAACCCTGCATTCCATCAGCATCGACGGTTTTGTAAATTCCGGTGAAATCGACCCCATTTATTACCAGGGCAGCCATTACCTGGAGCCGGATGAGCTGGGAGTCAAACCCTTTTCCCTGTTGCGCCAGACCCTGTTGAAGACCGGTCGCGTCGGCGTCGCCAAGGTAACTTTTCAACGTCAGGAACACTTTTGCTGCCTGCGGCCCTTCGAAAACATCATGATGCTGCACACTATTCACTACCAGGCCGAGATTCTGCCCAAGGGCGACCTCAAGCCGCCTGTTCAAGAGCTTTCCAAAAATGAGCTGGATATGGCTGCTGCACTGGTTGAGGCTATGACTAAAAAGTTCCATCCGCAGGATTACCGGAACGACTATCACGAAGCCCTGAAAAAGGTCATCGATGCCAGAGTGAAGGGACTGGAGATCAAGTCGCCCAGAGAACCGAAGGCGGCCGTCAAGGACCTCATGGAAGCCCTGCGCACTAGCATTGAAACAGCCAGAAAGGAGACCACCGCCGCGGGTAGAACGAAATAGGCCGGCCGGTTCGGCGGGATTTGCTATAGGGTGCCACTACAGTGTAGATCAGGCCAGTAATCTGGCCATCTGCCCGGCATTCTTGACAGGGTTATCCTGATATTTATTCTTGAAGATGATATGCAGTTCATCGGTTGCATCCGCCATTTTCCGTATGCGCGGCAGCCATTCCCTCAGTTCATCTTCCCTGTATAAATATTTATAGCGTTCGTGGGCGGGAATATCCTTTTTCTCCCAGTTTTCCGTGTTGCGACCGTGAAATCGTATTATCCCGATCGAGGAGGTGACCTCGGCAAGCGGCTCTACACTGGTCTTCAAACCCTGTGGGCCGTCGACACAGACGAGGGCGATATCCAGTTTGCGCAGCAGCTCCAGCGTGCTTTCCCTGTTTCTTTCATTTAACCAGTCGTTGGTTCGGAATTCTACCGCAAGGTCATATCCCGGCAGCTTCTCTTTGCACTCAGCAATATAGCTCATGTTCCGGTGCTGGGCATGGAACCATGGTGGAAACTGCAGGAGCAATACTCCAAGTTTACCGGCATCCGACACAGGTTTAACCAGATCGTTAAATAATCGCCACAGGGCATCCACCAGGGGAGGCGGCATGAGGTTCAGATACAGGTTCTTCTGAGTGTAATCTTCCAGCCCCTTTCGGGCAAAACGGGGCAAGGCGCTGAAGGGAGTCGGGTGCCCGGTAAACAGGCTAAAGACCTTTATGTCGAAAACAAATCCCGGCGGCGTTTGGGTTAGCCACAGGTTGAGGTTTGTCCTGGTAGGCATGATATGGAAAGCGGAGTCTATCTCGGCCACTGCAAAATGGGTGCTGTAGTAGGCCAAACGCTCAGCCGGTGTTTTAATGCCTTCAGGATAAAAACCGTTTTTTAACAAGGCCGGGTCGGCCCACGAGGAAATGCCTATTAAAATTCGACCCATGGATTAAATTCGTTCCTAAGTTAATTTAATCATAAGCATATATGGGACTGCGGTCAATGCTATGCCGTTCCGAATCCATATTTGTTACACCGCAAAATGAGCATTTTGCTATCCGGCGGTATAATTTAATGATGTTGAGGGAATACGAGGAGAAACGCGATTTCACCCGTAGCCCCGAGCCGATTCCACGCTTACCCGGCAGCGAAGGGCCGCTCAAATTCGTCGTTCAAAAACACGCCGCCCGCCGCCTCCATTACGATTTCCGCCTGGAAGTTGACGGCGTTCTCAAGTCATGGTCCGTGCCCTCCGGCCCGTCGGCCGACCCAAGCATAAAAAGGCTGGCGGTCATGGTGGAAGACCACCCTCTGGACTATAGAACATTCGAGGGGGCCATCCCCAGGGGCCAGTACGGTGCGGGAGAGGTGATCGTCTGGGACGAGGGCGATTATTCACCGGAGGACGGCGGCAAGCTGTTCTTCGATGACCCTGAAACGGCCCAACGGTTAATGGACAAGGGGATTGAGAGCGGCAAACTATCGATTACGCTACGGGGCCGCCGCATGATGGGATCCTGGACTCTGGTCAAGATGTCCGGCCCCAACAATAACTGGCTACTGATTAAACACAGGGATAAATTCGCCGGGGAAAGTCGCGACCTTCTCAGTGAAAATACGTCGGTCCGTTCGGGCCTCAGCATCGAGGACATCAGAGCCGGACACCTCCCGCTAACGGGAAGGGACAGTTACCCCGACCCCTCGAATTTGCCCGGGGCCAGCCGGGAGCCTTTCCCGTCCTCCCTTGCGCCCATGCTGGCCGGGTTGGCCACCACACCGCCGGCGGAGCCCGGGTGGTTGTTCGAGCCCAAGCTGGACGGCTTCCGTTCTCTGGCAATTATTCAAGGGGGTAGGGCCAAACTGATTTCCCGCAACGGGCTGGATATTAGCGACCGCTATCCCCCGCTGATCAAGGACCTGAATAACCAAAATTATATCGATCTGGTGCTGGACGGGGAGATAACAGCACTGGACGACGACGGACGGCCATGCTTCCAGTGCCTGCAGGATTACCTGAAAGCCAATAGAGAAGCCGATCAGGACACGTCATCTGCGCCTCTCATATATTATGTCTTCGATATCCTTTACCTGGATGGATATGGGCTGTGGAATGTCCCTCTCATTCAACGTAAGAAGTTGCTGGCCAGGAATTTAAAGGATACCGGAATTGTACGCCCCGTGGCCTACTTCGAGGGCAATGGGGTTGAAGTCTACCGTGCCTCTATCGGGCAGGGGCTGGAGGGGATCATGGCCAAGCGTGAGTCAAGCCTTTACGAGGCTGGCCGGCGCAGCCATAACTGGATAAAAATAAAAGCTACCCTCAGTGATGACTTTGTAGTCGGCGGCTTCACGCCGGGTTACGGTAACAAGACGCACACATTTGGAGCGCTTCTGCTGGGATATTATGATAGGGAGGGTCACCTGGTATACGCCGGACACGTGGGCAGCGGCTTCGATGATCAGAGACTATCGGATTTGCTGGCCCGTATGGAACGCATGGTGTCTAAGGAATGCCCCTTCACACCACCACCCTCACTCCATACAGCGGCCACCTGGATACGCCCGGAATTGGTGGCCGAGGTCAAGTTCGCCCAGTGGACGCAGGACGGCCGCCTTCGTCAGCCCGTCTTTTTACGCCTCCGTGAAGACAAAATGCCGCGCGACGTTCATCGCACCACGATCATATCCGCACCCGGCGATGCCCGACCCCTGAAAGCCGACCCGCTTTCTACGGAGTTAGAAAAAATATTAAAGCAGCTTGCCGACCCGCGGGAAGACCTGGAAATCGCCGTGCAGGGGCATAAAATTGCGCTGACCAACCTGAACAAAGAACTATGGCCGGGGGTAGACGGCCGCATGCCTTTTACCAAGCGTGATCTGGTCACCTACTTGGCGACTATTTCACCCTTTATTCTGCCCCACCTGGAGGACCGCCCCCTTACCCTCAGCCGCTATCCTGGAGGTATTGAGGGCCAGCACTTTTACCAGCGGCACTGGGATAGTCCAAAGCCTGATTTTGTTGAGACTGTGGCCTTGGCCACAGAACATGAAACGAACATCAAAGACTACCTGGAATGTAACAACCTGGCCACGCTTCTGTGGCTGGGGCAACTGGGCACTATCGAATATCATTCGTGGTTCTCACGTGTCAGCACCGCCCCTGAAGGCCGCATCGGCGATACCGGTGGGGAAAATATAGATATTACCGACTACCCCGATTTCATTATCTTCGATCTCGACCCCTACATATATTCGGGCAAGGAGGCAAAAGGAGCTGAGCCGGAGTTCAATACAGCCGCCTTCGAAGGCGTATGCAAAGTGGCACTGTGGCTCAAAGAGATGCTGGACTCGCTCTCGCTCTCCTCCTTTATCAAAACTTCGGGGCGTACCGGTCTGCACATCTACGTGCCTATCAACCGGCAATTTGACTACCGTTCGGTCCGCACAGCGGCTGAAACTATCGCTCGATTCGTCCTGAAAGAGCATCCGCGTGAAGTAACCGTGGATTGGGCCGTGGAAAAGCGCACCGGCAAGATTTTTATTGATTATAATCAGAATGTGAGGGGCAAGACCCTGGCCTCTGCATACTCTCCCCGCGCCGCTCCCGGGGCGACCGTATCGGTCCCCCTGCGCTGGGATGAGCTCGGCAAGATATCGCCAACAAGTTTCGATATCAAATCTGTTCCCCGGCGCCTGTCCGAAACCGGGGACCTCTGGGCCAAAATTTTGGACGCCAAACGAGACTTAAAGAATTTGCTGAAACTGTGAAGAGCTTTCTATTGGACCCTGACTATACGCGCACTGCACCCGGTTCGATGTGTTCCATGTCAGTTGCTAATTGCTTTAAAACACCCAGGTGATATACCTTTTTCATCTCGCCCACGATCCATCTGCCTTTGGAGCAACTGACTGCGAAGGCCATTATTTTATCGATAAATTCATCTTCGTTGTACGTCGATGTAATTATTCCGCTGGCTGCAGCCTCTTTCCCCGTGAAGCGCCTGCCGCTGAATATGATATCCTCCACCATGTACATGGGCATAACTTGTTTCAACAACGCGGCAGTGCCGGGAACGATTGGATATCCTCTATCGACGGCCGGTATGCAGAAATATCCTCGCTGGGACAGCATAAAGCGGAAATCAAAACAGCAGCTAAGCACAGCACCTCCACCGAAAACATGGCCGTTGATAGCGGCTATGGTCAGCAGCGGATAGGTAAGCAACCTTCTGCGCAATTCGATATCCTTTGCCAGAAACCGAGTTACCGTCTCTTTATCGCCTTCCGCCAGCCGGGCGTTGATCCAATCGATGTCGAAGCCATTGGACCATACCCCGGCATGACCCGATTTTATCACCAGGGTCAGAGCATCGGTCTCTTTCTCAATCTCATCCAGCGTAGCAAGTAATGAAAGGCAAAGGTCGAGATTAAGCCGGTTATCGTCCTGGTCCAGGGTGACAACCGCAACTTTGCCATTCAACTTAAGGTCAAGCTTCGCCAAATCTAAATCCTCATACCTGAATAAAGGAGTATTCGAGAGATGCGCAGATCGGATAGCGAGTCAATTATTCTCCCCGCGGATAAGCTACTGCAGGCGCTTAAGAGCTTCGTCCACTTCTTTTACGCTGCCGAACCCGCCGTTTTTATAGAATCTGATAACCGATCCGGTATCCAGCACAACCCATGATGGTATGGTCTTGAGCTGGCATGTAGAGGCCAGCTGGCTGGTGGGGTCAATATAAACCGGAACCGTCAATCCATATTCCTTGGCCCAGTCTATCACCTCGGATATTTTGGGGTTGCCGGTAACCAGAAACATCGTAATATCCTTCCTGGCTCCATGCTCATAGTAATCATTTAAAATGAGAGCCTGTTGCGTGCATATCCCGCACTCTGTATTTACGAAGACCAGTATGACATTTTTACCGGCGATATCTCCGTTGGCAAAACCGGTATCATTGAGTGTTTTGAAGCTAAAATCCGGTATTCTGCAGTTGATTTTGCAGCAGATAGGTGCTGTAGCCAGAGTTGTAAAGGGCGTTGAGCCCAGCTGCGCCGATTCGCCGTATTCATTATCCGACTCTACACTGAAAAAGTAACGTATTTGCGGGTCCAGCCTGTCCAGATGGATTTTATGTTCGAAAACCATGTCGCTGTCCGACACAGTCTGGTTCTCACTGGTCTTATCCGCCGCAAAGTTGACCAAGCTATTGGCGGGTTTATTGGTGATCCAGCTTATCCAGGCGTCCGAACTAGTAATATCATAGACGTTGATATTAGTGATAGTCAGTTGACCCGGCATTACTCCGGTCTCAGCAGTGATAAAAGACCCATCTGATGAAACGGCCTCGTTGCCGCAAACGTCAACAGATTTCACGTGGTAATGATAGGTAGTCTTGGGCTGCAAATTCTGAATAACCGCACTATGGTCCGTCAGCATAGCCGCATCGTCTGTGGCTTTAAACGGATAGGCTCCCTGAGTTAAACCGTATTCCAGCAGGCTGGTAGATGGTTTGCTGGTCTTCCAGGAAATCACAGCATGGTCGTTAAACACACTGGAAGTGGTGACTGTGTCGATATACAGGGGGTGCAACTCGCAATCCTGCGCCTCGCTGAGGACCGTTTTGATTTCATTGATGGCCAGCACCAGGCCTTCACGTCCGGGTTCAGCGTTATTCCAGCCGACTGTCCCTATTATCTCGCCGGTCTTATTTACTACCGCTCCGCCAGCTGATCCGGGGTCCAGCGCAGCATCGGCCTGGAATTCTTTGTATATATCGCGGCCCGGAAACCCCGTAATTTTACCCTGGGTAGTAACCATGCCTTTAGAGGAAGGGAGATAAGCCGCAACTGAGACTTCGTCCCATAGCTGCACCAGGTCGGAGTCGCCCAGAGGCGCCGGTTGCAGAGCCGGGTAATTCCCTTTGATTTTTATTACGGCGATATCCCGCAAATAGTCGGTGCATAGCAGTGTTCCATCATAGCGCGGGCCGCCCGGCTTCAATTCTATTGCGATCTTGCCGCTGCCTATCCTTTGAGCGCTGGTAGCCACATAACCGGCCTTATCTACTATCACACCAGTCAAGGTGTCATTGTCTGTATAAATTCTCACAACCGAATCCGCGACTTTACTGGAACACGAGCACAAAATAAGCGAAAAGAGCGCAAGGGCAAAGATCAAGATAACGGCAATCTTGATTTTGTGCGTTCTGGAGTTGATTGGAGGGTTTTCTAATAACAATCGAGTCACTTTATCGGCACATTGGCCGGGTCCAGATTCGGCCTTTCAACGTGGTCTATGAGGTAGCCTATGTCCTTATACATTACTTTTTTCATTTCGCCGATGATCCACCTGCCCTTATTCAGGCTTTTAGCGAAGGCGGTAGCCTCTTTCGAAAGCTCGTCCAGCGTGCAGGCTTTGCGTATAACGTGGAATTTCTCCAGTTCGCCGGCGGTGAAGCGTTTGCCCAAAAATTCAGCCTCCTCCACCATATGCTTGGGCAGTGCCTTTTTTATGAGTGCGTCCATATAGTGAAGGAATGGAATGTTTATATCGACCTCGGGAAAGCATAAAAAGCCGCGGTCATTGCGCATGAAGCGGAAATCATGACAACAGGCGAAGATAGCGCCGCTGGCGAAGGCATGTCCCGTTATGGCCGCCACGGTAATCATGGGGTAAAACAACATGCGCTTCATCATCTTGTCCTGCAGGTCCAGGAACTTCTGGACATCAGGGTCCTTCCTGCCGATGGCCGGAATAAGCCAGTCCAGGTCCATGCCGTTAGACCATATCTTTTCATGAGTGGCCGTGACCACCAGCGCGTTAACATTCGTTTTCTTCTCGATGTCGTCAAGGGCGGCCAGCATCTCGTTGCAAAAGGCCAGGTTAAACCTGTTCTCGCCGACATTCATAGTAAGCACGGCGATATTCTCATCAACTTTCCATTCAATTGAAGACAAGAGAAATGCCTCCGTAAAATTAATCAGGCAACAGCCCTGTAGAGAAACCCTGACCGGGCGGCAACAACTATTATATACCAAACAGACTGAACTGCTCCAACGCCTGTTGTAATCTTAACGGATTTTTTGCACAATTAGTATGCCCCGGTCCGGCATACAATAAATTCACTTAAGGAGATAATTTTCATGGAAAGCGTACTCGTTATCGGCGCGGGCTTTATGGGCGGTGGAATCGCGCAGGTGGCGGCACAGAGTGGATACAGGGTTTACCTTCAGGATGCCAGTCCCGAAGCCGTAGACAAAACCATGCAACAGATAAAGTGGTCGACCGACAAACTGGCTGCCAAGGGAAAGATCAAGGACAGCGCCAAGGCTGTGCAGGACAGGATCAGTGTAGTCAAGGACTTATCGGTTGCGGCCCAGTGCCAGTGGGTGATAGAAGCGGTCTACGAGGATGAGAACCTCAAGAAAGGTATCTTCAAAGAGCTGGATAAAATCTGCCCAGTCGATTCAGTTCTGGCTACCAACACGTCATGCATCCCCATTACCCGCATTGCGTCCGCTACCAAACATCCCGGGCGGGTGGTCGGCATGCATTTCTTCGGCCCCGTTCCCCTCATGATGCTGGTCGAGGTTATCAAGGGCGAAAAAACAACCGATGCGGTATTTCAGAAAAGCGTTGACTTTATCCTGTCACTCGAGCACTACCCTGTGAAGGTCAGGAAGGATATACCCAGGTTCGTTATGAACCGTATCAGCTCGGTTGCCTTCAGGGAAGCGCTCGACCTGGTAAGGAAAGGCATCGCCACAGTCGAGGACGTGGATAAAGGGATGCGCTACGGTTTTAATTGGAACATAGGGCCTTTTGAAATTGCCGATAACTCCGGGCTGGACACTTACCTGCGTGTGGGCAAGACCTTCGCCGGGTTGGAAGACGCCGGTAATCCCGCATTGTTAATTATCATTGAAAAAATGGTCAATGCGGGGCGGCTTGGCCGCAAGGTGGGCAAAGGGTTTTACGACTATACGCCGGATGGCAAAATGATACCATTCGATGTTACTACCCTGAAATAACAATCTACCTGATAACAGAGACGCCCGCATATTTTCCTGGCCGTGAGGGCTTGTCTAACGGTTTTTATAGCTCTACTGTGAGCCCTTCGTAGCCAACTTCCAGCTCACTTCCCAGCCGCTTACTTGCTTCGGCGAGTTCCGCCCTTAGTTTGTCCTCCCAGAGCGTCGGCACATGAGCGGTTATTACCCGCGGTAGATATCCCTTTAATTTCCGAAACTGCTGCAGTTCTTCAATCAGCAGGTTCGGAGTCAGGTGTCCCAACCCGCGCATGGCCTCTCCCATGCTGTTCAAGCCTGTTATCTCGATAAGTAGCATCTCCGGACTGATATGTTCCCAGCAGCCGGACAGCCCGGGCCCGGTATCGCCTGTATAAAAGAAACTTTTTCCGCTGCGGGAGGTAACATGGAAACCGACCGAAGGCACTGAGTGGTTAACCGGCACCGGCATAATCATACAGCCCGCTATCACGATGTGCCGGTAGGGCTCTAAAGGTTTAAGCAGCAGCCTGGGCGCCTCCACTTTGGGCCACTGCGTATAGTCTCTGTACATCTTACCGTCCAGCAGGTATTTGTAAACGACCTCCAGTGTCTCAGGCAAACCATAAACGTCGACAGTGGAAGGCGGATGAGTATCGTTTGATCCTAGGGTCACCAGGTCACGCGTGTGGTCGAAATGATGATGCGTCAGGAGCACAGAAGTAATTTGGTGCTGCCTCTGCAGCGAGAGGCTGGCAGTTAAGCCGCCGGCATCCAGCGCTATAACATCGTTCACCAGAAGGCTGGGCAGCCTGGCTTTATCAGTCTCGGAGTTATGTGCGCCGAGGATTTCAATTTTCATTTACGTCCTCCTACATGACCATTATATATTAGCTCCGGCAATAGCAAAATACACCATAAGATAGTGCAGGACAGCCCCGCAGATGATCAGCAGGTGGAAGATCTCGTGAAAGCCGAATATGCCCGGGAAAGGATTGGGCTTTTTAATGGCATATATTAGAGCGCCCAGGGTGTAAGCGAAGCCGCCCGCAAATAGCAGGTAGAGGGAATTGACCGGCATGGTCAAAATTAGCTGGTTCAGGGCTATCAGAGCCATCCAGCCCATCAACACATAAATCACGGCCGTCAGCCAGCGCGGCCCTTCGATATAAACCAGCTTGAATACCAGTCCTATTGCAACGAGCAGCCACTGTGCTGCAATTATGCCCCAGCGCCAGTAACCCTCCAGGTAGATATAGCTTATGGGCGTATAAGTGCCAGCTATCATGAAGAAGATGGCGATGTGGTCCAGCCTGCGCCAGGGGTTGGTATTGTCCTCCTCCTTCTTCTGCCCGTGATAGATCGAGCTGCAGGTAAAAATAAAAACAGCGCATAAGCTGTAGATGGTGGAAAGTACTATTTTGGGAACGGAGCCGGCGGAAACGCAGAGCAGGATCACATAGCCGGCCAATGAGGCGATCGCCCCGGCCAGGTGCGAATAGAAATTTATCAGGTCGGATTTTTGAAAAGCCACAGTATTAAAAGTCCTCCTAAAAGGCAAACTTTGAATTGCTCACGATGGTCTCCTCTCACATCCTCCAGGGGGAATCCGCGGGCCGAGTTCTTGTAACTATTTTTGAGGAAACTATTTAACTATCAGAGCCAGACCAGGGAGTCAGTCTTGGCATCCAGCGCGGAACATTCTTTTTATATACCAGGTATTCGTCGCCAAACCTCTTATACAGCCCCGGCTCCTCCGACGTGATGAAATAGACATGGTTGATTCCGAAAAAAAGCAGGAAACAGGCAAAGATTTCTATGGACCCGAAGGCTATGGACTCGCCCAGAAGTACGGCCAGTGCGCCGCTGATCATGGGATTGCGCACATGCTGGTACGGCCCGACAATGACCAGTTTTCGGGTTGGCGACCACGGCGCCAGCGTACCCTTGCCTATATACATGAAGAGCCGGATGCAAGTCGCAAGGAAGTACAACCCATTGCCTATAATAACGGCCCCCAGCATAACCACCACCCCATCCCAGGGCAGCCCCAGTCCCCAACCTATTCTGAAGCCACTTAGCCGCAGGATGGCCGCCGGTATAATCAGCAGGACAGTAAATGGGAGTATCAAGGATCTTAACAGGTCGAGGGTCGAAGTTTTCATTTCATTTAAAAATGGATCTAAGACAATGGGCTATTATAATAACACTAAACTACGTTAGACTTCCCCCATCCCCTGCGGGTTAACCCTTTGACCGAGAATTCCTGCCCGGCTTTAATACCGAAGGTATCTTGAAGCCGCACCGCAGACAGTTCACAGGCAGCCGGCGAAATATCCATGCCTATCCACTTCCTGTCCAATTTCTGGGCTGCCGCCAGGGTGGTCCCGCAACCGCAAAATGCATCCATTACCATATCCCCCTTATTGCTGCCGGCGCTGATAATCCGCTCCAGCAGCGACTGCGGTTTCTGAGCCGGATAATCAAGACGTTCTCGGCTGGTGCGTCCGACCATACTGATTTCCCAGTAGTCTTTCATGCCCACCAGTGTGTACCAGCCTTCTTCATCACGGAATTCCTCGACGCCTTTGAACTTATAGGCCTTATGATCGCGGTTATACGATTTCTCCCGAAGCCTGTTGAATCGGTAGGCCGGCGTTTTGCTGTAAAAAAGAATGCTATCGTGCTTGCGGCTGAAGCGTTTTCCAGGGCTTGCGCCGCCAGACTTGTAGCACCATACTATTTCATTCTGAAAATTATCGTAGCCGAATAAATCCGGGGTATCCAACAGAACCTTTATATAGTGGGAGGCATGCCAGTCACAGTGGTAGAAAAAGCTGCCTGTGGGCTTCAAGACCCTGTGCATCTCTATTAACCGCGGCCTCATATAGTCCAGATAGGCGTTTATATTCTCGAATTTATCCACAAAGCTGTGTTTTGCCTCCCGGCTTCCCTTCGCACGGTGTTCCCTGTTGGAATTGAAGGGAGGGTCTATATAAATCAGGTCAATACAATCTCCGGGCATCTTCTTAAGGCCTTCCAGGCAATCACCGCAGTATATTAAATTAGCGTTCTGCATTGCCTTCCTCAACTGCATCGGGGAAGTCCGAAATAACCCCATCTATAGCAAACTCCATTACGGCCCTGATGGCGGCCGCATTCGGGCAGCCCCAGACAAATACCATCGTGCCGTCTTTATGCAGACTGGAAACCGATTCTGCGTTGGTATCCCGGCAGCGCAGGCCGATGGCAGCCGATCCCATGGCAGTGGTTATCTCCTCGGGATGGTCCATCGGCCTGTCAGTTATCACGGCCCGCATGATATCCGGCGCCAATGCGGCCAGCCGGGATATCAACCCGCAGTCGAAAGATACTATGACGACACGTGCGATATCGGCATGGCCGCGCAACATGGCCAGAAATTTCTCCAGCGATTTGACCTGTTTTAGCTCCACGATCAATATCATCTCGGCGCCGCACAGGGCCAGCGTTTCTTCCAAAGAGGGGATCATATACTTGCCCCGTATCCTGATCTGCCGGATATCGGCAGCCTGCATGTTGGAGATCTTTCTTCCCTCAATATCATCATTGTGGAAAATGAAGAATTCTCCGTCGGCTGTCTCCTGCACGTCGAACTCGATGCCGTCTACACCCAATCCCAGTGCGGCTTTGAACGCCTCCAAAGTATTTTCGGGAAAATCACGGCTATAGCCACGGTGGGCTATATTAATGACCGGCTTCCTGAGCTGTTTAGTGATTGCCCCCTCCCTATCAGTCACCCGGCCTGTTCTGATCGTTGTCGTCGGCAGCCAGTTTGCAGAAAAGCCCTTTTCCGGCGCACTGATTGCATTCGAATTGCACCGTCGTGTGACCTATGCCAAACTTCTCCCGCAGAGTGTTTTCGATGCTCCGGCGGATATTCTCGGCCTGGCTGACCGAGCAATCGTCTATGACCACATGGCTGCTCATGGCATTGAGATTGGATGAAATGCTCCAGACGTGAAGGTCATGCACATCCCTGACCTCGGGGATGGCCTTCAGGGCATTCACGACCTCCGAAACCTTTATATCGCCGGGTACGGCTTCCAGCAGAATGCGCAGGCCCTCCCTGAAGATGCTCCATGCGCCGAACAAAATGATAAGGCTGATGAGTACGCTGATCACCGCATCGACCCAGAAGAGTTTGGTGAACATGATGATGATTGCACCGACGATTACGCCCACCGAGGCCAGCGCATCGCCCAGAGCATGCCAGAAAACACTCCTGATATTGATGCTCCAGCCCTGCTCCCTGTACAGCCAGGCGGCCACAAATACGTTGGCCGCCAGGCCTATCACAGCCACGACCAGCATCATCCCGCCATTGACCTCGGGCTGCTCGAAGAAGCGCCGGTAGGCCTCGTAGAGGATAACACCGGCAATCACCACTATACTGACGGCATTGACGATGGCGATGATCACTCCCACCCTGTGATAGCCGAAGGTCATAAGGCTGCTGGAGGGCCGTTCAGCCTGCCTGACCGCATACCAGCTCAACAGCAGGGCAATCCCATCAGTAAAAACGTGGCCTGCATCGCTCAAAAGCGCCAGGCTATTAGATAAAACGCCGCCTGCGACCTCGATGGCCAACACAACGACGGTTATAATAATCCCATAGCCTAATTTTGTAGCGGCTCCCGACCCGCCGTGTTCATGTGCGCTCACTTAATTCCGTCCCGCCTTCTTTCATCATTTTGAATAATAAATATATTACGCCAATTGGTCCAGGGATATGACAATGGTAACATTCCACACTAACTGTTAAACGAATCTGACAGGGCCCTGGCTGTCTCAAAGGGATCGCTGTTGACCACATTGGCGCCATAGAACTCCATGGCTCCGATATCCGAAGATAAATCTCCGGTATCGCCGCGGTCCACCATCCTGGCAATCAGCGGGAAGCCCTCCCATCCGGAAACATCGCCCAGCGGCGGGAAGACAATGCCCAGGTTGAACGATTTTACCTGCAGCCGGTCGCGGAAACAAGACAGCACGCTATATATAGAACCGGTGAAATAATCGTCAAGGGTGGGACCCAGCACCATAACTTCCTTCTGCTTGAGTGGTGACAGGTATACGATCGTCCTTGCATCACCGGACTTCCAGGCCAGACCAAGAGCCTGGTGTACCATGAAGAGATCGTTAAAATAGTCTCGGCCATATTTATGGCTATATCCGGACACTGCTGTGCATAGTTGCTCGACCCTGGCATAATGGGAGTGACTGCCGATAACCACCTGGGCATGACCGTGCCTTATGCTGGCACCTGCCCGGTTGGTGCAGTTCCAGAGGAAAAGGCAATATTGGGCCGACGGGTCGTAAGCATGTGCCTTCTGCGCCCATTTCCAGCCCGTCTCTATATAGTCCGCAACCTCACTGCGGTTGAAGCTTAAAGGCTCACGGTTTTTAAATATGACCACACAGTGATATTGCTCGAACTTCGCTACATTGCCGGCTGTGATGCAGTATTTACCTTTCACCCTGCCAAAGGGGTCCTCGGGTGTGCTTTCCAGAGGCCTGGAAAAGGGGTCGTCATCTATAAGAGGAATATTTGGCGGTTCTTCCGTAGCTGCCTGATTGTAATCATGAGGACGAAGCGAACGAAGGGGATTGAATATAGCGCTCTCCGCGGTTACCATGTTGGTTACCCTGACCACGTTTTGCTGGGTTACCTTATCCACCGAGCCAAAACGTTCCTCTATCCAGGGAACCATCGAAGTGGGCGGTTTGAGTATACCTTTGGCAATATTGACGGAAAAAATATGATTGAAGACCTGCTGTGTATGCGTCGGCAGAGCTGATACGATTTCACCCAATTCCACTATAGAAGACATCATCACCTGCACACGTAAACTAAACTGAGTCCTGTCCCGGGGAATTGGTTAGCCGCTGTATAAGCTCCGGGGTTTCCTTTTGCCCCATGCCGTAGCTTATCAATAGCGCCAGACGGTCCAGCATGGGTGACGCCGAAGCCAGGTCGCCTTGCTCTATCAAAGGCAGGGCCTTCTCGAGCAGGTTGGTCTCTTCGTTTAGCTGGCAGGCAAATCCTCCCAGGTTGCCGCAGCAGGGAGCAATAGCTTCCGACCGCCATAGGTGTGCCTGCTTAATTTCGAGTATTTTCCTCAGCACATCGATGCCTTGCTGCCGTAGCGCCGGGTTGGCCAGCTTCTTTCGGGCATCTTCAAAGGTATCAATGTTGACAATCAACATGACTCACCGCCTGTCCCTATTTTACCTTCTTCTGGCTAATGCTTGAAATGGCGGACGCCCGTAAATGCCATGGCCATGCCGTATTTATCGGCAGCTTCGATGGACTGCTCGTCTCGTATCGAGCCGCCCACCTGTATAATGGCCGTGACGCCGCCTTTGGCCGCCAGTTCCACCGTATCCGGGAACGGTATGAAGGCATCGGATCCCATGACACAGCCATTTGACCTGTCGCCGGCACGCTCCAGGGCGATCTGTGCGCTGACCGAGCGGTTGGGCTGTCCCGCCCCCATGCCCATCAAGGTGCAATCCTTGACCAGCGTGATGCCGTTGGACTTGATATGCTTAACCGCCTTCCAGGCGAAGAACAGGTCGTCCCATTCTTTGTTGGTGGGCTTACGTTTGGTCACCACTTTGGGCTTGAACTCCTCCTCGGTGTAGAAGTCCTTGAGCTGCGAAAGGAACCCCCCTGTAATGGGACGGAACTCCACGATCTTGCCTTTGGGCACCCTCGCCTCCTGCGGCATGGAAACGAGCCGCAGGGTCTTCTTGCGCCCCAACAGTTTGAGCGCCTCGTCCGAGTAGCCTGCCGCAATGATAACGTCGAAATGGGTCTTATCCACCTCTGTAGCCAGGTCGAGGTCCATGACCTTATTTACAGCCACGATGCCGCCGAAGGCAGCCACCGGATCGCCCGCCAATGCCCGACGATAGGCTTCGGGCAGGTCGTGGTTGCTGGCAAGTCCGCAGGGATTCGTATGCTTGATAACTGCCACGGTCGGCTCGTCGAAATCGCTGACCACATTCCATGCGGAGTCGATATCCAGGAAATTATTGAAGGAGAGCTCGGGACCTGAGTGGTGCTTGACCTGAGCGATGCCCCAGACCCTTCTGCCGGCCACCTTCTCCACATATAAAGCAGCAGCCTGATGCGGGTTTTCGCCGTAGCGCAGATTATAGGATTTCTTAAGCGCCAGGGTGAGATCTCCGGGGAAGGCCTCTCCCTCCAGGAGATACTGCGAGATGGCCGTATCGTAAAGCGCAACGTGCTGAAACGCCTTTTGCGCCAGTTTCTTACGGAAGGAAAGATCTATCTTGTTATCTTTAAGCCCTGAGAGTATGTATTCATAGTCTGCAGGGTCGACCACCACGAGCACATGAGGGAAATTTTTCGCTGCGGCACGTATCATCGTGGGCCCGCCGATATCGATATTTTCCAGTGCGTCTTCCAGTGTAACGCCGCTACGGGAGACGGTCTCTACGAAGGGATAAAGGTTGACCACCACCATATCGATGGGGCTGATCTTATGTTTTTCCAGCTCGTCCATATGCTTGCGCAGGTCGCGCCGCGCCAGTATGCCCCCGTGCACCATGGGATGCAGCGTTTTCACCCGTCCGTCCAGTATCTCAGGGAAACCCGTGATGTCCGAGACGCTGTGTATTTTGAGGCCGGCCTCCGAGAGCGATTTCTTGGTGCCTCCCGTGCTGTACACATGTACCTTCAAATCCAGAAGTTGCCGGGCAAAATCGACGATTCCCGCTTTGTTGGATACGCTGAGGATAGCGCGCATACGAACCCCCCTTTATTGTATTATGACTCTTTCGCTGCCGTTGGATTTGATGACCCTGCCCATCTCCACTATATCCGGCAGGCTGTTCTTGAGCTTGCCAAGTGTATCGCCCTGTTCGGGGCAGATTACAACCATGCCGATGCCCATATTGAATACATGGAACATCTCTTCATCCCTGACATTACCACGTTTTTGAATAAGCTCGAATATGCCGGGTATCCTCCATGCGGAGCGGTTGATCTGTACCGAAAGGCTTTCAGGCAGTATGCGCGGTATGTTACCCACGAATCCACCGCCCGTGATATGCGCCAGGCCGTGAATATTATCCAGGAAGGGTTTGAGCTCATTGTGATAGCAGCGATGCGGCTGCAGCAGGGCCTCTCCCAATGTCATCCCCAGCTCGGGATAAAACATCTTCAGTGACAGCGCATCGCGGTCGATGCCGAAAACCTTGCGCACCAGTGAATAGCCGTTGGTATGCAGGCCGCTGGAGGGCAGGCCCAAAACAACATCCCCTTCGGCGATCCTATCGCCTTTTATGATCCTGGATTTCTCTACAACGCCCACGATGAATCCGGCCAGGTCGTAATCAGCGGACTTGTACATGCCCGGCATCTCTGCCGTCTCGCCCCCGATCAGGGCGCATTCAACCTCTTTGCAGGCCTGCGATAGCCCCGAAACAATGGCTGCCACCTTGTGTGGCATGAGCTTGCCCAGGGCGATATAGTCGAGCATAAACAGCGGGTTGGCGCCACAGCACAGGATGTCGTTAACACAGTGATTGACCAGGTCCGCGCCCACGGTATCGTGCTTGTCCATCAACACAGCTATCTTAAGCTTGGTACCTACGCCGTCGGCGCTGGAGACCAGCACAGGATCATGATATTGTTTTAGTTTGAAAAAGGCCCCGAAATGGCCGATATCCGTCAGGACCTCAGGGCCGAAGGTGGAGCGCGCCAGCTCCTTTATGAGGTCCTTGGTCTTATCGGCTGCTGATATGTCTACGCCGGCCTGGCTATAGGCATCTTTATGTCTCGATTTCACTGAGGCTCCTCGCAGATGTCGTAGGCAGAGTCTCCAGTTGCAGTTTATCCATCTCGAGTTGAACCGGCATGGGATAGTCTCCGGTGAAGCAGGCGGCACAGAATATATCGCTGGGCTGCCCCACAGATTCGATCAGCCCCTCCATACTCATATAACCCAGCGTATCGGCGCCGATAGCATCCCTGATTTCGGATACGGATTTCTGTGCGGCGATTAGCTCCCAACGCGTGGCCATATCTACACCGAAAAAGCAGGGATAGCGGATGGGCGGCGCACAAATCCTCATATGCACTTCCCGGGCTCCGGCTTTCCTCAACATATTGATGACCCTGGGAGTTGTGGTGCCACGGACGATGCTGTCATCCACCACGATAAGCCGTTTGCCCGATATCTCCTGTGAAAGCGGGTTGAACTTGAGGCGCACGCCCAGCTCGCGCAGCCTCTGATCAGGCTCGATAAAGGTGCGGCCTACATAGCGGTTCTTAAGCAGCCCCTCATGGTAAGGGATTCCCGATGCCCTTGCATAGCCTATGCCGGCCGCCGTGGCGGAATCCGGGACCCCGATCACGATATCGGCATCCACAGGATGCTCGCGCGACAGGATAGCCCCCATCCTCTCGCGGATTGTATATATCAGCTTGCCGTTAAGTACGCTGTCCGGCCGGGCAAAATAAATATATTCAAAGATGCAGAGGGCTCTGCGTATGCTCTCGATGCGTGTGCTGCGCACGCCGCCAGCATCGATCGTCACGATCTCACCAGGCTCGATCTCCCTCACGAACTGTGCGCCGATGTGGTCGAGGGCGCAGGTCTCCGAAGCCAACACCCAACCACCATCCAGGCTGCCCAGGCAGAGGGGCCTGACACCCATGGGATCTCGCACACCGTAGAGCTTATCGCTGGACAGCACCACCAGGGAATAGGCGCCCTGCAGGCGGCGCATGGCGTATTTTATCTTGCCTTCGACATCCTTATCGGGAGCCGACAGCACAAGATCGGCTATCACCTCGGAATCGGTCGAGGAGTTAAAGTTGAAGCCCTTTTCTTCAAGTTCGACGCGTAGCGAGCCGGAGTTGGTTATATTGCCGTTATGGCCCAGGGCCAGGTTGGTGTCGACTGTCCCGACCAGCACGGGCTGGGCATTGCAGAGAACGCTGGAGCCTGTGGTGGAATAGCGGTTGTGGCCGATGGCGATGTTGCCTTTAAGCTGTGCCAACTCCTCTTCGTTGAATACTTGTGATACGAGGCCCATATCCGTATGTATATAGATCTTCCCGCTCTCGGCGGTAGCGATGCCGGCGCTTTCCTGCCCGCGGTGTTGAAGCGCGTATAGGGCAAAGAAAGTTACTCTGGCTACATCTACTCCGGGGGCGTAAATACCGAAAATGCCGCAACTTTCGTGCAAATCATGCATCGGATTACATATGGATTATAAGGCTTTTAGCGCTTGACGGTCAATCAATAGCATCGAGATGGGATCGAGCTTCTCCGATCAATACAGCCGCCGGTGGGGCATGGTGAGCGCAGCCTGTTCTAGGTTACCTGTTCAGCCAGCCATTTCATGGCCGTGGTGACAGCTCTCTCATCCTGCCGCAGTCTGTGCCCGGCGCCCGGCAATATAACCTTCTGTTTTGGCTCGCCTGCCTCAACGTAAAGCCGATCGGCCTGCTCCACCGGCACGGTCTCGTCCTCATCACCGTGTACCAACAATAACGGCCTGGGAGATATCTTCTTAACATGGTTAATGGGAGCGATGGTTTTAAAGCCCTCCAGCCATTTATCCACCAAAGGAGGAAAAGCCGGGTCTTTGATTACACCGATCTCCCTGAACCTGTTTATCAACGAATCCACAGTCACGCCACTGGCCATGAAATTGAACTCCGCCGGGCAGGCGAAAGTAGCTACCGCGTGTATCCTGGGGTCGCTGGCAGCAAGGTAGACACAGACGGCCGCGCCTCCCGATGATCCCAGCAGGCATATCCTGGACTTATCGACTTCGGGCAGCATATTTAGAAAGTCGACGGCCGCGGCCAGGTCGTGGGTCCAGCCCAGCATATCGATATTGCCCTGGCTGGGGCCACAGCCCCGAAAGTTGAAAATCATGGAGACAAAACCGGCTTCGCAGAACCTGGCAGCCAGCTCGGAGTAGCCGCCCTTTTCATCCGGGTTATACGGTACGGCAGGTATGCCGTGGCAGATACAAATTGCAGGATAAGATTTTTCGCAGTCATCGGGGATATATACCTCCCCGGCGATCATAAGCTCATCGGCGCAAAGGATGACGGAAGAATTTTTCACAGAGTGAATACTCCGAAGGCCGCCAATATCAGGAAGCCCCATGCTAATACAACCAGGATGCTCCACACAATTTTATTCCAGTGGAAAATGTTCACGCCGTCCAGCGGGCCGAAGGGTATCAGGTTGAAAGCAGCCAGCCACCAGTTCAACTGAAATCCGAACTTGGCGATGAGTGTCAAAATGTTGAACGGATATGAGTTGAAGGTCGTGCCAAGTATTTCCAGGTGCCAGCGGAAATCACCGGCCAGGCCCCACGAGTAACGGAAGTAAAACATGATAAAAAACAGTACCCCCAACACCAGGTTGGTGACCGGTCCTGCACAGGAAATATGACCCTCCTCTTTGATGCTCAGTTGGCGGGAAGAGATGGTATTCACAGCCCCCGGAGCCAAAAAGATAAATGTGCCGAAGCTCAGGACGGAAGTGGCGATGGCCAGAATCAAGCCGGGCTTCCAGATCCTGAATTCCGCCCAGCAGCCGTAGCTCTGAGCCACCAGCTTGTGAGCCACCTCGTGAAAGAAGAACCCCAGGCCTATGGCCACAATGCTGACCACAACGTAGACGAAGAAATTCATCAGGTTAGTGGAGAAGGGTTCGCCCTCGCGGTTAAAGAACCAGCCGAAGGAGAAGCAGAATCCCATAACCAACATGCAGATGCCGAGCTGGCCGAGTTCGATTTTACTGAATTTCATATTTTAAGCGGCCTCATATATATTAGAAATTCCTTATTCCCTTCGGCTCCCAGTATGGGCGAAGCCGTAAGATTAAGCAACCTGAGGCCGTTTTGATTCATCCACACGATCAAGTTGGCTAAGGTCGCGGCATGGACCGCCGGGGCTTTGACTATACCGCCCTTGCCGACGTCCTCCCTATCGGCCTCGAATTGTGGCTTGAACAGGACCGCTATATCGCCCGGAGATTTCAGGTGGGGGAGCACGTTGGGTATTACGCTGGTCACGGATATGAAAGAGAGGTCCATAACCGCCAAATCCACTTTCTGGGGCAGGTCGAACGGGAAATGGGCATTTACTTTCTCCATCACTACCACCCGGCTATCCCGGCGCAGTCCGTAATCAAGCTGCCCGTAGCCGACGTCCAGCGCATAAACCTTCTTCGCCCCATGCTTCAGCAGGCAGTCGGTGAAGCCCCCTGTGGAAGCCCCCACATCCAGGCAAGTCAGCCCTTTGACGTCGATTTTAAACTCTTGAAGGGCGTGCTCCAGCTTGAGACCGCCGCGGCTGACGTAGGGCGGTTTGGCAGCCATTTGTACTTCGGCATCTTCCGCAACCAGGCCTCCTGCTTTAGTCATGACATTCCCGTTAACGGAAACTTCGCCCGCCATGATAACAGCCTGAGCCTTGATCTTGCTCTCGGCCAGGCCCCTGGTAACCAGCAACATATCCAGCCTTTGTTTTGTCATATACCACCCTGCACTCGCCGCCTATATTACCGCAAGGGGCACGGCCGCGCAAGGTATTCCGTATGTATTTTTGTATATATTCGCGCTCTTGCGGAGGCATTGACTTTGGATTGGCAAGGTGCTATATATAATCGAGTATCACAATCTTGCAGCTGGGCGGAGGCGCGTGCGGCTTTTTGTTTAAGTTATACATGGTGAGCATATCCGGGCAATAAATCTGCTTAAAGGAGGTAAATACACTGATGGGCGGAGCATTATCGGGTATTAAGATCCTCGATTTCGGTCAATATATCGCAGGCCCCTTTGCGGCGCAGTTGCTGGCCGAACAGGGGGCTGACGTGATCAAAGTTGAGAGGCCGGGGGGTGACCCGTACCGACACGTGGACGGCTTCATGGTCTGGAACCGCAGCAAGAAGGCCATCACGCTGGACCTCAAGAAACCTGAGGGATTGAAGATTGCGCTGGATCTGGCCAAGCAGTCGGATGTCATCATCGAAAACTTCAAACCGGGTATGATGGATAAGCTGGGTGCCGGCTACGAAGCAGTGAAAACCATCAACCCGCGCATCGTCTACTGCTCCATATCCGGCTTCGGCCCGCGGGGTTCCTATTCCAATATTGCCGGCTACGACCAACTGGTCAGCGCGCTGGGCTCGGTCTATACCGAGCAAGGCTTCGCTACCCACCCGCTTTACTTAGTGCTTCCTCTGGCCAGCCTGTATTCGGCGGCAGCGGCAGCCCTGGATATCACGGCCGGGCTGTGCGTGCGTGAGCAGACCGGTAAAGGACAGAAAATCGATATATCCATGTTCCGTGTAATACTTGGTACATTCCGGCAATTCCTGGTCGACTTCGAGGGCATGTTCCGTGCGCCCTGGGGTCCGACGGGTCCGATGCCGCTCTATCGTCCCTACCAGTGCAAGGACGGCAAATGGCTGTTTACCGGGTTGGGCAACCCCAAATTCTTTACCCTGTTCGCTCTGGCGCTGGGTCACGATGAATGGCTCACCGACCCTCTGTTCGAGGGTGCGCCCTTCCTGATCTTCCCACCCAGGAACGCCCAGGTGATGGCCATGATCAAAGATATTTACCTGACCAAGACACGTGACGAGTGGATCAAGATGCTCCGCGACAACGAGATACCCGTAGCGCCGGTGCAGGCGGTGGCCGAGTTCATGGAAGAGCCGCAGGTCATCGCCAATGATTTGGTGAAAACGCTGAAACAGCCGGGCGTCGGCATGGTCAAGGAAATGGGCATCCCGATCGAACTCATGCTAACTCCGGGCAAGATAAAAGGGCCGGCGCCCCTGCCAGGACAACATACCAAAGAGATACTGAGAACGCTGGGCTACCGCGCAGCGCAAATCAAAGAGTTGAAAAAAGCCGGTGTAGTCAGGTAGGAGATGAGAAAATGATGCCATTTGAAAATGTCAGAATTGCAGATTTCACTACTATGCTGGCTGGCGCCGGCATATGCCGCGAGCTGGCCGACCTGGGCGCTGATGTGGTCAAGATCGAGCCGGTCGACGGAGACCCCTGGCGCATGCTGGCCGGGGGATTTATGGGCGTCAACCGTGGCAAGCGTTGCGTCGTCATAGACCTGCGTAAGGAAGGCGCCTGCGATATCGCCTATAAGCTCATTTCTACCTGTACCATGCTGGTAGAAAATTCCCGGCCAGGTATCATGAAGAAGCTCCGCATGGACTATGACTCGGTCAAGCAGATCAAGCCTGACATCATATATATTTCCAGTCCGGCCTTCGGCTCACGGGGTCCCGAGGCCACGCGGCCGGGCTATGACCCCGTCCTTCAAGCATGGAGTGGCCAGATGGAAGGCCAGGGCGGGATCGGACAGACACCCGTCTTTCACAAGATCCAGCTAAACGACGAGATGGGCCCGCTGCTGGGCGCCTTCGGCGCATCGCTGGCGCTCTTCCACAAGTTGCGGACCGGGCAGGGGCAATTCGCAGAGACTTCCCTTCTGCGCTCCGCCGTTGCGCTGCAATCGGGCAATTTCATCAAATACAAGGGCATGAAACGCAAGGACCAGGGCAAGCCCGATATCAAGGGGCTGAGCGCCACCAACCGCATGTACCAGGGTATTGACGGCGAGTGGCTTTATGTATATTGCGCCAGAGAGGAGCACTGGGTTGCCATGTGCGAGGTGCTCGGATTGCAGAAGCTCGTCGGTGATCCCCGCTTTGCCACGGCCGGAGCACGTAAGAAGCATGACAGGGAGTTGACCGCTATATTGACCGATAGTTTTCTCATGACGCCAGCCGGCGCCTGGGCACTTCTCCTTCTCGTCAAGGGCGTGCCGGCCGCACGGGCGCAGAACCTGGAAAGCCTGCTCAAAGACCAGTTCTGTATGGATACCGGCGTTTACGAGTTCCAGCAGCATCCTCAGAACGGCCGAGTGCAGTTGCAGGGTATCGTACCCGAATTCTCGGAAACGCCGGGCAAGGTCAGGCGGCCCGCCCCCATGCAGGGCGAGCACACCGACGAGGTCCTGCTGGAGATCGGCTATACCAGGGAGCAGATCGAGGACTTCAAGGCCAGGAAGCTTGTGGTACAGGCCGTTGTACCTCAGAAAAAATAGGGATAAAAACTATTTGAAAGGTAAATTGGAGATCACGCATCCGGCTGAAGGCCTGGCCCTATTGACTATTAACGGCACGGGAAAAAATAACCATGCCGATGTCGGGCTGGCCGGCGAGTTGCGCCAGCTCTGCGAGGACATCAACTTCGATTCGGGCATCCGGGCGGTCATAATAACTGGCGCCGCCCGCAAAGGCTTCTGCAGCGGAACGGCCGGCGGCAAAAAGTCCGCCTTCTCACTGTCAGGCCCGGTTGCCGCCTTGAATTGCCCCGTCATCGCCGCCATCAGCGGTGAAGCCTCGGGCATGGGGCTTGAGCTGGCCCTGGCCTGCGATATCCGCCTGGCTTCGGTGAGGGCCCGCTTCTCCCTGCCTCATATTGAAAAGGGTCTAGTTCCCTCGGACGGTGCTACCCAGAGGCTGCCGCGCCTGGTGGGCAGGGCCAAGGCCATGGAACTTATGCTGACCGGGGAAACTATAACAGCCCGGGACGCCCTGCAAATTGGTCTGGTCAACAGGGTATTGCCCCAGAAGGAGTTGCTGCCATACGCTCTCGAAATGGGAAGGAATATGGCTGGCAAAGCCTCACTGGCGCTTAAATACTGCAAAGAGGCGGTAATGGAGGGGCTGGATATGGCGCTCGGGCAGGGCTTGCACCTTGAGGGCGATTTATACTTCCTTTTGCACACTACCGCCGACAGGACCGAAGGGATCACAGCCTTCAAAGAGAAACGCAAGCCCAGGTTCAAAGGGAAATAGGTATTTAAGCTCACTAGCGGAGTTGGTCATGTCCGGCTACGAGACCATAACATACGAAAAAAAGAATAAAATAGCCTTTATCACGCTCAACCGTCCTCAGGTGCTGAATATCTATAACGTGCGCATGCGCGACGAGCTTTATGAGGTCCTGGGGGCCGTCAAAGAGGATTCAGAGGTATACGCCGTCATCCTGAAGGGAGCGGGCGAAAAGGCTTTCTGCGCAGGCGCAGATTTGAGCGAGTTCCTGTCTGCGCCCTCACCCACAGGCGCTCGACGTTCACGCTGGCTGCGCGACGTTTGGGGTAGATTTTTAAGCCTGCCGCAACCTGTTATCGCAGCTCTGCACGGCTACGTGCTGGGGTCTGGCATCGAGATGTCCATGTGCTGCGATATCAGGATAGCCTCGGAGGATGCACAGTTCGGCCTTCCCGAGGTGGCGCTGGGCATCATCCCCGCCGCGGGAGCCACTCAGACCGTCCCCCGCACTATCGGCCTCGGCAGGGCGCTGGATCTTCTGCTGACCGGCCGCCGCATCAACGCACAGGAAGCTTTGCAAATGAAACTGATCAACCGCGTTGTGCTGAAGGAAAGGCTCTTTCCCGAAGCCGAGTCCCTGGCGGATAAAATAGCCGGCTGGGACCAATGCGCCGTGCGGGCTATCAAGCAGGCAGTCTCAAGGGGCCTTGACCTGCCGCTGGAGGAGGGGCTGAAGCTGGAAAAAGAAATTATAATTTAATATCAGTAACAAAGGCTGAAAAGAGTACTTTTATTTATTTCACGTTAGATTGCCCAACGTAAATAATATAGAAAATAGGGATCGTTTATATTCATTATTTCTTTTTCTTCGTCCCAATCTAATACGCGATCTTCGCCCAGTTTTGCATTAACCGATTTATGCATCTGCTGGACGGCTTGTATAATGCCTACCCCGCGTGGAGGATCATGAGGAACTATTTGTTCAACACGGTCCTTAATTGTTGCATATGGCAAACTCAATAATGGTTCACCGTGTGCCAATGCCTTTAAAATTACATAGTATATATCGCCAGAAATACCATTAGATAGAGAATATGTCTTGCGCTCTGACCCACGCGGCTTAGGGCCCGTTTTAATTATATCAAAAGCCGTTTGGCAATTTGCGAGGGAAGTTGTATTCTTGAATAAAGCTTTAGCTTCTTCCGCATTAAAATCAATCGTTCTAGCCAGTTTTAATTTTTCCTCAATATTCTTTTCCCGACATAACTGAAGACACAAAGCCTGCATTAACTGGGGCGAGGAAACGCTCTCAGCAGTGAGATTTTCTATAAGACTTGGACTAATGTTGATGTTTAGATAAGGGAACCCTTTCTCTGCGATAATTTTTAATTCTTCGCGTTTCCAATATGGTATATCAATGCTTACAACCCTGCCACGAAGATCAGGATTGGCCCTAATTGCTTGATCGCTTCTATGCGACACAGATACTACAACGATTGTTGCCCCAGCACGAGCGGCTTCTTTAAATTGTTCCGCAAGAGATTTTTGAACGTCTTTGCTTATATAATGGAAATCATCGACTACAATTGTATATCCTTGGGACGTAATATAATTGAGCAACTCTACTCCATCCGGTCCTGTATAATTCCTGAGTTCAGTAGTACCCACTGATTGGGATATTGTGGATCCAAGATCTCCTTTACCGCTTACAATCATTGGTATTTGAACTGACGCCCCAATACTAGTTGAACGTTGTGATTCAGTATTTTTGGAACTGGACTGAGCCCATTCCATGGGAAGACCAATCTGATTCCTTAGTTTTTTCCAAAAGGGTTCTTGAGCTGATATTCCGCCACCAGTAACCAGAAGCATTTTTCGTTTTCCAACTACTGATTCGCACAATACAGTTTTCCCTGATTTCGATGGGCCTGATACAGACGAAATAAAACCTTTTGTTTCAATAGCTTCAAGTAACTTCCATTCAAGTTTAAGATCATCCCGATCATAATACGTATATTTAGGTAATGATCCCGGTGTAAATACGTCTACTGGCCTTATCGTTATATTATTCATACTGGCTGCAAATTGGCATTAATATTTAAAAATACATATATGTATATTATATCATATCACATTACATAAATATTAAAGGGTCTATTAATTTCAAGCAGTTATACTTAATGACCAACTTATATTTCAAGTTTTTCAAATACCATAAATTATCACATATCAATTGAAATAAACTTTGTTAAAATCCGTGCCAGGTGCATACCTCGCTAAGGGGGACCCTCTCCGTGCGGAACTTGTTCACGGCAGCATCGTTATCCGGATAGCCTATGGCCATAGCGATGACAAGCTGCCTTGAATGGGGTACATTAAGCTTTTTCCTCACGATATCCGGGTAGCTGGCCCCGGCGGCCAGCATGATCGATCCCAGGCCGTAGTTGAGGGCAGCCAGGCTGATGGTCTGGGCCAACAAACCGACGTTCATCATGGCCCACACGCTCACATCACGTTCAGTGAAAATAAAGATGGCGCTGGGTGCATCGAAGAAGCGGTACATCTGCACAAACCAGTTCAACTGTTTTTCCACGTCGTCCCGCCGGATGCCCAGCAGCTCGTAGAGCCGCAGGCCGTTCTCCCTGCGGCGCTCCTTATAGGGTGAAGGCCATTCGGGGCGCGGTATGTCTGGCCCGCGCTCATCCTGGGCAAAAGCCCGGGAGGCCATGGTTTCCTTAAGGTCTTTCATCACATCGCCGCCCGCCACAGCGAACTCCCAGGTCTGGGTATTGGCCCACGAAGGGGCACGCAGGGAAACGCTGAGCAGCTCTTCCAGTACTTTTTTCGGCACCGGGTCGGATTTGAAAGCACGCACGCTGTACCGGGATTTTATAGTCTCTAAAACATCCATATCGTTACCCCCTTAGAGAGTTCTCTTATTGCGCCGATAGCTCTATATTATATGCCGCAGGAGGATTTATTCCGGCGGTTTTGACCGCCGCCGCCCATAATCATAAACTTATTGATAAACGGGGAAAATAAAGTTCTGGAGGTATGGACATGGGTGATATTATCAAGCTCCCACCGGCCAAATTAAAGGGCACTATGTCAGTGGAAGAGGCATTGCACGCCAGGAGGTCTACCAGAGAGTACGCAACCACAGCCTTGAAACTTCAGGATGTCTCGCAGCTTCTGTGGGCAGCCCAGGGCATCACTGCTGCCGCCAAGGGCCTGCGCACCGCTCCCTCCCCAATCGCAGTTTACCTGGTGCAGGCTTACCTGGTGGCCGGCAATGTGGAAGGGTTAAAGCCGGGCGTATATTCTTACAAGCCGCAGAACCATGGCCTTGAGCTGGTTAAGAGCGGAGGATTGGAGGCGCAGCTCGGGACGCTGGGCCAGCAGGTCTTCGGCGCCGCCCCTGCACTGGTGGTGATCGCGTCACTGGACGATAAAGCTTCCAAGACATTCGGCGATTTTGCCGTAAGGGCTTCCAGCCTGGAGATCGGCCATGTGGCCGAGAACGTCGCCCTGCAGGCGACCGCCATGGGCCTGGGACTGGTTACCGCCAGCGGCTTCGATAACGGCAAAGCGCGCGATATTCTGGGACTGCCGGCCTCGGAAACGCCGGTTTATCTTATACCGGTAGGCCGGATGGTTTAAAATATCCTATGCCTTCGGAAGATATCATCGGCCGCAAGCTGCGGGAGTGGACTGCGGGTCAAAGCCCGCGCCAGGCCATGATGACGCTCTTCTATAAGATACGGGATATCCCCTACGGCATCTTGCCGGAGCTCAACAGCCCCAAGCAATACTTGCGCATATTGGAAACCAACATGGGTTCCTGCACGCCCAAGCACCTGCTCTTATGCAACATGTACTTAAAGCTGGGCATGGATGTCCTCTACGCGGTCTATCCCTACCGCTGGGCCGAATTTGAGGAGCTTTATCCGCCAGATCTGTGGAAGCTGGCTCAAAAGATGGCACCCGTCAACCACCTGGCCTGCAGGGTTTACTTTGAAGGCAGGTATGTGCTGGTAGATGCCACCGTCGACCCGCCGCTGGGCAGGATCGGACTGCCCTTTACCCAAAGCTGGGACGGGAAATCAGATACGCCGCTCCCGGTACTGCCGATCGGGGAAGAGGAACTATACCATCCTTCCGAAGCCGAATTTATGCTGCCGCCCGACCTGGATGACAATGCACGCGCTTTTTATGATGGACTAAACAGGTATTTTCAGGATATACGGAATGGAAAGCTGTAAGGCTGACCTGGTGCTGCGCAACTGCCATGCGGTGACGCTCGATGCCCGCCGCCCTCATGGCAGCACCATCTATGCCAGAGATGGAAGGATTTTAAAGGTCAGCAGCAAGGTTATCGAACGCGGTCTGGCGTCCCCTTTTGCTCAGGTAATCGATTGCAAGGGCAAGACAGTAATACCGGCCTTCCATGATGCCCACTGCCACATCGTGGCCTACGCCGAGAGCCTGCTCAATATCAGCCTCGGCCCTGACTGCGTAAATTCCATCGAGGATATAGTACTGAAAATCAGGCAGGCTGCCGCAACCACGCCGCCCGGCCAGTGGATAAGGTGCAGTGGCTATAACAAGTTTTACCTGGCGGAAAAAAGGCATCCCACGCGAAATGACCTGGACAGGGCAACGACCTCCCATCCCATCAAACTGACGCACCGCAGCGGGCATGCACACGTTTTAAATACTCCGGCCATGTCGCTCGCAGGAATCCACAATGAGAGCGAGGAGCCGCCGGGATGCATGATCGAGCGCGACCTGGAGACAGGCCTGCCCAATGGACTGCTCTACGGCATGGGCGCCTACCTGAGCAACGCTATTCCAGCCGTCGGCTCCGACGAGCTGGATAGCGCGGTGAAAAAAACCGGCCAAACCCTGCTGAGCCTGGGCATAACCACTGTACAGGACGCTTCTCCGGGCAACGGCCTTGCACGCTGGAATCAATTCCTAAACTGGAAGAGGAGGGGTATTTTCCCACCCAGAACCATCCTCATGTTCGGCGTCGACGAAGCACAGGGACTGCCCTTAGAGGACCGGGAAACGGGGCTCGCAAGTGGGGCGGTCAAGATCATGCTGGATGAGGTAAGGGGCTGTCTGAACCCAACCCCGGATGAACTGAACCGGCTGGCCTGGGATATTCACAGCAGGGGCCTGCAGATGGCAATTCACGCTGTGGAAGAGCCCACGGTTGCAGCAGCCGTACATGCCCTTAGCTATGCTCTCAGGGAATTGCCGGATAAAACGCGGCGCCACCGCATAGAGCACTGCTCAATCTGCAATTTGCCAACAGCCAGACAGCTTCGTAGACTGGGGTCAATCGTGGTAACCAATCCCGCCTTTATTTTTTACAGTGGTGAGCGCTACCTGTCCACTGTGTCGCAGCGGCAGCTGAGGCACCTGTATGCTCTGAATACCATGCTGAAGGCTGGCCTGAAGCCTGCCGCCGGATCGGATGCTCCTATAGCACCACCCGACCCGTTGAAGGGGATTTATGCTGCGGTAACACGCCGGGCTGAGACGGGCCGGCAGATGCTCAAGGGCGAAGCGGTCTCAGTAATAGACGCCCTGCGTCTCTACACCACCAATGCAGCATGGTCTTGCTTCAAGGAAAAAGAGTCGGGCAGTATATCCAAAGGTAAATATGCTGACCTGGCCGTCCTGAGTGACGATCCCTTCCAGGTGGACCCGCAAGGCCTTAAGAACATCAAGGTGGAGATGACCGTGCTTGCCGGGAAGGTTGTTTATGATCGGATATCCTAACCTATTACCTCGTTTTCAAGATAGCTTTTGAACCGCTCTTCATCCATCCCCAGAATATCCCGGAAAACGTACCTGTTGCTCTCGCCCAGCAGGGGCGATGCTTTTTTAAAGCTGGCTGGAGTGCCGTTCATCTTGATGGGATTGCCGTCAGAACGTATCTTACCCAGAACAGGATGCATCAGGTCGATGAAGAAGCCGCGTTCTTTCAGGTGCAAGTCCCGGGCCAGGTCACGCGCATCATTGACGACAGCCGCGGCAATACCGGCAGCCTGAAGCTGTTCAACCAGCTGCTCCCTCTCGTGGCGGGCAGTCCAGTCAGCCATATTTTCATCCAGCTCCTCGAAGTTGTCCCAGCGGTCCTGCATGCTCAAAAACTTTCCCAGTCGCGTCCATTCAGGGTTGCCCATGACCCTGCACAAAGAGTCCCATTCCTCATCACTAAAAACCGCTATGGCTATCCAGCGGTCCTCTCCCCTGCACTGGTAGCAGCCGTAAGGCGCAGCCATCCTTCCCAACGGCCTGTTGGGCGCAGGACCGGCTACACGGCCGTTTGCAAAGTAGTCGAGCAGCTCCGGGCCTAGAAGGCTGCAGGTTGCTTCGTACTCGGAGATATCGATATAAGACCCTGCGCCGGAAGCGTCCCGGCGCCGCAGAGCCGCCACCGCAGCCAGCGCAGCATAAAGTCCCGAAATGTGGTCGGCATAGGCAAAGCCCAGTCCCGTAGGAGCGCCGGATTCGTAAGAGGTCAATGCGGTCAACCCGCTCAACGCCTGTACGGTCGGGCCCAGTGCCGCAAATTCGCGCCAGGGTCCCGAATGCCCAAAGCCGGAGAGGCTGACCATGACCAGGTCCTGTTTGACGGTCTTTAATTGATCATAGTTCAAACCCCAGTTGTCCATAACACGCGGCGTAAAATTCTCCATCAGCACATCGCACTTCTTGACCAGGTCCATCACGATTCCACGGGCCTCGGGCCTGCTCAGGTCAAGCGTAACTCCCAGCTTATTGCGATTCCAGGTGGCGAAATAGCCGGTATCGTTTTGCTCGGCGCCCGTAGCCGTCTTTTTCGACTGTATCTTGATAACTTCAGCGCCGAAGTCGGCCAGCAGACGTGTGGCGTAGGGCCCTGCCAGCATCCAGGTGAAATCAAGTATACGCACGCCTTCCAGCGGCAGCTTCCCCTCCGGCTGGTCCTTCACCTTATTAATTTTTGCTGGCCCTGCACCCTGAACCGTCCGAAAAACCTTCTCATTGTGTTCACCAGGTGAGGGCGCCCCCTGCAAGATATAATCCGGCCCTCCTGAGAAATTTATCACCGGACGGGGCGCCTTGAACTCTTTCTTACCAAACGGGCGGGCGTTGACGAAGTAGCCCCTGGCATTGAGCTGCTCGTCTGCGGCCACTTCGCCCATATTATTGAGCACCGCCCAGGGAAAGCGCATTGATTGACCCAGCTTGAATATATCCCTGTTACTCTGCATACACGTCCAGAGCGTAAACACGCCCTCGATATCATCGATGTGGTCCCGGCGGAAGGTCTCGTCGCTCCAGGCAAGGTGTTTGAGATCGGCAGCCATCGATTTCTGTTCCAGAAGCTCCACCAGCGTATTCCATTCCCGGTTAAAGGTCAGCAGTACGTAGCCGTCCTTACAGGGGAATATATCCGACGTACTGTTCCACTGCAGGCTGCCCTGCCGGCAGGCGACCTTGCCGTCATAAAAATACTGCACGAGGACATGCTCCAGGGCAGCAGCTGCCGCTTCCTGCATGGAAATATCGATATGCTGTCCCCGGCCGCTATGTTCACGCGCCCTCAGCGCCAGTGTGACCCCCAGCGCGGCGAACAATGATGAGAGATAGCGGGTCTGCCCGCCGCACGGTTTGAGCGGTTGTCTGCCGGGACGGCCGCAGATATACATCTGGCCTCCCGCCGCGGAGGCGATGAGATCGCACGATTTGTGCCGGCTGTTAGGGCCGGACTGGCCAAAGCCGGTTACCGAGGCCAGCACCAGGCGGGGGTTATCGCTTGAAAGCGTTGGATAGCCCAGGTTTATGCCGTCGAGGTAACCGGGCATAAAAGACTCGATAATCACATCGCTGACGGCGGCGATGTCCAACAATTTCCGCCTGTCCTGAGGATTTTTTAGATCAAAGCTGACCCCGAGCTTGCCGCCGTTATCATAGAGGAATGAAAGGCTGCTGTGTGGGCCGGATGTGTTATCAAAGAATGGGCCGTTGTGCCTGGACGGGTCCCCGGCCAGCCCCTCCACCTTTAGCACCTCTGCGCCCAGGTCATGTAATAATTTTGAACTGAAGGCGGCCTTCTCATCCGCCAGGTCGAGGACGCGTATACCGGACAGTGGCGCCTTAACTTCATCGGGGCAGGACATACAGCCCTATTATATCATCGGGATATGCAGTTAATCGGAAGAGGGCAGCGATTTGGGTTTTTGAAGCTCCATGTCTTTGCCGTCGCAGGCGACCGTGCCGTCGCCGGTCTTAGTGCAGAGGACTTCGGTGCTGCATGTATCGCACTTATATCTTTTGCCAAGCTGGTTTGCCATTTTATCTCTCCTGAAAAACGGCCCTGGTTATTTCTTTAATTCCATGGGCTTGTTGCAGCAGGTCAACTGGCCGTTGCCGCCCTTGGTAACGATAAACTCGGAACCGCAAACCGTGCAAACGTATTTTTTGCCTACCTGGTTGGCCATTGTAATTCCCTCCAGAGCTTAATTTTAATCCCGGACTAACTCTGTATGCAAGCTGTTTAGAGCTCCATCTCCTTAAAATCGGCAGCTACTTTCAAGGGGGCGGCCGTCATTTTTTGAATGTCCTCAGCAGTGACCCCCGGAATAGCTTCCTTCAATACTAGCCCATCGGGGGTGACATCGATGACGGCATAATTGGTAACGATTACATCCACACAGGCTTTGGCCGTGAGCGGGTAGCTGCATTCGCTCATGATCTTGGGCTCGCCGCCGGGTGTGAAATGCTCCATGGCAACAATGACCTTGCGGGCACCGACGGCCAGATCCATCGAGCCGCCGATATTGCCCACCTTGCCCAGTCCGCGGCTGGGGTTGTTCCAGCCCGCCAGGTCGCCCTTAGCCGATACCTGCAGGGCTCCCAGCACTGCCACATTCATGCGTCCACCCCTGATCATGGCAAACGACGTTTCAATGTCAAAATAGCTCGAGCCCGGCATAGCGCATATGAACTGGCAACTGGCATTGATGCGGTCCTGCTCCTCCTGGCCTTCTTCGGCCAGCGGCCCGCTTTTGAGCATGCCTATCTCGGCCTGTAATATAATATCCCGGCCCTCTATCCAGTTGGAAACCAGGGTGGGGATGCCGATGCCCAGGTTGACGTACGAACCTTCCTCCAGCATATTGGCGATCCTGAGAGCAATCATCTCACGCTCCAGCGGGGGCATCTCGGGTATAATAACTTTCTTCAACCCACTCATTTTGATATCACCCCTCTAAACGCTGGCCTTTTCCAATTTCGGCCTACCGACCTCGACCACGCGTTTGACGAATATCCCCGGCGTATGAATAAAATCCGGGTCCAGCCCGCCTGCATCGACCAGTGTTTCCACCTCGGCAATGGTGACCTTCCCGGCCATGGCCATGGCGTTATTATAGTTGCGGGCAGTACAGTGATAGACCAAATTGCCTTCACGGTCGCCCTTCCAGGCATGGATGAAGGCAAAGTCCACCGGCAGAGCTGTCTCCAGCACGTTTTCGATACCGTTGAAAACCCTGATTTCCTTACCTTCAGCGACCACGGTGCCGACGCCGGTGGGCGTATAGAAGGCGGGCAAACCCGCCCCGGCGCAGCGCAGCTTCTCGACGAAGGTGCCTATAGGATACACCTCCACCTTTATCCTTCCCTGCCGGACTGCCTGCTCGAAGGGATGCTCTAACCCTTTGGTCGCCGAGCGCGGGAAAGGATAGTTGGAGATCACCTTTTTCACCTGGCCGTTGACTACCAGTTCCAGAATTTCCTCGTTGCCCGTGCCGACCTGTTGGGCCACTATCGTAAGGCCCTTAACACCGGTTTTAGCCAGCGCTCTGGTCAGCTCCAGCGGCCTGCCAGCCGAGAAGAAACCGGCAAAGGCTATGACGGCGCCGTCGAAAACGTCCTTAATTGCTTCTTCAACCGAAGCATATGCCTTGTCCATACCACATCTCCTGAAAAATTATGTTATAGATTACGCCAGACTGCAGCCTTTTGTCCAATTTTGGTTGACTGATCAATTAATGGAATAAATTCTATCGCCGGGATCAGAAATTGTCTATGCGGAGGAAACTGCTTGACAGCGTAACCGGGGTTATCAGGGCCAGGTAAATAGCAACGCCAGTGCTATGCCAAGCACGGCCCCCACGAACACCTCCCACTTGGAATGGCCTATGATCTCGGAAAGGCGCTGGGTGAATTCTTTATTGCCCTTAAAAAGCTCGTCCAGCATCTTGTTGAGCATGGTGGACTGATATCCCACCGTCCTCCTCACGCCAGCAGCGTCGTACATCACGATAAAGGCCACCGCCAGTGAGATGGCGAAGAACGGCGAGTCGAACCCGTAGAGCAGCCCCATGGTAGTAGCCAGGGCCGCCATCAGCGCAGCATGTGCGCTGGGCATGCCGCCCGGGCTGTACATAAGGGACAGGTCCAGCCGCTTTTCATTGGCCAGGTGGATAATGACCTTGAATAGCTGTGCGAAGAACCAGGCCACCAGCGGCACCCAGATGGCCTTAAAGGCAATGAAACTTATAGCAGCCTGGCTAAACATAGTCGCTAATCACTTATCCTGTTCTAATTTTACAATTATCGGGGCGCCCGGCCTATATTTGATCTGCAGCGCCTTGCCGATCATCATGCCCAGCAATATCAGCGGGTATACGATCAGCATCCAGTTGGCAGGGAATGGGGACGGCGTAATTATATTAAAGGGCTGGACCGCCACGTGCGCAAACTGCATGCCAAAAAATATGATAACCAGCGCTATCATACCGATGCCGAATCCGTAGCTGGAACTTTTCACTATCAAGGCTGCCATGCCGGCAATAGCGGCTGCAATTATGGTCGGAACGGTTGCTATGGTGATCAGTACGCCCGCTATGACCGTAGCACCCAGGCCGCCCTGGAACTTGATAAACGGCGACCATTGGTGCCCCGCTATGGTGACTATTCCGGCCAGCAATATTACCGGTAAAGCTGCGCCCATCAACCAGGCAATCCATACCGCCAGTATGGCCTTACCTATATCCATGAATACCACCATCAGGAATGATAACGGGCCTACCCGCTTGTAAACAGCGGCGGCGCTGATGCGCCCGTCCGGCTCATCGCGGATATCGATTTTGCCATTGAACCTGGCTACGACGTAGGCTGAAGATATGGCACCCAGCAGGTAAGCGATAGGTATAGAGATTAGGCTGATCCAGTTCATGGTGGCAACCGCTAGTATACCATAAAAAGTGGCGGTTTAAATCACTTTTCGTCCTCGGGGCTGGCGCCAAGGGTCAGGAAATCCCTGGCTTCTTTGGAAAATGACATGCTCACGGCCAGGATAAAGACCAGCACGCCGCAGGTGGCATATATTGCCGGGATATTTTTGTTGGCGATATCGGCGATAACCCCCGCTACACCCATTCCCAGGGGGGCCAGGCCGCTGGTCAGGGTAGCCAGCAGTCCGAACACCCTGCCCCTTATCTTGCTGTTGGAAGAGAGCTGCAGGATAGTAGTAGCCTTGACCATAAAGACGCCTGCCAGCAGGCCGACCAGGAAAATCACTCCCAGCACAATGTATGGCTGCGTAAGGAAGCCCAGTATGCCCATGCCGACTGCGGCGCCCAGCAGGGATGTGATAATCATGCGGCTCTGGGCACGTCCGCGTACGTTGGCCGTCCCCGCTATGACATAGCCCAAGACCGAGCCCACGCCCAGGGACATAAGCAGGTAGCCGTACCACGAGGCATTCAGCTTCAAATAGTCTTCCACATAGAAGGGCAGCAGCAAAGCCATGGGTGCAATAAACAGGTAAAGCATGGCCGCCACTAAAAATAGCACCCTCATACCTTTACGGTTCCACACGTAATGCAGGCCCTCCCGGGTATCGGCAATAAAGGTCTTGAATGCCACGCTGCCTTTTTTCGCTTTATCCGGGATAACCTGTGGGATCTTAATCATGGCTTCTGTGCCGGATGAGAAGAGATAAGTGAAGCCGTTGATCAGGAACAGCATTGGGGCTCCCGTGACCGAATACAGGAGGCCTCCCAGTCCCTGTCCGATAAACAATGACACGAAGAGGGCCAACTGGTTGAGCGAATTGGCTGGATCGAGCTTATTCTCCGGGACCAGGTCGGGAATGGCGGCCTGCACTGCCGGGGTAAAGAAAGCGAAGATGATGGCGCCCGCCATAGCCACGATGAAAAGCCAGATCACATCCACGCCGATAATCCGCGGCATATAGAAAAGCAAGGCGGCCAGCGATAAGACAAAAATCCCGTTGATCAGGTCTCCGTAGACCAGGATCTTTTTACGCGAGAAATTATCCGCAAAGGTGCCGCCCAGCGGCCCCATGAGCACGCCTGGCAGGCTGGAAAGCATCATCATCAGCCCCATCAGGCTGGCTGAGCCGGTGGCCTCCTTGATGTAGAACAGCATGGCCAGGCCGAAGGCGCGCTGCCCTACCTGGCTGACCAACTGTCCCTGCCAGAGAAGCAGGAAATCACGGTTCCAGAGCTTGGTCGGCCTTTTTATCGAATGCTCGTTATCCATAACGATTATTCATTAAAAAGTTGTTGTACGGTTTTTTGGTCGGGCACCGCTATTCAGGTAACGCCCGGGCGGATAATCAAGATTATATAATTTTTTCGCAATTGGTTCTACATAGCCACGATAGAGGGCGGGCTAATCAGGATCGTTTGGCAACTGCCGGACTTGTCATATATCCCCCAAACTGTATAAAATCAACGCCGGATTGTTTAAGTAAAAGGAGTACCAACATGAAATTAGCCAGAGAAGTTGTCATCATAGACTATTTACGTTCGCCGTTTTCCAGGTCTCGGCCCAAGGAACCCGAGAAGGACCTGCTCAACGGCTATACCATGGACGAAGTCATAGGTATGTTATGGAAGGAGCTCGTAAAGAGGAACAACCTTGATGCAAAGGTCATCGATGAAGCGGTGGTCGGGGTGGCCAGGCCTGTAATGGAAATGTGGACATATGGGGGGAAATTGCCTGCCTTTTTCGCCGAGCTTCCCGTGGAAATAGCCAGCCAGCAGGTGGACCAGCAGTGCGGTTCCTCGCTGGATGCATTAAGGACTGGTGCCATGGCCATATCCGAGGGTTTCGCTGACGTAGTACTGTGTGCCGGGATGGAGCACATGACACATATTCCCCTGGGCGGAGCGAACCCGGCTGTGAAGATCAGCCCCAAGTTGAGCACTGACCCAAGATACAAGAAATACGATATCGATTTTTCAAGGAATATGGGCTTCACAGCGCAGAAGCTGCAAGAACTGGCAGGCTTCACTCGGGAGCAAATGGACAAGTGGTCGCTACGCTCGCACCAGCTTGCCGCTAAGGCACAGAAAGAGGGATTTTTCAAGGAGGAGATACTGCCCATCGAGATCACGCTACAGGACGGCAGCAAGCAGATGTATGATTACGATGCCTGCGTAAGGGCAGATACTACGATTGAAACTCTGCTGCAGCTTAAGCCGGCCTACAAGCCTGACGGCTCCATCACTGCGGGTAACTCTTCCCCTCTCAACGCCGGGGCAACATCCATGCTTATCATGTCCCGGGATAAGGCCAAAAAGCTGGGCATGAAGCCCATAGCCAGCTTTGTCTCCTTCGGCGTGGCCGGCGTTGACCCCACCATTATGGGCTCCGGCCCGGTGCCCGCTTCGAAGAAGGCGCTGGAATATGCCGGTATGAAAGCCAAAGATATCGACTTCTGGGAGATCAACGAGGCCTTCTCAGTTGTGGCGCTTTACTGCATGAGGGAGCTTGGCATTGCGGAGGAGAAAGTGAACGTCAAGGGCGGCGCCGTGGCCATCGGGCATCCGCTCGGCGCTACCGGCCTCAGGCTGGTGGGCACGCTGGCCAGGATACTCAAGATGGAGGGAGGCAAATACGGCCTCGCCACGCAGTGCTGCGGCGGCGGCCAGGGCGTAACCGCCATCATCAAGAAGGAATAGCCCGAACTAGATTGGTGGTATAGGAAAGAGGCCTGCCGCTTCAGCGGCAGGCCTCTTCTGTTTTGCTCATCAATTTGCCGTGTAAGCGTCACCACTGCACAAATATCGGCATGTCTATCGCGACATTTGTCAACCGAGATTAATAACTGCCCGGTGGTACAGGTAAATCAACCTGCAGTTGATCTCAATGCTATCCTCCGGGGAAGGGAAAGGTCCGCTCGCTCCCAGGGATTTTGTTAGCCTGTCATCGAAAGCTGCCTGCGGGAAAGCATTTCTGAGTTCTGCAGCAGTGGCGTTCAGGTTTTGAAGAGAGGAGGAAGTCATACCCTGACCTAAAAACGAATAATTAAAATTATTCTGGAAGATCTCGATGCTGGGTTCTATCGACGACTGGTCATAGAGTCGTATGAAACGTATAGTTTGAAAGGCCACATTCTTAATTTTCTCTTTGACAGGGCTCCAAACGGGGATGCCACCCAGTAATATCGTTCTGGGCAGGCTAAACTTCATTCTGGTCTTTGTTGACTCATTCTCCATATATTTTTGTATCGTCCCCTGCAGAATTAAAAATACATTCCCGGTCTGCACGCTCCTCTCTTTATTATTATTGTCCCGGAATGTGACCTTTCCCTCCTCACGTTTCAGAGTATGTGCCCTGAATCGTCCAGTTGGGGGCTTGTGAAGCTCAAAGTCTTTATACATAAATGCCACAATGCCAATGGCATTCAGACTTTGAACGATAGCTTTGGCTGCCTCGGCAGTTGGGTAACTGGCAATGATCCTGGGAATCTTCCCGGCCAGTAGAAGGCGTGTTCCATAGAGGTCCTTGTTGACTATAGCTGCGGCTTTCTCCACCAAACTCGCTTCAAGCACGTCCGGCGGAGCTATCGCAACGTCTATGACGCCTAATTCCGATGGCATACCACTTACTCAGTATTACCTTAGCACGACTTTTGAAGAATGGTAAAGTACGGTATCGCAGAGGAAGCTTTTGAACACTTAGCGCAGAATCTTTTCGAAGCGGTAGGTTATCGCATCAACTAAAGGCAGACTGAACTACTGAATACGGTCGTCTCGATCTACGCTAACATTGAACGAACATCGGCATGTATGTTAATCCATAATTACAAATCAGAGGGCCAAGGTTGCAGTTAAAAGAAAATGGGTTCGAATCCCATCAGCCCCACTATATCAGCAGCGTCACCTTCTCTGGTCGAACCTACGCCTCAGCAGCAAGGAGGCGATGGTGACCTTCTGTATCTCGATGGTGCCGCCGGCAAGGCCCCAGCCCCAGGCGTCGTGCATCATGCGTTCCACCGGGTAGTCCTTAGAGTAAATGGATACTTTTTTAAGTAACCAGGGTAACATTAATATGGATGGCGATTTAGCAAACCCCAACTCTCATAACCGATAGTTGCCAGAACTTACCAGCGTTCTTTAATATCAATTGACCTTTCCCCTCGAAACAACAGCACCTTGTTTTAAAGTCCTTTGAGAATCAAATACCCCCCGTTGATATTATGCGATCTCAAACTATTTGCGGTCGTCTAAACGCCGGTTTATTTTTTCAATTTTTTCGTTTAGATTCTCCAGATGTTGCAGAATAGTTTCAATCTCTCTTTCTGCTTCGATGTTTATTTCATAGTCCGCATTGGCTTTTTTCTCGGCGTGACGACCCTGGAGATTCTGGCCTATCATTATCAATGGCATAAGGAAGATCTGAATCATATTGGAGATAAAAAGCCATAAGACAAAAGCAGGCAAAGGGTCAAATCTTAATGCAACAGGCGCCAATGCATTCCAGGAAAGCCAAAAAATAGTCCATGCAAAAATAATGAAGAAAAATCCCATAGTGCCGATGCGCTCGGTGATCCAAAGTGCAATCCGGTCAAGATAAGTCAGGCTTTTCCTGTGTTCAATGTTTATGTTACGTATTTGTTTACGTAACTTCTTAAGCTCATCAAGCGAAAGCGGTGATTTTTGTTTCTCCACTAGCTACAGTCCATTATACATTTCGTGAAACGGATATTTGCAGCAGACAGACTGCCCAAATATCTTGGTTACGTTGTTAAAAGAGCTAAAATATCATCCTGAGCAGCCAGATAATTATAAGAATTACCCCTATGACAAGGGCTATGTGAATTAGCCATCCTAAAGCAGGTATTGCGATAAAACCCACGAGCCACAAAACCAGAATAATGATACCGATGATTAATAGAATATCCATAACACCTCTCAATATTCGATTATCTGTTAACAGATAATCGAATATTGTAAATTTAAACTAACTAGTCTTCTATTGTTTTTTTATAACTCTTTCAATCTTGCCGCTCTGTTCCTGCACTTTTCCGACTGCCTGCTGCGCATCACCTTTGATTTCCTGTGATTTATTGCCGGTTATTTTACCGGTCTCTTCATTGACTTTGCCCTTGACCTGGTTCCATTTTCCTTTAGCAATATTGTTATCCATGTATAGTACCTCCTAAAAAACTTTATTAAATAAATACTAGCAGAGTGAACATGTGGAAGTAATATAATCGAGGCACAATATGTTAAATAGTTATGATATTGGCGGCGTTATCGGTGAATAGATTGATGAAATAGGGGATGGGCACATATTGACAGTGTCAACACAAAACAGCACAATAATATGCCAAAGCGGTATGCGGTATAAAGTTATACAAGGAGAAAAACTATGCTGAACACTATCTTACTAATCCTTGGGCTGATCTGTTTCATCCTGGCGACAATTGGTATCTTTGCCAGTAGAATAAATCTAATAGCACTCGGACTAGCGTTCTGGATCTTGACACAAATTATTTAATGCCGACAAAGGAAAGGCTGGAAGTTTAGCCCCGGCCCTGTTGGTGATATCGCTATTTAATAGGGTGGTTAAGTACCATTGGCGGTACGGCAATTGTGCAATTCCACCTGACTGACAGTCAGGTGGCCTATCTCAAGGCTTTGGGGGACTATCCCTACCTCTGGGGTATCACGACATTGGAACTAATGGTATAAGTTGTCGAAACGGAAAAAGTCTCACTAGTGCTTACTGCAGTCAATGTTACGGTCCTTGTTCCCGTGGGCGAATCTGCGGGTTCAGTATAACTACTCTCGCCAGCATTATACAAAACATTGGAGAAATAGGTTACAGTCCCTCCAGTGGCTATCGCGTTTGTAAGAGTTAACTTGGCAGGTTTGTTTACTGAGAAATGTATTATGACGGGACTACTATTAATACCGTAGACGTTATTGTCCGTCCATATGCGCGCGTCCAACTTAGCAGATCCAGAAGGTTGTACGCAGGATACGGGAATAAGAAGGACCAGAAGAAGGACAGCAAAAGCAGAGAGCCTTGCCTTTATCATGACCACCTCCTATCAGAATTGGTGAAAGCGTAACATAGTCTTCGATATGTACGTTAATCCATAATAACAATAGAGCTAAAGTTGCTAACCTTTCTTGACCATTGACTATTTCTCTTTTAATCTTCAGACTATGGTTATAACTGGATCAGTTGGGGGGCAGGTCAAATATCCTCTTTAGGTAAAGACTATTAACTGCCGAGATGACTAAAGAATTGCGAGATTGCAGAATAGTTTATGATTACTAAGACCAGAATAATTATCACAACAATAGACAATATAATTATCCCCATAACAGATCCTACAATTCTCCCTATACATCCCATGTTTATTACTCCTTCTTGATTTATATTATGTATCTGTGGCGACTATTATACAAATCGCTACCAAATGACCTATTTTTACCTGATTCAAGGGTAATTCCTTATCTCTTTTATGTTGCGAGTCCCCATAATAAAAATTATCTGAATTCATTTTTGCTTTACATCGAGCTTAACAACCGGTTTAATAATGACCTTATCCTGGCCGGTAACATTAACCGATTTTTCAGCATCAAAATCGAACGTTAGCACCGTAGTCTTACCTTCAACAACGTCAAAGGAATTCACAAATTTAAGCTCACCGCTCGGGATCGTTGCTGACTCAATGGTATTGTCGGAAAAACCTACGCTTGCACTATCTATAACTAATCTTACCTGCGTATATTTCCCTGCTAGCACTTCACCTGCCGCAAAAAGCTCGTCGAGTCCCTTAATTTTGAGTAGGTCAAAAGTACTGTTCCCGGTAATATTGATTTTTATCCAGGTATCACCGCCCTGCTGCTGATTCTGCGGCCCCTGATCCTGTGCGTCGCCCTTGGTGGTATTGTCGCTGATTGGTTTATTTCCCTGGTTTTCCTGGCCAGTGCCAGTTGTATGGATTTCGATGCTTGAAATCGTAAGCATCACACTAGTGATCTCTTTCTTTTGCGGAGGAGCATCGGTCATATGTACTTCTATATGACCTGTGCCGGCTCCGGTTGTGTAACTAGGGCTACCTGCTGGGCCCTGAACATTGCTGCCAGTATTGCCCTGGGTCGGTTGAGCTTGCTGTCCTGAAGTACAAGCTGCCAATGGCAGTGTAAAAATACAGGCTATGAGCAATATCGTTAATATAGACAATAATCTCTTCATCTCTTCCCCCGCATATTTATAGTTTTAAAAATAATAGCAAGATGAGAATGGAATAGTGATATAATCTGGCGTGAATTTGTTAAATAGTTATGACATTCATATGACCCCTCCGGAATAAGTTAGCAAAACCGATAGAATTTTAATTTATACTGGACTATAAACCGGTGTTGGGTCATCTTAGCCGTAAGAATTGATCACCACTGGACCAACATTGGCATGTCTATCCGGCCATGCGTACGATTATTCTGTGCCATTTTTTGTTTCAATCTAATGCTGGTCAATATCGGGCGAACATCGGTATATACGTTAATCCATAATAACAATAGAGCTAAAGTATCTGTTAATCTTCCAGTTTATTAACACTCCATAAGATGGCAAAATCGGGATGTATTACTTGAAATATTAGATAATTAGCCGATTCACTAAAATTTAATATAGCCATAATAACCAAGCAGGCCAATTATCAGCAGTGTTATCCCTATAATAAGGACGATAGGTGCTATTAATGATGCAATACCCCAAAACTTCCATTTACGCTGACTTTTTCGAAACTGTTCTATGCTATCCCATTTTTTATACTGCCATGCCCATTCGTTGCCTTTTATTCCAAGAATTATCATCACAGCTATCCCAATGAGTGGGAATGGTATTAATGCAAGAAGGGAAATCCATACGCGATGACTTATACCCCAGATCCATGTCAGTGAGAAAGCTCCCCAATTCCAACCTTTAATTTCAGGGGGAACGATGGATGAGAACCCTTGCCCCGATGTATTTAGGATAGTGTCATTGATTTGAGCATTCGGTGAATTTTGCTGCATAACATCATTATATTTCATTTCTGATTTGATTATTTATATGAACTAGATTTATCTCCCACAGAAATGAGGATTAATAATCCTGTAAATACAGAAATTGTAGCTATTTTATTTATTGTTACAGTGCATGCTAATATCTTGTAAGCAAAATATACGCCAGCAAAATTACGAACGAGGTGAAAAATGATTGATCCCATTTACGAAAAGTTGCCGGGAGCACTTAACGCTCGGTCCATGGCGTACCCCGCGGTCAAATGTAAGGAGTTCTATGATCTGGTCACCTTCCTTTTCACCCCTGAAGAGGCTGCTACATTCGTCGCCATGCCGCTGGGGCTGGCTACGGTTGAGGAAATAGCTGAAAACCTCTCCATGAAGGACCTGAAGAAACTGGCAGGCCAGCTCGAGACGATGGCCGACAAAGGCCTCATCCATATACGTGATAGGAGCGGCAAGAAATTATACGAAGCACTTCCCTTCGTGCCTGGCATCACAGAGTACCAGCTCATGAGGGGCATAGTGGATGAGCGCCATAAGAAGATCGCCACTCTTCTTAGGGATTACTCCAAGGCTATGATCAATACACTCATGTCCACCAACCCTCCTCCGATGGAGTTTCACGCTCCCGGAAAGAAGGTGGCCGTGGATAGGGAGATCGAGCACAAATCAACCATCGTGCCATTCAAAGAGCTGAAAGATCTGATAATGGATACGGAATATATCTCGGTTGGGACCTGCATCTGCAGGCACCAGGCGGCCCTGCTGGGCAAACCGTCGGACAAGCCGGTTAACAACTGCATGGTCCTCGGAGAGTCGGCTAAATTCGCCGCCGAAAGGGGCTTCACAACACGCCTTACCAAAGAAGAGGCAATCAAAAGGATCGAGGAAGCCGAAGATGCGGGCCTTATCCACACATTCGCCAACAGCCCGGACCTTTACTCGAACCTGCTCTGCAACTGCTACAAGGATCGCTGCATGATCATTAAGGGCGTAAGCAAATCGCCCGTCCCCAGCCTGGCCGTAAATGCAAGGTGGGTGGTCCAAATTAATGAAGATGACTGCACGGCCTGCGAGGCCTGCATCCCGCGCTGCCAGATGGACGCCCTTAAGATGGTTGAAGGCAAGCTGGTGCGGGATGAGAAACGTTGCATAGGCTGCGGCATCTGCGTGTGGACCTGCCCCGCCGATGCTATGACCCTCGAGCAGAGGCCCGCCGCAAAAATACCTCTGAAATCATAATTAAATAAGGCTTAATAAACAGGGCCGCAGCATTTATAGTTGCGGCCCTGTTTTTAATATGTCATTGCATATCGGGGAAACAATCCATTGGCCTAAGACACGTTCTGTGCCACTCTATATTTCAGTCTAACGCCAGTCACCATTGCACGAACATAGGCATGTCTATCCGGCCATGCATACGATTATTCTGTGCCATTCTTTATTTCAATTTAACTATGGAACCTTGCGCGAACGTAGGGATTACAGTTAATTCATACGTATAACAGGAAAATGGTATAACTCACTAAATGCCGCCATATTTCAGGTCAGTACGCAATAATTTCCTGCCATCAGGGGGGCCTGATGGCAGGAAATTCAATTATGCCTGTCGCCAATGATCTGTTAACGGCAATTGACTGTGTAATTTATCGGGAGCGATGTTATGTTATTGGGAGTCAAAACATTGATTTTATATGAACCGGAAGCCGTTTCACCTAAATCATAATTTAATGATATTGCTTGTGAACCTGCTGCATTAAAGGTCATGCTTTGGATATGACCCCAGTTGTCATCGCTTCTTTCCCACCTGTAAGTAACTGTGCCGGGACCATTGACAGTGATAGTAGCGTAAAAGGTGAAGGTTCTTGGACAAGGACCGTTATAGGTTGATTGTGCAGAACTACCTATAACACTGGTTACTGCGAATGGCACGGGTGCCGGTGAGTACGCCGTGTTGTTGACTGTAATCTGTGCTGTGCTGCTAGCGTTGCTGGCGGCATTGGTAGCAGTTAAAGTATAAGTAGTGATTGTAGCGGGTGATATTACCTTGCTCCCTACGGCGTCAACCTGACCAATACCGTTATCTATATTAACCGAGCTAGCTCCGGTAACATTCCATGCCAGTGTTTGTGTGCCACCAGTAGATGGACTGCTACTAAAGGTCCCTATAACCGGAACCTGTCCTGCCGGTGGGTTAGCCGATGATGTGGGAGGTGACATTGTAATACAACCCGGGATGAGAATCACCAATGATAGTAATGATAATGAAAGAAAGACTAATTTTTTCAATGTAGTTACCTCCAAATATTTATTGTCCGTGAAATGATATAGGAAGCTTAACATCCGGGAAATGGATTAGTAATACAATTGGGAGGTAAAAAGTTGAATAGTTATGATATTTAGGTGCCTGTCGTAAACTTCACTTAAGAGATAATTGGCATAGTCCGAGTGGGATCATTTGCCACCATTCTTTATTTCAATCTAACGCTCGTCACCACTGCACGAACATAGGGATTACAGTTAATTCATAAGTATATTTGCGACCTAGCCAACGGACGTACCGAGACCTCTTGTGTAATCGCCCTAGGCGAAAGGCAGCCTTAAAAGGTCAAGGATCGTTTTCAGGATCCGTTTATCGGCAGTCCGGTTCTTATTGTAGCTCTCTCCAATAACGTCGTAGGCTGCGTCACCCATCTTAGTTAAGAGAAGAACCCTGGAAATACGATTATCAGAGGGTATCTTATCACACTGCAGGAGAAAAGACAGGCTTATATGAGGATTTATCGGAGGTCAATTAATGGAAAAATAACGCGGGGTCGGGGTAGAATGATGAATCAGCCAGGCTATTTATATTTAAAAATGAGCTGCCGCCGGCGATTGATCAGCTTGATAGATTACATAAAGGGGTCTAAAATAGCGCAAGGGCAAACTGGCAGGTCTAGAGCTACAAAATCGTGAATGGGGGCGAGTGTTTAAGGCGCTGCATCGGCTGTTTTCTGCAGGGATAAGGAGTGTATGCTTATGAAACGCAGTAATTTCCATGTTTACCTAGTCCTTCCGGCTGTAATAGCCTTGCTCGGAATGGTTTTCGCAAGCTGCACGCTTCTCAAACTGGCCGCGCCCTCGGCTCCGGCGACCCCGCCGGCCCCGGCCGCTTCAGTCGCGTCCGCCAACGTGACACCCGCAACTCCTGCAACTCCAGAAGTACCTAGCACTCCACCCGCCGTGGAGAAGCCAGCGCCAACTCCCAATGGTACATTGCCCGTCATAAGCTATTTCTCCGCATCGCTCAATACCATTCCGCCCAACGGCATCAGCATACTGGTATGGAGCGTGAGCGGGGCCGATTCGGTAAGCATCGACAACGGCATCGGAAAGGTGGACGCCCAGGGCCGCCATGCCGTCCTGCCCGTTGCCAGCACTACCTATACGCTCGCGGCAACCAGTTCGGCGGACAGCACGACGGCACAGGTAACAGTGTCTATCTCACCACACCAGGCCGCCTCGCCGCAATACAGTCCAGGCTACTATCTCACTCGTGTCGGCCAGACGGCTGTGGTCGGATCCCCGCTGACTATCAACCAGAACGCAGAAACTTCCAAGGGCTTCAAGTGGGTGGTTGATTACTATGATTCGACAATACTTTCATATGTGGGCAGCAACACTATAAAGCTTAACGCCATTGCCCGGGGTGTGGACACCCAGCAGCAATTTATCTTTATGCCGCTGCATTCAGGCGATACAATGATACTTGTTTCCTATGTTAACGACAAGACTCCGACACGATTTGATTCCACGATCTATAACATCCATATCCAGTAATGGCAGAAGAAGGATGTATCCTTGCGGGGACGGGCGGAGTCCCTGAACCAAACACGAACATCGGCATCACTGTTCCGCTGTAGGTATATTTACATCGAGGGTCAGGGGTATGCCTTGTCAAAGACATAGCTTTAATATAGACATTTAGGTCTACCAGTTGGGGTACCCCACTCATTGACATCCTATATTGGGATAGTATAATACTGACGAGAACGCTAGCGCCCCTCGGAGTTTGGTTGAATGCTAAAATTTGGCAGGTATGAATGAACTCTAGTGATACAATCCAAGAGCCTGGTATAAACATTTATTGAAATACGGGGTATAAAAATGGAAAGGAAGAGGCTTTCCGTGGGAACGAAGCTCGGTTACGGTGTCGCCGATCTAGGCAACAACCTGTTTATCCAGGCGCTTGGTTTCGTGCTGCTAATTTATCTTACCGACACAGTGGGTCTTTCTGCAGCCCTGGCAGGAACTGCCCTTATGATCGGCCGTATCTGGGATGCTTTTTACGACCCTATAATAGGCTATATCTCCGACAGGACCAAAACCAGGATGGGACGCCGCAGGCCGTTCATGCTGGGCGGCGCAATACCCTGGTTTATAGTCATGATCATCATGTTTACCAACCCTTCGCTGATCATTGGCTCGGGAATCAGCCAGGCAGTGCTTTTTGCCTATGCTCTGATTGTCTACATGGTCCTATGCACTGCATACTCCACAGTTAACGTCCCTTACTATTCGTGGGCGCCGGAATTGACCTCAGATTATCATGAGCGCACATCTCTAAACGGGTACCGCTCCGCTTTTGCATTTTTCGGCAATCTTATAGCATTGGGCACTGCCCTTCCGATCGTCGCTCTCAGCCAGAATAAAAGCGTGGGATTCGTTTTAATGGGGCTGATATTCGGCGGCGTAATGCTGATTACGACATTAACCACGGTATTCGCGACAAAAGAACCTGCCGACCTGAAACCGGCAAAGTCCCTGGACATCGGGAAAACCTATCTAGCAGTGTTTAAGAACAGGCCTTATGTCCTCATCCTGCTGTCATACATAATCAACTTCACCGGCATTACCATCATCTCCGGTATAGCGATTTACTACTTCAAATATATCCTCGTCGCCGAAAATATGGTGACATACGCCATGTTAATACTGCTGGTGACCTCGGTGGTTTTCATACCGGTAAGCGTCGTTATAGCCAAAAAGACGGGGAAAAAGCCCGTTTACGGTGCAGCCAGCGTTATCACGGCAGCCTCGGTCATGATGCTCTTTTTCTTCGGCCACACTCTGGGTTTGAATTTCGCCCTGGTAATGATGTTTTTCCTGGGGATAGGCCTGGGCTTTACATATGTGCCTCCATTCGCAATGGTGGCCGATGCCATAGAGTATGACTACCTGGTGACGGGAGAGCGCAGGGAGGGGGCGTTCTTTGGCATCTGGACATGGGGGCTCAAGCTAGGCCAGGCGCTGGCAGTTTTTCTCATGGGCGTGATACTTGAAGCAATGGGCTACGTGGCAAATGCTATGCCGCAGTCAGCGAGCGCCCAGCTAGGCATCCGGCTTTTCCTAGGGCCTATATCCGCTGCCATTTTCATCCTGTCGGCGGTGGTCCTATATTTCTACCCTATAACTGAAAAGCGTTATAAAGAGATACTTGCAGAGATCGCCGAGAGAGATGCGAAGAAGGCCTGAGCTGGCACAGGGGAGGGCGGCGGGCCTCCGTTACCCGGTTTCTTAGAGCCTGAAATCGAGGATGTCCGGGAACCTCTCCCTTATATAGAGCATGGCACCCAGCATATGCACCATGCACCACGACCCGGCACAGAAACCAGGAGACTGCTGAGGGAAAAGGCGGTGAATATCAAGGAGAAAGCCACCAAGGCAGTCAGTTGCATAAACGAATCTGCCGGTTCCATAAGCAAAGGGTAAGATTAAAACGGCCATCAATCTAATACAGAGCACACTATCACCGAATGGTGATGGCTCAATTGGAACTATTGAAAAACGTACTTTATTCCGACACTATTGAGAGTGCACTGCTGAGGCATCCTGTCAACTAACCGGTTGATCGCCTTCCAACCCGTGCAGTGCATAGGCACCCTAAACGTCTACTTGGGTAGGAGGTATCGGATACAAGCTAAAAAGATAGGGTAACCCAGATAACTATTCCTTCTTTATTATGCAGGCAACGCCCTGTCCCATGCCACAGCACATGCTGGCTGATCCATAGGTGCCTCCTTCCATTTGTAGTATCCTGGCGAGTGTACCTATAAGGCGGACGCCTGAGGCGCCAAGCGGATGTCCGATAGCGAGAGCGCCTCCTTTAACGTTGACCCTGTTGCCGTCTATACCGAGTTCTTTAATAGCGTACATCGGGACTATGCTGAAGGCTTCATTGATTTCGAAATAGTCTATAGTTTTGATATCGAGGCCGGCATTTTTAAGCGCTTTCTTTGTTGCCGGGACCGGGCCTTCTCCCATGGTCGACGGCTCCACGCCCGCAACGCCAAATGATATAAAGCTGGCCATTGGTTTAAGTCTGAGTTTGTTGGCCTTTTCACGTGACATAACAAGCATACAGGTGGCGCCTGCATTCATGGGTGAAGAATTTCCTGCCGTGATCTGGCCCTCCGGCTTATAGGCGGGCTTCAATGACGAGAGAATTTCAAGTGTCGTGTCGCCACGTACGCAAGCGTCATAATCGAAAAGCTGTTTGGTGCCATCAGCAAGCGTTACTTCAATTGGAAGTATTTCGTCTTTGAAATAGCCCTCCTTCTGAGCAGCAGCCGCCAAATGGTGGGACCTGACAGCGAATTCATCCATGTCCTTCCTAGTGTAGTCGGTCTTCTTAAGCAATTTCTCAGCCGTCAGTCCATTGCTAGCAGCATTGGCCATGTCCATATACGCATATTGCGGATCGGTAAAAAGTTCGTACGGTGGTTTCATGGCGCCGCCCCCGTCCATGGGCACGTGTGTCATGTGTTCGGTCCCGCATACAAAAATAATATCGGCATAACCAGTGGCTATACTCATAACCGCTGTCCTCACGCCGTTAAAAGAAGATCCACATGCAGTATCGACCTGCTGGGCTGCAATGGTAACCGGCAATTTGCCAAGGAGCACCGGGAACCTACCACCGCCGGTATACGTCTCGAGGAAAGGATTTGCCACTCCGACTATGCATTCATCTATTTCTTCGGGATTGATCTTCGTTCGGTTGATGATGGCGTTCATCAACATTCCGGCAACGTGGTCCATTCTCCAGCAATTGAGCAAGTCCTTATCCGGGTCCTTCGGCCTGGAACGTGAAAACGGGGAACGTAAGTAATCAACAAGTACTACATCGCGCGCTAACATGAAAATACTCCTCAGATTTTTATTTATTTATAGTACAACTACAATATTGCGAAGAAAGTCGCAACTGGATCATGCGTCTGCTGTCGTCCCTGTCAACATGCATCGATACAGGCCTTTCGCAGTCATCGACCAGTAGCTTATTTATACCGGCTATATTAAATGTGCTTAAGCCTTGGGTTTCTTGGCAACGGCGGCCTTGAGAATCAGGATAGCCACGTCCTCATCGCGCTGGTTCTTGATGTGCCACTGGTTAGAGATCACACCCATGTCACCTTTGTCCTTAATTTCGATAATCTCTGTTACTAGGTGTATCGTATCGCCGAGTTTAACCGGGGTTGTGAATCTCACCTTATCCATGCCATAAAATGCAATTACAGCGATGTCGTAAGGGGCTACAAACCCGGATGCAATGGAGAGAACCAGGAAGCCGTGCGCTATGCGGCCGCCGAAAATGGTCTTTTTTGCAAGCTCCGCGTCCACATGTATTCCGTACCAGTCACCGCTTAGAGCGGCGAACATCACGATGTCTGCCTCCGTTACCGTTCGGCTGCGGGTTACAATTTTCTGCCCTACTTTGAAATCCTCAAAATATAGCATAGCACTCCTTAATACTACTTTTTTTGTTTGGCTGCTTCCTCTTCAACAAGGACACGGCGCAGTACCTTGCCAACCGCAGTCTTGGGTAGAGTTTCGCGGAATTCCACAAATCTAGGCACCTTGTAGGCCACGAGTTTCTCCCGGCAGCAGCCCTGGATATCCTCGGCCGTCGCTGACGCCCCCTCATTAAGTACAATCCACGCCTTTACTGCTTCGCCCTGTTTTGCGTCGGGGATACCGGCCACGCAGACCTCGGCAACAGGCGGGTACTTGGTTATGATCTCTTCAACCTCGCGTGGCCAAACCTGGAAGCCGCTGGGCTTGATTAGATCTTTCTTACGCGAGGTTAAAAATATATGTCCCTCTTCATCCATATAGCCGATATCGCCGGTGTAAAGCCATCCATCCCGGAGCATTTCTTTTGTTTCTTCCGGTCTGTTCCAGTAGCCAACCATTAACTGCGGCGCCTTCATTATGATTTCGCCCTCAACACCGGGGGGCATATCGCCATCGCCAGTAGATATATCGCCTATTCTCACAACGACGTCGGGCAAAGGCAGACCCGTAGACCCCTGTTTCCATTTGCCTAAGTACGGCGTTATACAAGAAGCCATCGTAGACTCTGTAAGGCCATAGCCTTCTATCAGTCGACCACCGGTCAGATCTTCAAACCGTTTCTTGGTTTCGGCCATGAGCGGAGCCGCACCTGAGATGCAGAATCTCATCGATTTAAAATCAACTTTTCCGGCTTTTACCCTGGGATGCTCCAACAATGATATGAATAAGGCAGGTACGGCCGGGAAGAATGCGGGCTTATCGCGTTGAATGGTCTTAACGAGATCATCGCGATCACGGGGATTGGCCACCAGCGATATAGGAAGATGCGCCACTATGGCGGTGGACATTATGCCGTAAGTAGCAAACGCATGGAATAATGGCATCAGCCCCATTATGACGTCCTTGTAAATGACTGCCTGACTTCCAAACCAGGCAAAGTATTGAAGACCGGTTATAACTTGTGAATGATGGGTCCCAATTACACCCTTCGGTATACCCGTGGTTCCTCCGCTGAAAAGTATCAGCGCATAGTCTTCGGGCGATATTTTTACATCCGGACGCCTGGCTCCCGCATGTTTTCGCAGCAAATCTTGCATCCAGTAGTCGCCAGGTTGTAATTTAATATAGTGTCCTCCTTTTTTCTCCATAAGTAGCGTAAAGGCCGCTCGTGTTACGGGCGGCAGATATTCTTTGATATTGGTAGCAACGACCAACTTGACCTTGGTGTTCGGCTGGATTTTCTTAAACTGATTATAGAAGGTGGTCAGTACCACAACTGTCTCTGCTCCACAATCCACCAGAGCATGCTCCAGCTCGGGTTCGGTATAAAGAGGATTAAGGTGCACCAGAATCCCGCCCGCTTTCCACGTCCCCCAACGGCAGATTATCGCCTGGGGACAGTTGGGCATGATTAGCGCCACTCTATCACCTTTTTTCACTCCTTTAGCCACCAGTGCGGTGGCGAATTCGTCACTCAACTTCTGCACTTCAGAATAGGAAAGTTTGCTTCCCTTAAACAAGAGCATGGGATAATCAGGATGCTCCCGGACAGCATCATCTACATAATCGATCAACGTTTTCTGCGGATAGGGTTGAAGAGAATGCGGTACACCGGCGTCGTAATTGCTTAGCCATCTGTATTGAGTCAAGTTAAACCTCCTGATACCTCTAAATTTGTTGAATTGGCGTTCCTGAGTTTAGATAATATAATTATTTCCTTGTTATTCCCCAAAATTACCTGGCCTTGGCCGGCGTGGCCAGTTACCTTCCGAGTCAAAAGGCGACCTTAGCGCCCATCTTTACCTGACTCATACCTGCCTTTTGCCAGCCGCCGACGGGCATTCTAATATTATCCCCAAGTCCTATAAGCATATGTCCATCGATAAGACAGGACTGCATGATTGCCGGATATTGCTCTGTGCTTTGAAAATCGCCGATCCTGATTGTGCTCCGTGATGATTGCTTTTGGTTCCACAATTCCACCCTTTTACAAAATAGAATAAACCTTTGATGAATCGATCAATATGCCACGTCAAACGTTTCTTTTATATTTGACCTCTGCCTAGACTATTTGTGAGTTAACGATAAAACATCGTTTTGGCCCAGTATTATTACCTGGATACTTTACTATGTTAAATTGAAAGAAAACCGATAAAAAACAATGTTTCTCTATTATATTACGCTAATGCATTCAATACAGTCCATTGTCCGAATTCCAATCTAACACCGGTCACCATTGAACGAACATCGGGATGTTCATCCGACCATGCGTACGATCACTCAATACCATTTTTTGTTTCAATCTAGATAACAATGATGAAGTTTGGCTCAAATCATATATTTAGGGAAAAGAGAATAGAGATGAACGGAGACTCAAGTACAGGCTTTTTTTCACCTTTCCTTCTGTATTTTACCTATGACCCGGCGTATCGCAAGTCCAAAAATAGAACCATAAGTCTCGTTAAAGTGAACCGTATAGCAGCAGATTTCTTTATCACAAATCCTATAAGATTAATCCACTGAGAATGGATATATTTGACGTGGCAACCGGCCCCCAGGCTAAGGGTAGTAAGGCGCATGCGGAGGCACTTGAGAGGAAGTTGAATAACGTCCTCTGTCCAGTTTCGGCCGACATAGTTATCGACAGTCTGCCGGGCTTGTTTTACATGTGCGATATGGAAGGCAAATTTGTACGCTGGAACCAAAATGATTTGAAACTGACCGGCTATACAGACGAAGAGGTACCTAGTCTGAATGCACTTGACATTATTTCACCTGAACATAGAAAGTTAGCATTGGATAAGATGCTGGAAGCATTTAATAACGGTGTCGCCATTGCAGAAATAGACATCCTAACTAAAACCGGAGAGAAGATACCACACCACGTCACAGTTAAACGTGTTTCCATAGGTGAAAAGACATATTTGGTGGGTATGGGTATAGATATCACCGATCGAAAGAAAGCCGACGAAGCGCTGGTTGAGAGTGAGGATCAACTCAAAGCCTCTCTGGAGAATGCTCCGGACGGCGTCTATATGAATGACCACAAGGGCAACTTTCTCTACGTTAACCGCAAGTGCGAGGAGATATCAGGTTACCAGCGTGAAGAGGTTATAGGTAAAAACTTCCTGGAGGTGAATCTTATCCCTGAGAATGACCTGAGCAGGGCTGTAGAGTTGTTTCAGGATACTATTAAGGGTGGATCCACGGGTTCGGTTGCATTGGAACTCATCAGGAAGGACGGCCGCCGTATACCTATAGAAATCAGAGCCAATGTCGTGCGCTATAAAGGCCAGGCAGTCATGCTCTCCTTTGTCAGGGATATAAGCGAGCGGAAGCGGGTTGAGTCAGCCCTGCAGGAGAGCGAACAAAGCTACCGCCGGCTGGCTGATTACCATAAGCAGCTCAACGATATTTCAATTTTATTTATAGAGGCAGCTGACAAGCAAAACCTGTTCGATAGAATTGCAGAGTCCTTCCGCCTTCTTACGGGTGCTATGGCGGCGACTTTTTCGCTTTATGATCAGCAAACCCGGGACTTGAAAGTCGTATCATTATCAATCGACCCTGTTTCCAGACAAAAAGTAGACTTCATTTTGGGACCCGATTTGTTTGAGATGCGCATGCCGATTAGTGCAGATGTTATGGAGCAAATGCTCAGTCAGGGCATTAGAAGACTAAAAGACCTGCACGAACTTTCATTCGGGGTAATACCCCGGGATATCTCTGATGCAGCCATGGAAGCTACCGGGTGCCAACAGATAATTGGCCTGGCCATTAGTTATGCTTCAGAGCTGATTGGCGCCTGTGCAGCATATTTGCCGGGAGATCAGCCCGTGGTGCCGGACGACGCATTAAAAACCTACGCATACATATCAGGGCTGGCGGTTAAACGCAAGCGGTCGGAGGAAACTCTGCAAAAGACCGAGAATATCTATCGCCTGCTGGCTGAAAACATGACGGACACCTTGTGGATGATGGACATGGATCTGAATATTACATGGATGAGCCCGTCAAGTGTGAAGGCAAGGGGCATGAGCCTGGACGAAATAGCTGCCATACCGCCGGATAAACAGGCCACTCCTGAATCGTTTGGAAGAGCAATGATACTCTTTGAGAAGATGCTCCGAATTGAAAGGGAAGAACGCAATCCAACTCCCGGCGCTGCTGTTTCAATGGAAATGGAGTTCTATAGCGGAGGCGGTACTACACGCTGGTTCGATTGCACATTCCAGTTCATCAGGGACAAGCAGGGAAAGGCGACGGGTATTCTTGCACAGGGAAGGGATATAACCGAGCGCAAACGGGCGGAGGAAACTCTGATAAAGACCGAGAATATCTATCGCCTGCTGGCTGAAAACATCTCCGACACCGTGTGGATGATGGACATGGATCTGAATATTACGTGGGCGAGCCCGTCAAGTGCGAAATTAAGGGGCTTCAGCATGGATGAAATACTTGCCCTGCCGCTGGACAGGCAACTGACCCCTGAGTCACTTGGAAAAGCAGTGAACTTGTGGGGGAAATGGATGCATGTTGAGCAGAAAGGACGCACTCCAGACCCTAACGGCTCCATTTCGATAGAGTTGGAGTTCATCTGCAAAGACGGCCATACCGTCTTGCTCGACTGCGCACTCCAGTTCATCAGGGACGAAAAGGGAAAGGCAACGGGCATTCTTGCTGCGGGAAGGGATATAACTGAGCGCAGGCAGGCAGAGCAGGTACTGCGGGAGAGTGAGGCGCAATACCGCTTACTGTCGGAGCACATGGCAGAAGGTTTATTTCTATTGGATATGAACCTTAAGATTACGTACATAAGCCCCTCCGTGGAAAAAATACGCGGCTTTACGCCTCTGGAGGCCATGGAAATGCCGCTAGAGAAACATATTACGCCGGAGTCGCTCAAACTGGCGTTAGAAGTGTTTTCAGAGGAGCTACCCAAGGTGGAGTCTGGCCCTAACTATAATCCCATCCCCATGTTAGAACTTGAGTATTACTGCAAGGATGGAACCACCGCATGGGCGGAAAATAAGTTCAGTATTATACGGGACTCTAGCGGCAATCCGCTCTCCATCCTGGGCGAGATCCATGACATCACCGATCGCAGGCGGGCGGAGGAAGCGCTACGGGAGAGCGAGGCGCAGTACCGCCTGCTATCCGAACACACGACTGACACCGTATGGCTGATGGATATGAACCTTAAACCCACCTACCAGAGTCCCTCCGCGGAAAAACTGCGCGGCTACACACCTCAGGAGGTTTTGGACCTGCCGCTGGAGAAGCAAGTTGCACCCGATTCGCTCAGACTGGCGTTAAAAGTGTTTTCAGAAGAGCTACCTAAAATGAATGCTGATCCGGGCTATAATCCTGTCATCAAATTGGATATTGAGTATTTCCGCAAGGACGGCACAACCGTGTGGGCGGAAAGTAATTTCAGTCTCATACGGGACCCGAGCGGCAAGCCCATATCCATCCTGGCCGAGGCCCGGGACATCACCGAGCGCAAGCTATCTGAAGAAAAACTTGAAAAAAGCTACGAATCCCTCAAGAAAACCTTTAATGACGCCATCAATACCATGGTCAAAATCATGGAAATGCGAGATCCATATACTGCAGGCCATCAGCAGAAAGTAACCGCCCTGGCAACCGCCATAGCCAGAGAAATGGAATTAGTGGATACCCGAATTGATCAGCTCAAGATGGCGGCAATAATTCATGATATTGGGAAAATATATATTCCTTCTGATATACTCAGCAAGCCCGGAAAACTTAGCGACATAGAATTTAGATTGATCAAAACCCATTCCCGGAATGGCTACGATATTGTGAAAGGCATGGATTTTCCTAGTTCTGCTGCAGAGGCTATTTTGCAGCACCATGAAAGGCTGGATGGTTCGGGTTATCCTAATAATCTAAAGGATGACGATATAACCCTTGAAGCAAAAATACTGGCGGTTGCAGATGTAGTTGAAGCCATGTCTTCACACAGGCCATACCGGCCTGCATTGGGCATTGATAAGGCACTTGAGGAAATATCAAAGAACAAGGGCAAGTTATATGATCCCGATGTGGCGGATGTTTGCCTAAAGCTCTTCACCAGCGGCAAGTTCGAGTTTAAACCTGTTTGATATCCGCTGAATGTCGGCAGGTTAACGAAATGATGCAGGCTGGATTGATATATCAGGACAGGCTGATATCCAACTGATCGCTGGCGGTAAAGATTTTATACTGCATGTTGATTCTGAAGGATGCCCTCCCCTATTGGTTGACTATGGTTTTCAAATCCCAATCATACCCTGCCGCTTTCTCACCCCCGGTTAGCGGCCCAAGAGAAACGACTTTTTGAGCCTGATAATATAGCTGGGCATCGCTTAACTTTAAGTTGCCGGGAACTTGGAAACACACCACTGTCTTCTTAGTTTGACCGATAGGAACGGTCAGAAGTGGTGGCTTATCCATATCTAATAGCTCTGGTATCCGATAATACTTACCCCCGGCCACGACATTCCAATGATCGTAACCGCTAATATCCGGGTCTCTTGGTTGTTCGGTTGGTGCATTAGTTGGTGCTGGCGGTGGACCCGTGATTTCATACCCATTATTGGTGAAAACAATATCCACGACCCAATAAGTCTCGTTATTCGGAGGGCTGTAAACTGACCCCTGCGCTCTCAGAAACCCAACTATGGTAACATGCCCACTTATATCCGCTGGGTATCGCGTTTGTCCGGTTGGCGTGTTAGTCGGAACTGACGACTGACAGCCTAAAATTAATAGGACAACGACCAAACATAGTGTAAGCGGGATAAAAGGGAAACATCGATTTTTCATCACGTCACTCCCTTCATTAAGACACAGCCAGCCCCTTGTCGTATTTGTATTATAAGATACTATGAGACTCAACCGCCATGATACAAATCATTCGTTCAAAAAGTCAATCAACTGAGCCTTCTCACTATTGAACAAACATCGGCATGTCTATCCGGCCATGCGTACGATTATTCTGTGCCATTCTTTGTTTCAATCTAAGTCTGGTCAACATCGGACGACCAAGTGGCTGATAATCAAATCTGTCACCGATGCGCTGAACCAGTATAGGCCATTGACAAAGATACATATTGATGAGACAATTCCGCAACTGGGTCACGCGTGATTTATATGCCTGATGCTTATGGCCGTTGTTGGGAGGTTAACTGAATAAGAAGCAGTATCCCCAGATTTTGGTTTCCCTGCTGGTTTTAACCTCCTTGCTGTTATCAGGGCTGGCTATATTGCCGGGTTCGGCTATAGCGGATCTGGCGTCTACTTCCTGGCCTATGTTCCACCATGACCTGAAGCATACGGGCAGGAGCCCATATCTTGGGCCTCAGACAAACGCGGTCAAGTGGTCTTATCAAACAGGTGACTGGGTTGAATCTTCCCCGGCTATCGGCAGCGATGGCACCATATATGTCGGCTCGGATAACGATAATCTTTATGCTATCAATTCCAATGGCACTCTGAAGTGGTCTTATCAAACAGGTAGCTGGGTTGAATCTTCCCCGGCTATCGGCAGCGATGGCACTATTTATGTTGGTTCAATTGATGGTAACCTTTATGCTATCAATCCCAGCGGCAATCTGAAGTGGTCTTATCAAACAGGTAACATTGTAGCCTCCTCCCCAACTATCGGCAGCGATGGCACCATATATATCGAGTCATGGCCAGGTAAGCTTTATGCTATCAATCCCAACGGCACTCTGAAATGGTCAAGTAACATTGCTTGCCTTTACTCTTCACCGGCTATCGGCAGCGACGGCACTATATATGCCGGCGCATTTCATGGGTTTTATGCTTTAAATCCCGACGGCAGCCTGAAGTGGTCTTATAACACAAGTGATGAGTTTTTCTCTTCGCCGGCTGTCGGCAGCGATGGCACTATTTATGTTGGTTCAATTGATGGTAACCTTTATGCTATCAAAGATAACGGCACCAGCTCCACCCTGAAGTGGTCTTATCAAACGGGTGAGCCGGTATTCTGTTCCCCGGCTATCGGCAGTGACGGCACGGTATATGTGGGCTCATATGACGGTAAGCTTTATGCTATTAATCCCGACGGCACTTTGAAGTGGTCTTATCAAACAGGTGACATTGTATTTTCCTCTCCGGCTATTGGCAGAAATGGCACTATTTATGTTGGTTCAGTTGACGGTAAGATTTATGCTATCAATCCCAATGGCTCTCTGAAGTGGTCTTATCTCACAGGTAACATGCCGTTTACGGGCACTCTGAATGGATCTCTTAACACAGGTAATTCGTTCATGGGCCTTCTGAATCAGCTTACTACCACCACGGGTAAGTCGACCCAGGGCACTTTGAGCGGGTCTTATACCGGTGTCGTCGACTCTTCCCCGTCTATTGGCAGCGATGGCACGCTATATGTCGGCGCAGGTGACGGTAAGCTTTATGCTTTCCCCGGACCCGTCACCGCCTCGGTTAGCACCAAATCCTTTATCAGCACCACCCCGCCCCAGTCGTCTTCAGCAGGAGGGGTTCCCACGGTAGTCCAGGGTCCCGCGCCCATATCCAATATCACAGTCGAGAACATCTCGCTCTCCAGTGCCAAAGTAGGCCCGGGCGCTCCCATTACCGTCACCGCCAACGTGGCCAACACCGGCACGGCCAACGGCTCAAGCCGGATCAAGCTCTACATCAACGGTCAGGAAGAGGCCAATCAGGGCGTCACGCTCTCCAGCGGCAGCAGGACACCGATAAAGTTCATCGTCAGCCGCGATGAGCCCGGCACTTACTCCGTCTATGTAGGCAGCATAGCGGCCGGCAGCTTCGAGGTCGACGGGTTCGCCGATCCCAACCTTATCCTCTACATCAGCGGCGCACTTCTGCTCTTCGCACTGGCCGGTGGCGTGATCTTCATGACAACCAGGAGAAGGCAGCGGTAATAGCTATTTAAAGTTGAACAAAGGGGCCGCAGCCTTTAAGGCTGCGGCCTTGTTTTTAATATGTCATTACGTGGCGTCAGGGAAGCATTCTTTGACCGAAGGCACATTCTGTGCCATTCTTTATTTCAATCTAATGCTGTCACCACTGTACGAACATCGGCATGACAACGTGGTCGTAGTTGTCCACGCCGACCGGGCGGATGAAGCCGGGGTGCGTCACCTTCTCTGGTCAAACCTGCGCCTCAGCAGCAAGGAGGCGATGGTGACCTTCTGTATCTCGATGGTGCCGCCGGCAAGGCCCCAGCCCCAGGCATCGCGCATCATGCGTTCCACCGGGTAGTCCTTAGAGTAGCCGTAGCCGCCGTGCACTTGCAGTGCCAGGCCGGTCACCTCCCTGGCCATCTGGTTGGCGAAGCATTTAGCCAGGTTAGCTTCCAGCGGCGCGGGCAAGACGGTGGCCGCGTTGATTGCTGCTCTGTAAATCAGAAGGCGTGCCGCTTCAACCTTGAGGGCCATATCGGCCAGCATGGACTGTATAGCCTGGAACTCACAGATATCCTTGCCCCATTGTCTTCGGCCCTGGGAGTAGGCAATGGCCTCTTCCAACGCTCCCTGTGCAATGCCCAGGCACATGGTAGCGTTGCCGCAGCGTTCAAGATCGAAGGCAAGCATCAACTTTCTGAATTCGCCTTCCTTGACCACCAGGTTCTCCCTGGGCACGCGGCAGTTATCGAAAATCAGGTCGCAGCTGGGCATGCCCCTCAGGCCCATGAGCTGTTCCTGTTTGCCGAAGGAAAAGCCGGGCGTGCCCTTCTCGATGATTAACCCGCCGATGCCCTTGGCGCCTTTCTGCTCACTGAGCCTGACGTACACCATGTAGGCATCCGACTCGCCCCCGCCCGTGCAGAATCGTTTCTGACCGTTTACGATATAATGGTCGCCGTCGAGTACAGCCCGGGTAGAGAGGTCGGTCAAAGCCGATCCGGCCTCGGGCTCCGTCATTCCTATGGAGATCAGCGACTCACCCCGGCATACCGGCGGCAGGTATTTCTGTTTTTGCTCTTCGGTGCCGAACTGCTCAACTACCTTGACCGGGCCTACGTTCGATTCGAATACGGGAGCGGCGCACAGGCTCGATATCCTGGCCAGTTCTTCTATGGCAATCACTGCATCGAAGGCGGAGCGGCCCTGCCCTCCATATTTGACCGGTAGACACAAACCCATAAGCCCCAACTCAGCCAGTTTTTTCAGATACGTAAGCGGCATATGCTCGGCCTTGGCCTCCCATTCGGCCGCCCTGGGACGAAACTCCTTCTCGGCCAGGTCGTGCACCATCTTCTTCAACATTATTTGATCTTCAGTCAATTGAAAGTCCATCTTTACAACTCCCGTATCTTTATTAAATAAGCATTGGTCCGCGCTTTAGCGGGAAAATTTCCTGGTTAGCTCTTCCTTTATTATCTTGCCTCCCGGATTCTTGGGCAGCGATGTGGTGAACACGATGTATTCCGGGATTTTATACTTGGCCAGCTTATCCTCGCAGAACTGCTGTATCTCCTCCGCAGTAAGGCTGGTGTTGGGTACGGCCACAATGGAGGCGGCGGCCTTTTCACCCATGACTGCATCGGGGACCCTGTAGACGGCCACTTCAAGCACCTTGGGGTGTAAATAAATAATGTTCTCCACCTCCACCGGATATATGTTCTCACCGCCCCGGTTTATCATGTCTTTCTTCCTGCTGACTACGTAGAAAAATCCGTTTTCATCACATTTACCCAGGTCTCCGGTCAAAAACCAGCCGTCCCTGAACGACTCCGCAGTTGCCTGCGGGTCATTGTAGTATCCCCCTGCCACATTGGGCCCTTTAATGGCTATTTCACCGACGGCCCCCACGGGCAATTCCCGCGCTTTTGCATCCACTATCCTGGCTTCGCAGCCGAGACTCTGGCGGCCGATGGAGGTGGGATTCTCAATACATTCCCCGTCCAGGGAAGCCAGCGAAATCGAAGCCTCAGTCAGGCCGAAGCCGTTGAAAAATTTGGCCTTAACGAAGGACTTCTTCATCAGTGACATCAAGTCGGGGGACATGGGCGCAGCGCCAAAACCGGCCAGCTTGACCGAGCTCAGATCAAATTTGGCGACTTCTCCGGAACCGAGCAATATCCTGTAGATTGCGGGCGATCCCACCAGAAATTCCACTTTTTCCTTTTCCACTATCTCCAGGAAGGCCGTTATGCTGAGGGCGCTGAGCATTATGACTGTATTGCCCATCTTCAGTGAGGGTACGAGCTGTTCCTGCAACGCCATGACATGAAAGAGAGGCGCCACTATGAGGGTTTTGCTGCCTCCTTCGGGCGAGGCGAGATGCAGTACCTCATACATGTATTGTTCCATCCTGATGGCGCTGTGGATGAGATTGCGATGCATGATTCTGACTCCCTTGGCCTTACCGGTGGTGCCGGACGTGAAAAGTATGGTATGCAAATCCTCTTCATCGCAGTCTGCCGCCGGGTGCGCGCCGCCACCAGCCCAAATTTCAGTCAGGCTGTTTCGCTCGATTTTGTGTTTTACAAATCTGTCCAGCCCCTTGTCCCATATCTCACCGTCGACAATAGCAGCTACGGGCTGATTCATATCGAGCTGATGTTCCAACTCCGCTTTCGTAAGCCGCGTATTAAGCACAACCGATACAGCCCCAAGCTTGGAGATGGCCAGAAAAACCGGAGGAAAGGCGTCGTCATTTTTCAAAAACATCACCACCCTGTCTCCCTTACCAACCTTGTAGTTGCCGGCCAGCGCCGAGGACAGGGCGTCAACCCTCCTGCCGAGCTCGGCATAGGTGATGCTGACATCACCGAATTTTATCGCCTGGCGCTGCGGGTGCTCGTCTACAGTATTCAAAAACATGCTGTAAACACTAGCAGGACGGTTAGTGTAAACATTTATCAGAGCACTGCCGATCTGCTTTTGTTCAAACTTGAACCTAGTGTCCATTACCTTCTCCTGCCAATTATTGATATCACTAAGTTTTATGATGGATTAATAATTGCCTTGATTTCTAAAAACTCATCCATGGCATACTTGCTCCTTTCACGGCCGAGACCCGATTGCTTGTATCCCCCAAATGGGGCATTAACATCAAAATCGGCGCCATTGATAGATATCTGGCCTGTGTTGATCTGTCTGGCAACCCTTCTGGCTCGTTCCGGATCTCCTGACCAAACGCTCCCTGAAAGGCCATAAATACTATTATTTGCAATTTCTATTGCCTCTTCCTCGCTGTTGTATGGAATAATGCATAAGACGGGGCCAAATATCTCTTCCTGCGCTATCGTCATATCGGGTTTAACGTCGGCAAAGATGGTTGGTCTGACATAAAATCCTTTTGGAAGGTGTTCAGGTCGCTCAGGACCCCCTGTTATTAGCCTGGCGCCTTCTCGTATGCCGGTATTAATGTATCCCTGCACCGACCTTTGCTGCTGAAGATCAACCAGGGGGCCTATATAGACGCCCTCGGCAAATGCGTCGCCGACGATCATGGATTCCGCCATCTTTTTAGCCAATTCGGCGACCTCTTGCTGTTTGTTTGCGGGTACGATCATTCTGGTCAGGGCAGTGCAGGTTTGCCCCGAATTGAGGAAGCAGTTATATACTCCCTTCATAACAGCCGTTGGAAAATCCGCGTCCTCCAACAGGATATTCGCTGACTTGCCACCTAGTTCAAGAGTAACCTTTTTGATTGTCTTTGCTGCTGCCTGCAATACAGCTTCGCCGGACTTTGTGGAACCGGTAAGAGAAATCATATCAACTCCCGGGTGGGATGAAATCGCCCGGCCGACTTTTGAGCCCGCCCCGGCAACCAGATTGAAGACGCCGGCGGGGACCCCAACCTGGTCCATTATTTCCGCCAGAATGAATGCATTAAGCGGGGCCAACTGACTTGGTTTGAGTACCATAGTACATCCTGATGCCAAAGCCGGTGCCACTTTCCCCATTATTTGATGGAGAGGATAATTCCATGGGGTTATAAATCCGCAGACCCCGATCGGCTCTCTCACAACCTGCGTCCGGCCGATGGGATGCTCAAATTCATATTTTTCCAGGATCGATATAAAGCTTGAAAGAGTACTGATGGGCAGCCCGGCCTGTATCATCCTTGACCATGGAGACGGCATGCCCATTTCAGTGGAGATGGTATCGCCGATTTCATTTTGACGAGCCGTCAATGCTTCGACAATTTTAGCCATCAACTTCATTCGTTCCGGCACCGTTGTCTTCGACCAGGCCGGGAATGCCTTCCTGGCCGCGGCCACGGCTCTGTCCACATCTTCTTCATTTCCCATGGCTACAGAGGCAATAGCCTCTTCGCTGCAGGGGTTGACTACCTGCGTCTTTTCTGTCCCAACCGGCGAAACCCATTTTCCGCCGACATATAGTTTGTCGTATTTTTTCATACCTCATCTCCTTAATTGATCAGATGCCTACCGAATAGTCAAATCATGAACATGCTCTCCGGCTAATAATGCCATTCCGACATTCAGACGGCAACAGGTGACATGTGCAGACAAATGGCCGCAGGCCCGGCCCGCGTCAAAAATTTATTCTATCAACAATAGCAGTTTATTTCTTTTGAATGACGAGGTCGCTGCGGCCCATATCCACCAGAACCTTGGGGAACATAACAAATGCCGGCTTTATTACCGGTAAGAGCTTTAACATGGCAACGATGTTGCCACCCTGGCTGATCTTCCCCTTGGCAACTGCCGCCACCGGGTTTTCATAACCGTGCCAGAAACTGTGCGAAAAGTCGGCTGACTGTTTAGACCATACATCTTCCTTGACATTACACGGGCCCAGGTAATAGGAGCCGTAATAGCCCGGCTTCGACGGAGGATTTTTTAAATCTATGGTTATCTCGGCGTCCGGGTCTGTGTATATGAATTTTATGATGATTCCGGCGCTTCCAAACTTGGGCCCTATTTTCTCGTCTGTGAGCAGACGCTCCATTAAGTGCCCATAAATATCATAGAGCTCTTTGCTATCCTTGTAGTAATGACCCATTGTAAACCTCCTACTGGCAAATCTATTTCGCTCTCATTAAGAAGCGAGCCTAAACCGGGGACGATTATTACAGTGCGAATTGGCAGCGGCTTATTATCTCATCCTGAGCTACCTCGCTCAGGTCGGTAAAATACACCGAATAGCCGCTTATCCTAACTACCAGATCGCGATATTTTTCGGGATGCTTCTGGGCGTCCTTCAGCTTCTCCGTGCTTATCATGTTAAACTGGACCTGAAAACCGCCCCGCTCAAAATATCCTTTTACTAAAGCCGTTAGGTTATCTGGTTTGATCTTGTTTCCGGCAAACCTCAGGTTAAGGTTACATCCGTTATATACCCTGAGAAGTGGGAGCTTGGTCACCGAATTCATAACGGCTGTAACGCCTGATACGGCACTGCCCTCGCTGGGAGTAAGGCCGTTGCCCAGTATTGCACCGGCGGCCCTGCCGTCCGGGGTCGCGCCTGCAAAGGCGCCGAAGGCAATATGGAATGCCACGGAGAATATTCCGGGCCAGAAAGAGCCGTCCCTGAAATTCTTATATTTTGCCAGTTCATCGCAATAGTGATTGACTATCCTGGCCGCCATGGCATCGACTTCGTCATTATCGTTTCCATACTTGGGTACCCTGTTCAGAAAATAAGCCTTCTTATCTTCCTTATCCAGCCAATCATTGCTCAGGCACTCGGACAGCTCGCCGATAGACATTTTCCCGTCTTCAAAGACCGCCTTCTTTACGGCGTACAGGCTGTCCGCAGCATTAGAGAAACCCATATACTGCACGCCTGTTGAATTGTAAACAGCGCCTCCACGCGTCAGATCAATTCCCTTTTCCAGGGGTCCTTCGATCATGGCGGAGGCAAAGGGGGAGGGAACATTTTCGGCTATGGCCCTATCCAGCGCATTCATGCCCTTGACCACCTGGCCTATGAAATGGGAGACCTGAGCGGCGTAGGCATTCCAGACATCTTCAAAAGAGGTAAAGCCGGAGGGATCACCTGTCTCCAGTCCCGATTGATAGCCAAAGATATTGTCAATGCCATTGCTCAGCGCAAACTCCACGCATTTAATTCCATTAAACTGGACGGCAAAGGTCGAGCCGAAGGTCTTGCCCTGTGCATTGGCCTCCAGGCATCCGACCACACCGTAATTGCGGGCATCCTCCAGCGTATGGCCGCCTAAGACCAGGGACTTAACAATGGCATCGTCGTTTAAGAGGTGCAGCGGCACGCCGTCCCTGGCGTAATCCGCCGCTTTCGTGAAAAATCTCTCCGGCGCTTTGGAGCCCAGGCGGACGCTAAAATTGGGCTGCACTGTTCGGATATCGGCAAAAGCATCGAGTCCGGTGTAGCTCAGCTCATTGGTGGCATCGTTGCCATCTGTGCCGACCCCTCCGACCGTCACGTTCTGCGTCGTCTTCCCCTCGGCACCCTCACCGCCCGGGATGAAAGCCTCCTCAAGGACATTCCATATCTCATTGGTTTTCAAGAAAAGCAAAGCGAGAAGCTCCTTAGCCCTGTCGGGGGTGACTTTTCCTGCCTCTCTATCAGCTTTATAGTACGGATAGAGGATCTGGTCAATCCGCCCGAGCGAGATAGAATTGCCGCCGGATTCAATCTGGGCAACCAGGTGGATAAAATAAACGCTTTGCACCGCCTCGTGGAATGAAGCTGCCGGGTATTCGGGCACGCGGCCGCAGACCCGGGCTATCTCCCTAAGCTCAGCGGCACGCACAGCGTCGCTTTCCGTCTCCGCCATCGAGCGTGCCAGGCCGGCGTAGCGCCGGGCGAAACTGATTGCCGCCCTGAGAGAGCGTATAACGGCCTGATAAAAAAGCCCCTTCTCTGAGGATTTCTCCTGGCCGGTAAGCGCTGCGTATTTTTTCTCGGCCTCTTTGATAAGGCCTGCAAGGCCTATTTTAAGGACCTTCGAATGGTCCATGGTGAAATGGCCGATGCCGTAAGTAATCTCCAACATCATGGTGAAGATATACTTGTCCATGTCAGCAGCTACGTCCTCGGGGATCAGCTTCTCGAGGTATTCCTCTACAGTCTTGCCTTTCCAAAAGGGAAGTATTTCATCGCGCAGCTCCCGCTTCTCCCGTTCGGTTATACCCGCCCTCTGTAGGACCCTCTTGTCAAAGTTTTCCAGGTCACCTTCCATCCATCGGGACTTGTTCTCGGGGAAAAGGGGGGCTCCTTTAAGTTTGCTGGTCCTGCAGCCTACAATAATCTCCTCATCCCTGATGACAACGCTGATGTTATTCAGTATGTGCTCTAGTGCCAGGCTCATCCGTGTTAGTGGATGCTCGGACCAATGCCGGGCCATAGATTGAGTCACATATCTGGCACGCTCGATACACACCTCCTGAGGGGCAGTTATGACGCGCTCCCTGAGTCTATCCACCCGGGATCGCGGCGCTGTAATCACGGAACCACTTGTTCCTTTCATAGCGGTCTCCTTTAGGATACGCGGCTGTTACACCTTGATATCCATGAAATTCACAAGGATGTTATCCCTGACCGACACCGGCAGCCATTTGTTGATCATCATAAAAAACGAGTCTCTGAAGGCCATCTGATTGTGCAGCCTGGGCTTATCCGACTTTAACACCTTGACAATTATCTGAGCCCCCTGGATGGGTGTGGGCGCTGTTTTGACAAGCTCGTTATCCTTATCTATAAACCTCTTAGCCCTTTCCCTATAAGGCGAACCCTCGGGCGGCAGGTGATGGATCTTGGCGGCAAATTTGGTGGAAACCTGCGCCGGTTCGATCAGGGCCACCCGGATACCGAAGGGCGCGACCTCCAGTCGCAGGGCATCTACCATGCCCTCAATGGCGAACTTGCTGGCCGTATAGATGGATTCAAATGGGAAGGGGATCTGGCCGACCAGTGAAGACATGGCAATGAGCTTGCCTCCGCCCTGCTTTCTCAGCGAAGGAATGAAAGCCTGGAAAATGGCGGCACAGCCAATGACGTTGATCTCAAGGCATTTTAAAGCCTTTTCCAGGTTGACCTCTTCGAAAGGGTCGAAAAAGCCGATGCCGACGTTGGACAATACAATATCGACCTTCCCATACTTCTGCAGGACCTGGTCGCGGAACTTGAGGATACCGGGCCGGTCGGTGATGTCCATTGTAGTCAGCAAGTGGTCTCCCCCGATGGCCTTCAACTCATCTCGCAGGGAATTAACGCCCGCTTCATCTACATCGAAACCGGCGATAGAATCTCCGGACTGGGCCAGGAGTTTAGCTACGTCCCGTCCCATGCCGTCTGCCAAACCGGTAATAACTATTGTTTGAGCCATATCAACCTCCGCTTTTAATAAATAATGATCAGGGTCAATTATTGAGTTATCTGAGTCTTGTACCACTCCTTCATCTGGTCCATGGATTTTGTGAAGTCGGGATACAAGAACTTGTAGCCGGTCTTCTTGAGCTTTGAGTTATCCACCACGTAGTCGTCGTAAAGGTACCTGACGGCATCATATTCGAGGTCCGGCACCTTTCCGCCTGACGTCATACCGTTGATCCGGGCAACAATCTTGACCAGCCATAGAGGCAGGTGCAGCGAAGGCGGTTTGGTACCGAAGGCCAGCGCCGCCATGGTCAGGGCTTCTTCAACGGTGGGATGGCTGTCATCGGCTATGTTGTAGACCTGCCCCACCGCCTCATCCAGGTGGGAGAGGTATTCCACGGCTGCAGCCACATCCTCGGCGCGCACGTTGGATAGAAGCTGTGTGCCCTTCCCGGGAATAGCAGTAATGGAAGTCGGCCTGGAGAAGGCTTTGCCTGCGCCGTCGGTGCAACGGGGTCCATAGACCGTGCACGGCCGTGTCATCACAGCAGGCAGCCCTTCCTTAATCCTCTGTAATACCTTATTCTCGCCATCTCTCTTGCTCCTCCCGTAATCATCCTGCGGCTCCCTGGGGCCATCCTCCGTAAAGGGGATACCGCGATAAGGTCCGTAGGCGCTGGTGGAAGCAACATGGACAAATCTTTTCACTTTGGCCGTGAGCGCCAGGCCGGTTATGCACTCCACCCCGGCTACGTTCGTGGGATATAGCTTCTTATAGGGCGTGGAAAAATTGCAGATTGCGCCGAGGTGAAATACCCTGTCCACGTTCCCTTCAAATAGGGCCGGGACGGTCTCCGGTTTGGTCAGGTCGGCGGGGACATACTCTACGCCGAGCTTATCGAAGAAGGATGTGTCCTTACGGGGACGGGCGGTAGCCCTGACTCGAACGCCTTTTGAGACCAGGTATTCAACCAGGTGGCTCCCCATGAAACCCGCAGCGCCGGTGACTAAAGTTGTGCCGTTAAACTCCATGTATCATACCTCCGGTTTGTTCTCTTGGGCCTTTGTCGTTCCCTGTTTATGGGGATTTGGCAGGATTTAGAAGGAGATTGTTTTCACGGGTCATTATACTATTTCGCTGTATATATGCAAGCTCAAACGTAAATTGACCGGTCAATTAACGGAAATTTATCGGAAAATCATCGGCATACTGACATCCAATAAATCGAACCGATGTTATAAATGATTTTGTTGACAAACGTTTATGGTCTACGTTATAGTATAAACGTTTACAATTACGCAGCATAGTGTGTCATAATGGCTGGTAAACCGATTACATTATCACGAAGTGAATATGATGTATTAAGACAAGCAAAAAAAGCCTACGAACTATCGTCAGGTGAATCGGCTGACTGGGGACAATTTCTTTTGTTTTTGCTTGGTTTATACATTATGGATAATATTGGCAAATCAGCCAACCGACATACAAATGGAAAAATAAGAAATCATACTTTCCAGGATTGACAATATGGTTTTAGGTTAATAATTTGAGCTATTTAAATCAGTTTAATAAACAGAATGGAGTTGTCTACACTCCTAGCAATCTCGCACAATATGTTGCAGATAAGCTAACAGACTATTTCCTGCAGGATAAACTCTCTTCAAATAAAATGTTAGACCGTGGCTCGTCGGCTCAAGAGATTATTCGAATAATTGACCCAGCCTGCGGGAACGGAGAACTGTTAATCGCTTTGGCCAACGCATTATCTCGGCGTTTTAGGAAAATATCCAGCAATGTAGACGCGAAGTCAACTTTTAATGTGCAGCAAATCCTTTGTGGGATCGATAATGATCCAAACGCTATTTATAAGTCTCAAGCAAAGATTGAATCCCTCTTTCACCGACAAACAGATCAATTCGAATTCCGGTTGCTCTATGCAAACGCACTATATCCATTCGAAAACGTATCGAGTATGAAGGGCTGGGTGAAAGCAAAGGCATTGTTTAATTCAACCAATGGTTTTGATCTACTGATTGCAAATCCCCCTTGGGGCGCAGATATTTCATATTGTGCTAGTAGCTTATCTGAAGGGGAATTTTCTCTGTATAAGGGGCAATTCGACACGTCGGACCTCTTTGTCGAATTGTCCTTACGGATTGTTAGACCAGGTGGATATTTCGCTTTCATTGTACCTGATTCTTTATTCAATAAAGAGCGTGCACAGCTAAGACATTTGTTATTGGACAACACGGAACTTAAATATATTGCTCGTCTTGGTGAGAAAATATTTCCCGGTATAAATAGAGCTTGTGCCTTACTAATATGCAAGAATGGCAAACAAGCCGCGAAATCCAAAGTAGACTGCTTCCGTCTTACGTCCCAGTTACGCAAACAAATCCTTCTTAATCAATCTACATTTAAAGAAGCCGAAAACCAATTATTACACAAGGTCCCACAAAGTCGTTTTGTCAATAACCAAGATTATTCGTTCGATATATATCTTAAGGAAAATGAAAGGGATATCTTAGCCCTAATGGGACGTTACCATACTACCTTCAGGCAATATTTATATAGCACCCGCGGTGTCGAACTTTCAAAAACTGGTAAGGTAGGTAAATGCCCTAATTGCAGCAATTGGTTTCCATACCCACGTGCTACAAGCCCAAAATGTATCAATTGTGGGAAACCGTTAACCACTGATAGCATTGAATCTTCATTTATAATATCTGGTCAACAAAAGCCCGGCTATAAACCGATGTTAGCCGGTGAAGCTGTTGACCGTTACATAATTAATGCTCATCATTGGATCGATATCAACAGATCTGGCATTAATTATAAGGATAAAAAGACATATCAAAGCCCAAAGATAGTAGTGCGAAAAACAGGCGTTGGTCTGCTAGCGGCACTTGATTATCATAGCTTAATGACAAACCAAGTGGTATACATTTTTAAGAAAACTAACCCAAATGATAAGTTTCTCCCCATTGAATTCTTTCTGGCAATACTAAATTCCAGAGCCATTTACTATTATTTAGTTAAGACTAGTGGTGAGACTGAATGGCGATCCCACCCGTACCTAACTCAAAATCAGATACTTGATTTGCCTTTGCCCTTATTTCATGATTATTCTATTGGACGACATCTTTCGCATACAATTCAGGAGATCGTTTTGCTCATAAAGCCACATTTGAAGGCTGAACAAGGCTTACCACCTGATGTTGACGCGAAACTGGAATACTTGATTTCCACCTTATACGGTTTATCCCAAAATCATTATGACCATATTTATGATACGTTGAAAGACGTTCAGCAATTATTGCCTATAAAAGCATTAAAGACAGTTACGGTTAACGATATATTTCAACAGTAATAGAGGCAACATTTGGGTTATCGGTATATAGGTGCGAAAACAAAAGTCCTGAATAAGGTATTGGATAGGATATCTCATCTTATTCCGCTGGGTGGTTCTATCTGTGATTTGATGTGCGGCACCGCAGCCGTTTCAGGTGCTCTTCGAAAAGAAGGATATCGAGTTACAGCAATCGATATAATGACATTTTCTTATCACCATGCTCGGGTTGCACTTCTTTTTACAAAGCCCCCCGCTTTTCAAGGCGTTACTGAACTTGGAGATACTTATTCGGCGACGCAACAGCGTTCTTTATATCCTTTGTCCGCATACGAACGTGTTATAGCAACATTAAATCATGTCGAGCCTAAAAGTGGCTATTTCTGGAGAGAATATAGTATGGAGGGTTGCCCAAATAACGCAATGCGGCCGCGAAACTATTTTTCTGCTGAGAATGCAAAGCGCATCGATGCAATAAGGTCCCGCATCGTATATCTGCACCAGACCGGACAAATAAATGATCTCGAGCATTCGTTATTAATCCACGATTTAATAATGGCTGCTAATGATGCTGCTAATATCGCTGGTACTTATGGCCATTACCTAGCCAAACTGATTGACAGGGCTAAAATTCCTCTAGTACTCAAACCTTCACCAATAGCCATTTATGATGACCTTGGATGTCATTCTGTATTAAAAGGATATGCTGAGAATCTAGCTTCTGACGTGGAATGTGATCTTTGTTACATCGATCCGCCTTATAAGAAGAGGCAATATGCTGCCAATTATCACATACTAGAGACGTTAGCACGCGAGGATGAACCAGAAGCAATCGGGATAAGTGGTTTGCGCCCATGGCGGGATCAGTACTCCAACTTCTGCACCAGAACAAAAATATATACGTCTTTTTCGAAAATATTTACTGAAATGAAGTGCAGCAATTTTTTAATAAGTTATAGCGAGGATGGACTTCTCAGCTTAGATGAATTAATAGATTTCCTTTCTAAATTTGGCAAACTAGAAGTATCCGAATTTCGTTACAAACGGTTTAAAAGTAACGAAACTAAGTTATCTCCTGAGCTTACCGAATATCTGATTTACCTGAAAATTAATAATTAGGTTATTGCTTATCTTGATGGCGTCTTACATGATCAGCGTGATCAGGATGCCACGTTATTGTAAACGGTTGATCATTTATACTCAGGGTTAGTCTATTGTCTTCGGTTATCTTGGAAAGATCAAGCCCATCCACTCTGGCAAAATGTAACATCCTGTGAATCAATGGACTAACAATAATAATATTAAATGGTGAGTCAGCTCCAGCATTTCCTAAGGGGATCAGATGATGTGCTTCACTATAAAAAGTTCCATCCCTTTTAAGGAAAGTGTATTGTTCTCCCGTAATCTGGCATTTACCGTGATACAGCTCTTTAAGTCCATGCACTGCTTTCGTGTTTCTAGTTCTGATTTTTGTAAGCGCTTCTCTGAATTTATCTTCTGGTTCCAGACTATAACTATAATCTTCATCAAAAAGATCTTTGGTAATTTCTTCTTCGGTCCATTGTTTCCCTTTAGTCGATAATCCCGATTTTTTATCATTAATATCACGATAATTGTATCCAGTTTCCTTAGTTATCGTCCCGTTTGAGGCTACAAAGAATGGTTTCACGCTGTCAGATTCATCTAGGAGTAAATGATTTGTCGGCGTTATGAACCCCGCAAGACCTTCTGTCAGTGTATCAGGTATCATATCTTTCAAAATGACAGCCGATTCTTGATCACGATAAGGAACTTCATCTTGAAACCATCCCGCCCAATACTCGCCACTTGTCGTTCTAACTATATAAATTGCCAATCCTGGAGGGCACGATCTTCTATCAGTGGGATCTATTGGCTTGGGAAATCCGTGCCTAGGGTGCCAAGCTGGGACTCTATTTGATTGCTCGGACGTAATTCTTTGCGATGATATGGTAAAAGATTGTGGCCGTCTCTGATAAATATTTAAATTATGTACAACATCAAGGCCGATGCTATGAATTTTGAATGCCCAGTTCGGTCCCTGCCTTCTATTGGTGCTAGGTACACCTTCAAAAAATTGTTGCCACTGCAGTGCCGAAATAGCGCCAGTTTTAAAATCAATATATGATTGACCTCCGCCGCCAATTTCTGTACCTGACGGTTTGTAAATATTGAAAAAATCGGAATTGGTCAAATATCGAAAAACAATATATTGGACAGCTTTCAATTAAAATACCTATTTATAATTTATTATATTCAATAATTATATTACATAAGTCAATATCGAATTAGATCAGATAGGAAGATCAGTAGTTGCCATCATGCTCGAAATAGCAAGAACCTGAAGCTGGCATCAAAATTATCCTGTTCATCAAATGGCTACGAAGCTTGTCCCATTGGCCTGATCGGAAGTCATTCTCCAGAGGAGCTAAACATGCCTGCAACGCCGACAATCAGAGAAATAACGATGGCGATGTAAATATTCATGATTCCCACAAATCCAGGCAATTATGCAGCTATGAGCATGGCACAGAAATCACGTGCAGATACTTATTTATCTATACGGGGGAGGCTTGTGTACGGGGTCTCAGTATTACTATGTGACGCGAATTGTTTGACAGGTAAGTGTGCGCTCAATGCCGTCAACCTTGTGAAGACGTTCAGTGATAATCTTGCCCAGGGAGTCAATGGTGTCGCCCTCTACTTCGGCGATGATGTCATAGGGGCCCATGACAACATCCACAGATTTGACACCGTCGAGCTTTTTAAGTTTATTGAATACTCCCTTAGTCTGGCCCACTGACGTGGTGACGAGTACAAAAGCTTTGGCTACCATGATATCACCCCCATATTTTCAAATAACCATTAGGGCTAACCCTTTTCTTTCTCTTATGCGCCTATAGCCCACAACATAATAGCCCGATTCGTCAAATCTGAGTCTTATCTTATGTTCCGGATTTTCAGATGCAGCAAATGCAATTAACATCGGTAATCGTCTTGAATTCCTTACACTCTTAAGGATGGGCCGCTGGACAATGAAACCGTCAAGCTCTATTTCCACATATTTATAACGATGTTTGGGATATGGCAAGTCTTTCCCTTCTAAAATAGCTCTATATTTACATATTGCCGAGATTGTTTTTTGTGGCATCTTCCCCACCTACTCTTTCATTTCCCCCAAGATTTGAACTTGCAACCTATTATAACATCAATAGATTCAAATTGAATATGGATATCTACAGAAAAATGGGCGGTAAAAGAGTAAAGATCTGAGCAAATACTCCCTTGCGACCGAGAGGCAGGGACGACCGAGTCGCCTTGTTCAGATAGTTGTAGCCGCCTTCGCCAAACGGGTTATTGCTTCAGAGACCTGTCATACGTCGAGAGGAGCTCTCCGCGGTTCTGACTTAGGTCTATTCCGGTCGATGCGGCGGGATAAGGTTGACTGCTCATCAAGCCTGTCCAAAGGATGCGATTGTAGGTCGGGAAATCCATCTGGTCTGCGGCGGTAAAGTCCACCCCTTTCGTGACCTCTGCCCAGTATTCCGCGTCGTGCATTGGCTTGGGCACGATCAGGCTGGCCGGCTTGGGAGGCAGCGGCAGTTTTGTATTGTAGAGAGCCGGTGAGGGAGCGGCGGTAAAGCTCCACTTGCTCGGCGTCGTGTTGAAGACATCAGCCATGGGTGTCCCGAGTGCGTCGTTCAGGTTCATCGGCGGGAGGCCCAGGACCATTTCTATCGTGCGCAATAAGTCGATGGTGTTATACTGCGTGGAGACCACCGCACCCTGCTTCACATAAGCACCGGCAATGAACGCAGGACTGCGATGCGAATCGACGTGATCAGGTCCATCCTGGGAGTCGTCTTCAATGATAAAGATCAGCGTGTTGTTGGCGTACTTGCTGCCTGCGATCTTTTGAATCAGCAGACCAACCGCATAGTCGTTGTCAGCTTGTTGCAGCTCCGGAGTATTCACGCCGTCAATTGCGGTGGCAAAGTTTCCGGTGTGATCGTTCATCAAGCGGACCAGGCTTAACTGAGGAAGATCCTCTCCACCATTGACGTACTTGGTGTCGAACTCCCGCTCCCACTCCTTGAAACGCCAATAGTCCGGATACGTGGGATCCCAACCGCGGAAGTACGGATCAGTATATGGGATGAGGGAAACATTGGTAGGGTAAGCCGTAACCGTGTTGGTTGAGGCCGGATCGTGAGCGAGAGAAAGGCTGTAGGTGGAGGTTGGGGGGAATGTATAGCGGGTAATATCAATGGCGAACCCATAGTTTCGCACGGTGAGTTTTGCCCGCAACGCAGCGTCCCACAAAAAGCCGGTATTGATTTCATTGTCCGGTCCATCCGGCGCAGCCACGTCGGTCTGGCCCGGCAGCACATCCGGATCGTCCGACGTCAGGGGATTGGCGGCCTGACGTTCGGCGACGCCCGGAAGGGCAACGTTAACATTACGATTTAAACCACCTTGTTCGAGGCTGAGGCCGCGTCCCGCGTAGGTCACCGGGTATTGACTTTCTACCATGTTTTGAGCCTGAGCCGCAGTGGACCATGCCCAGCCATCATAGCTGACTTCAGCGGTGCACATAAAGTTATCCAACGTGACGAACGTTCGAGCCAGCGAATGCAAATTGGGCGTGAGCGCCTTGCCGAATTCAGCCAGAGCAGGGTCGCCATTGCCGATCTCAAGGTCGCCCAGAATCTGATCGTAGGTCCGATTTTCCTTGATGATAAAGATCACGTGCTTGACACCCTGGCGTACGGCGTCCATGACTGCCACGTCATTTGTACTCACGGTGCTTGAGAAACGGTTGTTCGCGGCTACCTGCGCAGTGAGCGTCAGGAGTTGCGCCTCATCGGGGGTCGGGAAGCTCTGCAGACCAGCTTTGGTCAACTGGGGATTATACGCATTACTGGCATAGCCATTTTGGTGCGTCGGCGGGCCGAAGCTATAATACCAGGTAGGGTTCGCACCCGTCGGCGACTTGGCATTCACCACGTACACATATTTGCCATCGCCGCTGAAACTCACGGAGGTCGGATACCAACCGGTCGGAATGAGTCCAACCACCTTGGAACCACTGTTGCTCGCGCTCAGCGCAATCACCGCCACGGCATTCAGATTGCCGTTCGTCACGTAGAGCATCTTTTCATCCGGGGATAGCGCCACGCTGTTGGGGTTCGCTCCTTTATACTTCTCTAGCGCGGCAGGCAAGACTGACCCACGCGGCAGTACCGGGATCGTTTCGAGGATCGCGTTCCTGGCAGTGTCGATGACATCGATGGTATCCGCCTGGTCATCGACGACATACAGCAGGGTCTGGGCGGCGTTCAGCGTCATCTTGTTCGGTTGGCCTTTTACCGGGATGCGTGCCGTTATTACCGGTTTCCCGCCCAGATTCACGACGACGATCTCACGGTCGCGCAGGCTTGACACGTACGCAGTGGTGCTCGATCCGGTCCCTTTCACAGCCACCCAAAACGGATATTCCCCACCCGGTACGCCCACCCTGGCAGGGTCGTTCTTGCCGGGGCGCAGGTCGAGATCCGTTCCCTTGGACCATTTGCCCAGTCCTCCGGTAAACACCGTGATCGAGTCGTTATAATAATTCGCCACTACCAGCGTCAGGCCATCCTGCGAGATCGCCACGCCAGCGGCCATAGGACTTACAGCGACCATCTCGTTGACCGGGATCTGTTCGCCGGTAGGCGGCTCTACAACAAGGCCGTTGCCCTCGGGATGGTTCAAGGCAAGCTCTGTGGCGTGCTGCCAGGATCCGCCGGCGTTCAGGGTAAAGACGTGGACATTGTCCCCGCCGGCCTTCGCGGGGTTAAAGGCGCCGGTGGTGTCATAGGGAAGATCCCCCAGTCCGCTGGATACGTAGAAAGCCGTCCCGGAAGGATCGAAGACCATCCCGTAGTAGGTATTGGGAACCATGACCACTTGCTTCTTGACCGGCTTGTTGGTCGAAATGTCATAGACGAACACGTACTCTTGCGAATCCGGCCAGTTGAAATAGGTGCCTAAGGCATCTATCTTGCCGTCGGTTCTAAAGACGCGGTTGTAGCCAGTCGTCAGGACCAGCAGGGTCTTTTTATCCGGACTCACCAGGGTAGTCGCCGCATGCCCGGCCAGCCAGTTTGGATTGTCGGCCAGACCGGGATTCAACGGTTCAAATGTGGAACCCTGGGGTGCCAGCGGCGAAATCTGTTGGCCCATATTGGGTAGGAACTGGATGCCCTTCGGGGTTGGTTGGGGCACTGGAACGCACGAACTGAGGACAGTGGCGGCAATAACCAGCACAGCCGCCCACAAACAAGCCATACGACGGATTTTCATTTCTTTCCCTTCTAAAATAGCTCTATATTTACACATTGCTGAGATTGTTTTTTGTGGCATCTTCCGCACCTACCCTTTCATCTCCCGCAAGATTTGAACTTGTAACCTATTATAACATCAAGAGATTCAAGTTGAATATGGATATGGGTGGCAGAGAGTAAAGAGTTACCAGAGCAAATGCTCCCTTTCGACCCAGAGATGGGGGCGACCGAATCGCCTTGTTCAGCGGAAGGCTCTTCGAATCTACTCACCACTGCACGAACATCGGCATGACGACGTGGTCGTAGTTGTCCACACCGACCGGGCGGATGACGCCGGGGTTGGAGGGGGTGGTGACTTCCAGCGATACCTGGGCCTGCTTGATGACCGACAGCACGTCCGAGAGATACCTGGCGTTGAAGGCTATCTTGGCAGCCTCGCCGTCCACCAGCGCATCGATCTCGCCTACATTATCGCCGATCTCGTCAGCGCGGGCTGAAATGGTAATCTTGCCGGCTTCGACAGTGGCCCCGGGCGTAACGATCACACGCGCTATACCGCTGCCGTCACGTGCGAAGATGGACGCCATCTTGATGGCCCTCTGGAACTCAGCCACGTCTATCCTGGCCTTGGTGCCGTAGGTCTGCGGAATTAACTGAGAGTAGTTGGGGAAGGTGCCCTGGATAATTTGCGATACCATCTCGATATTCTTGAGCTTGAAGAGCACCTGGCTCTTCTGCGCATTCTGCGTTATCTCGATTTCCTGGTCGGGTTCGGACATGAGACGGTGCAGCTCGTGATAGGCCTTGGCAGGTATGATCATGGAGACCTTATCCTTCACCGGTTCGATCAGGTTGGAACGATGAACAGCCAGCCTGAAACCATCGGCGGCAGCCAGGGTGAGTTTGCTGCCTTCGAACTCGGTCTGCACTCCAGTCAAAACGGGTCGCGATTCCTCGGTGGCCGCGGCAAAGGCGACCTGGCTGATAGCCTGCTTAAGCTCCTCCTCCAGTATCTTTGTCATGAAGCCGTCGCCCACCTGGGGTATGGGTGGGAAATCCGCCGCATCCAGGCCATTTATGCGGGCTTCGTAGCGCCCGCATTTAATCTCCAGCGTGTGGTGCTTGAGGTTAAGGCTTATAACATCGTTGGGCAATGAGCTTATAAATTCCGTGAAAATGCGCGCCGGCACGGTTATAGAGCCTTCGTTTTCTATCTTGGCCCCTATCCAGGAGCTTATGGCGATCTCCAGATTGGTGGCCGCCAGCTTGAGCTGAGACTGGTCGGTGGAGATCAATACGTTCTGTGTGATTGGTAGGGTGGTTCTTGTAGCGACTGCTCTGCCGATGATACCTAAGCCTTTGTTAAGATTCTCCTGCAGACACGACAGCTTCATAGAATACCCCCAAATATAATAGTGCCCAAAGTATACAGTCCTAATTTTTGTAAGTCAATGACCTTAAATAGTATTTTTAATGTTGTAAATAACTACATATAGTGGTTTAAATATTAGACTTTTCCGATATTGCACTAGCCGGGCTACACGGATGATCATATTGACGTGCTCGCTGAGAAGGGCGTAATCTTAATGGATCAATATAAGATGGAAATTATACCTGCCATAGATTTGAAGGGGGGCAAGTGTGTGCGCCTCTACCAGGGCGACTACAGCAAGGAGACTGTCTTCTCCGAGGACCCCGTTGCCACCGCCTTAAAGTGGCAGGAAAAGGGCGCACGGCGGTTGCACCTGGTGGACCTGGACGGTGCAGCTTCGGGCGAAGTGCGCAACACGCGCTCTATCGAGGATATAGTAAAGAATACAAGCCTGGCGGTTGAGCTAGGCGGAGGGATCAGGAGGGAGGACGTTGTAGAGCAGCTTATCAAGCTGGGGGTGCAGAGGGTGATACTGGGAACCGTAGCCGTGGAGCAGTCGGAGCTTACCCGGCGGATCATTAAGAGGTTCGGCGAGGCCATCGTTATCGGCATCGATGCACGTGATTCTTATGTGACGACGCACGGCTGGCAGAAGATTTCCAGGATAACGGCGGTAGCCTTGAGCAGTATGATGGCCGGTATCGGCGCCAAACGGATAATTTATACCGATGTAAAACGGGACGGCACGCTTACTGAGCCCAACTTCGAAGCCACGCAGGAACTGGTAAACAGCCTGCAAATACCTGTCATCGCCTCGGGAGGCATATCATCCGTAGAGCACCTGAAAAAACTTGCTGCGATAGGGGTTGAGGGTGCTATCATTGGCAAGGCCCTCTATACCGGTGATGTAGACCTCTCGGAAGCCCTGGCTGTAGCCTGACTAACTATTGCGGCCCCCTCCAACAGGTATAAAAGGAGTCACTTATGTTGAAATTCGATAATAAAGGACTGATACCCGTCATTATCCAGGACGCTGCCGACGGCACCGTCCTCATGCTGGGCTATGCCAACAAAGAGTCACTCAAGCTGACGCTGGAGAGCGGTGAGATGTGGTTCTATAGCCGCAGCCGGCAGGAACTGTGGCATAAGGGCGGGACGTCCGGCAATGTGCTGAAGGTGAAGTCCCTATCCAAAGACTGCGATAGTGATACGCTGCTGGTCAAAGCCGAGCCCGCCGGCCCTACTTGCCACACGGGAAACCGGAGCTGTTTCTTTACAGGTTTCACCAAAGCCGACCTGGACTAAAGCATGAAACTGTGTAGCGTCTGCGGCTCACCGCGCAATGGCAATACAGAATGGATGCTCAAGCAATTGCATGCCATGGCCGTATCCGGCGGCATTACGTCCGATATCGTACTTCTGCGCAAGCGGGACATTAAGGCATGCCGCGGATGCCTGACCTGCGAAAAAGGCGGAAAGAACAGAAAGGGTATCTGCAGCATCAAGGACGATATGCAGGAAATTTATCCACGGCTACTGGAAGCAGACCTTATCGTGTTCGGCACACCGGTCTACTTTGAAATGCTTTCAGGCCTGTTGAAGAATTTCATTGACCGTACCTGCCCCATATGGCCGAGTCTGGAAGGCAAATCCTTCGCAGGTATCGCCGTCGCAGAGGAAGGAATAGGCAGCGCTATCGATAACCTCAAGACCTATGCATCCATCTGCAACATGAAATGGGCCGGTAGTGTGACAGCACTGGCTAAGAAGCCGCGGCAGGTGGCCGGGGACGAAAAAATCATCGGACAACTTAGACGGCTGGTCAGCGGGTTCAAATCAAGCGCCGGCTAAATTCATGGGTGATGCATATCTATGCGCTACCTGGCGGAAATGAAAGCCGTAGATCGCCAGCGTTATCGACATCGGGAAGGCCCTCGGGCGCCTGAACATCGTCCAGAAAACCAGCTTCCAGAAATGCTGCCTGCCACTTTCTGTTACGCCTAAAATCCAGAATGACTTGAAAAGCGCCATATAATGCTGTGGTTTCAAGCGGCCTGCCCTGGGCGATTTACGCTTATATTGCTTCAAAAAGGTTATCACCCTTTCGTAGTACTGCTTGGGAGCATACAGGGTATCCACAATCCTTTTATAGCCGTCCATCAGGGTTTTCATGTTCATTTTGGGGACGAAATTAATGGCCAGGTCGGTGTTGTTGCCAGAGAAATTGCCGGTAAGACGGTTCTCGCTCTTTAGCCGTTTGTACAGCCTGGTGCCGTTGGGAGCATGCAGAAGTCCGACCATGGCAGTTACTACACCGCTGCCCTGGACGAAGTTGATAATATCCTGGAAAATGGCCTGGGGGTCGTGGTCGAATCCCACGATGAAGCCACCCTGCACTTCCAGGCCGCGGTCTTGAAGCGTTTTAATGGCGGCTGTCAGGTCGCGGGTCTCATTCTGCGTTTTGCCGCACTCGGCAAGGCTTTCCTTGCTGGGCGACTCGATCCCTATGAAGACCTGGTTGAAATTGGCCCTGGTCATAAGCTGCATCAGGTATTCATCGTCGGCCAGGTTTATGGACGTCTGCGTTAAAAATGTGAAGGGATAACGCCTTTTCTTCATCCAATCGATGACGGCTGGCAGGATCTCTGCTTTCAACTTCTTTTTGTTGCCGATAAAATTATCGTCGACAATGAATACACTCTCACGCCAGCCTGTTTTATAAATGGCTTCCAGCTCGCGCAGCAGCTGCTCCCTGCTCTTGGTCCTGGGCACCCTGCCGTTCAGCACCACTATATCGCAAAACTCGCAGTCAAAGGGGCAGCCGCGGGAATATTGAACGGACATAGCTGAATATTTGTTGGTATCTACCAGGTCCCACTTGGGCACCGGCGCCAGCCTGATATCCGGCCTGGTATCCGAAGTATAGATATGCTGGGCGCAGCCCTTTTTCAGGTCTTCCAAGAAAGGAGGAAGCGTAACTTCGGCCTCGTTCAGCACGAAATGGTCCACACCCGGAAAATCCTCATACTGCGTAGTGAAGAGCGGCCCTCCGGCCACTACACGGGCGCCCAGGCTCTTGCACTTATCGATGACTTTATGGGACGAGTCTTTTTGCACCACCATGGCGCTTATAAAGACCAGGTCGGCCCACTTGATATGGCTGTCTTTCAACTTGCGGGTATTCATATCCACAAGCTTAAGCTCATGTTCATGCGGCAGCATGCCGGCGACGGTCAAAAGCCCCAGCGGCGGGAAAGCGGCCTTTTTATTGACGAACTTTAAAGCGTGTTTAAAACTCCAGAAAGTATCCGGATATTCCGGATAGACCAGCAATATTTTCATTTTATTAAATTCTCCCCACGTTTGTGCAGAAGGCTTTCGCAAACCGTGCAAAATATAATTATAAACGATAATTCTTTATATAGATATTAGTACTTCAGCGTATTTTTAATGAAATTTATGGGTTGTTTTGCGATCAAACCCGCATATTCCCAGAATAAGGCCTCGGCCTAAATGTTACCCTCTTTCCGACGCCTTCTTGGCCCTGGCCCGCGCGTTCTGCGTAAGCAGCCTTTTCCTGAGCCTTATATTTTTGGGTGTGACTTCCACCAATTCGTCGCTGTTGATGAAATCCATGGATTCTTCGAGGCTGAACTTCAAGGGCGGCGTCAGCTTTACAGCTATATCCGAGGTAGATGACCTGATATTGGTCTGCTTCTTCTCTTTGCAGACATTGACAGCCAGGTCGGTGGGACGGGAGTTCATGCCCACTATCATGCCTTCATAGACAGGGGTCCCCGGTTCGATGAAGGTTATGCCGCGCTCCTGCGAATTGTTGAGGCCATAGGTGACAGCCACACCCTCTTCTGCTGCCACCAGTGCACCGCTGCGGATCGAGACTATCTCACCGGCATACGGCTCGTAATCCAAGAAGAGTGTATTCATAACGCCCTCACCGCGGGTGGCTGTCAGGTAAGCGCTGCGGAACCCGATCAGGCCGCGCGTAGGTATGCGATATTCCATTCGTAAATTGCCCCTACCGTCGTTATGCATATCGGACATTTTGCCCAGGCGTTTTGCCAGCATCTCGGTGATCACACCGATATAATCCTCACGTGTATCCAGGATTAACTGTTCGACCGGCTCCAGGAGTTTTCCGTTTTCCTCACGGGTGATGGCTTCCGGGCGTGAAATCTCGAACTCGTAATCCTGGCGGCGCATGGTCTCCACCAGTATGGCCAGGTGCAACTCACCGCGACCTGATACGAGGAAAAGGTCAGGGCTGTCAGTATCCTGCACGTGCAGGCTGATGTTGACCTCCAGCTCACGGTAGAGTCTTTCCCTCAACTGCCGTGAGGTGCAATACTTACCCTCGCGACCGGCGAAGGGTGAGCCGTTTACGCCCATGGTTATCTTTACGGTCGGCTCGCCGATCTCGATGCGGGGAAGTGCGTCCGGATGGTCGGGGTCGACCACGGTATCTCCAATGCTGACCTCGGCAAGCCCGGTGATTGATACGATCTCACCCGCAGAGGCGTCTTCAACCGGGACGCGGCTCAGCCCCATAAAGGTGAAGACATCATCCACCTCGTATTTTTGGGGTGTGCCGTCGCCGCCTATCACTGCCACTATATCCTTAGGTTTCACGCTGCCTCGGCTGATCCGGCCTATGGCAAACCTGCCCTTATAGTTATCGTAATCGAGATTGGAAACCAGCATCTGGAAGGGGCCGTCATCGATGGCGGGGGGCGGGACCTGCTTGAGTATGGCCTCAAAAAGCGGAACCATATCGGTGCCTTTCACAGCCGGGTCGGTCGTACAGGTGCCGTTTCGGGCGCTGGCATATAGAACGGGGAAATCGAGCTGGTCGGAGGTGGTAGCCAGCTCCAGGAAAAGGTCCTGAGTAAGGCTGACAACCTCGGCTATACGTGCGTTTTCACGGTCGATCTTGTTGATGACGACGATAGGCTTGAGGCCCTTTTCGAAGGCCTGCTTCAGTACGAAGCGTGTCTGAGGCATGGGGCCTTCCACCGAATCCACCAGCAGCAGGCAGCCGTCGGCCATGTTTACTACACGCTCGACTTCGCCGCTGAAATCGGCATGCCCGGGTGTATCTATGATGTTTATCTTGACGCCACGGTACATGACGGCGGTGTTCTTGGCCAATATAGTAATGCCTTTCTCGCGCTCCAGGGCGTTGAGGTCCATGATCAGTTCGCCCATCTGCTGGTTATCGCGGAAAACCTTGCTCTGCTTGAGCAGGGCATCGACCAGGCTGGTCTTACCATGGTCGACATGCGCAATAATAGCTATATTTCTTATATCTTCACGGAATGCTGAAGGCAAGGTAGCCCCCCTGAGATGGCTTACTGTCGGTACGGTCTCAACCGCGTGCGGAAATAGTAATCAAAGATAGACATTTACAATATATAGTAACATATCGGCTGGCTGGATATTAAATTTGTGAAGCCGGGCTATCCTTTTCCAATATGTATTGCCGGATGACTTTCAGGGAGGCCTCCACAGCCTCCGGCTCTATATATTTGCTTAAATCCCTGGGCGTATGATAGACGAAGCCCTGCTCAAAGTCCTTTATGTTAAAGCTCATGGCCGCCAGATTGGTGGCCTCGATGCCCGCCTCACCGAAGGCCGCTGCGTCCGTACTTCCCCCGCCGGGAGACATACGGGACATGGCGGCTTTGTAGCCCATTGATCCAGCGATGTCAATACACTGCTGCGCCATTTCACGGGATAGCTTCACTGTAGAATTAAGGTCGGCATCCATGAAATTCAGGTCTTTCACCTGGTAAATAGTATCCATATTCAGGACGAAAGTTTTAGTTTTGAGCAATTCCTCCTTGTGCGCCCTGATATAAGCCCGGGCGCCTCGCAGTCCGCATTCCTCGGCATCAAAGGAAGCCAGTATCAGGCGTGTATGGTTCAGCGGGTTAGTCGCTCCTGCCTTAGCCTCGCCGAAAATCCTGCCGATGCCGGCAGCTATGGCTACAGCGATCATGTTATCCCCCGCGCCAGGGACAACCTGCGAGGTGGTGAAGAAGAGGAAGGGTATTTCGAAAATGCCTGCCACCAGCAAGGTGATGGCAATCCACTGTGGAAAAAGAGCGCCAAACAGCGACATAATAGCGGCAATCAATGACACGAGGGTGGCCACCACCAGCAGCAAAACGCCTATAGCCATAAGAGGCGTATAAAGCTTCGGCAGGCGATCCAGAATATGGAAAACATAAGCGGCATCGTGATGTGCGCTGACAATGACCTGCTGCCTGACTTCACCTTCCGGCTCGATGCTGCCGGAGATATTGAATCCTTTCCTGGCGGGGAATAAAGGATCGAGCAGCGGCCAGTAAAATAGGAACTGGGCTATGAAAGCGAAAAGGGCAATGGCAAGTCCGGCGAAGGCCACCCAGTAATAGCCGAAATAAAGCAAAGCCGCACAAATAAAATAGACCACGACTAGCCCGGGAATATATTTGAGGAAGCTCCCGGGATGGATGATGAACTCTTCGGCCTTGACCGAGCCCCTGTCGCAGAATTTCTCGAATTCTTCCCTGACCCTCTGTCCGGCTTTGCGGCAGGATTCGCTGCCGGTTATGCGGCCGGGATAGTTATCTACAACTTCATCCGTAAAGGTAAAGGCCTGTTTAACATCCGCCTCATTTACCGCACGCAAGTTTTCTTTCGTGCTCATCTCTTAATCTCCTTACCGGTTTTTTAAAATCCCAGCCAGGTGGTTATCTTATCAACCGGCTCCCTGGGGGTGACCAATTTGTTGGCCGGGAAGTCCTGATCCGGATATCCCATTGAAATACCGGCAATAAGCCGCTTGGAATCCGGTATGTTCGCATATTTTCGCCATACCTGATCGTACATTATGCCCTGGTCGGCTATGCAGGTTCCCAGACCGTACTCCAGCGCAGCCAGGCATATGCTCTGGCACACCGCCCCGATGCCCAGCATGTCGAGATGGAACTCCATCTGCTTGTCAGCGCAGATAACGACCTCACACGGCGCGTCGAACAAACGGAACCCGCGGGACATCCATTTTTTGCGTGCTTCCTTATCTTCACGTGCAATTCCCATCAGCCGGAAGATCTCCATGGCCAGGTCAACCTGCCGCTGACGGTAAACCCCCTCATAGGGCTTGCGCAGCATATCATTGGTTGGAAAGCTGGCGGCATCGAAGAGCCTGCCGCACTCATCGCGTATTTGATCAAGAACACTTCCGGAGGCTACCACGAATTCCCAGGGCTGGGTATTCATACCGGAGGGTGTTCGGACGGCTGCTTCAAGAATGGCCTGTATGGTTGCCTTCGCAACAGGGTCTTTCTTAAAGCCGCGAATACTCTTGCGGGATTTTAACGCCTCAATTACATCCATTATCGCCTCCTTCAAGCTGACTGGGGCATATTCTACACTTTTTACCTGTAAACCGTCATCGTAAAATTTATCTTCCTGATGATTTGAGTGTTAATATTCTGCATATCTTTCAGGCGGTGGATATGAAAACACAGGTAATCGGTACTGTCGGCAAGATCGGCTCCGGGAAAGACGAAATCCTGAAATATCTATATGCCAAATATAATATCCCTTATATTTCCACCGGTGACATCGTGCGAAGGATGGCAGATGAGGAGGGGCTTGAACCGACGCGGGAAAATCTTGAAGAGATATCGGAGCGATGCTTTCGCAAGCTGGGGAAGGGCTGTTTCGTCAGGATGGTCGCAGAAGAGATAATTAAGAAAAAATGGAAAGTCGCCGGCATCAGCGGTGTCCGGGCGCCGGCCGATGTGCGCGTGCTGAAAGAGCATTTTGGAGAAAACTTTATCATGATACGGGTTGAGGTGACCGATCCCAGATTGCGCTTCAAACGCCTTCAGCTCCGCCACGAAGGAAGGGATGCTGCCACTTACAAAGAATTCCTCGTGCAGGATAAAAATGAGGAAGATGTTTTTAAAATCTCTAAGACCGAGGCCATGGCCGACTACTCTATCAAGAATGACGGCACCCTTGCCGACCTGCACCGCAGAATAGGGGCGCTTATCCGTACTGGTAAGCTGATCGTCAAATAGATATGGCCTGACGGCGTAGTTTTCACTCACCGGCAGGTTATCTGATATGCTATATAAAACTGGAATTCGCCTCAGGGAATACACAGCCCGGACGCCCCCGGTTTAGCTGCTTTATCTAATTTGAAAGGTGTAACTTCAATGAAAAAAACAGGCAACCTGATTGCTTTAGTCATTTCGGCCTTGATATTCTTCCAGGCCTGTGGAGATTCCACCACGGAGTACTTGAAGCAGGGGGATACTTACTATGACCAGGGACAGTTCGTCGAGGCTATAGCAGAGTACACCAAAGCCATAGAGTCCAATCCCAATTTAGTAGCCGCTTATATGCACAGGGGAGCGGTTTATAATGCCAGGGCGGAATGGGACCTCGCTATCGCCGACCTCACCAAAGCCATTCAGTTGGACCCCAACAGGCCGGATAACTACCAGAACCGGGCCTTTGCCTACCTGGCAAAAAATCAATATGATCCGGCTATAGACGACCTGGTAAAGACCTTGGAGTTGGACCCTAAGGCCAAGCTGGCCTATACCAACCTGAGCTGGCTCTACGTGCAGAAAGGCGAATGGGACAAGGCCATCGATGCCGCCTCCAAAGCCATTGCACTTGATTCCAATGACTATGAGGCCTACTTCGACCGCGGCTCGGCCTACTATGACAAGGGCGACACCAAGGACGCATTGGTTGATATAAACGCGGCCATCAACATCAACCCCAACCTGGCGCCCGCTTACAGCTACCGGGGAAAAATCAACATCATCACGGACAATATGACAGGCGCATTGCAGGAATTCGACAAAGCTTTAAGCACCGATCCCGACCTGGCCGAGGCCTACAAAATGCGGGGGTTGGCCAATATCGAACTCAAGAACGTGAACGCCGCTCTGACAGACCTGAACGCGGCCGTCGGGCTGAATGACAGTGACCCCATGGCTTATTACTATCGCGGCCATCTTTATAATGCCAATAACGATTTTGACCATGCCCTGCAGGACCTTAACAAGGCCATCGACCTGACTAGCAGCGCCGCAACCATGCCCAATTCCCACGATCCTTTTGCCAATGACCTGGCCGGCATGTACCTGGAGCGCGGCTACGCCTACAGAGGTGAACAGCAACTGGAAAAAGCCGTGGCTGATTACAGGAAAGCGGTGGAACTAAACCCTGATGACGCCGGTGCGCAGATGAGGCTGGGCGAAATGCTCATCGAAAATGCCGACGTACAAAACGGCCTTGACGTTCTGAACCGGGCCATCCAGATGGATCCGACCATACCTGAAGCCTATTTAAACCGGGCGGCAGCCTACGATATCCTGGGCCATACGTCTCAAAACCTTGATTACTATCCGCTGGAAGCCGCCGACCTGCGCAAGGCGCTGGAAATAGCCAAGGACCAAGACCAGATAGATGCGGCCAATGCAGCCTTAAGACTGCTGCAGACCAAAGGCTATATACCCTGATCCCCTATTGGAACATTTCGCTGAAAAAATCGGCGACGGCCTGGCCCATCTCCTGCTCGTACCCACCCCAGAAGTGATCTGGCCCTTCGATAATACGCATCTTAGCAGTCCCAGCAGCCTGGCGTCCATATGAATCAACAACCTCCGGTGAAACTTCGAGGTCATTGCTACCTCCCAAAATAAGCCCGGGTTTATGGCACGTCGTCAATAATTTAATCGGCGAACTTTCGAAATAGGGCGAGATAAGCGCAATCCCCTTCACTCGCGCCTCGGCACAAGCCACTGGTAATGCCACGCCTGCTCCGAAGGAGTATCCGGCCAGGCCCAACCTGTTTTTATCGATGCCTCTTTGCCCCTGCAGCCAGTCCAGGGCCGCTACGATATCCTGTTGTTCCGCTATGCCTCCGCCGTAACTTCCCTCGCTGCCTCCGACACCGCGGAAGTTGAACAGGAAGGCGGCCATGCCTGCGCTGCCCAGAGCATCGGCCACGGCATAGGTCACGTTATTGCGCATTGAACCGCCATAAAGAGGGTGAGGGTGGCAGACGACTACGGCAGGAACCGCCTGTTCCCATTCTCCATCAAAATAAGTGCCTTCCAGCTTCAGATCGGCGCAGGGAAAGGTAACCTGGCGCGCCTTCATTCTTTGTTATCCGTCCGGCTCCCCCACCAGGCCCTTAGCCTTGCCAGCACCGTCTTCTCGAAGCCCTGCTCCGAGGGTAAATAGTAGCGTTTCCCCTTCATGGAATCGGGCAGGTTCTGCTGCTCCACGAAATGGCCTTCATAATCGTGGGCATATTTATAGCCTTTGCCATAGCCCAGGTTCTTCATAAGGTTGGTGGGCGCATTGCGAAGGTGCAACGGAACCGGATCGTTGCGCGTGGTCTCCACGTCCTTCTGCACGTGTGAATAAGCGGCATAAAGCGAATTGCTCTTGGGAGCTGTTGCCAGGTAAACCACCACCTGGGCGAGGGCCAGGTTGCATTCGGGCATGCCGACAAAGTGGATGGCCTGCTGCGCTGCCACCGCCACGACCAACGCCTGGGGATCGGCCATGCCCACGTCTTCAGAGGCAAAACGTATCAGGCGCCTGACAATGTAAAGCGGGTCCTCACCCGCTTCCAGCATGCGTCCCAGCCAGTAAAGGGCGGCATCCGGGTCAGAGCCACGCAGCGTTTTATGCAATGCCGATATAAAATCATAGTGCTGGTCGCCTGCCTTATCGTACAACAGGGCGCGCTTTTGCATGGACTCCTCGATGTCGCTCAGAGATATGTCGCGTGCGCCGTCTTTGCCCGGTTTAACAGCGTGGGCCGCCATCTCCAGTGCATTCAAGGCCACCCTTGCATCACCGTTGGCGGCAGTCACCAGGAACTGGAGGGGCTCTTCAGCGAGCTTAACATTGAGTCCTGCCAGGCCGTTCTCTTTGTCCTTCATAGCCCTCTCCACGATGGTTTTAACCTCTTCGTCGCTGAGGGCATCCAACGTGAAAACACGGCAGCGCGACAGCAACGCCGAGATCACTTCGAACGAAGGGTTTTCCGTGGTAGCGCCGATGAAGGTTACTTCACCGTTCTCGACGTAGGGCAGAATGGCGTCCTGCTGACCTTTGTTAAAGCGGTGGATTTCATCGATAAAAAGTATGGTGCGCTGCCCGGTGGCCTTCCGCCTTTTGCGGGCCTCGTCTATCACCCTGCGCAGGTCGGCCACGCCTGCGGTTACTGCGCTCATGGGTACAAAATAGAAACGGGAGACGTTGGCAATGACATAGGCCAGAGTGGTCTTGCCGCTCCCCGGCGGCCCCCAGAGGATAATGGAGGGAAGCTGGTCGGCTTCAATAGCCTTGCGCAGCACCCTGCCCTCGCCGATGATATTTTGTTGACCGACGTATTCGCTGAAATTGCGCGGGCGCATCCTGGCGGCCAGAGGCATTGAAGAATCGGAATGGGGTTCCTTGATGTCCCCGGCGCCCTTATGGCCTTCCAGTTCAGGCGAACCGAGGTCGAAAAGGGTCATGTTAATTGCGTCTCGTTTTTCTTAAGTTCCGCAGCCAGGCTCGAAGCCCGCTCGTAGTAGTCCTTTATCTTCTCAAGATACGTTATCCTGGAAGCTATCAGCGTAACTGTAGCATAATCTTTGACACCGTAAAAATCCCCGCCCCTTACCTCTCCGTTGTTGGTAAGCTCACGCATGCGATTGCCGACCGCCCTGGTCATCCCGATGTTGGCATTCTTGCTGGGCACGCAAAGCAGGTAGAGCGCCTTGCGGGCGTCTTCCAGTTTGCATTCGATCGAGAAATGGCTGAGGGCCGAGCTCATGGCTTCCATGGCCTTCACTGTCTCTTCGCCCTTGTTCTCGAAGCCGTCCGTCTTTTTAAAAAGCGAAAATCCGCCGGAGGGTATCTGGGCGCTGCCATAGCCGATAGCTGTCCAACCGTTAAGAGACTGGACTATTTCACCCACGCCAATGTTGCTGGTCCCTACGTACTTGGGATCGACCTTTTCGCTGGCCCGGCAGAGATCGAAAAAGGGAAGCACCATCTCCCGGTTGATCTCGTCGTTCCCGGCCGCCGATTTGATGCTGGCCTCTGACCTTACCTTCTCGTTATCGAAAAGGAAGATAGCGTCAGAGGTCTTATCAATCGACTTCAGGCAAAGGGCAGTATTATAAACAAACGTAGGCACTTTGTCTTCTGAGGCAAACGGCAGCACAATGATGGCGTATACGGGCTTATTGACATACCTGTCCTGCAATTTCCTGGCTAAGATCGAAATCCCGCCTGAGCCTATACAGCCTGCGCTTCCGGCCACCAGGAGGAAAGCATCCGTTTCAAAGAATTCCCCCGCCCTCATAGTTGCGATGATGCGGTCGCCGTTGGCACGCATGACGTCTGCGCCCACTTCGGAAGCTTTGCTGGAGCTGTCCGGGGCCGGTAACTGTATAGTGAGCAGCTTGTCGCCAACTTTCTTGACGGTATTGAGGCAGGCAAGGTCGTCATTTATGGCATACGATCTTACGAGTATTTCAACGCCGGTCTCGGCTTTGGCCCTGCTGTTTAAACGGACAAACTCCGCCGCCAGATTGCTGCCACAATCACCTATGCCAATGACTACCAGCTTCATATCCCGTCTCTCCCCGGAAGTATACGTTCGCTGGATGCGCTGCAGGCTGCGCTCTTATACTGCAAATTCCGATACATTCTTTCCGATGATATATACCATAACAGATACGGGATGGTATAGCAACACCCGTTTTTACCTGTACCGGCGCACCTGAAAGCTGAAAAGCTTGATCGGCTCGTTGCCGCCTATGCCTGCTTTCTGACGGCATATGTCGATCTGCGTCTCTACGTCCTTGACCCCTTCCAGGTCAGGCAGCAGAAGGCCACGCCTGTAGCCGCACTGGACGATCACGCCGTGCTTTTTAGGATTGAGCTTAGACATATCTTCTACAGGCTCGGGTGAAGTGAGGACATCAACACTGTACTCAAGGTCCGGCAATTCAGAGGGCCTGACCGGGTTAAACCTGGGGTCTCCTGCAGCCGAGGCGATGGCATTGCGGACTATCTCTTCGGCCACGTTCGATTCAGTCGGTTCGAAGGTACCTATGCAGCCCCGTAATTGTCCGTGCTTTTTCAGAGAGACAAATACGCCGGCCTTTTCCTTCATCTCGGGCGAAAGCTTGCGCGGCCGGATTACCTCACCGTCTTTAACGTAGCTTTCCACGGCCTGCCTGGCAAGCTGCACAACCGGATGCATATTTTCAGTCATCTAGCACCTCTCACTTGCCGATTATTATCCCGGCATATCCAACCACACTGGTATAGTCGCCAGAGGTATCCCCGCTGGTCTGGTATTTAACCAATTCGGTTTTGCCGGCCCCCAGCTCTTTAGCTGCCGTTATCAGGCTCACCGCACCCGCATACCCGCACATGGTGATGTCGTATTTATTTATACGTTCTATCAACTCATCGGCATCGAGATCGAGAATAGCCTCGATCGCTTTCTGATCCTTGCTGCGAGCCCGCTCATTGGGCTCATAGTGGGTCATGTCGCTGCTGGCCACAATCACTGCTTCAGCGCCGGTCGCTTTCAGTGCTGTCGCCAGCGCAACGCCGATCTCTTTATAGACAGCCGGGTCGGCCTGAGAAAGCACGATCGGGACTATCATGACATCACGTTTAAAATATTGCAGAAAGGGTACCTGGACTTCCAATGAATGTTCGTAGCGGTGCGCCAGGCTGTCTTCCTTCAGGTTGTCTGACGCCTTTAATATAGCGCTTGCCAGCTCGTTATTGATGCGCACATCGCCCAGGGGAGTCCTCCAACTGCCTTCTGTCATAATGCTAAAAGGGCGGCCCATGCCGCGATGGTTGGGCCCTATCAGGATGAACGTATCTTTAAACTTTATGCGTGAAAATACCGCCCCCGCCACTGGTCCCGAATAGATGTACCCGGCGTGCGGGGATACCACTCCTATCGCATCCATTTTGGCGGTTTCCTTGCCGGTCATGAACTGGATCATCTCCTGCAATTCATCCGGCCAGCCGGGATAGAACTGACCCGCAACAGCAGCTTCCCTGATCATGTCTTCACCCCTGCGTTAATCGAATTCCTGATATTCAAATCAGCTCCGCAAACCGCACAGTGCGTCCCCTGGAGCGCCTTGAGACTAATGCTGTAACCCACCCTCTCAATAACCAGGCTGCCGCAATTATAGCAGACCGTGCTCTCGCGGGAATGGCCGGGTACGTTGCCCGGATAAACAAAACGCAGGCCGGCTTCTTTTCCTATATCCCAGGCCTTTTCCAGTGTGGCAATGGGAGTGGCTGGTATATGCATAAGGTTGCGGTCGGGATGAAAGCGCGTTACGTGCCACGGTGTCAGGTCACCTAGGCCGGCCTTTATCCAGGCGGCAATGCCGGCTAGCTGCTCCCGGTCGTCGTTCATGCCCGGGATGATATTGGTAACAACTTCGATATGCATATTCCATTTATTTTTGGCCCTTTCGGCCACTTCGAGGATAGAGCGCCAATTACGCACCTTTCCCAAGTCATGGTAGAGCCTGTCGCTGAACCCCTTGATATCCACCCGCCAGGCATCCAGGTAGGGACCTATAGTATCCAGCGCCTCAGGCGTCATATAGCCGTTCGTGACGTATACGGTATACAGTCCGTTCTCATGGGCCAGCCTGGCCGAATCCAGTGTATACTCGAACCAGATCGTAGGCTCGTTATAAGTCCAGGCCAGGCCCTTGTAACCGCTGATTTTCGCCATGCGTACAGCCTCGTCCGGTGGTATTTTGCGCAGCGACCCTTCGAACGTGTGAGGCTCCTCCACGCAGGCTATTTCCCAGTTCTGGCAATGTATGCAGTGGAAATTACAGCCTATGGTTCCCAGGGACAGGACTGTACTGCCTGGGAAGAAATGGAAGAGCGGTTTTTTCTCGATCGGGTCGGCGGCCACGGATGAGACCATGGCATAGTTCAAGGTAACTACCTTTCCGTCTTCGTTGCGCCTCACCCCGCACACGCCCAGTTTTCCCGGATTGATAACACAGCGCCAGAGGCACACGTTGCAGCGTACCCGCTGCCCGGACAGCTTATCGTAAAGTACACCCTCCACCATATCCAACTCCTCCAGCAAATTATAGCACTGTGAATATAAAATGTGTCATCGCTCACGGTAATTGCTTTGACATCAAAATCGGCCATCTGTTAAAATTTGACTTTGGGCAGATTTTAAATCATTAATCCACCCAATATTTTATAAATTGCCCGGATGTATTGCTTACCCCCAGTCTTTTGAAGCAGTATATCCGCTTGAAGGGGTGGCCATAAAAAAGGAGGCCCAATGAAATTAACTATTAGCGTCATCAAGGCTGATGTTGGCGGTTGGGTGGGGCACTGCGGAATGCACCCCGAGTTGATGGCGGACGGCGAAGCGTCCCTGGCCAAGGCCAAGAAGTCCGGGCTCATCATCGATTACCACGTTACCAAGTGTGGCGATGATTTACAGTTCATCATGACACATACCCACGGCGTGGACAACAGCGAAGTGCATGAGATGGCCTGGAATGCATTCAAAAGCGCCACGGTTGTTGCCAAAAAACTAAAGCTGCACGGCGCCGGGCAGGACCTGCTGGTAGACGCCTTCTCGGGCAATGTCAAAGGCCAGGGCCCCGGCGTAGCTGAGATGGAGATCGAAGAGCGGGAGGCGGAGCCGGTGGTCGTGTTTATGGCCGATAAGACAGCTTCGGGCGCCTGGAACCTGCCCCTGTATTCGATTTTCGGCGACCCCTTTAATTCCATCGGACTGGTTATTTCCTCCAACATGCACAAGGGCTTCAAGTTCGAAGTGCACGATGTGAAAGAGAGTAAAAAGATAACTTTCGACTGCCCTGAAGAGATGTATGACTTGCTGGTTTTCATCGGGTCGCCGTCCAGGTATTCGGTCAAAGCGGTCTATTCGCGTGAGACCGGCGAGATAGCAGCCAGCTCCTCAACTCAAAAGCTTTCCATGCTTGCAGGACGTTATGTCGGCAAGGACGACCCGGTATGCATAGTCCGCGCCCAGGGCATCTTTCCGGCGGTCGGTGAGGTGCTCGAGCCTTTTGCACGCCCTCACATCGTGGAAGGCTGGATGCGCGGCTCTCATCATGGCCCCCTTATCCCGGTAGCCATCCGCGAGGCCGTCCCCACGCGCTTTGACGGTCCGCCCCGTGTGGTAGCCGCCGGCTTCCAACTGGCTAACGGTAGGCTGGTAGGTCCGCTCGATATGTTCGATGATATCGCTTTTAACAACGCACGCCAGCAGGGACTGGATATGGCCGATATGCTCAGGCGGCACGGCCCGTTCGAGCCCCACAGGCTGCCACTGGACGAGATGGAATATACCACCATGCCCCAGGTTATGAAAAAACTCCAGCACAGGTTCGAGAGCATATAGACAGTCTTATGCCCAGGCTTTTGCTGGCCACGACCAATCGCGGCAAAGCCGCCGAATATGTGTCGCTATTGAAAGGGCTGGACCTGGAACTGGTCACGCTCGACCAGGCCGGCATTAGCCAGGAAGCTGAAGAGAACTATTCCACCTTTGAAGAGAACGCCCGCTCAAAGGCAGTCTTCTACGCTGCTTTGAGCGGGCTTATTACTTTAGCCGATGATTCCGGGCTGGAAGTGGAAGCGCTGCGTGGGGAGCCGGGAGTCCGCTCATCCCGTTATGCAGGTGAAAACGCCTCGGACGCTGACAGGGTAAATTTTCTGCTTGAAAAGCTTAAAGGGGTCCCCTGTGAATTACGCCGTGCAAGGTTCAGGTGCGTGATTGCCATTGCAGAGCCGGACGGCAATGTTGAGACCGTTTCCGGAGAATGCAGAGGCTGTATCGCTTTAGAGCCTCGCGGCAGCAACGGCTTCGGCTATGATCCTGTGTTTTACCTGCCGGAATATGACAAGACCATCGCAGAGATTTCGCACGAGTTGAAGAACCAGATCAGCCACCGCGGCAGGGCGGCGCAAAAAGCCAGGATCTTGCTGCAAAAGCTGAGCTGACTTACCGGCCTATTCACCCTTCCCTTGGATATAATCATCCAGTCCTGAGGACTCCCCCGGCTAGCGTCAGTTTGTGTACCAGGCCTCGGTTAGTGGTATGCTTACAGTTGATTTATTCATAATTCTTTCTTTCCAGGAGCCGATAAATGCCGGAAGATTATTCAGTCCTTTTTCAGCCCATAAAAATAGGCGCCATGGAGGTTAAAAACCGCGTCAGCGTGCCCCCCATGGGCACCGGGTTTGCTGCCGACGGGGGCGGAGTCTCCGACAGGCTGATACGCTATCATGAATTACGGGCTAAAGGGGGCTTCGGCCTTATCATCGTGGAGATCACGGCCATAGACGGTGAGACGGGGCTCGGCAGCGACCATGCCCTGTGCCTCTACGATGATAAATATATAGCTGGCTTTAAGAAGCTGGCTGATACAGTTCATAAATACGGAGCCAGGCTGGCGGTCCAGATTTATCATCCCGGCCGCAGCACATTCTCACGCTACATAGGAAACAGGGAGCCTGTGGCGCCCTCAGCGATCCCCGAGCCAATCCTGCGCCAACCCTGCCGCGCGCTGGCTACGGGCGAAATCGAAGAAATGGTCGAAAAATTCGCGCAGGGAGCGCGGCGCGTTAAGGAGGCAGGTTGCGATGCAGTCGAGTTTCATGGAGCGCACGGTTACCTCATCTCCGAATTTATGTCTGTTTATGCCAACAAACGTACGGACGAGTACGGAGGGGGATTCAAGGGCTTCCTGCGTTTCCCGCTGGAAATAGTTAAACGATCACGCCAGCTTGTAGGACCGGATTTCCCTCTGTTTTTCCGCATCAGCGCGGAAGAGATGGTACCCGAAGGACGCTCTACTTCGGAGAGCATTGAGATGATGAAAAGGCTGGTTGAAGCGGGAATAAACGCTGTGGACGTTTCCATCGGTGTCATGGAGTCCAGCCAGTATACCAGCGCGCCGGCGGATATGCCCCAGGGATTCAACGCCACGACCTCGGCGGAATTTAAAAAAGTATTCGGTGTTCCCATCTTGGTGGTTGGGCGCATTAACGAGCCGTCCGTTGCTGCAGGAATAGTACGGTCAGGCCAGGCCGACCTGGTGCATATCGGCAGACAGTCGCTGACAGACCCTTACTGGCCTAATAAAGTCAAAGAAGGCCGAACACAGGATATCGTTAAATGCATTTCATGCAATGAAGCCTGCATAGAGGGGCTGGCCATATGGCTTAGACCTTCCATTACCTGCGTTCAGAACCTTGCCCTGGGCAGGGAAGAGCAATACGCCCGGCCGACTGTGACCACACCGCGAACAGTGCTGGTGGCCGGCGGCGGGCCGGGTGGGCTGGAAGCTGCCCGTACGGCTGCCTTGCGCGGGCATAGGGTCATATTATTCGAAAAAGACGGCTACCTGGGCGGTCAGACCAAGCTGGTTTCCATCCCCCCGGCTAAGGGCATCTACTGCGAGGTTGCGCAGTCCAGAATAAAGGCCATCAGGGACCTTGGCGTGGATATCCACATCGGTAAGAATCTTACCGCTGATATCGTCAGACAACTCAAACCGGACATCCTGATTATAGCCACCGGCTCTGAGCCGGCCATACCTAATATACCCGGAGTAAACGCCAAGAACGTAATGAGCGCCCGCAGGGCCCTTTGTTCCGAGGAGGTTGGGGATAACGTACTGGTCATCGGCGGTGGTCTGGTGGGCTGTGAGACTGCCGACTATCTGGCGAGCACGGGCAAACATGTAACCGTGGTGGAAATGCTCAAGCATACGGCCAGGGATATAGGCCCGGCAGCCCGCTTTTTCCTGAGAAAGCGCCTCAAAGAAAAGCGAGTAAACTTGCTGACCCAGACTAAGGTCAATGCCATCTCGGGTGATTCGGCGCTGGTTGCCACAGCGGAGGGCGAACGCAAGATAGGGCCCTTCGATACTTTTGTGCTCGCTATAGGGGCCGTTCCGGTCAACGAGTTGGCGGAACAGGCCAAAGGCATGGTGCGCGAAATATATGTAATCGGCGATGCCGATAAGCCCGGCAAAATTCTGGCGGCGGTGGAAAAAGCCGCTGAGGTAGCGCTCAACCTTTAAGCCTTGCAGTTTTCACGGGATATGTTAGAATAGCGGATATCTGAAAACATGGATTTTTCAATCAGTCCTCAAAAAGTACAGAACGAAGCGGGTAGGTGGTTCGTCATAGTTAGCCAGATAGACGGTGGGTACCTTGTGCGCGATCCTGTCACCAGCGACCTGGTATACATGAAGTACTGCGATGTCGCCAACAACGCTGAATGCGATGCTGCAGAGTAGTCCAAGTTCTCCACAGTGAAAGCTTCAGGACCCATCCCCCTCCGGGCAAGCCTCTCTCATTTTACCCGCCCGATATTTGACACAATAGCGACTGATTGATATATTTATACGGTTATTGTTTTAAACAGGGAATGAAAAAATGAACAGTTCTTACGCAATCGTGACGGCCGGAGGCAAACAGTTCCGCGTCAGGGCAGGACAGGTAATTAATACCGAGTTGCTGCATGTAGAAAAAGGCAAAGATGTGGAATTAAGCCAGGTCCTGATGATATCCGATGGAGAAGAGGCAATTATCGGCACCCCCGAGATCGAGGGAGCCAAAGTCATTGCTACGTGTATCGAAGAGGGCAAAGCCCGCAAGATCATTGTGTTCCGCTATAAGAATAAAGTACGTTCCCGCACCAAGACGGGACACAGGCAGCCTTATACCAGGCTTTTGATCAAGGAAATCGTCAAGCCGGGCGGTAAAGTCCGCAAAAGGGCCTCGAAAGCCAAAGCCGCAACCGGAGGTGATAACTAATGGCACATAAGAAAGGCGGAGGAAGTACTCGCGGCGGCCGCGATAGCCAATCCAAGCGGCTGGGAGTTAAAAAGTACGGCGGTCAGAAGGTCAATGCCGGCACCATTATAATCAGGCAACGCGGTACTAAGATACATCCGGGGACCAACGTCGGAGTAGGCAGGGACTATACGCTCTTTGCCACGATTGACGGCTTCATTAAATTCGAACCCCATTCAAAAAATAAGAAAAAGGTCAGCGTGTACCCAGGACAGTAAAATGAAAGAGAAAATCCATCCCAAGTATTATACGGATGCCAAGGTGACCTGCTCATGCGGGAATACCTTCACAACCGGGTCCACCAGGCAGACCCTCAGGGTTGAACTGTGCAACAAATGCCATCCCTTCTTCACAGGGGAGCAGAAGATCATAGATACAGCAGGCCGTGTGGAGCGTTTCAACAAGCGCTATAAGAGGGAAAAGAAAGAGAAATAAAAATAAGCCAGGCGATCCAAAGGGGCGGATATGCAAACCGCCCCTTTTTTTTAGGTAAATGAAGAAGAATCTTTTTAGTTACGGCGGCCAGGCGGTCATGGGCGGGGTGATGATCCGGGGACGCTCCAGCTCTGCCATCGCGGTCCGCAGGATGGATGGCGGAATTGAAATCAACAGCCAACCTCTGGCTACCCTATATAAAGAGAAATGGCGTAATATCCCCCTGGTCAGAGGCATCATCATGCTTATAGAGACGGTGGCCCTGGGAACCAGCGCCCTCATGTACTCGGCAAGGGTCTCCACCGAGACCGAAGATGAGAAAATAACCACCGGAATGATCTGGGGAAGTGTTGTCGTGGGAGTGGTGCTGGCCGTTGCCCTCTTTTTCGTGCTTCCGCTGCTGATAGTGAGAGTCTTCGATGCTTACATTGCCTCCTCGTTTATTAGCAATCTCATCGAGGGGGCTGTCCGCATCGTTTTTTTCATCGTTTATCTGGTTATTATCGGGCGGATGCGTGATATCCGAGAGATCTTCGCCTATCATGGAGCCGAGCACATGTCTGTAAATGCCTACGAATCGGGCGTAACACTGGATGTCTACAACGTGCGTAATTATTCCAGGGCGCACACCCGATGCGGAACCAGCTTTCTGCTGGTCGTGCTGGTCATCGCCGTCGTGGTCTTTGCCCTGCTGGGGCGTCCGCCGATATGGATAGGAATTTTATCGCGTATTATTTTGATCCCGGTTATCGCTGCCGTCAGCTATGAATTTTTGAAATTTGAAGCAAAGTATAGCCATAACCTATTGGTCAGATGGCTTCTCATACCGGGCTTGTGGCTGCAGGCTCTGACTACGCGTCAGCCCACTGACAGCCAGTTGGAGGTAGCCATTGCAGCCATGAAAAAGGCGCTTGAGACAGATGGGATATACCCCGACACCAATGGTTGCTACGCTGCTACACCATAGTGGATTCGTATAGCCGTCCTTGACAGCCTAAAATCAAGAATCTATTATCAAGATTGGTCGGCAAACGGCGACGTTGATACTGCAAAGGCAGTTAAGATATTTACTCGGTCAGTAGATTGTTCTAAGGAGGAAGGTCAATGGAGATTTCGCTTAAAAACAAGGTGGCCATGATAACCGGCGCCAGCCGCGGCATTGGCAGGGCCATAGCGATTGAAATGGCAAAATCGGGAGCCGATGTCGTGTTGGCCAGCCGCAAGATTGCCGACCTGGAGAAGGTAGCCAGGGAGATAAGGGCCCTTGGCGTTAAGGCAGTGCCAGTAGCTGCGCATATAGGGCGGCAGGAGGATATTACTGTGCTGGTCTCCAAAGCTGTAGAAGAGTTCGGCAGGATAGATATCCTGGTGAATAATGCGGCTACCAACCCGACAATGGACTCCGCTATCGATGTCTCGGAGCGGGCCTGGGATTCCACTATGAACCTCAATCTCAAAGGCCTGTTTTTCCTTAGCCAGGCCGTCGCCCGCGTCATGAAGGAGCATGGCGGAGGCGTAATTATCAACGTATCTTCCATAGCCGGGGTCACGCCTGATATTTTACCGATTTACTCGGTCAGCAAGGCGGGCGTAAATATGGCTACCAAGGTCATGGCACAGCAATGGGCCTGTTATGGCATAAGGACTAATACCCTGTCACCCGGCCAGACTAAAACCCAGTTCAGCCAGGCCTTATGGGGCAACCCCGAAATCTATAAATACATCATGGCCAGAACCCCCTTAAAACGCATAGGCGAGCCCGAGGACATGGCCCGAGCGGCCGTGTTCCTAGCCTCCAACGAGGCGGGCTTTATCACAGGCCAAAACCTTATCGTCGACGGGGGCATGACTATCTAGGGCGTATTTATTTCCGGATCGTCATTGAGGCGATACAACAGAAAAAATTCCGTATGGATTAAAAATTTAAGGAGTTATCATGATTTCGTCAAGCCAGTACAGAAAAAGACTTACTAAACTGCGGCGCAATATCTACAACGACGGCAAGCTCGTAGATAGGGATTTCAAGCGGCTCGAGGGGGCGGTAAATATCATTGCCAAGACCTATGATATGATTACCGATCCTGAATTTAAAGACTACCAGGATATACTTACCGCAACTTCCCATCTAACGGGGGAAAAGATCAGCCGCTTCACACATATCCATCGCAGCATCGCAGACTTGCTGGCCAAGCAGAAAATGACCAGGATCACGTCTCAGCAGGTCGGCGGCTGCATCGCCAGGTGCATGGGCATTGACTCAACCAATGCTCTTTCGGTAGTAACTTACATGTGCGATCAGAAATATGGAACCGAGTACAATAAGCGCTTTGAAAAATGGCTCAAGGACTTCCAGATCAACGACCGCACGTCATGCTGTGCCCAGACCGATGTCAAAGGTAACCGGCCCTGGAGGCCTCACGAACAGAAAGATCCAGACCTTTACCTGAGGATCGTGGAGAGAAAGAGCGACGGAATCGTAGTGCGCGGCGCCAAGGTGCACAATTCCTTTGCCCCCGTAGTAGAGCAAATCAACGTAATCCCCACCAGGGCCCTGACCAAGGAGGAGGGCGACTGGGCGGTGGCATTTACCATCCCGGCTGATGCTGAAGGAGTAAAACAGATTGTCAGCGCCGCTATGCCTGAATACCCCAAAGGATTTAGCGGGCCTGGACCGTGGGGCGGCTCCGATTCCATGACCGTCTTCGACGATGTTTTCGTTCCCTGGGATAACGTGTTCCTTTGCGGTGAGACTGATATGGGCGGCTACCTGGCCCTGATGTTTGCCCAATATCACCGCCATAGCTACACGGGCTGTAAGCCGGCTATGACCGACGTCCTGACAGGCGCGGCAGCCCTGATGGCCGAAGTAAACGGTATTGAAAAGGAGCACCACGTCCGTGAAAAGCTGGCCGAACTGATATGTACGTCAGAGCTTGTTTACGGCACCGGTATCGCCGCTGCTGTTAACGGCAGCAAATCACCTTCGGGCACCTTTGTTCCCGATACCATGTACTGCAACGTGAGCCGCAGGCATGCCGGCCTCAATATCTATCATGAATACGACATTGTGGCGGATATTGCAGGCGGTATGCCGGCCACCATGCCCCGCTCAGGAGATTGGGTGAACGAGGAAACCAAGCCCTTTATGGAAAAATATATGGCCCGTAATCCGGATGTGGACGTTCAGGATGTGCTCAAGGCCTTCTCCTGGGTGCAGGGCCTTACCTGTTCCGAGTGGGCCGGCGTTATGCAATACGCCGGCGTGCATGGCGGCGGTTCTCCCAGGATGGAACAGATCGCTATTATGGGCGCCTATAACCTGGAAAATACCAAGAATATCGCCAAGCGACTGGCCGGCATCAAGGTAAACAAACCCTATACCTTTGACCGGCTTGGCAATACTCCCAAACTCTAAGCGCAACAACTATAAAAAAGGACTGGCTGCAGCTAATTCTTAACCTGCAGCCAGTCCTTTTTACATACATCGATTGAACGTTCGGCCAACCTTCCGCATATCTAACTAATCGCATATTTGTTGACGGCATGTGATATAATGGCTTCATTATATAGAGGAGGTGGCAATGAAAACCAAGGGCACGATTCTTTCACTAACCATTATTTTCACACTCATAGCTGCAATGATCGTGAGCGGCTGTGCGCAGCCCTCGACAGGGAAAGCCCCAATAGTCATAGGCTATGTCGGCGACGTCGCGTCACCGGGCACCAAACCCTGCATGGATATTCAGCAGATGGCTGTTGAAGAGATCAATGCAGCGGGCGGTATCCTGGGCAGGCCCATCAAGTATGTAATCGAGGATGGCAAGGGCGAGACATCGCTATCAGTGGCAGCCGTACAAAGAATGGTCATGGGGGACAAGGCAACCTTCTACTTTGTAGAAGGCAGGACGGAGATTGCGCTGGCAACCAAGCAGAAATCAATCGAGCTTTATAAAGATTTCCCGCACATTATGATTGCCAATGGCGCCAGCGGCGTGGAGGTCACCGCCTCAGTGATTCAGAACTACGACAACGAAAAGATGATCTTCCGTGATTTCAATCCCGAACCCGGTCATTACGCCTGGGCAAACCTCATTTTCTCCTGGTCCCAAGCGGACGGTCCTAACACACCCAAGGGTATGGCCCCTAAAAAATGGGCCTTGCTCTATGAAAACCTGGACTGGACACTGCTTTTCCGCAATGGCTATCCAACTCTCAATCTTCCTACCTGGGATCAGATGGCCAAAGACAAGTATGGCATCGATGTTGTATACAGCAAACCTTTCAGCGCCAGGGCGGGCATGTACCTGCCGATAATGGACCAGATCTCCAAGGCCGGCGCTGACATGATCTTCGTCGTTTCAAGCTGGTTTACAGATACGGAAGTAATTGCCAAACAGTGGGCCGACTCGCCGGCTAAAGATATTCAGTTATACTTGTATGGCGGCGTAAACCAGACCCACGATTTCTGGCAGCTTACCGGCGGCAAAGCGCTCGGTGCGCTGACGGCATCTTACGAAACGCCGATCACCAACTATAACATGGCTGTCGTGACCAAAGCCAGGGCCAGGGGCATACCCTGCCAGATGCATGTGCTCTGTGCTTACGATGACATTTACCAGATCAAGGCGGCCATTGAGATGGCCGGGGGTACGGATGATGTAGGCAAGCTGATTACCGCTCTGGAGACGGTCCAGGTCGATAATGGCACACTTGGTCCTACCAAGTACGAAATGACCAAGGTACCCGGCTTCTTCCATTCCCGCGTATGCGCCGATCCCAATAATCCCACACAGATGTTACCAAACGGTATGGCGATCGGTTCAGCCCAGATCCAGGCTAACGGTGAATATGTACCTATGTATCCCGGAAAATATGCTCAACTCGATAAATATCAGACCCCTGCACAGCTCAGGGCTGCTGCCGGTGCTAAATAGTTTAGGAGGAGGTGATAATTTTGAGAAAGCTATATTTGCCGATCGCATTCATTCTAATCGCAGTCCTGTTCGCGTCCGCAGCTTGTGCCCCTTCCGAGCTAAAACCGGCAACGGTCACACTCAACTTGATCTCCAACGAGTGGCAGGGCGCAGAGACAGTTGTTGCCGATTCAATCTTCAGCATTGAAAATCCCAATAATGTCGCGGTCACGCTTGACCAGTTCAACTATACCATCAGCCTTAACGGCCAGGCGCTGACTCAGAGAACAGTAGGGCCTGAGATTGAAATACCTGCCAATACCGCCGTGCAATTAACCTATGCCAACGTGCTGCCCTTCAATGGGTTCGGCGGCGTGGCATTCGAGGGTTATTACATGGCCAAGAGCATGCCTTACGTGCCGGCCCTTATTGCGGGCTCCGCCCCGTGGAAACTGCTTGGTGGCAAGGAGCCAGGTCTGTGGACAGATCCCAACATACAAGTTCTTAACCTTATCAGGAGCGCTCCGACAGCGGATAACATAACCAGCGGAGCTGTCGACAACAACACCGTTGCGGCAAAGTATTTGAAGATTATTGGATTGGTTAACGCCGTCCAGGGGCCTATGGATAAAGCCTGGGCTGCTTACCCCTCCGGACCCTGCAAATACGATGTCAGCGGAAAGGCCACCATATCCAATCCCAATTTCAGCAAATCTGTTGACACCACTTTCACCTTGAGCTTTACCAAGCCTTAAACGGTAACCTGAACAATAAAAGAAGAGCCTTCCAAATGGAAGGCTCTTCTTTATGCCTGCTAAAGTTCGTAATTATTTAAGGTATTTCTCGCGCACGTAATCGTTATCCTGGCCAATCTTACATTTGACCCACTTGACACGCGGCGGAGACTCAGACATCTTAATAAAATTGACGGGCATTTTAAATTTTCCCAGCATCTCGTCATCGAATTCCTGGAAGGATTGGCGCTTGGCCCAGTGAGGATTCTGCATGGTAGTCGCCGGCTTTTGCACTTTCATAATTATGGGAACGCCGCCGCCGCGCCATTTGGAGCGGGCGGATTTGATACTATATTCAAGCGCCATTTTGACCAGCTCATCAGAAGTGTATTTGATCGTTCGGTCTTCAATGATCTTGTAAAATTGCTCTACCTGGTCGAGTATGTCAGGTATCCTGTCGAAGGTGAAACGGTAGTCATCTTCATGCTGCCACAGCTTTAACACCTTAAGCAACGCCCTGAAGTCATGGTCCCTGCCGGCCGCAATAGCCACAATGCCATCCTTGCTTTTCCAGAATCCATATGGATATATGGCAAAATCGTGTATGCCAATCCTGGGCCGTGCCTTATTCCAGGTGAACCCGATGGTGACGGGGTATCCCACCAGCGAAGCATAAGAATCAGCCGTGGCCACATCCACCATCTGACCCTCACCGGTAGCTTGAGAATAGTAACGCGCTACTGCACCTCCCAGGGCCGCCTCAATACCCGAAATATACCAGCTCAGCCATACCCCGGCCCTCAGCGGCCAGTTATACGGCTCCCCGGAACCAGGCATATCGCCTATATTGGCGCACACACCCGATATCGCCTGGGCGGTTATATCCGAATCGGGGACGTTGATAAACTCTTTGGCCTTTTCACCATATTGTCCGTAGGGGCTGATCGCTATATACACCAGGCCCGGATTGATCTCAGCCAACTGGCGATATCCAACTCCCCATGAGTCCATAGTGCCGGGCGCATAGGTCTCAATAACTATCTGCGCCTTTGCAGCCAGGCTCTTTAAGTCCCGGCGCCCCTCCTCGGTCTTAAGGTCAAGGGTAAAATAGCGCTTATTGCGAGCCTCCATGATAAAAGGGACCCCAACGCCGTTACGATTTACGCCGTAGGGAGTTATCTTGCGGGACGGGTCGCCTTCAGGAGGTTCTATCTTGATCACCTCGGCGCCGAATTCTGCAAATATGCTCGAGCATATATCACCGGACAAATTGGCATAACTTACGTCCAGCACCGTGACATCGTTGAGCACTTCCGGCTTGCCTTCGGGGTTGATCATGCCACGGAGAAACTCTTCCCGTTCTTTACGGCTTCCGCCGTATCTAACCAGTATCTGCTCTTTCTCGATCTTGCTCATTTATCAGCCCTTATAGTTGAACATGGCGTCCTGGGACAGGTCGTAATAAACGGGTGGTTTGATGCCGGGCCTATCGTCCCAGTAGCCTACTATCCTTTCCTTTTCCAGCTGCTTGATCTCTTCCTCAGAATACCCGAGCAGTTGTTTGAGCACGTAGCGGTTGTGGTAGCCAAGTGGCCTGGACAGCCACTTAATCCTTCCCGGCGTTTTGCTCAGCATGGCCGATGGCCCGGGTATCATAAGTTTGCCGTACATATCATCCTGAAACACGATTACGCTGCCCCGTTCCTGCCTCCACTGGTCGTAAGTAATCTCATAGTCATCCTCAACCAGGCCAATGGAAAAGCCATATTTTTTAGCTGAATTAACAAGGTTTTCGGCAGTGCTGGCTTTGACCCATGCTTCAGCCGCATCATGGAGCTCCTTGGCATTGTCGGCCTTCAACCGGTCAAATGAATCCCCATATTTGGTTATTAGTTCGGGCCTGCCCATCGCCTGGCAAATAGCCTTATACTGCTCGTCAGTCACGGCCGCAATGGCTACGAACTTGCCGTCGCTCGATTTGAAAATGCCCGAAGGGGCCATTGCCGGGTCTGTATTGCCCACTCGCCCCAAATCTTCGCCGGTTATGCTTTCATAGGTAAAGTTGGGCATGATTCGCATTAAGGCTTCAGCCTGAGCCAGATCTATATACTGGCCTTTGCCCGTTTTCTTACGGTAATTGAGCGCCATTATGACGGCCAGCGCTCCGACGTTCCCTGGTAAAAAATCGCCCACATAGTCCGGCAACTTATAGTATTTGTCCGTGTCAGGATATCCGGTGAGGCTGATAACGCCGCTGGCGGCCTGGGCCAGCAAGTCCCAGCCGGGGAAGAACCTCATCGGGCCGTATTGCCCGTATGTGGCACAACTGAGATAAATCAGGCCCGGATTAATTTTACCGAGCTGGCTGTATCCCACGCCCCAGGTCTCAGCGGTCCCTGCCGCAAAGTTTTCCACCACGACATCCGATTGCTCCACCATTTTATAGATTATTTCCCTGGCTTTAGGCAATTTCAGGTTAAGGGCGAAGAAATATTTCCCGTATTGCACGAAATGGAAACATACGCTGGAGTGTCTCCAGAAACTGCCCCAGTAGACGCCGAAACGCCACAGGTCCCCCACCCAGGGCAGTTCAAATTTTATTACCTCGGCACCGTACTGCCCCAGTATCTTGGCGGCGGTCGGCCCGTATATAACATGTGTAAAATCCAGTACCCTTAAACCCTTGAATACCTCGGGTTTCTCCTTGGTTTTCGAGGGGTCGAACAGCTTTTTTGTGTAATCGAAATAATCGTCCATTATTTACATCCCGAGGTAAGCTTTCTTGACCACATCGCTGTCAAGCAATTTTTCGCTTACATCCGCATAGATGACCCGGCCATTCTCCATGATATAGCCCCGTCCGGCAATGGTCAGGGCCTGCCGGGCATTCTGTTCGGATAATATCAGTGTAATTTTCTCTTCTTTTAGTTTGGCCAGGGTGTCGTATACCAGCTCGAGTATTTTAGGCGCCAGCCCCAGCGAAGGCTCATCCACCATTAACATTTTGGGATTGGACATCAGGCCGCGGGCGATCACCATCATCTGCTGTTCACCGCCGCTTAACGTGCCTGCCGACTGATTTTTTCGCTCTTTTAATATGGGGAACATATTAAAAACCCTCTCCAGGGTTTTTTTCCGTATCGGCCAGGCGGTCCTGTTATAAGACCCGACCAGCAGGTTATCCATCACGCTCATGTAAGGGAAAATCCTGCGTGCCTCCGGCACCTCGGCAATCCCGCGTTTAATTATTTCATAGGGTTGCAACTTCTCTATACTCTCACCCTCGAATAATATCTTGCCTTTGGTGGGCTTTATCATCCCAAGAATAGTATTAATTAGCGTTGACTTGCCGGCGCCATTGGAGCCCAGCAGCGCAACCATTTCGCCTGTCTCCACTGTCATATTTACACCGTGGAGGACCGGCGTTACACCGTAGGCCACATACAGGTCCTGCACTTCAAACATGGCATGATCCCAGGTAGCACTCGATTACATAGGGGTCGTTGGCAACATCCTGCGGCAACCCTTCACAGATTTTCTGCCCGTAATGCAGGACAACCACCCTCTGTGCCGCCTGCATCAGCGCTGCCATGACATGCTCGATCCAGAGTATGGTAACGCCGAATTCTTCCTTGGCCCTTTCAAGCAGCCTGACCGCTTTATAGGCCTCATCGGGATTTAAACCCGCCATAACCTCATCCACAAAGATTAATTTAGGAGTGGTAGCCAGCGCCCGGGCCAGTTCCAGGCCGCGCAGCTCGTATAATGTAAGGTCTTTGCCCAGCACATTGCGTTTACTGAACAGCCCGCAGAACTCAAGGTAGTGGGTAGCCTCCGTTGCAGCGTCTTCAAGGCTCTGGTTGGCCCTGTCCTTTCCATATAAGGCGCTTACTACAACGCTCATTAAAGCTGTAAGCTCAGGGAAGGGCCTTGGTATTTGATATGTCCGGCTTATGCCCAGCTTACACCGCCTGTACGCAGGCATCCTGGTTATGTCATGTCCCATGAACTGGATGTTGCCGCTATCTGCCAGATACTTTCCGGTGATCATATTCACCAGAGTTGTTTTACCTGCGCCGTTGGGGCCCATAAGTCCCAGCGTTTCGCCCTCGATAATTGAAAAGCTGACGTCGTTAATCGCCATCAGCCCCCCGAAATGCTTGGATACGCTATCTATTTTCAGTATCTCAGTCACAACTTATCTCCTGACATGCAGTGTCGGCAGGTATTCCCTGTAGCGGCGTTTTCTGTATAGGCCGAATAGGCCTTCGGGAAGTGTGAGCAGCAGGATGAGCAATATAATCGGGAACACTACCTGTGAATACTCACCCAGCACGCTTGACAAAAAGAGCTCAAGGATCACTATAAAGTAACCGCCGATCACATTGCCGTATATCTGCACACGGCCGCCGATCATGCTCACCAGCAGGACCTTGACCATAAATGCCAGGGGCAGATAGGTAACGCCGGAGAAAGTGCCGTAATAATGAGCGTAAAACCAGCCTATCACCGCTATCATCACCGCCGGGATGGTAAAGCTGATGATCTTAATCTTCTTTACGTTTACGCCCATGGCCTCCGCCACTTCTTCATCATCATTGATGGCGGCCATCGACGCGGCAAATTTGGAACGCATGATCTTATCCACGATAAACATATATAGCAGCATCATAAACAATGACATCAGACATATGAGGAACTGATTAACTGTAAAGTGGCCTACATTGACCATCTGCGCAATGCCGAACAGGCCGGTATCGCCTTTGAAGAGGTCCGTATAAATGAATGTAATCTCCAGGAAAACCAGCGGGAAAAGCAGTGTTAACAGCGTGTAATAAAGGCCGCCCGCAATGATGGAGAGCGGGCTCATTAATAGTCCGAAGATCAGGCCCGCCAGTATGGCCATTAGCAATGTTACAAATGGCGGCCAACCCAGGTTGATGCTGCAAAGGGCTGCTGTAAACCCGCCCACTCCAATATAAAACTGCGGGCCGAAATTCATTCGTCCGGTTCCGATAGTCATCCACCCCAGCGGTATGGCTATGGCGGCCAACAGGTTAGCGTCTATTACAGTGGGAAGCCATTGGGGGTATAAGAAATAAACCGCTATCGGCACCAGTATCAGGATACCTACATAGATAAAAGGATTGCGCCAGTACCTGGGCTCGATATGCCATTCGTACTTTTGCGTACCAACCCTTAATACCAGTTTTTCCCGTTTTATTTCTAGTTCCATCGGATCACCACAAACTCTCGGTTTTGGCTATACCCTGTGGCCTGACAATTAGCATGATGATTACCACGATTAAAGCTGCCAGGTTCATCAGTCGGGGCTCGCCAAGGGGGAAGGATACGAAGGAATGTGCAAAGCCAATAATATAGCTGGCGATAATGGTGCCCCTGATATTGCCCAGGCCGCCCATAACCGATACCAGTATGGCGGTTGTCATGTAGCCCCATCCCATGTCCGGGTTGACTGCAAGCACGGGGGCAATCATCAGCATGGCAATAATGACTGGAATAACCACTATTACCATGATAAACATATATAACTGTTCGACCTGGATTCCCATCATCTTGGCGGAATTAATATCATATGAAATAGCGCGTGCGGCCAGCCCGGTCTTGGTCTTAAGAAAAAAGAGCACGAACAAGGCAGTGACTACAATGCCGGTTATGGCAGCCAGGACCATCTGTATGGGAACAGTGGTGGAACCGACGTTTAGAGTGCCGTCTATGATCGTGGTAGGCAGGTTTACGGCGCTCTGTATGGGATACCACTTGTTGGCGGCCGCGTTGGCAATAATTGCCACCAGCAGTAGCCCGGTAATGATCTTCTCTTCTTGTTTTAAATATTTGGCTATAATGCCGTAATAAAGACCGATGGCTATAGCGGCCTGCAGCACCACCATCAATAAAATGGACGGCCACAGCGGCAGGTTGAGCGTGTGGAAAAACATCCAGGTCAGGTAAATGGTGGCTACAAATATATAAGCATAGCCAAGATGGAAGATCCTCAGGACACCGCATATCAGGGAGAAACCCAGAGAAACCAACAGATAAAGAGAGCCGAGAAGAAAGGTGTAGATCAGCGTTATCTCAATTGTTTCGAACACTTTCTTCTCTTTATTTGATTATTTCTTTATCTCCCCACTCACTCACCGAAGGGTGATATTAACAGATATTTTGGGCACTGTCAATGGATTTTATGTAAATATCTACACGTGTGGTTAAATTTATTCGCGAATAAATTATATATAGAAAGAACTCCTACATATTGTTTAAGTAATTAATCAATTATCGGTGGCACGCCTCTGCAACTTAAATTGACAATTAAGCTGTCGACGCATTACCATCACTTACCGTAACTACATATAGCCATATCTTTAAGTAAATGAACAAACCTCTTTTTGGAACGAGCGGTGTGCGGGGTGTAGTAAATCAGGACCTCACTCCCGAACTGTGTAAAAATGTAGCAAGGGCGCTGGGAACTGCGTTGCCGCAGGGGTCCGCAGTCTGCGTCGGTACCGACTCCCGGTTAAGCCGGGAGCTTATTAAAAACGCTGTGACTGAAGGGCTGACTGAGTGTGGTATAAATGTCGCCCATCTCGGTATAGTGCCGACCCCTGCCCTGGCACTGTTGACGCGTGAAATCGGCTTCGACGCCGGTGTTATGATCACCGCCTCACATAATCCGCCGGAGTTCAACGGAATCAAGCTTTTCAACAACGATTCCATTGGCTACAGCCGAGTCCAGGAAGAGGCGCTTGAGAAAATATACTATGACGGCAACTTCAGGAAAGGCCAGACCGGAGCAGTCGAGGCAGTCCCACGCATGAAGGACAAGTACTTCGAATACTTAAAGACACTTATACGCGGTTGGGATTTTAATTTAGCACTTAAATTAATGATCGACCCCGGCAACGGGGCCGCCTCCGGCATCGCCAGCGAGATATTTGAGAAGCTCGGCTTCAAAATAATACCGGTCAATGACTTCCCCGATGGCCGTTTCCCCGGGCGGAGCGCGGAACCCAGGGAGGATACACTACAGGGCACAATTAAGTTCTTGCGTCAGAAAAACGCCGACCTGGCCATTTGCTTTGACGGTGACGCAGACCGGGTGGTTTTTTGCGACCAACAGGGCTTTCTGGGGTTCAATGAAATGATAGCTTTTATTGCCCGTCATGCCATCCGTTCATCCGGGAAGAAGCTGGTAGCCACTACGGTGGAAACCGGCATATTGTTAGACCTTGCCGTGCAGGACCTGGGCGCCACAGTCATCAGGGGAAAGGTTGGCGATGTTTACGCCGCTCATCTTGCCAGAGATAATAATGCAGCGCTGGGGGTTGAATCCGTGGGAGTCTATATACTGCCCGAAGCGGGCTATTATCCAGAAAGCATCTTCGCGGCCATAATGCTCTTAAGCTCTATTAAAAACGTCTCCGAGATACGCCAGTTCTTCAAGACGCTACCCCCGTTGCATTACGACAAGGACAAAGTTGAATGTCCCAACGAGCTTAAAATTGCGACCATGGAAAGCATCAAAGGGCGGGCAGCAACTCTTCAAGCTGCCGGCATGAATGATCTCGACGGACTAAGGTTTGAGTTCGGCGACGCCTGGATGCTGATAAGGGCCAGCGGCACCGAGCCGGCCATCCGGGTTCTGGCAGAATCCAGGCAGGCAGCCCGGACACGTGAACTTATAACTAAGGGCGTTGCAAGCGTAAAAGAGGCCTTAAAAGAGGTGGGAAAATGAAAGTTGTCTTCCTGTGCGGTGGAGTGGGCAAGAGGATGTTCCCCATAACTGAAGACAAGTTCCTGCTGGATTTTCTGGGCAGGACTTTGCTGGAGCACCAGGTATCGATGGCGCGTGATGCCGGCCTCAATGATTTTATCATCATTGGAAATCCGGGCAATATCGAGCAGATCAAACAGGTTGTATCAACGGTCAGCGGCCCCAGATTCGAATTTGCCCTGCAGGCCAAGCCGCTGGGGATAGCGGATGCCCTGAAATGTGCACAACCATTTCTCGACAGAGAAATCTTGATAGTTAATCCTAACGATGTCTTCCACGCCTCGGCTTACGGCGTTTTGCTCGACGCCTTTAAGAAAGGAAAGTCCTCGTCCTATATGCTGGGCTATGAAGTCAAGCAATACTTTCCGGGCGGATACCTGGCCGTCAACGGGCAAGGTGAGCTAACACGAATTGTCGAAAAACCCGAACCCGGCACCGAACCCTCCAACCTTGTGAACATCCTGCTTCACCTTCATACCGACACCGGCAAGCTGTTCGGATATGTAGCAAAGGTTAAGACTAAAAAGGACGATGTATACGAGTGCGCCATGGATGACATGGTAAAGGAGGGGCATAAGATCAGCGTCGTCCCTTATAATGGGTTCTGGGCCCCTATCAAGTACCCCTGGCACATCTTCGATATAGTTAACGATTTCCTCAGTGCCGGTGAACGACAAATCGCTCCTTCCGCATCTATATCCGATCAAGCCGTCGTTGCCGGCAAGGTGATTATCGGTGAAAACGTGCGCATTTTAGAAAATGCCGTGGTGCGGGGGCCTGTCTATATCGGGCCGAATACAGTGATCGGCAACAACGCACTGGTCCGGGATAATTCTCATATCGGGGCCGACTGTGTAATAGGTTTTTCTACTGAGATAAAAGGTTCCTACATCGGCGACGGTTGCTGGTTCCATTCCAGCTATATCGGCGATTCGATTATCGGCAATAATTGTTCTTTCGGCGCAGGCAGCATAACGGCCAACTTCCGCTTTGATGAAAATGAAATATTGGTCCGGCGCCATGAAAAGCCGATAGGGACAGGAAGGGACCACTTCGGCGCCATCATCGGTGATAACTGCAAAACTGGTATCAACTCTGGGATACTGCCCGGCCGGCGCGTCGGCCCCAACTCGATAGTTGGGTCTCACGTATGCCTGAACACAGACCTCGAACCAAATACTATCGCCCTATATCAGCCGTCCATCAAATACATGAAGAACGATATTAAATTAAAAAATCTCGATAAACATGAGATACAGAAAAAACTCGGGAAATAATGCCTGACGTAAAGAGTATCAAGCTACCCAGACATGTTGCCATCATCATGGACGGTAACGGCCGCTGGGCTAAAAAACGTCATAAGCCACGCATATTCGGCCATGAGCAAGGGGCATTGCACGCCCGCGATTTCGTGGAATTTTTTTCCGGGTATGGCATCCCCTATTTAACGCTCTATGCGTTCTCGACGGAGAACTGGAACCGGCCCAAAGCCGAGGTTGACAGCATCATCAAATTACTTTCAGAGCACCTGGATGAAGCCATTAAAATCGCCCATGCCAAAAACATCCGCATCAAACACCTTGGCAGGATGGACAGGCTTTCACCGGGCATCCAGAAAAAAGCAAGGCAGGCTATCAATCTGACCAAAGGCAATACAGGCCTGACGGTCAGCATCGCCTTCAATTACGGCGGCCGGAGCGAGATTGTTGATGCTGTTCAGAATATAATCCGCAGGAAGTTAGACGCCGATAAAATTGATGAGGCTCTATTTTCAAAATACCTTTATACAGCGGGTATGCCTGATCCCGATCTGTTCATCCGTACGGGAGATGAAATGCGCCTCAGCAATTTCCTGATCTGGCAGGCGGCTTATGCTGAGCTTTATTTTACTCCGGTTCTCTGGCCTGATTTTGGCAGGGAAGAATTGGAGAAGGCGCTTGTCGATTACAGCAGGCGGCATCGGAGATTTGGCGGTCTGCGCACCGTGTAGTATTCCATCAAGGACTCCTGGGTGGATAGTCCTTCCTGAACTTAAATATGTATGATGTAATTATTGTTGGAGCGGGCATTGCGGGCAGCTATACCGCCGGCAAGCTGGCAGGGCAGGGGTTACGCGTCTGCGTACTTGAGAAGAACGCCCATGCCGGGCATAAGTCAAGCTGTACCGGTATCGTCAGCAGGGACTGCTTCGAACTGCTTCCTGTGGATACAAGAATAGTTCAGTGGCAGGCTCGCTCTGCTAAGATATTCTCCCCCTCGGGTAAATATATCCGGGTTGAACGTGAAACGACCCAGGCTTATATACTCGACAGGCCAGCTTTGGATCTTAGTATAGCCAAACAGGCAGAGGCAAGCGGCGCCGAATTTCACTTTTCCACATATGTATCCGGCATCCACAAGGATGCAAAATCAGTCCGCGTGCAGGGGTCCGACAAGAACGGGCAAGTCAGCTTTGAATCCAAGGTGGTTGTCATTGCCAGCGGCTTTGGGACCTCGTTTACAAAGGCCCTGGGCCTCGGCCAGATAAACGAGTACGCCCAGGGTGCACAGGTTGAGGTCGTCAACAAGGACATTGAAGAAGTCGAAGTATATTCAGGGACAGATATCGCTCCGGGTTTCTTTGCCTGGCTGGTGCCTGCAGGCGCCGGGAGGGCCAAAGCCGGCCTGCTGTGCAGGAATAACCCCGGACCGTACATAAAAATCCTCCTTGAACATCTTCAACAGCAGGGCAAAATAGAAGCTGTCAGGAGCAATATAAGCTACGGCGCCGTACCATTAAAGCCGCTGGCCAGGACTTATGCCGACCGCCTGATAGTCATTGGTGATGCCGCCGGACAGGTCAAGCCTACGACAGGGGGGGGGATCTATTTTGGGCTGCTGTGCGCCCGGATAGCTGTCGGAACTATATGCGACACTATTAAAAATAATAATTTTTCGGCAAGGAACCTGTCAGTCTATCAAAAGAAGTGGCACGAGATGCTCAAGCGTGAGCTGGCTATCGATTACTGGGCGCACAAATTTTACCGTAAACTCAGTGACCGGCAAATAGAACACATATTCGATATAATCGAACACCATAGTATCCACGAGTCCCTGCTGGCTTCGCCGGATATCACCTTTGACTGGCACAGCAACGTTATTCTTGACGCCATTAAGCACCGCTCACTGGATAAGTCCCTGGGAAAGCTTAACCTCCGGTTAGCCAGCCACTCCAACAATTCAAAGCGCAGGTAAACAAAGGCCCACTATCATTCCGCATACTTAGCCCGTCTTGCACTTTCAATTAAGATATGATATTATTTTACTGCATTCAATACTCGTCCAAAAAGTGGGTCCTAGTACCCACTTTTTTATTGAAAAAATGAATATGAGGGAAATTGGCTTAAATGGCAAAGACTGAGTTTATGAATGCCCTCATGCAGCTTGCGGCGGAAAAGAACCTGCCCAAGGAAATAGTATTGACTGCGCTGGAATCAGCCTTGGTTTCAGCTTACAGGAAAGAGGCATACACTCACGGAGAGGATATCGCCGTTAAGATTCACCCCATCACTGGCGAGGTCAAGCTCACGCTTAAGAAGGTTGTGGCCGAGACGCCGGAGGATGAATACCGCGAGGTTTCACTTAAAGAAGCCAAGAAAAAAGATAAAACACTCAAGGTTGGAGACACGGTAGTCGTCGATATACCGCCCCCTAATGCAGGACGCATACCCGCACAGATTGCCAAACAGGTCATACTTCAGAAGCTTCACGATGCCGAGCGCGGTGCCATCTACGAGGAATTCGTAGGCAAAGAAGGTGAAATCATCACCGGAACCGTCCAGCGCGTAACGCCCGAGCACGTCGTGGTGGACATAGGTAAGACCGAGGCCATCATACCGCAAAATGAGAAGGTGCCCACCGAGCGCTACCGGCAGGGACAGCGTTTAAAGCTTTATATAGTTGAAGTAGCCAGGACAACCAGGGGACCACAGGTCATCGCCTCGAGGGCGCATCGCAACCTTTTGCGGGATCTGCTTATACTGGAAATCCCGGAGATATCCAGCGGCACAGTAGAGATCAAGGCTGTAGCCAGGGAGGCCGGATATCGCAGCAAGGTGGCTGTGACCACCCGCCAAAGCAACATCGATCCGGTAGGCTGCTGCGTGGGACTGCGTGGCATCCGCATTCAGAATATAGTCAATGAGCTGAGCGGAGAGAAAATAGATGTAGTGCAGTGGTCCGACGATCCCAAAGTGTTTATAGCCAATGCCCTTAGCCCGGCACAGGTACTTGGCGTTTCTTTGAATGAAACTGAGACCACAGCGCTGGTCAAGGTTCCCGATAAGCATCTTTCACTAGCCATTGGAAAGGAAGGGCAAAACGTTAGGCTGGCAGCCAAGCTAACCGGCTGGCGCATTGATATCAAGAGCGCGTCAGAACTGGAAGCCGAAAAGGCCCTGCAAAAGCCGGAGCATGCGGAAGCCGAAGCCGCTGAAGAAGAGGAAATAGGAGCGGAAGTATCCACCGGAGAACCGGAAGAGGCCGAGTTGGAACCTGAAGTGGCGGAGGCTATACTGGCGGCTGCAACAACGGAAGAACAGGCACAGGGACAGGAAATCGAGATATTAATGCCGGTTGAAACGGGCCCTTCTCAGCCCTCCAAGATACGCTTCGCCGAGGAGATCATGGCAGGCCGTGAAGGCAAGGCCAAGAAGAAGGAGACCGTCAAGAAAGAGGCCGAGGGTAAAGACACGGGCGTTAAAGCTAAGAAGGCCAAGCATAAGAAGACCGTATATTATGAAGACGAAGACGCCGAAGGATGATAACATTGGGCAGGCGACCCGGCCTAAACACATTCCTCAGCGCGCCTGCATAGCGTGCCGCCAGTCTCGCGGCAAAAGGGATTTGATCCGCCTCGTTTACTCCACCGATTTTGTGGAAATAGACCTCAAGGGCAAAAAGCCGGGCAGGGGCGTATATATTTGCTCCCGTAAGAAATGCTGGGAAGCTGCCCTGAAAGGCAACCGTATTGAATATGGACTACGAACTAAATTATCAGCAGAGAACCGGCACACGCTGCTTGAATACGGCGGAAGTTTACCGGAAAAGGAAGATTGATTAAATGAAAAATAAGCAGGACCAGGCTGGAAGCCAGGGCGAGAATGCCAAGCAGGCCGCTCCGCAGCTAGGTCTTCCTCCCGTAATCACCGTCAAGCAGCTTGCCGACCAGGTGGGCGTCAGCGGAATTGAGATCATAAAGCAGCTAATGCGCAACGGTATCATGGCCAATATCAACCAGTCGCTCGACTATGAGACAGCCGCCAAACTGGTTGCCGATTTCGGTTTTTCAGCTAAGAGGCTGCATGCACCTGTACACGGGAAAACGAGTATTGCTGCCATGGGCGCTAAATTACGCTCGCGTCCGCCTGTCATTACGATCATGGGACATGTCGACCATGGCAAAACCAGCTTGCTGGATGCCATCAGGCAGACCAACGTTGCGGGAGGCGAGGCCGGCGCTATAACCCAGCATATAGGCGCCTACCAGATCGAGAAGAAGGGCCGCAAGATAACCTTCTTGGACACTCCCGGCCACGAAGCGTTTACCGCCATGAGGGCACGCGGCGCCAGGGCTACTGATATAGCCGTCATGGTAGTAGCCGCCGATGATGGGGTCATGCCGCAGACGATTGAGGCCATCGACCACGCCCGCGCAGCCGGTGTAAGCATAGTTGTGGCACTAAATAAAATAGATAAACCTGAAGCAAATCCGGATAGGATCAAGCAACAGCTTGCCGATCTTGGCCTCGTAATCGAGGAATGGGGCGGCGATATAATTTGCGTACCTGTTTCGGCCAAGAAGAAGCTGGGTATCGACGATCTACTGGAAAACCTCCTGTTGGTAGCAGATATGCTCGAGCTTAAAGCCGAGTGGGATTGCCCAGCGGAAGGGGTCGTAATTGAAGCCAAGCTCGACAAGAACCGCGGCCCGATAGCCACCGTACTGGTACAAAAGGGTGTATTGAAACCCGGCGACAATATAGTTATCGGCACGGTAGCGGGAAAAATTAAGGCTATGTTCAACGATGCCGGTAAAAATATCCGCAAAGCCGAACCCGCCACCCCTGCCGAGATACTGGGTATGAACGCAGTGCCCGAGGCGGGCGAGACGTTCCAGGTAGTAGCAGGTGAAAAAGAAGCTAGAGTACTGGTTGAGAAAAATCGTGATTCGGGGGTCGGTACACCGTCTGCCAGGGGCATTAGCCTTACTGCCGTTGCAGCGCAGGCAAGCGCAGGCGAGATAAAAGACCTGAATATAATCCTTAAAACCGACGTGCACGGCAGCATCGAACCCATCAAAGATTCTTTAGAGAGGCTCAGCACTGACAAGACCAGGGTTAAAGTTATACATTTTGGCACCGGAAGCATTACGGAAAGCGACATTTTGCTGGCTATGGCGTCCAAAGCTGTTATAGTCGGATTTAACAGCAAGCCCGAGCCCGGCGCAAGCCGGTTGGCCGAACAGGAGAGCATCAGCATCCGCCAGTACAGCGTCATCTATAAGCTTATAGAAGACGTCGAGAAGGCGTTGAAAGGCCTTCTCGAACCTGAATTTGCCGATATCGTAGTGGGCCAGGCCGAGGTAAAAACAGTATTCGAGGCCGGCAAGAAAGGGCAGATAGCGGGCGCCCAGATAAAAGAAGGTAAAGCAACACGCGACTCGCAGGTAAGGGTCATACGTGGAGGCAAGGTCATTGCCGAATCACGTGTGGGCGGGCTGCGCCGTTTTAAGGATGATGTGAAAGAGGTAACAACAGGAATGGAGTGCGGCGTGAAGCTCGAAAGCTTTAACAGTTTCGAAACCGGCGATATACTGCAGTTTGTTCGCCGGGAACAAATAGACTGATCTTCCAGCCCCCTTTGCTTTCCCCGTACCAGGGGATAAAATTTATTTTGGGAGAAAGCCATGACGAGGCGTACAGAACGTCTAAATCATCTAATCCAGATAGAACTCAGTGACCTGCTGCGCAAGCATGTTAATGACCCCCGCCTGAACAGGCTCATCAGCATAACGGAGGTATCGGTATCCAGGGACCTGAAAAACGCCAAGGTATCTATAAGCGCCCTGGGTGATAACCTCGATCACAAGGAGATCATCAAAGGCTTTGTCTGCGCATCCGGCTTTTTGCGCAGGGAGCTGGCCCACCGCCTGAATATACGGGTTACCCCCGAACTAACTTTCGAATTCGATGATTCTATCGAGCGCGGCGTTAAGCTCGTCAGCCTCATAGAGAACGTAGCTGCAGCCGAAAAAGTGGAAACGGCGAATGGACCTAAACGGAATACTAAACGTAAATAAGCCGGGCGACTGCACTTCTTTCAGCATCGTAGCCAGGATCCGTCGTATGACCGGCGAAAAGCGCGTCGGCCACGCCGGCACCCTCGATCCCGCAGCTACCGGCGTGCTTCCCATCTGCCTGGGACAGGCCACCAGGATTACCGAATACCTGCATGCCTTCAGCAAAGAATATGTAGCTAACATCGAGTTTGGCGTAAGCACGGATACCTTCGACGGACAGGGCCGGGTGATGAGCTGCAAAGACGCGTCAGGTGTCACCCTTTCATCGCTGCAACACGAGCTTGAGGCCTTCGAAGGAATCATAGACCAGGTTCCCCCTGTATATAGCGCCATCAAAATAAATGGCAGGCAATCCTATTCTCTGGCCCGAGAGGGCATCAAGATATCTCTCCAGCCGCGACAGATCCGGATCGACCGGCTGGAGATGCTGGCATTCGAGCCTCCCTATTTGAAATTGCGTATCCTGTGTTCCAAGGGGACTTATATAAGATCTCTCGCCAATGATCTGGGCGAGAAGCTGGGATGCGGTGCGTATTTAAAAGAACTTGTGAGGACGGCTTACGGGCAATTCACGCTCGGTGACTCTCATTCACCGGAGGAAATTCAGTCGGCAGTGGAAAGCTGCAAGCTGGAGACCCTGCTTTATCCCGTGGATTACCCTCTTTTCGATTTGCCAAAGCTCGTGCTTGATGAAAAAATGGCCCGTGAAGTCCGGCAGGGCGCCGATATAGCGCCGGACTCAGCGGACCCGGCTAACGGCCCCCTCTGCCGCGCCTACGGCCCCGGCGGAACATTCATCGCTATCATGAAAGTCAGGCCGGAAACCGGCATGTGGCACCCCGAAAAGGTATTTGGGGGTTAAAATTGCCCCTAATCCCTCAAAAAGGCTTGACATAGCTATGCGTATTAGCTATATTAGCCTTAAGAGCTATAAATTAGCTTCAGGAGGTGCCAGATGACACAGGCCTACTGCTTTAAGGACAGAAAGAAGGTAGAGATCAAGAACCCGGTGAAGGTAACTCTGAAGAACGGCAGACCAGCGACCAAAGGGGTATGCCCCATTTGTGGAACTAAGGTATACAGGATAGGAAAGAGCTAACCAAGCCAGTTACAATCGACGTGCCTACAGCGACCGCCCGATCCTCTGCATCAATTTCAGGGGATTGAGTTCCAGTACCTGTTTAAACTTGCGGTTGCTTATACCTGCCTGACGAAGGATATCCTTCGCCAGATGTTCGTTTAACAGATCATCTTCCTCATGAGCATCGGAATTCAAAAGCATTAAAGCCCCGGCTTCTCCTGCCACTTTGGCCACATGGGAATTAGTGATACAGTGGCCCCTCCTTGCAGTTATCTCTATAAAAACTTGATTCTTGGCCGCCAGCTTCGCAACCTGGGGCGTGATATGCCCCGGGTGTGCCAGGATATCGACATAGGGCGATTTTACCGCTGCCAAATTTGTCCCTTCCTCCACCGGTTCCACCGGTGATTCACCGTGTACCACAACTATCCATGCCCCGAGCTCCTTGGCTTCCCTGGCTGCTTCATTGATGGCCTTATACGGCAGGTGCGTCAATTCCACGCCGGGCACAGCCAGTATATTCCAGTGAGATCTCGCCAGCTCACAATCACGGCTGACTTCCTGAATAACCCGTGCCAGTGAACCTAATGCCAGGTGATCCGTTATCGCAAGGACTTTATAACCATTAACTGCTGCGCGTCGGATCAACTCCATGGGGGATAATACACCGTCGCTATGGAAACTGTGAGAATGGAAGTCATAAAGCACGATATAAATTAGCATAAAATTCTTGGATTATACAAGAACGGCATCATTATCTGTTATAATAGAGCGGATTTTAAACGCTCATGTTTAAAAAAATACTCGTTCCGCTCGATGGTTCACGTGAGGCGGAGACCGTACTACCATATGTAAGGGATATTGCAATCCGTTTTGGCTCCGAGGTCGACATCCTTAGCGTAGGTCTGGGCAGCAAGCGCCGCAGGGTCAACCAGTTGCTGGATGACTACGTCCAACACACCGTGGAGCACTTCCAGAAACAAAATATCGTCTGCCAGGCAGTCCTCCTTTACAGTAGTCGAGAGGAAGAGCTGGCCGGATTCGCAGAGGTCAACGCTCAGGTGAACAACCTTAAGGCCAAGGGCAAGGTGGTTTATGGCGGGCCGGCCGACATGATACTGGATTATGAGCAGAAACATCGTGTAAACCTGGTTGTCATGGCGACTCACGGTCATGGCGGACTGCTTCGCTGGTGGCTTGGAAGTGTATTTGAAAAAGTCGTTTCCAATTCAATGTCGCCGGTGCTGGGAATACATGGAAGGCAGGCCAAGGAGCTCGACAAGGACAGGACGGTAACCTTTAAGCGCATACTGACACCGCTTGACGGGTCGGTTATCGGTGAAGCCGCCCTGCATGATGCTGAAGCTGTAGCACTCAAAACGGGCGCCTCAATTGTCCTGCTGCATGTCATCCCCGAGCCGCATGCCATCGAATCCCGCATCCTGGGGCCCGAATTCGTGGACTTCGTCAAAGCTATGCACGAAGCCGGCAACAAGTATCTCATCAAAGTCAGCGAAAGGCTATCCGAGAAAGGGATCAATGTTACAGCCAGAATCATTACAGGCGACCCTGCTGAAAGGATCGTTGATATAGCCAAACATGAAAAAGTGGACCTAATAGCCATGTCCACCCACGGAAGAAGCGGAATCGCCAGGTGGGTACTCGGAAGTGTTGCGGATAAAATCCTGCACGAGTCCAAGACCCCCATGTGGCTGGTCAGGCCGAAGAAGATCATCGACCGGATGCTCGATCACGAAGGCCACAAGGCGAGCTAAGCTTCAACATTTATCGTAAAGGAGTTGAACCAAAATGGGAAAAATAAATGTAGCAATTATTGGCGTTGGGAACTGCGCATCCTCCCTCGTCCAGGGGGTGCACTATTACCGGAATGCCAAAGATGGTGAGTTCGTACCCGGTTTGATGCACGTCAACCTTGGCGGCTATCACATCAGCGATATCAATTTCGTGGCCGCCATCGACATCGACAAGAACAAGGTGGGCAAAGACCTGGCGGAGGCCATTTATACCCCGCCGAACAACACCTATAAGTTCTGCGATGTCCCTACCACGGGAGTAAAGGTGGTACGCGGCATGACGCACGACGGCCTGGGCAAATACCTTAGCAAGATCATCGAGAAGGCTCCCGGACCCACAGCTAACATCATAGGCATACTTAAAGAGGTCAAGGCCGATGTGGCCATTAACTATCTGCCGGTGGGCAGCGAACACGCTACCAAGTGGTATATAGAGCAATTGCTCAGCGCCGGAGTAGGGCTCATCAATTGCATACCGGTTTTCATCGGCAGGGAACCTTACTGGCATACGCGCTTCCACGAGGCGGGGTTGCCTGTCCTGGGTGACGATATCAAGTCGCAGGTCGGCGCTACTATAGTCCACAGGGTGCTAACCCGGCTGTTCCGCGATCGCGGCGTAAAGCTGGAGCGCACGTACCAGCTTAACTTCGGCGGCAACACCGATTTCTACAATATGCTCGAACGCGACCGCCTGGAGTCTAAAAAAATATCCAAAACCAATGCGGTCACCTCGCAGCTCGACTATGAAATGAACCCAGACAATATACATGTTGGCCCCAGCGATTACGTCCCCTGGCTGCTCGACCGCAAGTTCTGCCATATCAGGATGGAAGGCCGGACCTTCGGCGACGTGCCTTTGAATCTAGAATGCAAGTTAGAAGTGTGGGACAGCCCCAACTCGGCCGGGGTGGTAATCGATGCCCTGCGCTGCTTCAAAATAGCCAAGGACCGCGGATTGTCCGGCTCTATCGTAGGCCCCAGCTCCTATTTCATGAAATCACCTCCCATCCAGTATTCGGATGATGAAGCGCGCAGACGGGTGGAGCAGTTTATAAGTGGACAGGACCAGCAACACCCCATATCCCTGCCCGATTCCGATTAAAAGACGCTGCGCCAGTGACCACAATTAAGCTAAAACGCTTCGACAGGGCAGGCCGATGAAGATTGGGATGATCGCCCCTTACGATTATTCGCATCCCGGCGGTGTTATCAACCACGCTTCATACCTGGCCCACCATCTTCATCTGCTGGGACATGATGTTAAGATTATCGCCCCCATGCGCAAGAAAGGAACGCGCTACTTCGAAGAGGACGTTACTTCAGTTGGCAGGCCCTTGCCCATCCCTTACGGCGGCACCACGGCGCGCATCGCGCTTTCACCCTGGCTGCCTTACCAGGTAAAAAGGGTTCTCGACAGGGAAAGCTTTGACATCATCCACCTGCACGAGCCGTTTATCCCTATGCTGTGCCTGAGCAGCCTGATAGAGTCTCATACTATCAATGTCGGTACATTCCATGCCTGTCATGACAGGTCTTTCGGCTACTGGGTGGGACAACCTATCATGCGCAGTCTGGGCAAGAAACTGCATGGCAAAATCGCCGTCTCCGAACCAGCGCTTAACTACATCCAGCACTATCTGCCGGCGGAGTATCGCATTATCCCCAACGGTGTGGATGCCCAGAACTACAAACCCGAGGGGCCTGTACGTAAAGAGTTTTGCGACGGCAAATTGAATATACTTTTCGTAGGCAGGCTGGAGGAACGCAAGGGCGTGGCCGACCTGATACATGCCTGTTCGCTGGTTAAAGAGGATTTCCGGGACTTTCGCTTGATCATTGTAGGGCCAGGCCTCCAGCGGCGCTACCAGTATGAGCTGCTGGCTAAAAGGCTGCTGCCCGACCAGGTTGTATTTACCAGGTTTATTCCCGTCGACGAGCTGCCGCAATATTACAGGACTGCCGATATTTTCTGTGCACCTGCCAACGGAGGGGAAAGCTTCGGGATCGTGTTGCTGGAAGCTATGGCCAGCGGCAAACCGGTTGTTGCCACCAATATACCGGGGTATGCCAGCGTTATGACCGACGGCCGTGAAGGGCTGCTGGCTACACCGAGAGACCGGCGTTCTATAGCCGACGCGCTTCTTACCCTGATACACGATAAGCCTAAACGGCAGAAAATGGCCGAGAACGGCCTGATAACGGCGGAAAAATACAGCTGGGTGAATGTCAGCCGGCAGGTCGAAGAATATTATAAGTCTCTAGTTAAATGATATTTAAGGAACTGTTTTATGGCTAACTTCCAGGATGTACGCAGGCAGGCTGGACGCATGCTGACCAACCCCCTGGTACCTATTATCAGCAGGCTTAAACTCACGCCGGACATGATGACCTTCACCGGTATAATACTGAATTTGGTTGCTGCCGTAGTCATCGGCTTCGGCTGTCTGCTGGCCGGAGGCATAATCTTCCTGCTGGCCGGGCTTTTCGACCTGCTGGACGGGGCGCTGGCCAGGTATATGGAGAAGACCACCCGGTTCGGGGCATTGCTGGATTCCACGGCCGACCGTATTACCGAGGGGGCTATTTTCCTGAGCCTGATCTTTGTGACGGGCGTATCCGTCTGGCCGTTCAATGTTACCTGGGAGCTGGTGCTGATATTCCTGGCCCTGATCGGGTCTTATTTAACCAGCTATATAAGGGCCAGGGCCGAGGGATTGAACATCGACTGCACGGTGGGCTTGTTTACCCGTGTTGAGAGGGTTATAATATTAGCGCTCGGACTGCTCCTGAGCCAGGTGTTCATAGCCCTGGCCATCGTAGTAGTCCTTTCTTTTGTGACCGTTGGACAGCGTTTAGTCCATGTCTGGCGGCAAGCGAGAAAATAAAGGAGTTTTAATTACCGTCGCAGGCCTGGAAATGAGTGACAAAACCTTCGAGTCGAGCCTGTCCTCCCTGGCTGTCCTGGTGGCAGTCTGGATCATAGCAGGCATCACACTGGCCTTCACCGGCATCCGCCCAGCCAACATGGATGCCTCCCTCCTGATCTTCCTCAATATACTTACCGGCCTGATCGTGCTCATCGTGGGCGGCGGCACACTTCTCTATTTCTGGGGCAAAGATTACATGTCCCGGGAATAATTGGTTGATCTTCTTATAAACCCGAAAGTTTAATGATTCGTTAATAATACAGGCACGTCCATTAGAGGAAAATAAAATGTCAGTTGTAGCAGTAATCGGCGCCCAATGGGGCGATGAGGGCAAAGGAAAAATCGTAGACCTTCTGGCGGAGAAGGCCGACGCAGTAGTGCGTTTCTCCGGCGGCGATAACGCCGGCCATACAGTCATAAATCCCAAAGGGGAATTCAAGCTGCATATCGTCCCCTCGGGCATCTTTTATCCCCGCGCAGCCTGCATCATAGGCAACGGCGTGGTAATCAATCCCGGTGTGCTGCTGCAAGAGTTGGACGAACTTAAAGCCAGGGATGTTAATGTCGACAATCTCCATATTAGCGACCGGGCGCATCTTATCATGCCCTGGCACATCCTTCTAGATGGCCTGGAAGAGGAAAAGCGCGGCCAGGGAGCTATTGGAACGACCAAAAAAGGCATCGGCCCGGCTTTTGCAGACAAGACGGCCAGGCGAGGCATTCGCACCTGCGATATGCTGGACCCGGTTATTTTCAAAGCCAGACTGGCTATTATCCTGGCAGCCAAGAACGACATATTGACCAGGGTATATAATACGGCGCCTTTGGACCTGGAGGCGGTTTTTAATGAATATTGGGGCTACGCCCAGCGTCTGGCGCGCTATATAGAGGACACCACGGCCCTGGTAAGCGACCTGCTGCGCAAAGGCAGCAACATCGTGCTGGAGGGAGCTCAGGGCTCCATGCTGGACCCCGATTTCGGCTCCTATCCTTTCGTTACGTCGTCCTCGCCGCTGGCGGCAGGGGCTTGCATAGGGTCAGGCATCAACCCGCGCATGATCGACCGCGTAGTGGGCATTTTTAAGGCTTACACTACCAGGGTCGGCGGCGGCCCCATGCCTACCGAGCTTAAAGACGATGTAGGCGAATATATACGGCAGCATGCCCACGAGTACGGCGCCACCACGGGCAGGGCGCGCCGCTGCGGCTGGTTCGACGCCGTGGTAGGCCGTTACACCACCGAGTTGAACGGTTTTACCAGCGGGATACTTACCCGCCTCGACGTTCTGGACGAGATGGAAAACGTCAAAATATGCGTGGCCTACAAGGTGGGCGATAAAACCGTAGAACACTTTCCGGCGGACGTGGAAGCCCTTGATCACTGCACTCCCATTTACGAGGAGCTGCCCGGCTGGAAAACCTCGACTACTGATATGCGTGAGGCTAGAAAGTTGCCCGCCAACGCCCGGAAATACGTCAAACGCCTGGAAGAACTAATCGGCTGCCCGTTCCACATAATCTCCATCGGCCCGCGCCGCGAGCAAAGCATCGTTATTAAAAACGTTATTTAGGTTTTCACAGCGAAAGCATCGATAATTGGGCCAGCAAACGCAAAGGCCATTACTACTGGCAGTAGCTATCTGCAGTTATTTTAGAGGCAGATCGATCTTATATTTCTTCAGCGTTTGCTCGATGACGGCCCTTGTCTTCTCGTCCGGCACGACCAGCGGGAGGCGCGGCTTGCCCACATTGAAACCCAGATAATTAAGTGCGTATTTTATGGGCATAGGGCTGCCAATCATAAACATAGTATTGACAAGCGGTATGAAGTGGCGGTGCATGGCCGCCGACTCTTCTATGCGTCCCGCAAAGAAATCATCCATCATCTTCTTATACTGCTTGCCTACCAAGTGCGTAATCACGCCAATCACGCCGTAGCCGCCCAGTCCAAGGATGGGGAAGGTATCAGCATCGTTTCCGCTGTAAACCATGAAGCTTTTATCCACACCCTCTATGATGCGAGCTATCTGCGCCAGATCTGCACTGGCTTCCTTGACCCCGACAATATTATCGATCTTACTGAGCTTTATGGCCGTATCGGCCGAGAGGTTGGTTATGGTGCGCGAGGGCACGTTGTAAATTATGCAGGGCAGCTTCGTAGACCTGGCGATGGCCTTGAAGTGCTCGTAAAGTCCTTCCTGGTTGGGTTTATTATAGTAGGGGACGGTCAGCAGGCAGCCGTCCACACCTGTCTTCTCCGCTTCTTTTGTCAGCTCTATGCTCTCGCCGGTATTGTAATTGCCGGTGCCGGCGATGATTGTCGCCTTGCTGCTGACCGCGGATTTAATCTCGGCAAAAAGGCGCAACTTCTCGGCGGTGGTCAGTGTGGGGCTTTCGCCGGTTGTGCCCGATACCACCAGGCCATCGCTGCCCGAGGCTAACAGTGCTTTGGCCAGCCTCCTGGCCTGAGCATAATCGACCTTTCCCTTGGCATCGAAGGGAGTGACCATAGCTGTAAGTAAACGTCCGAATTTCTTCATCTCGTCCTCCTCAAGCTATTTAACGGACTGCTTGACCCAGTCGCGCTTGACGGCTTCCTCGGCTATCTGAACTGCGTTCAGTGCAGCCCCTTTGCGGATATTGTCAGAGACCACCCACATTACCAGGCCGTTCAAATAAGAAGCATCCGACCGTACTCTGCCCACATATACCTCATCGGTGCCGGCCGCCAGCCAGGGCTGTGGATACAGGCTGACGTTGGGATCATCCAGTACCTTAACGCCCGGCGCCTTGCTCAAAATACCGCGTGCCTCTTCCGGCGACATATATTCATTAAATTCGATCTGAACTGCCTCACTGTGGCTGATAAAAACGGGCACGCGCACGCAGGTGGCCGATATAGCCAGGTTCTCGGCGTGCATGATCTTGCGCGTCTCCTCAACCATCTTCCATTCTTCTTTTGTATATCCATTTTCCAGGAAGACGTCTATCTCGGGCAGCAGGTTGAAGGCTATCTGATGTGAATATACGTGCGGGACGACGTTGCCCCCATCCAGCACAACCTTGGACTGTTTGGTGAGCTCTTCCACCGCTGCTATACCAGTGCCAGATACAGACTGGTAGGTTGCTACAGTCACACGCTTGATTGGATTGACCTTATGCAAGGGGTAAAGCGCCACCACCATCTGTATGGTGGAGCAGTTAGGATTGGCGATGATGCCTTTATGTTTCTTAATATCCTCCACATTGACCTCGGGCACAACCAGGGGTACCCGTGGGTCCATACGCCAGGCCGCGCTGTTATCTATGACCAGAGCGCCCGCCTTGGCTGCAACCGGGGCGAAATGCTTGCTTATCTCGGCGCCAGCCGAGAATAGGGCGATATCAACGTTATCAAATGAGTCGTTGGCAGTCTCTTTGACCACCTTCTCCTGGTGGCCCACGAATACCTTTCTTCCGGCCGACCTGTCGGAAGCAAATAACTGGATTGACGCCGTCGGGAAATTCCTCTGCAGGAGCACCTTGATAAACTCCTGGCCGACCATCCCGGTAGCGCCTACAATTGCCACGTGATAACCGTTATTGGCATTGTTCATGTATCAGTCTCCCAAATTTAGAAGTGTGTCCAATCCAACAACCAGGCCGTGACGTTTGACGACCTCTTTTACAGCAAGAATCACGCCCGGCATAAAGCTTTCCCTGCTTACGGTATCGTGCCTGATGCTCAATGTCTGGCCCAGAGCGCCGAATATAACTTCTTGGCTGGCCACCAAGCCGGGTAACCTTACGCTGTGGATGGCAATGCCCTCCACCTGTCCGCCGCGGGTACCCGTCAAAGTCTCCTTCTCCGTTGCCGGAAAGATAAAGGGTTTGCCTCGGGCCTCCAGCATTCCCCTGGCCGTCGCCAGGGCAGTGCCCGACGGGGCATCCATTTTTTTGTCATGATGCAACTCAATGATTTCCACATTATCAAGATATTTAGCGGCGATATTAGCCAGGTGCATTAAAATGACGGCACCGATGGCAAAATTGGCGGCTACGACTGCGCCTCTATTGTATTTAAGGGCAACTTTATCGATCTCAGCCAGGTCTACATCGGTCAGGCCAGTGGTGCCGATAACCAGGTTGGCGCCGTTCTTCAGGGCCAGCATGGCCGAACTCATAGCCGCGCCGGGAACGGTAAAATCTACCACCACGTCCGGGTGGTACATCTCTATCAGGGTGGTGAGGCTGTTGTGCAGCGGGATTTTTTTTGCCTGCCCGGGCACCCGTATATAGTCGCCATCCGCCTTGATGTCGGAGGCGCCTACTAGCTGAAGGCCGGGGTCCGCTACTACGGCGCTTACCACCTGCTGACCCATCCTGCCTAAAGCTCCGTTGACTACGACCTTGATATGAGACATGTTTAACAACCTTGCCGGGTTATATCCGGACCGTCCACCGCTTCAATTAAGGTTTGTCCGGGTGCCGCCTCGGTTCGTCCCTGTGTTCTCTGGAAGGCATACCGCCCCTTGAGGGTGGGTAGTGCCTGGGGGGCATGTGTGGCCTTTCTGCAGGCGTCGGCGCTTCGCCAGTGCCCTTCTGATCGTTGAAAACCGCTTTGCGCGACAGATTAATGCGCCCGAGACGGTCTATTTCCGTGACCTTGACCATGATCTCGTCGCCTATTTTTACTACGTCTTCCACCTTGGCAACATGATGGTCCGCTAGCTCGCTGATATGAACCAGGCCCTCTTTACCAGGAAGCACTTCTACGAATGCGCCGAAGTTCTGGATTCTGGTTACCTTGCCGGTGTAAATGGTGCCGACTTCGACATCCTGGGTAAGGCCTTCAACCCTACGGATGGCGGCCTGTGCGCCTTCCTCGCTTGGCGACCCGATGACCACTGTGCCGTCGTTCGAGACCTCGATGGTGGTCTTGGTCTCCTCAATAATGGCCTTGATATTCTTCCCGCCGGGCCCGATCAGGGCGCCGATCTTGGAAGGATCGATGGTTATCTTGTACATCCTTGGCGCATATTTGCTCAGGTTAGGCCGGACTTCCACTATGGCGCCCTTCAAAACATCCAGTATTGTCCAGTGAGCATCCCTGGCCTGCATGGTAGCTTTGGCCAATATCTCCTGGCTGACGCCCTTAAGTTTAATATCAAGTTGAATGGCGGTTATACCGTTGACCGTCCCCGCCACCTTGTAGTCCATATCGCCGTAGAAATCTTCCAGGCCTTCTATATCGGTCAATATTACATATTTGGAAGGGTCGTCCTTATCGGTTACCAGCCCCATGGCAATGCCGGCCACCGGGGCTTTGATAGGCACTCCGGCGTCCATCAACGCCAGCGTTGAAGCGCAGACGCTTCCCATGGATGTGCTGCCGTTGGAGCTTAGCACCTCGGATACCAACCGGATAGCGTAGGCAAAATCCTGTTCGCTGGGAATAACCGGCACCAGCGCTTTATGCGCCAGGGCGCCGTGTCCTATCTCTCTCCTGCCTGGGGAGCCCATCCTCTTGACCTCGCCGTTGGAGAAGGGCGGGAAGTTGTAATGGTGCATGAAGCGCTTGGTATTTTCCAGTCCCAGGTCATCCACGGTCTGGCCCTGTCCCAGTGAGCCCAGTGTGGCGATGGTGAGAACCTGCGTCTGGCCGCGGGAGAAAAGCCCCGAGCCGTGCGTGCGCGGCAGCAGGCCCACCTCGGCGCTTAAAGGCCGAATCTGGGTGAGCTCGCGGCTGTCGGCGTGCTTCTGCGTGCGCAGAATCTTGCTGCGGCAGGTCTTCTTGGCAATCTCCTCAATGACATTGCCTATCTCAAATTCCGGATAAGTTTCCTTGTATTTTTCCTTGGCTGCGGCCTTCACCTCGTCCATAATGGCCTGGCGCGCTGGCCGCCTGACCTGGTCCAGCGCTTCGGTTATCTTCTGGCCGAAGTCGGTGTTAATGGCGGCGAGCAGCTCGGCATTTATCTCGAATCCCGGGATTTCCCTCTTGGGCTTGCCGATGGCACTCCTGAGATCGTCCTGGAGCTTGATGATCTTCTGGTTTTCCTCATGGGCCAGCTTGACCGCTTCGAGGTAAATTTCCGGCGCTATCTCTTTGCAGCCCGCTTCCACCATAACGATGTTATCGCGGCTGCTGGCCACCACCAGGTCAAGCAGGCTGTCGTTCATCTGCGGCAGCAGCGGGTTTAAGACCAGCTTGCCGTCGATGTAGCCCACGCGGGTGGCACCGATGGGGCCGAAGAACGGGATGGATGACGTGGTCAGGGCTGCCGAAGCGCCGATGACGCCCAGCACGTCCGGGTCGTTCTCCTGGTCGCTGGAAAGGACGGTGATGACCACCTGTATATCATTGGGCAAGCTCTTGAGAAAGAGCGGCCGTATGGAGCGGTCGCACAGGCGAGCGGCCAGGGTGGCCTGTTCGCCGGGGCGGCTCTCGCGCCGCATAAAGCTGCCGGGTATTTTCCCGACGGCATAATGGCGCTCTTCGTAATCGACTGTGAGGCGGACGAAGTCGCTGTTTTCCCTAGCTTCGTCGCTGATGCATGCGGTGACAAGAACAACCGTATCACCGTAACGTACTGTTACTGAACTGTCAGCCTGCTGGGCAAGCTTGCCGGTTGCGATGATAAGATCTCTGTCCCCAATATGACACTTAAATTCTTGGGGCATTATTCAACCTTCTATTAATTTATTTGCGTAGTCCAAGCTTGCCGATGAGGGTGCGGTAGCGGTTGATATCTTCTCTGCTCAAGTAAGCCAACAGCCGCCTGCGCCTCCCGATAAGCTTGAGAAGAGACCGACGTGTATGCTGATCTTGGGCATGAGCCTTGAGATGAGTGGAAAGCTGGATTACCCTTTCGGTAAGCACGGCTATCTGAACATCGGCAGAGCCCGTATCTTTCTCATTGATAGCATAGGTTTTCATTATGGACTGCTTCTTTTCCTTATCCAATGCCTGACTCCTGAATAAACTCTAACGCAAGATTATAGCATAGCGAGACAATCATTGCATGCTAATCCTGTACCCTGCCCGAATTCGGTTTTGCCGCCCGCGGGGTTGGGGTATAATTAGTGCACCATGACCTCACAAGTCTTCTATCGTAAATGGCGTCCACAAACATTCAGCGAAGTAGCCGGCCAGGAACATGTAATACAGACCCTCCTCAATGCCATTAAAAGCGGCAGGATCGCGCATGCCTACCTGTTCTGCGGCCCGCGCGGTAGCGGCAAGACCAGCACAGCCCGTATCCTGGCCAAGGCGGTCAACTGCCAGAGCCCGGTCGGCGGCGAGCCCTGCAATAAATGCGACTCCTGCCTCTCTGTCAATAAGGGCAACGCCCTCGATATCATAGAGATCGACGAGGCTAGCAACCGCGGCATCGACGATATGAACGACCTCAAGGAGCGGGTCAACTACTCCCCCAACATTTTGCGCTATAAGGTCTACATAATCGACGAGGTGCACATGATCACCAGGGAGGGCGCCAACGCCTTCCTGAAAACCCTCGAAGAGCCTCCCCCACATGTTATCTTCATCCTGGCTACCACCGACCCTCATAAGATCATTTCGACCATCACCTCACGCTGCCAGCGCTTCGATTTTCACCGCCTGTCCAGCAGTGCCGTCATCTCCCGCCTGACGCATATCTGCGGCAAGGAAGGCATCAGCCTCGACCCCGAGTCTTTCAAGCTGATCGCCAGGGCCACCACCGGCAGCCTGCGGGACGCTACCAACCTGCTGGAGCAGCTCATCACCCAGTACGGGACCAATATCGAGTTGGCCCAGGCACAGGCCATGCTGGGCATCAGCGGTGACTCGCGCATCGGTGAGCTGGCCAGATATATAATCGCCAAAGACGTGTCATCCGGACTCAAGGTCATCAACGCCGTTGCAGCGGATGGGCTGGACCTGAGGCAATTCAACCGCGAGCTGGTGGACTACCTGCGCCAGTTGCTGCTGGCCAAATCGGGCTCCGCCGAGATGATCGATGCTACCGTGGACGACCTTGCCGAGATACAAAAACTGGCTGGTAGTGCCAGCCTGGACTATTTATTGAATACCGTCAAACTGTTCAGCAGTATAGACCTGCGCCTTGACAGCTATTCTCCCCTGCCTTTAGAGCTAGCCCTGGTTGAGAGCGTGCTCTCGCAGCATAATAAGGAGAAAGCCGCCGAACCTCAGGGTAACAGGGAGTGGCAATACCAGCGGCCCACCCCTCCACCCTCCAAGACAGTCAAGCCCATCGAGCAGGCCCGGCCGTCCAGCCTGGTCAATAAGCCATCCAAAGTTGCCGAGTCCACGACGCCTGACTATGCATCCGACCCGGCCGAGCAGCCCGCGCTCTCGGAGCCGCTCAAGATGGAAGATCCCAGCGACCTCGAATACCTGCGCACCCACTGGAAAGACTTCATCAACTCGATGCGGGGCGAAGGGTCGCAGGGCAATCTCGATGCTCGGCTACGCCATGCCTGCGAGCCGGTTGAGATCGACGGCCAGGTGCTCAAGCTGGGATTCTATCATGAGTTCCACAAAAACTATATAGATAACCGCAAATACCTCCATCTGATCGAAAAAAAGCTCAAGGAAGTATTCGGCCATACTTATACTATTGCGTGCACCATGATGCCCCAGGGCCAAAAGTCCGAACTTAAACCTGCCAGCAGCAACCACCTTGTGGAAGTCGCCTTGAGCATGGGCGCCAGGATCGTCGAAGAAAACGCCGAAACGGAGGAAAAATGAGCCAGTTTAATCTACGCCAGATCCAGGAGCTTCAAGCCAAGCTTGCCAAAGCCCAGGAAGAGCTGAACCAGACCAATATCGAGGTCACTGCGGGCGGGGGCGCCATCAAAATTGTCATCAATGGACATCAGCAGTTCCAGTCCATCACCATCTCACCCGAGGTCGTCAACCACGAGGAAGTGGATTTCCTGCAGGACCTCATCCTGGCGGCCTGCAACGAGGCCATCCTGAAATCACAGGAGATGGCGGCCCAGAGCATGAGCAAGCTAACGGGCGGACTTAAGATACCGGGACTATTTTAGGAGGCATTCTTGAACTCCTACTTCCTGCCTGCCGCCAAACCCATCTCAAGGCTCATCGAGGAGCTCCACAAACTGCCCGGCATCGGGCCCAAGACTGCCCAGCGCCTGGCCTATCACCTTTTACAGGCGCCACCCGAGAAATCACGCGACCTGGCCGACGCCATACTGGGCATCAAGGAAAACCTCAGGCTGTGCTCAGTCTGCCTCAATATAACCGACTCCGACCCCTGCGGCATCTGCTCGGATGAGACACGGGACGGTATGAAAATTTGCGTCGTGGAGGAACCGATCGATATCATGCCGCTGGAGCGCACACGTAAATTCCGCGGCCTCTACCACGTGCTGCACGGCGTAATATCACCCAGCGACGGCATTAAGCCGGAAGACCTGCGTATTAAAGAATTGCTGGACCGGTTGGGCAGCAACAGCGTGACTGAGGTCATACTGGCCACCAATCCCAACGTGGAAGGCGAGGCCACCTCCATGTACATCCAGCGCCTGATCACTCCACTCGGCATTCGGGTCACACGTCTGGCGCGCGGCCTTCCTTTCGGCGGGGACCTGGAATACGCCGATGATGTAACGCTCAGCCGTGCCCTCGAGGGCCGGCAGGAGATGTAGCAATCCAAAGATGACCTCACGGGTCTATCAGACTGAAGCCATCATCATCAAGAGGCATAAGTTTGGCGAGGCGGACCGCCTGATCACCCTTTTCACCTCCGACTTCGGCAAAGTAAGGGCCATCGCCAAAGGGGCCATGCGGCCCAAAAGCAAGTTGGGCGGCAATGTCGAGCTTCTCAGTTACAGCCAGTTAATGCTGGCCCGCGGCCGCAACCTGGATATCATAACTCAAGCGCAGGCCATCGATAACTTCCTGCCCATCAGAGATAGCCTTGAGCTGATGTCAGCGGGCTTCTACCTGACGGAACTGGTGGACGCCTTTACTGAGGAGAACGTCGAGGACCGTGAGCTGTTCAGCCTCTTCCTCAATACCCTGAAGGAGATGGCCGGGTCCAGCGACATGGAACGTGCTCTGCGCTACTTCGAGTTGCGCCTGCTAAGCCACATGGGTTACCGTCCGCAGCTTCAGAAGTGCGCCAACTGCAGCCGGCAGCTCGAGCCCGAAGCCAACTATTACAGCCCGCATCAGGGTGGTGCGCTGTGCCGTGAATGCGGCTACCCGGACATGAGCGCCAGGACCATCTCGGTAAACGCACTCAAGGTACTGAGGCTCTGGCTCAAATGCGACTACGCCACCGCCTGCCGGGTGAAGCTTACCGCCGATCTGAGCCGTGAAATCAAGAACCTGATGCGTGAAAACATAAGGTATTTGCTGGAAAAACAACTTAAATCGATCGAGTGGATGGACCGGCTCAATTCCGAGCAGAAAAACCACGCGTAGCAATTTTCTGACATAAGGTACTAAAACTGCTACAATAACCCATCATGTCGTCGGCTTTACCTCCCTACGTCAAGGCTTTACTAAGGCCTGACGCATATCCCGATCATCCCGCCCGGGTGGAAATGGTGCAGACTCAGATGTCCTTCGTATTCCTCACAGGCCTATATACATATAAGACTAAAAAGCCGGTCAACCTGGGTTACCTGGACTATACCACTCTGGAAAAAAGGCTGCATTTCTGCCGGCAGGAGCTTGACCTCAACCGCCGCCTCGCCCCGGGCGCCTACCTGGACGTACTGCCTATCACGGCCTCCAAGGAGGGTATAAGGGTCGGGGGCAGCGGAGAAACTATAGAATATGCGGTCAAGATGAAGCAACTGCCCCGGGACCGCATGATGGATGTGCTGCTAAAAAAGGACGGTGTTACGCAGGAAATGCTGGCACAAGTGGCTGCGCTGATGTCCGCCTTCCACGGTAAAGCCGCCACCAGTGCGGAGATAAGAAGCTACGGCAGCCTGCAGATGATCAAGACCAATACCGACGAGAACTTCTCGCAGACCGAGAAATATATAGGTTCGATCCTTCCAGCCCGGACGTTCGACTTCATAAAAAACTACACCAACGAATTCATCAAAACTAACAGCCAGGTACTCAACCGGCGCGTCTCGGAGGGCAGGATCAAGGACTGTCATGGAGACCTGCACGCCGCCCACATCTGCTTCGCCGACGAGGTTTATATCTACGACTGCATCGAGTTCAACGATCGGTTCCGCTACAGCGATGTGGCCTCAGAGATCGCCTTCCTGGCCATGGATATCGACCGTTACGGCCGGGCCGACCTCTCGAGCGCCTTCGTAGAGGCATATTTGAAAGCCAGCGGGGATGAAGGTATCGCCGGTTTGCTGGAATTTTATAAATGTTACCGCGCCTACGTTAGAGGCAAGGTAGCCTGCTTTAAATACGACGACCCCTACATAAAAGACAAGGGCTCCATTCTGGCCGAGGCGAAGCTGTATTTCAACCTGGCACGCAAGTATGCCGATAAGAGGCCGATGGTCATCGCAGTGACCGGCCTGATCGGATCGGGCAAGACGACGACTGCGACGGAGGCGGGGCATGGCCTGGGCTATTCCGTGCTCTCCTCCGATATCATAAGGAAGGATCTGGCTGGCGTCCCAGCTACCGAGCGGCACTATGATGAAATGGATAGCGGACTATACAGCCCCGAGTTCACGAGTAAAACTTACGAGGAGATGCTGAGGCGTGCTCGGGAGTTGCTGGCCGCAGGCCGCTCAGTCGTGCTGGATGCTTCCTTCAAAAAACGCTCGGACAGGCTGGCTGCGCAGGAGTTGGCACGTAGTGCCGGCGCCGCTTTCCTCGTTATTGAGTGCAGGGCAGATGATAAGACCATAAAAAAGTGGCTTAAAGAGCGGCAGAGGGGTGCGTCCATGTCGGACGGAAGATGGGAGATCTTTGCCAATTTTAAAAAGGAATTCGAAAAGGTGGACGAGGTGCCCCCTGGAAACCATTTGATACTTGACACAAATAAATCATCAGGTAATATTATTCCATTGATTTTGGAGAGGATATCGGGCTTATGAATTATGATATTAAAGACATCAAGCTTGCCGCCGAGGGCAAGCTGCGCATAGAGTGGGCCAGCCGCCAGATGCCCGTGCTGAAGCTTATTCAGACCCGCTTTGCAGTGGAGAAGCCTTTCAAAGGGGTGCGCATCGCCGGCTGCCTGCACATCACCACCGAGACCGCCAATCTGGCCCTGGCACTGCAGGCCGGCGGGGCTGACCTTGTGCTTTGCGCCTCCAACCCCCTGAGCACCCAGGACGACGTGGCGGCAGCGCTGGTTAAATACGGTTTCCCCATGTTCTGCGTAAAGGGTGAAGATAACAAGACTTATTACAGCCATATCATTTCGGCGCTGGGATACAAGCCCAACCTGACCATCGACGACGGCGCCGACCTGGTAAGCACCATCCACAAGGAGAAGACTCGATTACTGCCGGACATCATTGGCGGCACGGAGGAGACCACCACCGGGGTCAACCGGCTCCGGAATATGGCCAAAGCGAAAAAATTGAAATACCCCATCATCGCGGTCAACGATGCCAAGACCAAGCATTTCTTCGATAACCGCTACGGGACGGGCCAGAGCACCATCGACGGCATAACCAGGGCCACCAACATACTATGGGCCGGAAAGAGGGTCGTAGTTTGCGGCTACGGCTATTGCGGGCGCGGCGTGGCTCTGCGCGCCAAGGGCATGGGATCACATGTCATCGTCACCGAAGTAGACCCCATCTCCGCCCTGGAGGCAGCCATGGACGGCTACGAAGTCATGCCCCTGCTTAATGCAGCCAAAATCGGCGAAGTATTTATCACGGTGACCGGAGACAATAATGTTATAGATAAGGCGCACATATCGCGCATGAAGGACGGCGCCATCCTGGCCAACAGCGGCCACTTTAATGCCGAGATCAATATAGCCGCCCTGGAAAGCCTGGCTACCGGCAAACGGCGCATCCGTGCCTTTGTAGACGAGTACCTGCTGGCTGACCGCAGACGCATCTACTTGCTTGGTGAGGGCCGGCTGATCAACCTGGCTGCCGCAGAAGGCCACCCGGCGAGCGTAATGGATATGAGCTTCGCCAACCAGGCCCTGGGGCTGGAATACCTGGTCAAGAACGGTAAGGACCTTAAACCGCAGGTCTACCCTGTCCCCCACGATATAGATAGCGAAGTGGGCCGGCTTAAACTAAAGTCCATGGATATCTCTATCGACAAGCTTACCCCGGAACAGCAGAAGTATATGAACAGCTGGCAAGAGGGAACTTAATTTAATAAGGAGCTTCGATGAAAAATACCTTCATGAGTTTACCCAAATATTTCTTCACTTCCGAATCGGTTACGGAAGGCCACCCCGATAAGCTGTGCGACCAGGTCGCCGACGGCATACTCGACGCCATGATCAAGGGCGACCCCAAGTCAAGGGTTGCCTGCGAGGTTGCGGTTACCATCGGGTTGGTGATCGTGTTGGGTGAAATTACCACCAAGACGTATGTAGAGATACCGGACGTGGTGCGCAATATAGTCAAGGAGATCGGCTATACTAAGCCCGATTATCAGTTTGATTACCAGAGCCTGGCCTGCATAGTCTCCATCAAGAAACAGTCGCCCGATATCAACGCCGGCGTCAGCAAGGCGCTGGAAGTAAGGGCCAGGGGCAAGAAGGTGGACGAACTGGACCTGACGGGCGCCGGCGACCAGGGCATGATGTTCGGTTTCGCCTGTAATGAGACCGAGGAGCTGATGCCGTTGCCCATCGCGCTTGCGCACAAATTGACGCAGAAGCTGGCTGAGACCCGCAAGAAGAATGTGATACCCTGGCTCAGACCGGACGGTAAATCGCAGGTCACGGTGGAATACAGCTACGGTAAACCCAAGAGGATCGAGGCCATCGTTATCGGTGCCCATCATGACCCGGAGCCCGATAACGATACCATACGGCATACTATAATTCAGAAGGTCATCAAACCGGTCATACCGGCTTCGCTGATGGATAAGAACACCAAAATATACGTCAACAGCGCTGGTCGCTTCGTAGTGGGCGGGCCGGTATCCGATACCGGGTTCACCGGCCGCAAGCTGCTGGTGGATACCTACGGCGGCTATGCCCGACACGGCGGCGGGGCATTCTCGGGCAAGGACCCGACCAAGGTCGACCGCTCGGCCACATACATGGCACGCTATATAGCTAAGAACTGCGTGGCGGCCGGGCTGGCCGAGAGGCTGGAGTTGCAGGTGGCCTATTCCATCGGTGTGGCGCACCCTCTCTCCGTTTCCATCGAAACTTTCGGCACGAGTAAAATCTCCGATGCCAATATACTTAAATTAATCCACAAGCACTTCGATATGCGGCCCGAAGCCATCATCAGGTATTTCGACCTGCGAAGGCCGATCTACCGTGCCACCGCCTCATACGGCCATTTTGGCCGCACCGACATCAAATTCCCGTGGGAGAAAACGGACAAAGCGAGGATCTTAAAGGCTGAAGCCGGGATATAGGGGGTGATGTATGTCCGCCGGTATTAAATTCGGCACCGATGGCTGGCGCGCCGTTATTGCCGAGGATTTCACATTTGGTAACGTTCGCGCCTGCGCACAGGGGGTGGCCGATTTTCTGAAGACCGCCGGCACCGGCAGCAAGGGGCTGGTGATTGGATACGACACCCGTTTCGCTTCAGAGGATTTTGCAGCGGCCGCCGCCGAGGTCATCGCCGGCAACGGCATCAAGGTCATCCTGCTCTCCAAGGCAGCGCCCACGCCCGTAACAAGCTATACGCTGACCAACCTTAAGGCTGCCGGCGGCATCATGATAACCGCCAGCCATAACCCAGCCAGTTACAACGGGTTCAAGTATAAGGTTGAGACCGGCTCGAGCGCGCCCACCGAAGTAATATCTGTAATAGAGAAAGGCGCCAATGAAGCAGTAACCAGCGGCAAGATCAACCGGGTCGAGCTCAAAGACGCCATTAAGAAGAAGTCGGTCGCCTTTCATGATCCCTACCATGCCTACGCCAAACATCTGGGTAAGCTTATCGACCTGGAAGCCCTGCGGCAAAGGAAGCTGCAGATAGTGGCCGATTCCATGTTCGGCGCTGGCATCGGCTATTTTAAAAGCTTGCTGGAAGGCGGTCAGATTGACATTCACGAGATTAACCGGGTCAGGAACCCGCTCTTCCCCGGCATCCAGCCCGAGCCCATCAGCAAGAACCTGGGCAAACTGGCCAGGCACGTCATCAGGGATAATGCGGCCGTGGGATTAGCCACCGACGGGGACGCCGACCGCATCGGCATGGTTGATGAGAACGGCAGGTACCGCAACACACAAGAAGTGTTCGCCCTGCTCGCCATGTACTTCCTTGACGTGCGAAAGGAGCGCGGCGCCATCGTTAAAACCCTGACCTCGACAGATATGTTGTATAAGATCGGCGAACTCTACAAGGTTCCCGTCTTCGAGACGCAGGTGGGGTTCAAATATGTGGCTCCCATAATGATAGCGGAGAACGCCCTGCTGGGCGGCGAGGAAAGCGGCGGCTACGCTTTTCGTGGACATATCCCCGAACGCGACGGCATGCTGGCCGGCCTTTTCCTGCTCGACTATATCGCCCGCACCGGCAAGTCACCCTCCCAGCTCCTGGCTGACCTGTATAAAAAGGTTGGGCCGCATTATTATGACAGGGTGGACGTTCACCTCACAGAGGAATCCAGTCAGAAGGCCAGGGCGGCTATGGCATCCCTGGGCGAGATAGATAAAATAGGCCAGCAGAAAGTGGTCAACCTGAATAAAATAGACGGATTCCGCTACAAGCTGGAGGACGGCGCCTGGTTACTGATACGCTTCTCCGGTACGGAGCCACTCATCCGGATCTATGCAGAAAGCAGCAGCGCCGAAGAAGTGCAAAAGCTGATACAGGACGGACAAAAAATATTGGGGGTGTGAGCCGTGGTGAACTTGGACGATCAGGATTTATATACTTCCCTTGACAAGTCCTCGATGCGGCAGCAGATAGCCGGGCTGCCCGCACAATGCATGCAGGCCTGGAACAGCGCTGCCAATTTCAACCTGCCGCAGGATTACTCCGATATAGATAAAGTCGTCATACTGGGCATGGGCGGTTCCGCTATTGGGGGCGACCTGCTTAAGGCCCTTACAGCTTCTCTCAGCAGGCCAGCGGTATATGTTCACCGCGATTATGGACTGCCCGCTTTTGTCGACGAAAAGACGCTGGTTATAGCTTCGAGCTATTCGGGGAATACGGAAGAAACGCTCTCAGGCTTCACCGCAGCCCTGGGCACCAAATGTAAAAAGCTGGTTATTTCCACCGGGGGCCAGTTGACCCTGCTGGCCCGCACCAAGGGCGTGCCGGTTTTCGTCATAGAGCACGTTTCTCCGCCCAGGGCGGCCCTTGGCTATAGTTTGCTACCCCTGATGGCAATTATGCAGAACCTGGGCTTCACAGGCAGCAAATCGGAAGAAGTTAAAGGTATGGTCACTTCCCTGGCAGACCAGTGCCGTAATTGGCAGGAGGATTCTCCTCAGAAGAACAACGGGGCCAAGCAGCTTGCCGTCATCCTCGATGGTAAAGTTATAGTAGTTTACGGCGCCGGCATTCTTTCCGATGTGGCACGCCGTTGGAAGACACAGATCAATGAGAACGCAAAGGCCTGGGCCTTTTTCGAGGTCTTGCCCGAGCTAAATCACAACGCGGTCCTCGGATACCGCTATCCGGCCTGGGCCAGGGATAAAATGTACGTGATCTTCCTGCGCTGCCCTTTTATCAACATGCGAACACAATTGCGTTACAAATTTACCGGTGAGCTCCTATCGCAGAGTGAAATAGCTTACCAGGTTTTGGATGGTGAAGGAGCTGGTGAGCTCGCTCAGATGATGAGCCTGGTGCTTCTGGGAGACTGGGTCAGCTACTATCTTGCTATATTGAACAGCATCGACCCCAGCCCCGTACCTGAGATCGCTCTGCTGAAAAAGCGACTGGCCGAGTCCCAATAAAAATCCCCCTCTTGGAGGGGGATTTGAACTCTCTTCGTGTACTTCCGTTAACGTTTTGTGTACTGAGGGGCTTTGCGTGCGCGTTTGAGGCCGTATTTCTTGCGTTCCTTGATCCTGGAGTCGCGCGTTAGAAGGCCATGCTGGCGCAAAGGCGCTTTGAAGCTTTCATTAGTATCCACCAGCGCACGGGCGATGCCGTGCTTGATGGCACCCGCCTGGCCGGTGATGCCGCCGCCGACAACCCTGACCTCGACGTTATATTTGCCGGAAGTATCCGTAACAATGAAGGCCTGCTCTATCATGCGCCTGTGGTCCACCAGTGGAAAGACCTGCTGATACGGCTTCCCATTGATCATGATCTCACCCGATCCGGCTGATAGCTTCACCTGCGCGATGGCGCATTTCCTTCTGCCGGTGCCTCTATGATAAGTGGCTGCACTCATTTAACCACGCTCCCTTCGTCTGATACTTTTGCACCGGCAACCTGCGCCTTGTGCGGATGTTCGTCACCGGCATAGACCTTTAATTTCTTATACATGGCCCGCCCCAGCCTGCTATTGGGCAGCATGCCTTTCACAGCGTGCTCGACGGCGCGGGTCGGGTGTTTTTCCAGCATCTCTCCCAGGGTGATGGACCTGATGCCCCCCGGGTACCCGGAGTACCTGTAGTAGGATTTCTCCCTCATCTTCTTACCTGTGACCCTTATCTTGGCTGCGTTGATAACGACCACAAAATCGCCCGTATCGATGTTGTTGGCAAACATAGCCTTGTGCTTTCCCATGAGCAATTTGGCAATCTGTACCGACATCCTGCCCAGGATCTGGCCGTTGGCATCGATAACGTGCCATTTCCTCTCGATTTCCTTTAGTTTAGGTGCATAGGTTTTCATATTTAAACTCCGAACTATCTGCGTAAGTAACCTTTACCAGACAAAGGCCGTGCGCCGGCGCCGTCGGCCCTGCCAGGCTCAATTTCTTCGATTCTAAAATCTCCTTAAAATCTTCGACTCCCAGTTTGGACATTCCCACCCTGACAAGGGTGCCAACCATGTTACGTACCTGATGCGTCAGGAATGCGTTCGCAATAACCTGGAAGGCTATGATATCGCCTTCCTTTTTTATCCCCGTCTTATAAATATGCCGTACGGTGCTTTCTTCCCTATCCCATGAAGTAACGAATGAAGCAAAATCATGTTCACCCTTCAGCACTTTACAGGCTTCCTTCATGAGGCCGATATCCAGATCAGCACCGACGTGAAAATAAAAATCGCTGAGAAGTGGTGACCGTGATCTCCGGTTCAATATCCGGTAGCGGTATTCCCGCCTCACGGCATCTTTCATAACATTAAACTTCTCGCTAACCATGCCGGCTTTTAATACTGCAATATCTTCAGGCAGATAAAAATTCAGGCCGTTGACAAATGTATGCGGCTTCAGCGCCGCGCCGGTCCTGAAACTGACTACCTGTCCCTCGGCATGGACTCCCGTGTCGGTCCTGCAGGCTGCTACAACCCGCCTGTTCTCCCCGGTAAGCTTGTGAATGGCCTTTTCCAGTTCATCCTGGATTGTAGGCTGTCCCTTTTGCCACTGGTAACCGCAGTAGCGCTTGCCGTTGTATTCGACTACGAGGGCTATTTTTCTTAAGTTATTAAAGAGCTCCACCTGCGCACAAGTTGTTTATTCCACCATTTCGATAAGTGCCATGGGCGCCTTATCACCTTCGCGCGGGCCCAGCTTCAATACCCTGGTATAGCCGCCCGGGCGCGATTTATATCTCGGTGCATAAACAGTAAAGACCTTATCCACGATTTTCTCGTCGAAGATAAAGGCGAGGGCCCTCCTGCGTGACGCCAAGCTCCCCTCTTTTCCCAGGGTAACCATCTTGTCCGCCAGGCTCCGTGCTTCCTTGGCTTTGGGCAGTGTGGTTGTGATCTTCTCATGGTTGAGCAGATCGGTAACCAGATTACGGTATAAAGACCAGCGGTGCGCCGCAGGCCTTCCTAATTTTCTTCCGGAAAGCTTGTGTCTCATCAGTTATTCACCTTCAGAGCCTGTATCGTTTACACGCCCTTTCTTCTTTTTATCTTTTTCCATAGGGATACCGGTTAATTCAACTCCCAATTCCTTCAAAGCCACTTCCACTTCTTCCCTGGATTTTACGCCGAACCCACCCAGGGACATCAGGCCATCCAGACCCTTTTCCAGCAACTGCCCTGTCATGGTTATGCCCCCGCGGCGCAGGCTATTATAGGTGTGAGTGGAGAGATTGAGCTTCTCAAGAGGCATATTGTATACATCGGTCGGGATCGACTTCTGCCAGGCCTCGACCTCCTCTTTTTCAGCGATGGTCGTAGCCAGTCCGGTAAAGCAATTAAACTGCTCAACCAGTATCGAGGCGCTCTCGCCTATAGCTTCTATGGGATCGATAGTGCCGTCCGTCCAGATCTCCATAACCAGCCGTTCTTTTCCGGCGCCCTGGCCGGGACCGCTGCTCTCGACTAAGTAGTTGGCACGGGTGATCGGGGAGTATATAGCATCGACTGATATCTCCTTGCTAGTCCCGCCGCTGGTCACGATTATGCCCACATTATCGCCGGCGCTGGCTGTCTGGTAGCCTTTATCTACCTTAATGTTGAACTCAACATTAAGCTTGGCTTCGCTCGAATCCAGAGTGGAGAGGTAAAGTTCCGGGTTGACTATCTCAAAATTGGGCGGGCCGACAATCGAGATATCGGATGCATGCACATCCATCTTGCCCTTTACATTGAGAACCATCTTGCCGGAGGTTGCCTCTTTGGATAAGATCTTAATCCTGATATCGCGCGCATTTAAGAGGAAATCGATCATATCCTCTTTCATATTGGAGATAGTGCTGAATTCCTGAGTTATGCCCTCGATCATGACGGAATTAACAGCCGCGCCCGTAAGCGAGCTGAGGAGCACACGCCGCAGACTGTTACCGAGAATTACACCAAAGCCTTTCTCTAAGGGTTCCGCGATGAATTTACCGTAGTTCTCCTTGTATAAGGTGCACTCAATTTTTGGCAAAACTATTTGAACCAAAAATCCTCCTACCGTGAATAGAATTCCACGATTGCTTTCTCGTCAAAATTCGTCCTTATTTCCTGGGCAGCCGGCAGTACTAAAACTTTGCCGACCATGTTTTCTTTTTCAAGGGACAACCATGCAGGTATATCCTTATCCTCGATCTTCTCAACCAGGATTTTGTAATATTCGTTTTTAGTACTTTCTTTGCGCCATTCTATGAGATCGTCCGCCTTAACCAAGCAGGAGGGCACGTTGGTTTTGCGCCCGTTCAACTTGATATGTCCATGCCTGACAATTTGCCTGGCCTGCGACCTTGAATCGGCGAAGCCCAACCGGAATACAACATTGTCCAGCCTTCGTTCCAGCAGGACCAGCAGGTTAGCGCCTTTAATGCCGGGCAACCTGGAGGCTTCCTCAAAAAAGCGCCTGAATTGCCTTTCATAGCTTCCGTAGGTGTATTTGGCCTTCTGCTTTTCCATTAACTGGATGCCGTGATCGGATACCTTGGATCGCCTTCTTCCCTTGCTGGAAGCGTGCGGTCCCGGAGGTGTGTTGCGGCGCTCGATGGCGCATTTTTCGCCAAAGCACCTCTGGCCTTTGAGCATCAATTTAGTACCGGTACGGCGGCACAGCCGGCAGTAAGCTTCAGTATATCTAGCCATATTTTATACTCGCCTTCGTTTTCTCGGCCTGCACCCGTTATGAGGAACAGGTGTTACGTCCCGGATGCCGGTTACGGTAATGCCCGATGCCTGAATAGCCCTGATAGCCGCTTCACGTCCGCTGCCCGGACCCCTTACAAACACCTCCACTTGGCGTAAACCGTGTTCTTTGGCCTTAGCGGAAGCGCCCTGAGCGGCCATCTGCGCAGCATATGGTGTGCCCTTGCGGGAGCCTTTGAAGCCCGCAGTGCCCGAGCTGCCCCAGGAAATTACTCCGCCTTTGGGATCGGTTAAAGTGATGATAGTATTATTAAAAGATGATGTAATGAAGGCCTTACCTTCATGGATCAGCTTTTTTTCACGCCTTTTGGTTCTTACTTTCTTTTTCTGCGGCATATTACCTGGTTACTCCTTTATTTCTTAGTAGCTCCGCGTTTCTGACCGCGCCCGGCGACCGTCTTCTTGGCCCCACGCTTGGTACGCGCATTGGTGCGGGTCCTCTGCCCTCTCACCGGCAAATTCCTCTTGTGCCTTATCCCGCGGCGGCTACCTATCTCGATCAGCCGCTTGATATTCATGGTGACTTCTTTGCGCAGTTCACCCTCTACACTGTATTCCTTGTCGATCTTTTCGCGTATATGGCTGACTTCTTCTTCCGTAAGGTCTTTAACCTTCTTGGTAGGATCGATTTTCAGATCCGTCAATATTTTCTTGCTTATGCTGGATCCGATCCCATGGATATACTGCAGGGAAAACAGCACCTGCTTTTCCCTCGGGATGTCTACGCCTGAAATACGAGCCATGTTTTAATCTACTCCTGTGCCTATCCCTGACGCTGCTTATGCTTGGGGTTAGTACAAATTACCCTTACAACGCCGCGGCGCCGGATTATTTTACACTTTTCACAACGTTTTTTTACCGAAGCTCTGACCTTCATTTCCGATTATATCCTTGTTTCTTAAAAAAACCGCTTAATAATATATCTCTTTATTCACTTTATGTCAAAAGAAGCCGCTCGTCTTCACTTGAACCGGTAAGTTATCCTGCCCCGGGTCAGGTCATACGGTGAAAGCTCTACCAGAACCTTATCCGCCGGCAGTATCCTGATATAATGCCTGCGCATTTTGCCCGAGATATGGGCCAGTACCTTGTGACCATTGGCCAATTCCACTCGAAAATTAGCATTGGGCAACGATTCAATTACCGTTCCTTCGACCTCAATGGCTTCTTTTTTATCCATATAATAAGTTTACAGCAAGGTAAGTATTTCAGCCTCATCTTTCCTGATGGCAATGGTATGCTCGAAGTGGGCCGATAGGCTACCGTCCGACGTGTGCACGGTCCAGCCGTTGCTGTTCAGCCTGGTCTTCCAGCCGCCGATATTGACCATCGGCTCCAGGGCGAGCGTCATGCCTTCACGCAGTTTTAGGCCTTCGCCCTTCCTGCCGAAGTTGGGCACCAGAGGGTCCTCGTGCATATCCTTACCGATGCCATGCCCCGAGTACTCCCTCACAACGCTGTAGCCTTTCGATTCAACGAAAGTCTGTACAGCCGCCCCGATATCGCTCAGGTTGCCGCCGTCGCGTGCAGCGCTGATACCTTCTGCCAGGGATGCTTTGGTGACTTCCATCAACTTAAGGGCCTCAGAGCTGACTTTGCCGACGCCTACTGTTATGGCAGCATCACCCTGGAACCCCCTGAAAAGCACACCGAAATCCAATGAGACTATATCGCCTTCTGTTAAAACTCTATTACCTGGTATGCCATGTACTATTTCATCATTGACCGAGACGCAGACGTTGGCCGGAAAGCCATGGTAGCCCTTAAAAGAAGCGCGGGCGCCGTTCCACCTGCCGATTTCTTCCTCGGCAAGTTTATCGAGTTGCCTGGTTTTCATACCCGGTTTCACGGCCTCTTTCATTTTCTGCAACACAGTAGCTACAATTCTTCCGGCCTCTCGCATGACAGCGATCTCTTCGGCCGATTTGATGATCGTCATTTATTTCTTCTGTTTCAGTCCTCTCAGGAATTTTACTATGTCTTTGCCGACCTGGTCGATATGCTGATTGCCGTTGACCCTGAAAAGCCTGCCCTTTTTATTATAGTAATCAAGCAACGGCATGGTCTGGGCAAAATAGACCTTCAGCCTTTCCTTAATAGTCTCTTCCTTATCATCAGCCCTCTGGTAAAGTTCGCCGGAACATTTATCGCACACACCCTCCTTCTTAGGCGGAGAGTTCTTCTTGTGGTAAGGGGTCTGGCAGGTGCGGCAAACGAAACGGCCGGTCAGCCTGTCGAGCAGTGCGCTCTCCGGGACCTCTATATAGATGGCCTTCTCTATCGATTTGCCCTGCTTTTCAAGGGCGGCATCGAGTGCTTTGGCCTGGTCCAGTGTCCTGGGGAAGCCGTCGAAAACACAGCCGTCATTGCAGTCGGGCTGTGCAATGCGTTCAAGAATCATCTTGATAGTTATCCCATCGGGAACCAGGTTACCGGCTTTCATATAGGATTCGGCCTGCTTGCCCAGTTCCGTACCGTTTTTAAGGGCATGCCTGAACAGGTCCCCCGAAGCCACGTGAGGCAAGGACATCTCTTTTACTATAATATCTGCCTGAGTACCCTTCCCCGCCCCGGGCGCCCCAAGCAATATAAAGAACATTTTCAAATCCTCCTTATTTTAGGAAACCTTCATAGCGCCTCATGGTGAGCTGCGCTTCAATTTGCTTCATCGTATCCAGTGCCACGCCGACCACGATGAGGATGCCGGTGCTCGAAAGAGTCATATTGGCCACATCGGTGAGCGACCTGGCAAAGAACGGCATAATGGCCACGACTGCCAGGAAGATAGCGCCTCCCCAGGTCAACCGGTTAATAACTCCGTTTAAATAGTCCGTAGTGGGCTTTCCCGGCCTGACACCGGGTATGAACCCTCCCTGGCGCTGCAAGGTGTGGGCCAGGTCCATCTGCTCAAATATAACCATGGTATAGAAGAATGTGAAGGCCACCACAAGTACGAAATAGACAACCCAGTAAAATAGGCCTATGGGCAATGCCGTGGCGGGATTGAACCACAGCATGATAGTATTGGCAAAATTAGGCTCCTGACCGTTGGGAGCTGCAAAATAGCTGGCTACAGTGCCGGGGAAAATCAATAGGGACATGGCGAAGATCAGGGGTATCATGCCTGCCATATTCACCCTGAGAGGAACATAGGTGGAACCGGCCTGGCGGTACATCTTGCCGCCCCTGAAGGCCGTCCTTGCATACTGTACCGGTATACGTCGGTGACCCTCAGTAAAAATAACGATCATTACTACCGTCACCAGGGCCAGCACAGCGAAGACCACTATACCGATCCAGTTGGTCGACGCCGAGACGAACCCGCCGCCGACCGCAGTGGGGAGCTGGGCGATAATGCCGCCGAAGATGATGATCGAAACACCGTTACCTATGCCCCTTTCCGTAATCAGCTCGCCGATCCAGACCAGGAACATAGTGCCGGCTGTCAACGTTATAATAATGGCTATTGTTTCAAGGGGACCTGTTGGAAGCACACCGCCCTGGCTGCGGAGAAGTTGCAACTGGGCGAAGCCCTGAAGGGCGGCCAGGGGAATGGTAAGCCAGTGGGTTATCTTATTGATGCTGTCCCTGCCTGCTTCTCCTTCTTCCGAGAGCTTGCGCAGCGCCGGGATAACAGGCACCAGCAACTGCATAATAATCGATGAAGTAATATAGGGATACACACCCATGGCCGCAATGCTGAAATACCTCATAGCACCGCCGCTAAACAGGTCGAGCATGCCCAGCAACTGACTGCGCTGGAATATCTGCTGCAGCGCCGCTACGTCTACACCGGGAATAGGCACATGGGCAACAAACCTGAATATCACCAGCATGGCGAAGGTAAATAGCAATTTTTGCCTCAAATCAGGCAGTGAAAACGCATCGATCATCGCCTGGATCAGGCGGGGCCTGGATTGTGTCTGCGGCATATTAGATCTCCTCTACCTTGCCACCCGCTGCTTCAATTTTTGTCTTTGCAGTTGCAGAAAATTTGTTAGCTCTGACCGTTAAAGACCTTTCAAGCTCCCCGTTGCCGAGTATCTTAACCGGAAATTTGATCGATTTAACCAGTCCTTTATCCTGCATGGATTCGGGGCTGACCGCCGAACCTGCATCAAACAGCTTTAAGTCGCCCACATTGACCACGCTGTACTGGATTTTGGCGACATTGGTAAATCCCCTCAGCCACGGCAACCTTTTGATGATCGGAAGCTGCCCGCCTTCAAAGCCGGGGCGCAGATCACGCCCGGAGCGCGATTTCTGCCCTTTGCATCCGCGCGTAGAGAATGTGCCGTGTCCGCTGCCGTCACCGCAGCCAACACGTTTTTTCTTGTGTTTGGCCCCTGCAGGGGGCTTCAAATTACTTTGATCCATTATCGTTCTCTTCTACCAATAACATATGGTTAACTTTGGCAATCATACCCCGGATAACGGGAGTATCCTCTTTTTCGACCGTCTCATTCAGCCTGTGAAAGCCAAGCGCTTTAAGCGTGCGCTTCTGGTCGCCCGGGTATCCTATATCGCTTTTTATCCACTTGATGCGTATTTTAGCCACCTGCTTAACTCTCCTCGGTTCCAGACTGTCCCTTGCGTCTCCTGATGCTTTCCCCGGGATTCCTCAGGTTAGCCAAAGCAAGCATAGTTGCTTTAGTAACGTTAACCGGGTTGGAGCACCCTAGTGATTTGGTCAAAATATCTTTGATCCCGGCTGCCTCAACCACCGCGCGCACACCGCCGCCGGCAATAACCCCTGTGCCGGGGGAGGCGGGCTTTACCAGGACCCTTGCAGCGCCGAATTTGGAAAGGCTCTCATGCGGGATGGTGGTATTCAGGAATACCACGCCGATTACGTTCTTCTTGGCAGCCACACCGGCCTTGCGGATGGCTTCGGGAACTTCCCTGGCCTTCCCAAGGCCCACTCCGACATGGCCTTTGCCGTCACCGACCACCACCAAGGCGCGGAAATGCAGGTTTTTACCGCCTTTCACGACTTTGGTAACGCGGGTCAGCGAGACCAGCTTCTCGGTAAACTCCATTTCACTGGTATCGATCCTCGGCTTGGGTAAATGTATTCTTGTCGATGCTTTCATACTTAAATCCTCAGAATTTTAACCCGGCTTTGCGGGCCGCTTCGGCCAGGGCTTTTACCCTGCCTTGATACTTATAGCCACCCCGGTCAAAAACAACCTGGCTTACCCCTTTCTCCTGGGCATTCTTTGCCAGTTCAGAGCCGACCAGTTCGGCCACCTGGGTTTTGTTTTTACCGCTGAGCTGTTCCTTAATTTTGGCATTAAGGCTGTCCGCCGAGGCCAGGGTTACCCCGCTGGCATCATCGATAATCTGCGCATGAATGTTAGCAAGGCTGCGGAACACACACAGCCTGGGTTTGGCCGCCGTACCGGAAACCGTGACCCTTATGCGGGCGTGGCGCCTCTTTCTTGCTATATTCGAACTAACTTTAGCCATTTTTATTTCCCTTTTGTAGCTGTCTTGCCTGCTTTACCCGGCTTCAGGCGCAGACGTTCGCCGGCGTATTTGACACCCTTACCCTTATATGCGTCGGGAATACGTATCCTTCTGATCTCAGCCGCCGTTTCGCCTACCAGCTCTTTATCAATACCGGAAATGCGTATCTTGGTTGTGCCGTCGATTGTAATATCGATGCCCTTGGGCGGATCGAATTCCACCGGGTGGCTGTATCCGATCTGCAATATCAGTTTATTGCCGGCCTTCTGGGCGCGGTAGCCGACACCGCTCAGCTCGAGGTTCTTTTCAAATCCCTTGGTTACGCCTTCAACCATATTGTTCAACAGCGACCTGCTCAATCCGTGCAATGAGCGCTGCAGCCTGTTATCGCTGGACCGCGTAACGACCAGTTTTCCATCTTCCTGAGCAACTTTAATGTCAGGATGAAATTCGCGGGTCAATTTACCCTTGCTTCCCTCAACAGTAATTTCCCTGCCTTGGATTTTAATCTTAACCCCGGCAGGGATGACTACGGGCATTTGTCCTATACGAGACACAGATTCACCTCTCTGAGTTCAATTACCATACATAACATAATACTTCGCCGCCAAGGTTATTCTTCCAGGCTTCCTGGCCGGTCATAATCCCTTTGGACGTAGATAAAATAGAAATGCCCAGGCCGCCGAATACCCTCGGTATTTCTCCTTTGCCGCTGTAGACCCGGAGCCCGGGTTTACTCACGCGTTCCAATCCGATGAAAGCCGGCTGTTTATCAATATATTTGAGTGTGATCTTAATAACGCGCTGAGTTTCGCCTTTAACGATGGAGTAATCGGCGATGAATCCCTCGTCCTTGAGGATTTTAGTCATCGCAATTTTCATCTTGGAAGCAGGAACCAGCACGCTATCGTGGCGCGCCATGGCGGCATTGCGAACCCTAGTCAATAAATCGGCTATCGGATCAGTAACCATTGATAAACAACTCCGTCTACTTATTATTACCAGCTGGATTTCTGTACCCCGGGCAATTCACCGTTCAAGGCCAGCGTGCGGAAGCATATGCGGCAGATGCCGAATTTCCTTATGTAGGCCCTTGGCCTTCCACACAGCTTGCAGCGGTTATGCTGTTGCACCCTGTATTTCGGGGGTCGGTTTGCTTTAACAATCTTACAAAGTTTTGACATTACTTTACCTTACTAATTTTTCTTAAAAGGCATGCCGATTGCTTCGAGCAACCGTCTGCCGTCCTCATCTGTCTTAGCGCTTGTCACAATCGTAATTTCTATTCCCCTGGTCTTATCCACCTTATCATATTCGATCTCGGGGAAGACAACTTGCTCTTTCATACCCAGCGTATAATTGCCCTGTCCATCAAAGGCATCCCTGGGCACGCCCTGAAAATCGCGTATCCTGGGCAGGACCACGCTTACCAGCTTGTCGAGGAATTCATACATCCTCTGATCGCGCAGGGTAACCATCATGCCTATGGGCACGCCCGCCCTCAGCTTAAAGGCAGCTATGGATTTCTTGGCCTTGGTAACCACAGGATGCTGGCCGGCAATGGTGGTCAGGTCCTTCTCGGCCGCTTCCATGGCTTTGGGATTGGACAGAGATTCGCCCATCCCAAGATTGAGGACGATCTTGTTGACCCTGGGAACTTCCATAATGTTCCTATAGCCGAACTTTTTAATCAGCTGCGGCACGATCTCTTTTTTATATCTGTCTTTTAGCCTTACCATCTATCGGGTTACCTCTATTTAATCAATAATTTCAGAGCAATTGTGGCAGAACCTGGCCTTTTTACCGTCGTCCAGTACCCTGGAGCCGATACGAGCTGGCTTATTGCATTTGTTGCAGATCACCATGACGTTGGAAACGTTGATGAGCCCTTCCAGCTCGATAATACCTGCCTGCCTTGTTTGGCCTTTGGTCTTGGAATGCCGCTTAATTAAATTCAGACTTTCCACGATCACGCTTTCCTTGGTCGGTAAAGCCTTGCGCACCTTGCCTTTTTTACCCTTATCCTTGCCTGCTATGATAAGGACATTATCATTCTTCTGTATCTTCATTTTTAGAGCACCTCTGGTGCCAGAGAAATTATTTTCATAAAATTCTTGTCTCTCAATTCTCTTGCGACAGGTCCGAATATGCGGGTTCCCTTGGGGTTGCCCTTATCATCCAGGATGACCGCAGCATTATCGTCAAAGCGCACGTAGGAACCGTCCGGCCTGTGATGATGGTTGGAAATCCTTACGACTACCGCTTTCACCACCTCGCCTTTCTTTACCACGCCGCCCGGTATCGCGCGTTTGACGCTGCAGGTGATCACATCACCCACGGTAGCATAGCGCCTGCGCGTACCTCCCGGCACACCTATGCACATTACCTGACGCGCACCTGTGTTATCCGCTACCTTAAGTCTGGTTAAAGTCTGAATCACTTCAGTTCTCCTGATTTCCCTGATCTACATCGTCTTTTAAGACGCCGACTATGTCTGCTTTTTGAATTACTTCCACGATCCGCCATCTTTTGTCTTTGGACAACGGCCGGGTTTCAACGATCTTTACTACGTCGCCTACATTACATTCATTGTTCTCATCATGCGCCTTAAATCGGGCGGACTGCCTGATAACTTTGTGATACAGGGGATGCCTTCGCAGGCTCTCCGTCTGCACAACAACCGTCTTATTCATCTTGTTGCTGGTAATCTTACCAATTCTGGTTTTACGGTTTTTTCCCATCTTTATTTCTTGCCAAGCTCTCTCTCACGTATGATGGTGTTTATCCTGGCGATCCTTTTCCTTACAGCCGGTAACTGGCGATGGTTCACCAATTGCTTGGTTGCCAGCTTGAAGCGCAGGTTAAACAGCTCTTGATGAGCTTCCTCCAATTTTTTATGCAATTCGGCATCGCCCAATGCCTTGATCTCAGTGAGTTTCACCCTTTTACCTCTTCTTTAATAGTCTCACGTGCTACAAATCTGGTCTTGATTGGCAACTTATAGGCGGCCAATGTGAGTGCTTCCTTAGCCATATTCTCTTTAATGCCGCCGATCTCAAATAGCATCCGGCCAGGCTTCACCACAGCTACCCAATGGTCCACAGCGCCTTTGCCGCTGCCCATACGGGTTTCAGCCGGTTTCTTGGTAACTGACTTGTCCGGAAAGATGCGGATCCATACCTGTCCGCCACGGCGGAGGTAACGCACTATAACACGGCGTGCCGCTTCGATCTGCCTGGAAGTAATCCAATGGGCCTCACTGGCCTGCATTCCGAAGTCGCCGAAGACAATCGTATTACCCGATTGTGCTTTACCACGCAGGTGGCCGCGGTGGCACTTACGATACTTCACTCGTTTCGGTTGTAACACTTTCTCTCCTTACTTCAGGTATAATCCGTCCTTTATAAATCCATACTTTAACGCCGATATTGCCCATAGTGGTTGCGGCTTCAGCGAAACCATAGTCTATATCCGCACTCAAAGTATGCAGCGGCAACTGGCCTTCATGAATGGTTTCCCGTCTGGCGATTTCAGCGCCGCCCAGCCTGCCGGCACAGCTGATCTTAATGCCCTTTGCGCCGGCCTGCCTGGTTTTAAAGGCTGCCTGTTTCATGGCACGCCTGAAAGCAACACGCCTTTCCAGTGAATCAGCAATATTGCGCGCAACCAGCGCTGCCTCGATCTCAGGCTGCTCGACTTCCTTGATGGACAGTTTGACCTTCTTGCCGCAAGTCTTCTCCAGCTCCGATCTCAATTCTTCGGCCCGCTGGCCTCCCCTGCCTATCACGATGCCGGGACGGGCAGTAAATATAGTCACAATTATATCGTTCCCCTGACGGTCGAGCTCCACCCTGGCAACCGCGCCCTCGCGCAGTCTTTCCTTCACGGCCCTCCTCAACTTGAGGTCATCATGCAGCACTTCCATATAGTGCTTTTCATCGTACCATTTAGCCTTCCAGCCGCGTACGATGCCGATCCTAAAACCGTAGGGGTGTACTTTATGTCCCAATTATTTTTCCTCCTCGGAAACTAAAACCTTGATATGCGTAGCCCGCTTCAAGATGGGGCTATAGCGGCCCCTGGATTGAGGCCTGTACCTTTTAAGCGTTCGGGCCTCATCGGCTGCAATATAAACCACTTTTAATTCGGCTGGGTCCATCTGAAAGTTATTTTCGGCATTGGCCGAAGCAGACTTAATCAGCTTGGCGACGGCCTTGGCTGCGGGCGTGGGCGTAAATTTAAGAATATTGATGGCGTCTTCCACTTTTTTACCGCGCACCATATCCACCACAAGCCTTACCTTGCGGGGCGGTATGCCTAAATCTTTAACTACTGCTCCTACTCTCATTTTCTACCTGCTTACGTCAACGGCTTCTTGACTGGCGCTGGCGCTGCTGTTGCCTTGCCGACATGGCCTCGGAATGTACGGGTGATGGCAAATTCGCCCAGCTTATGGCCAACCATATTTTCAGTCACGAAAATAGGCACGTGGCGCCTTCCGTCATGCACACCTATTGTATGGCCGATCATTTCGGGCATAATGGTGGAAGAGCGAGCCCAGGTCTTAATGACCTGTTTTTCACCCTTCTTATTAAGGGCTTCTATTTTTTTCAGCAGCTTGGGATGACAGTACGGGCCCTTTCTCGCTGAACGTGACATACTTAATTTACCTCTTTATTTTTCGGCATACCTGCGCCTGACGATCAATTTATCGGACGGTTTGCCGCTGCGGGTCCTATGGCCCAACGCCGGCTTACCCTGAGGCGTTTTGGGGGCCATGCCGCGCGGCGCTCTGCCTTCACCGCCGCCATGCGGATGGTCACGCGGGCTCATAGCCGAGCCTCTGACCTTGGGCCGCCGTCCCAGCAGCCGTATTCGACCTGCTTTGCCTGATTTAACATTCTGGTGGTCCAGGTTTCCCACCTGGCCGATAGTAGCACGGCACTCGATCATAAACCGCCTGACCTCGCCGGAGGGTAAACGTACCGTTGCATATTTATCTTCGCGACCGAGCAACTGGGCGGACGTGCCAGCGCTCCTGACTATCTGCCCTCCCTTATTGGGTTCGAACTCCAAGTTATGTATCATGGTGCCTGAGGGGATATTTGCCAGCGGCAAATTGTTACCGGGCTTGATCTCGGCATCCACCCCCGTCATTACATTATCTCCGACACCCAATCCCAGTGGGCACAATATGTAGCGCTTCTCGCCATCGGCGTAGAAAATCAGTGCTATACGGGCGGAGCGGCCGGGATCATACTCGATTGCAGCCACCTTACCGGGAATGCCGAGCTTATCGCGTTTAAAATCTATAATACGGGTCCTGCGTTTGGCGCCACCGCCTCTATGGCGTGTGGTAATAACGCCCCTGCTATTCCTTCCGGCTTTCTTCTTCTGAGGAACCAGCAGCGACTTTTCCGGCTCGGTCTTGGTAATATCATCAAAGGATATCTTTACCATTCCGCGACGGCCGGGAGATGTAGGGCGAAATATCTTTAAAGCCAACTCTAACTACTCCTAGCTTTTTACGGATGACGTCTTTGCCATCGGTTCTTTCTCAAGAGCTTACGATGCTTATGCTTCGCCATCTTCTTTTTGCGTTTCTTTATAACAGAACCCAATTTCTACTCCTGTTATCTTATACTCCCTCAAAGAGCTGTATTTTGTCGCCTTCTTTGAGTGTTACTATTGCTTTTTTCCAGCGCGGGCTGGTCACCTGTCGCTTGCCCATTTTCTTCGTTTCGCCAGGCACATATACGACATTGACGTTTACCACGCCCACTTTAAAAGCCTTCTCCACTGCCTTCTTTACCTCGTATTTGGTAGCCCTTTTATTTACTTCGAAGACATATTTGCCACCCTCGGAGAGGCGGGTGCTCTTTTCAGTTACGAGCGGCCTGCGAAGCACTTCATATATATCCATAAACTTACATTAACCCTCTTAGAAATCTATGCTGCCTTCTGTTCCTGTTTATCCGATTCCTTCTTATCCCAGATCTCCTCAATGCGCCTTATCGCATCGACATCCAGGATCAGAATCTTATAGGAAAGCAGGTCGGCAACGTTGAGCATTGAGACCATGGTGGTTTTTACTCCCGGGATATTGGAGCTTGCCATAGTAATATAATCGTTGCCCAGCGCCACCCCTATAATGGCGGTGCTTTCAACGCCCAGGCGATCGAGTATCTCATCGACCAGCTTGGTCTTTGGCTCACTGATCTCCAGCTTATCCAGAATCTTCAATTCGCCGTCGCGCACCTTGCCTGAAAGCACGCTTCTCAAAGCCAGCCTTCGCATCTTCTTAGGCATGGCCTGCCGATAGCTGCGCGGGTGCGGCCCGAAGACAACACCGCCTCCCTTCAAGAGGGGGGAGGTGGCACTGCCCCGCCTTGCTCTGCCGGTATGTTTCTGGGCGTACATTTTCTTGGTGCTTCTGCTCACGGAGGACCGGGTCTGAGAATCGGCAGTGCCCTGCCTGCGATTGGCAAGCTGCGCCAACAGCGCCTGGTGAACTACCGCTTCGTTCACTGTCTGGCCAAATACGTAATCACTTACGCTGATTTTGCCAGCCTTTTTACTTTTTAAGTTAATTACCTCTAAATCCATCACAATAGCCCTTAAGAGGCGCTCTCTATTAACACTAATCCGTTTTTGCCGCCCGGTATTGCGCCTTTGAGTAAAACTATATTTTTAGCCTGGTCGACCTCAACCACTTCGAGATTGCGTACCGTCACTTTGCGGTCGCCCATATGTCCTGCCATTCGCAGGCCCTTGAATACACGGCCCGGTGTGGTTGTAGACCCGACTGAACCGGGAGCGCGGTGCCTGTCCGATTGACCGTGGGTCTTAGGCCCGCCCCGGAAATGATACCTTTTCACTCCGCCGGCGAACCCTTTTCCCTTGGAGATTCCCTCAACCTGGACGATATCGCCAGGCTTAAATATGGTCACATCTATCTTTTGCCCGACCTGGTAATCCTTAACATCATCGGTTCGCAGCTCACGAAGATATCTATAAGCGCCGTTCTCTTTCAGGTGGCCTTTTTCAGCTTTGGTCAGTTTCTTGGACTCGCCAAAGCCAAGCTGCACCGCATTATATTTGTCCTTTTCGACCGTTTTAACCTGCGTGACACAGCATGGCCCGGCCTCAATAGCCGTAACGGCTATCTCCAGGTTTTCCCTGTAAAGCTGCGTCATGCCAATTTTTTTACCAAGTAAGCCAGCCATATCTTCAATTCCTATAATCTGATATCGATTTCTACACCTGACGGCAACTGCAACTGCGTCAAGGCGTCAATAGTCTTGCTGGTCGGACCCACGATATCAATCAGCCTTTTATGAGTCCGTATTTCAAATTGCTCCCGTGAATCCTTGTCGATGTGAGGCGACCGTATTACACAGAACTTCTCTATCCTGGTCGGAAGCGGCACCGGCCCAATAACCTCTGCGCCGGATTTGATGGCTGTTTCAATGATCTGACCGGCAGATTGGTCCACCAACCTATGATCATAACCCCTCAATTTAATTCTTATCTTCTGCTTGGTCATTTACCTACCCTTTGATTTAGCTAACATTTCCTCAAGTATACTGGCCGGCACTTCGCTATAATGATCGAATTCCATCGAAGACGTGGCTCTGCCCTGAGTAAGCGACCTTAATGCTGTTGTATAACCGAATGATTCTGCCAGCGGCACAAAGCAGTGGATAACACATGTTTCGCCGTGGGTCTCGATTCCTTCGATGTGGCCCCGCCTGGAATTGATATCGCCTATCACATCGCCCATAAAGGAGGCAGGTGTCACCGCTTCCAGCCGCATGATCGGCTCAAGCACTACCGGTTTGGCCTTGGCCACACCCGCTTTGAGGGCCATAGATCCGGCCATCTTAAAGGCCATTTCCGATGAGTCTACCTCGTGTTCACTACCATCGAAAACCGTTACCGTGACATCAACCAACGGGTATCCGCTTAGTCCACCGCTATCCAGCGCTTCACGTACACCAGCTTCAATAGCAGGGATATACTGCCTGGATATATCTCCACCGCGAACCCCATTAACAAATTTAAATCCACTGTTCCGCTCGCCGGGCTCGATTCTTAACCAGCAGTGGCCGTATTGTCCGTGGCCGCCGGTCTGCCGAATAAAGCGGCCTTCCGCTTCAACAGCTAGGGTGACAGTCTCTTTATAGGCAACCTGGGGTTTGCCAACGCGCACCTGCACGCCGAATTCCCTCATCATACGGTCGATCAAGACCTCAAGATGCAGTTCGCCCATGCCGGATATAATGGTTTGTCCTGTTTCTTCGTTAGAACGTACTTTAAAGGTCGGGTCCTCTTCCGACAGCCTGCCAAGCGCATCGCCCAACTTATCCTGGTCAGCCTTGCTCTTGGGCTCAACCGCCATGGATATAACCGGCTCAGGGAACTTAATATCTTCCAGGAGTATGGATTGGCCCGCCTCGCAGAGGGTATCCCCTGTAAAGGTGTTCTTCAAACCGAGTGTGGCCGCTATGCTACCGGTATCGACTTCATCGATTTCCTCACGCTTGTTAGCGTGCATCAGCAGCAGCCTGCCCAGTCGTTCTTTGGTATCCCTGCTGGCATTGTAAATCTGGGTGCCCACTTTCACACGGCCTGAATACACCCTGAAATAGACCAGCCTGCCTACGAAGGGATCTGATACAACTTTAAATGCCAGGGCACTGAACGGCGCGTCATCACTGGCCGGACGGGCAACTTCCTGTCCGCTAACGGTATCGATCGCCTTCAAAGGCGGTTTGTTTAAAGGGGACGGAAGATAATCGACAACGGCATCCAGCACTAATTGAATTCCTTTGTTTCTCAAGGCAGTGCCGCACACAATAGGAACTATCCTATTGGCAACTGTCAGCCGCCTGATGGCAGCTTTTATGTCCTCTATATCGATATCCTGGTTATCTACATATTTAAGCATAAGCTGGTCATCGTTTTCCGCCAGCTTCTCTATCATTTTGTGCCTTTCTTTGGCTGCTTCCTCTTTTAAATCGTCAGGAACCTGCATTTCCTGCGGTTCCTCGGTAACTTCATCGGGGAACGTCCAGGCTTTGTCGGCAACCAGGTCCACCACCCCGATAAACGCACTCTCTCTCCCGATCGGAAGCTGTATGGAAACCGTTCTGGCCTTGAGCCTCTCCTCTATCATCTCGATAGTGCGCAGATAGTCGGCGCCCACCCTATCCATTTTATTAATGAAACATATACGCGGAACACCGTATTTGTCGGCCTGGCGCCATACAGTCTCGGACTGTGCTTCGACACCCGCTACCGCATCCAGGACAACCACTCCACCATCGAGGACGCGCAGGCTGCGCTCAACTTCAGCCGTAAAATCAACGTGGCCCGGCGTATCAATAATGTTTATGCGGTGCTCCCGCCAGTGGCATGTAGTTGCAGCGGAGGTTATGGTGATGCCTCGTTCCCTTTCCTGAACCATCCAGTCCATGACGGCCGTGCCATCATGCACTTCACCGACTTTATAGGTCCTGCCGGTATAGAATAAAATACGTTCGGTTGTAGTGGTCTTGCCGGCATCGATATGTGCGATAATACCTATATTCCGAACTTTATCAAGCGGAAATGATCTTGTCATTGTTTTAGCACCCTGGCCGGATTTAGGCCGGGATTCCCTGATTCCTGAAGTTACCATCTGTAATGTGCGAACGCCTTGTTGGCCTCAGCCATCTTGTGCGTATCCTGCTTCTTTTTAATGGAGTTACCCTGACCCTGCGCAGCATCCATCAACTCTGCGGCCAGCTTCTCAGCCATCGACCTTCCGCTGCGATCCCGGGCAAAGGTTATAATCCACTTTGTAGCAAGGAATTCACCACGCTCCGGTGTAACCTCGATTGGGACCTGATATGTGGCACCGCCAACGCGCCTCGATTTGACCTGAAGCATGGGCGCCGTATTTTTCATGGCCTGCTCAAACACGCCCAACGGGTCGCTCTTCATCTGCTTGTTGATCCGATCGAAAGCATCATAAACAATACCCTGGGCTGTGGCCTTTTTGCCCTTATACATTATTTTATTAATAAACCGCGCAACAACCGGGCTCCCATATTTGGGATCCGGGCTGACTATTTTGTTGACAAATTTGGCTCGCCTTGACATATCATCTCCCCGTTATAATTAGCTTGCGGCGACAGTAGCTGCCTTTGCACGTTTGGCGCCGTATTTACTGCGGCCCTGCCTGCGCTTATCTACTCCCGCAGCATCGAGTGTGCCCCTGATAATATGATAGCGGACACCGGGCAGGTCTTTAACCCTGCCTCCGCGGATAAGTACTACAGAGTGTTCCTGAAGGTTATGGCCTTCGCCCGGAATGTAGGCCGTGACCTCAATGTGATTGGTCAGCCTGACACGGGCGATCTTGCGCAGAGCCGAGTTAGGCTTTTTGGGGGTCATAGTTTTGACCTGCACACATACGCCGCGTTTCTGGGGTGAGCAGACGCCTTTCCTGCTGCGGTTTTTCAGCGAGTTATATATGACCTGCAGCGCAGGAGCTTTGGTCTTCCTGCCTATTCTGTGGCGTCCCTTTCTTACCAGTTGGTTTATCGTCGGCATACTATTCTATTCCTTCAGTTTTACTCTCTATTTTTCGGCAAATTAAAAAGCCACCCAGTTGCTCCCGGACTTCTCCCCGATCTGGCCCACATCCCGGGTCAACCAGCCGGCTTATTTAATATCCAGGTCCTGCAAACGAAGCGCTAAAACCAATAAATATTAGCGCAAGTTTGCAACAAATGAAAATGTTATCATAGGGTTTAGATTCCTGTCAACAATGGACACAATGGGGCCAATACCCAATTTACCTTACCGGCAACTCGATGGTCAAGGTCGCCCCCTGCCCCGGCACACTTTCTGCCAAGATCGTTCCCCCGTGTTCCATCACAATGCCATGGCATATGCTGAGGCCCAGCCCCGTCCCTTCTCCAACTTCTTTGGTAGTATAAAACGGGTCGAAGATACGGCTTATGGCCTCGGGCGCTATGCCGGGTCCGTCATCTGCAATAACCACGATTACCTTCCCATCGACAAGTTTTGTATTTACAATGAGAGTTCCCCTCCTGTTGGTCCGGTACATAAAATACTCTGCGTTTAAAATAATATTCAGGAACACTTGCTGAAGCTGAGAAATATGCCCAACAAATCAATCAGCCCGTTGGCTGACGGCAGTTGAGCGGATTTACTCCGGCCCTTTTCGTCCGTCGATGCTTTTGGCCTCTTGCTTTTGGGGGAGACCTGTGGGGGGCAGGAGCCTTTGATTTGGATTTCTTACTATCCTTCTTATTACTTTTCCGCACCATGTCCCTGTCCCCGCCAAAATTAAAAAATCGATCGGTTTTGGATACTACATTATTTTATACTCTTTTAAGCGATCGTGTGTCAACGACTTCCGGCCAAAAAACGTGAGATTAATAGCCCAATTTTTTGAATGTTTTGTGCATGCCTGAAGCGACAGCTATAATTGAACCGGTCTATTATGCCAACTAATACCCATGATGCATTCTTACGCAACGTCGTGAAACCGGCCAGGTACATAGGCGGTGAATGGAACTCTATGCCTAAAGACTGGGGCGACGTTCGGGTACATGTGGCGCTGGCCTTCCCCGATATCTACGAAGTTGGCATGTCAAATATGGCGATCCCAATTCTTTACGAGATATTAAACAACGCAAATGGAGTACTGGCGGAGAGGGTTTATGCTCCCTGGCCTGACATGGAAGAGCAACTTCGCCTGCAGGGTTTGCCCCTTTACAGCCTTGAGACCCGTCGCCCTCTGCAGGAGTTCGACATCATAGGATTTTCTATGGGCTACGAGCTTAGTTGCACTACTGTACTGAACATGCTCGACCTGGCAGGTCTTCCAGTATTCAGCCGCGATAGGAGCGGCCGGCACCCGCTTATAGTAGCCGGAGGAAGTTGTGCTATGAATCCGGAGCCGATGTCCGACTTTATCGACATCTTTTTCATCGGTGAAGCCGAAGATGCCGTATTAAGCCTGACAGACGCTTATCAAACTTATGGAACGGACCGTGACGAGTTGCTGCGACGGCTGGCTGAATTGCCTGGGGTTTATGTGCCGCGTTTCTATAAGACGTCCTATAAGGTTGACGGCACGATCTCTTCCCTGGCGCCTATCCATATTAATGCGCCACCTGTCATCGAACGATCGGTAGCCAGGCAGCTCAGGCCGGTATCCAGGCCGGTGGTACCCTTTATAGAAGTTATACATGATCGAGGAGCAGTAGAGATCCAGCGCGGATGCAGCCGTGGCTGCCGCTTCTGCCAGGCTGGCGTTCTCTACCGCCCTGTCAGGGAGCTGCCGGAAAATGAGATCCTTGACGCCATCGAGTGCCTTGCGCATAACTGTGGTTATAATACATTTTCCCTCGTATCCTTAAGCTCCGGCGATTACAGCAACATAAATCATCTCGTGAATAGCATCACGCATAAATACTCAGGTGACGGAATTAGCTTATCCCTGCCCAGTCTCAGGCTGGATAAATCCTCCATTGAGCTCATCGACTCGTTACCGGCGGGCCGTAAAACTACCCTGACTTTCGCCCCCGAAGCCGGCAGCGATCGTTTGAGGAAAGCCATCAACAAGTGGATTCCCCAGGAATCCATGATGGAGGCCTTTGCCTCAGCCTTTGAAAAAAACTGGATGAACTTGAAGCTGTATTTCATGATAGGGCTGCCTACCGAGACCCTGGATGACATTGTAGCTATAGCCGACCTGGTGGAGTCGGTGGGCAAGCTGGGAAAAGGCATCCGTGGAAGACCTCCCAGGGTCAGGATCTCCGTTTCGTCATTTATCCCCAAGCCGCATACGCCCTGCCAGTGGGAAGCCCAGGAGTCTGAAGACCTGCTAAATAAAAAGCATCTAATTCTGCAGGCCCGGTTGCGCCGTAGCGGCGTTCAGCTTTCCTGGCACGATACCAGGACCAGCCTTTTAGAAGCCACTCTGTCAAGGGGCGACAGCCGACTGGGGGCTGTCATATATACAGCCTGGAAAAAGGGGTGCAGGCTGGATACCTGGAGCGAATTCTTAGACTTCGATAAGTGGAAGCAGTCATTCTCCGAATGTGGAATAGATCCTTCCTTTTATGCCCATCGCAGGCGTGACTCTGATGAGATTATGCCCTGGCAACATATATCGTCCGGCGTTAGCACAGCTTTCTTGAAAGCCGAACAGCATAAAATATCTACGGGAGATTTGACATCAGATTGCCGCTACGCTGACTGCAACCTTTGCGGCATGCAGGGAAAACAGCCTTCATGCAGGGCCAGGGCACAGTTGTTAAAAAGCTGATTAAATTTGACTTTACGTCTCAAACAGGATAACCTTTATGCTTTGTTACTAACTCTGGAGAAATGCAATGAGAAGACTCGAGCTTGAAGTATTAAAAAGGGAAATAAAAGGTAAGAAAGTCAGATTTCTCCGCAGGGGCGGCCTGATACCGTGCAACATATACGGCTACGGGATGGAATCCATGCCCGTCCAGGTAGACGTTCGCGGCTTAAGCCACTTGCTATCAAGGGCCGGCGGAACCGACCTTATCTCGATCAAGATGGACGGCGCCGAATCGCCGGCAAAAGTGCTCATCCGGGATGTGCAGCGCAATCCCCTTACCGGCGACCCCATCCATGTAGACTTCTACCAGGTAAGGATGACCGAGAAATTGAAGGCTGAGGTCCCCCTGGTATTTATCGGCGAAGCACCCGCTATGAAGCTTAAGAACGTTTCCCTTCTGCACTCGCTTACTTCTTTACAGATCGAAGCCTTGCCCGATGATTTGCCACATAATATCGAGGTTGATATTTCGGGTTTGGCCGAAGCCGAACAGGCACTTCACGTTAAAGACATAAAAGTTGGCGGCAAAATTACCGTTCTCACCGACCCCGACCAGATGGTTATCAAGGTCGCAGAGATGCGCAAGGTGGTTGAGGAAGTGCCGGCAGTGGCGGTTGCTGCCGAGGGTGAAGAAGTTGTTGGCGAGGAAAAGGAAGGGGAAGAGGCTGTGGAAGAGAAAGCCGAGAAATAGAGCCTGGATTATATCAAGCCCCCTCTTTTCGGAGGGGGCTTTCTTTTTGCCTATTTTAGCCTGTCTACGAAGTCCGACAACTCTTTCAAGTATAATTCCATGCCTTCAGCGAAAATGGTGTTATGGTCAGCACCCGGGATAACCAGCATCTTTTTATCCCTTGAGCCCGCATTGCGATAGATCTTTTCACCCTCCGCCAGGGGTATTATGGAGTCGTACTGGCCGTGGATAACCAGGATGGGCATGGAGATTTTCGTAACGCTTTCCAATCCGGGCGATACAAAATCACTCTGTTCCGGCTGCAGCTCAATACCCATCCTTGCCAATAAATCCGTAACATCGCAAAAACCGCTCTCCAGGATAATGCCCTTGAACTGGTCCGGGCAGCTGGCGGCCAGTTCTATGGCAGAAGCACTTCCCAACGAACGGCCCATGATAAAGTGGCTGCCCGTGAACCCGCGATTTATTAACGTTTCCCTGAAGCCCTCAGACACCCCATGGCAATCCTTTATCATGCTGCTGACCGATGGTTTGCCGCCGCTCCTGCCGTAACCCCGGTAATCCGCCACAAAAAGGCTAATGCCGTTATGGTTAAAGGCAGAGCCGATATCAAAGTATTCTGCCGCCAGTTCACCATTCCCATGAAAGAACAGAATGCATGGATCCGTTTTATTTACAAAAAATAGGCTGCAAGATATTTTTATATTGTCATCTACCAACAGGTCCAGGTTCAGAACAGTTTCGGAGTCGACGGCCTTAAACTCGTCCCGCCGCGGGTAAAAAAGGAAGCGCTGGATATCAGGATGATCGAAGACCTTATATTTCTCCCAATTTCCCGGCATGTTAATACCTACTGATAGTCCTGGTGTATCGTTCCGCTTATTTCCTCGCCTATCTCCAGTATCCCGTAGGAATCGCTGGCCCTGCCCGGATTGAAAAACAGGATACGACCCACAATCTTATTGAAAGCCCTATGGCTGTGGCCGAATATGATGACATCTACATCGGTGAACTGCTCGCCCACGCGTTGCGCCAGATCCCACGGTCCGCCGCTGCCGTGTATGATAGCAATCTTTTTGCCCTCGATATCAAGCACCTCTTTCTGCGGGAAAATAGTGCGTATCTCCGGCAGGTCCATATTGCCATAAACACCCTTGACGGGCGCCAGGTTTTCTAGTCCCCTGATTACATCCAGCGCTACGATATCCCCGGCGTGGATGATCAGGTCAACCCCTGATAGGGCTCGAATAAGGTTTGGGGGTAACTCGGCAAAATGCCTAACGTGTGTGTCTGAGATTACACCGATATTCATCTTTGGCCATGATCCTTTGGTATGCGATTAGTATATTACCCGCGAACGAATTGGGCAACGGCCAGATAAGACTGTTACCGCCTTCCAATGGAATGTCCCCGGGTAATACATAATTTCGGCTGTAAGGGTAGATTTATTCGGCCTGCTTGAATATACTGTATTTGATACTTAATTTGCAGCTACGGACCCGACAGAAGGAGGTGCCCCTTGCAATGTAACTACCACCTCGACCGCGAGGCGGTAGGTGTATGTGTTGAATGCAGCAGCGCCGTCTGCCCTGAATGTAAGGCTGAATACGAAGGGAGGATTTTCTGCAACTCCTGCATCGAGAAAAAGGTGGCGGCAGGGACACCTGCTATAGGCCAGGCGGCAGCAATTGAAAATACTTCAGGCATGGGCAGCAAAGCGACTGTTCCCGCCGGGCTGGGGGAATGGAATTGGGGCGGATTCCTGCTGACATGGATATGGGGCATAGGCAACAACGTATGGTGGTCCTTCCTGTTCTTTATACCTTTTTTGGGTTGGACCGTAATTCCACTTTTACTGGCCTTCAAAGGAAACGAATGGGCCTGGCAAAACAAGAGGTGGGAGAGCGTGGAGCACTTTAAAAGAGTGCAGCATATCTGGACAATGTGGGGCTGGGGCTTGACCATTGCTACGACAGTTTTCATTGTAATCATTGCCGTTATAATAGTGATCCTGTTGGTTCTGGCCATGCAACAACAGGGGACCACTTGGTATTAAGATGACAGGCCTAACTATAGTTTTAAATTCGGGAGAACGTTCGTAATGAAATGTGCTGTACACACCGACCGCGATGCCGTGGCAGCTTGCAGCAGTTGCGGCAGGTTTGTCTGCCCGGAATGCAAGGTATCCATAGGCGGCCGCCAGTATTGCAACACGTGCCTGCAGACCCGCTTAAAAACAGGCGCCTGGCCCGGACAACCTGCGGCCACTTCCAATAATTCAGGCATGGGGCCCAACACGCCCGTGCCTGCTGAAATAAGGGGCTGGAATTGGGGCGGGTTCCTGCTAACCTGGGTCTGGGGGATCGGCAATAACGTTTGGATATCTCTTATCGCCTTGGGTAGCCTTATACCCTGGATCGGCTGGGTCATCGGGCTTGTAATGGGTATCATCCTGGGCATCCGTGGCAATGAATGGGCCTGGCAGCGAAAGAAATGGGAAAGTATCGAACACTTCCAAAAGATTCAGCGCACCTGGTTGTGGTGGGGAGTGAGCCTGCTCGTTGCTCAAGTAATCTTTGCTTTAGCACTCCTGGTACTGGGGGTTGCCCTGTATAAGATCGGGAACTCCCTGGGCATAGATAAAAATCTCCCTGGAAACATGATTCCGTGGCTATAATAATGTTATGCTGCTGAGAAGTCTTCAATTAATTTACAAGGCGGTGAATAAATGAGCGATTTGGTGATCTACGGGCTGATATTCCTGGTCGGACTTATCCTGGGTATTGTCATAACTTTTATCGTGACTCGCCTTTATAAGCCTTATTATAAACAGGATATGCTGGCTATGACCGGCGAAATACAGAAGAACATGGCCGCATTTACGGATACGGCCATGCAGGCCTCCGTCCAGCATTTGGTTAATATGTCTGACCAGGTCATTTCCAAGAACACGGAACTCGGTGAAAAGAACCTCGATACCAAGAAACAACTCATAGACCAGTCCATCAAAGAGGTGAGAGACAACCTCAAAAGCGTTGAGGAGCTGGTAACCAGTCTTGAAAAGGACCGGGCACAGGTATTCGGGCAGCTTGCACAGCAGCTGCAGTCGGCATCCGAGCAAACCCTGAAGCTTCAGGAGACTACCGGTAAGCTGCAACTGGCGCTGGGCAATGCCAAGGTGAGGGGACAGTGGGGTGAACGGATGGCCGATGATATCTTACAGAAAATCGGCTTTGTAGAAGGCATCAACTACCTCAAACAGCAGGCCACCGATTCCGCGGGCAACAGGCCGGACTACACATTCATGATGCCCAACAAGTTGAAATTGAACATGGATGTAAAATTCCCCTGGGACAACTATAAGAAATATATCGACACCGATTCTGACACTGACCGCGAGGCCTTTAAGGACGATTTCCTCAAGGATGTCCGTCAGCGGATCAAAGAAGTTAGCAATCGTAACTATATCAATCCCGAAACCGTGGACTATGTCCTGGTCCTGATCCCCAACGAGCAGGTCTACCGGTTTATCAACGAAAATGATCCTTCTTTTCTGGACTATGCCCTGCAGAACAAAGCGGTGCCTTGCTCCCCAGTTACACTGTACGCGGTCCTGGCTCTGATCAACCAGACTGTCAGGACCTTTAAGACCGAGAAGGCTATCGACGAGATCATCCAGCAGGTCAAATTATTCCTTATACAGTGGCAGAGCTACGTTGACAGCATGGACAAAATGGGCAAGAGGCTGTCCGACGCTCAAAAGGAATACGACAGCCTTGTTACCACCCGCAGGAATAAGCTTGAACGGCCGCTCAAAAAGATCGACGATATCAGGAAGGAGCGAGGTTTGGAGGAATTGGAGCCCATAGAGGGCGAGGCTACTCTGATCGAGGGTGGCGAGAGCGGCGACGCCTGTAATACGGATAATTCCTGAGGCCGGAATTCCCCACGGACCGTAAACTACTGCTCGCCCAACTCGCGCAACACTTCCTTAGCTTTGCTAATCTCGGCAGGATCGGAGGTCATACTTATCGCCTTACGGAAATCTTTGACAGCTTGCTCCCTTTGCTGATTTCCGATATAGGCCCTGCCCCTGCTGCTGTAAACGCGTGGGTCACTGGGATCAAGCTCGATCGACCGCGTAATGTCGACGATGGCCTTATCATATTGTCCTTTCATAATGTAGGCACAGCCGCGATTGTGATATGCGCCGGGGTCACTGTCATCGAGGGCCAGGGCATGCGAGAAATCAGAGATGGCTTTATCAAACATTTTTTTGTAGTAATAGATACTGCCCCGGTTATAATAGGCAGCGGCGATATCCGGATCGAGCTCAATAGCTTTATCCAGGTCGGGCAAGGCCAGGTCGTGGTCGCCCTTCCTATAATAAGCGCCTCCCCTCATCAGATAAACGATGGCCTTGCTGGGATCGAATTCAATGGCCTTAGTGAGCTCTTCTATGGCCAGGGTATAGTGGCCGTCCTTAAGTAAAGTGAAGCTCCTCTCCTGGTGCGCCTCCGCTCTTTCCCTGGGCGTCGGCTCGCTGGGAGCAGTCTGGGCTTCAACGGCCGGTGCTTGAGGCCTGAATTCAGTGGATGGAGGTGGAGGAGGGGGCGTGGGAGCGGCCGGTTGCGTCGTACTTTCCACCCACTCGACTTTAGTGCCGCAACTGCCGCAGAAACTACAACCGGGTATTATCTCGTATCCACATACCGGGCAGGTGTAGAGGAAGGCAAGGTCGCAATAGCCGCAAAAACGCTGTCCCAGATAGGATGAACTGTTGCAACGCGGACAGAGAAAACTCTGTTGCATTTATATGCGTTTAAACCTGCTATATTTCTTCGATTATACATCAGCGAAGTCAAAAAATATATACGGCAACCTCTTGACAACCCTGGTAAGGTGATGTAAATATAATCATTGAAGTAACATGATAACTGCAGACGGAGGCTTACGGCGGTACTGGTGACGGTTCAATTTGCGTAAAAGTCTTCTGCGGTAGGGGAACTTAGAAATGCTGCCAATTAAAAACATCGTCTGCCCAACCGATTTCAGTGAACCTTCTTTCGAGGCTCTTAAGGTTGCCGAAGAACTTGCTGCTCATTTTAAAGCAACCCTGCATATTGTTAATGTGGTACCCCTGGTGCCGATAGTTGAAGCCCCCATAGGTGTTGAGTCCGCCAGCTTCAACGTGGCCTCCTATCAACAGGAGCTTGAAATGCAGGCCAATAAATCCCTCAAGGCGCTCGTCGATGAAAAGCTTAACGGCGGGTCTAACATCGTCACGCAGGTCTTGATAGGAAACGCCGCAGGAGAAGTCCTGCGCTATGCGAGCGAAAAAGCGGCGGGTATGATTGTGATAGCCACGCACGGACTGTCCGGCTGGCGCAGATTCATATCCGGCTCAACCACAGAGCAAATTGTTCGCCAGGCTTCCTGCCCGGTGCTCACCATAAGAAAACCACACATTAAATAGGCCTACCGTTTCCCCAGTTCATAATGCACCTGGACATATCTAATGATATCAGCCCGGCATAACATGCCAACAATCGTGTCCCCCACGATCACCGGAAGCTGATTGAGCCCGTGTTCGGCCATCATTTGCACGGCAACACTCATATTATCATCCGGCTTGATGGTTTGGAGCGGCATTCGGGCCATGACTGCAGAAACGGGTGTGTTCCGCCATTCATTAGCCGGCACCTTCTTTACATCGGACAGAGTGACTATGCCCTGCAGGCGTCCTTCCACCGACACGGGGACGACGCGTATGCCTTTCTTTATATAAACCTCGTTAACCAGCGTTTCAATTGGCAAGTTGGGGCCCACAGTCTCCATTCTTTCATTCATCACGGTGGATACCCTTACGTTAAGCCACATCGTACGCATTTCCAATTCTCGCCTGGAGGCCTCGGCTGAGCCATTTAGGAACCATCCAATAAAGGCCAGCCAGATACCGCTTATCAGGTTGCCCGTTAGAGCCATAAATATGCCGCCTGCTATCATCAACCAGCCGAATACCTGACCTACGGTAGAGGCAATATTGGTTGCCTGCTTTAAATTGTTGGTGGCGCCCCAGATGATGGAACGCAACACACGGCCGCCGTCAAGCGGGAAACCGGGTAATATATTAAAGGCGGCCAACAAGATATTTATGGTCACAAGGTAATCTGTCGTAGCTTTCACCGGTCCGACGGGAGCCCAGCCCAGGAAATCGACGACCCAGAATATTCCTGCCAGGGCAACGCTGCACAGGGGCCCAACGATGGCCACAGCAAACTCTACCCCGGGCTTTTCGGGCTCACTCTCCAAGTTGCTAACACCGCCCAGCAGGAACAGAGTGATACTCTTAACAGGCAAACCGCGTGATTTAGCGACCAGCGAGTGCGCGAGCTCGTGCAGCAGCACCGAAACGAACAGCAGCAGAGATGCAACCACGGCCGTCACCCAGTAGATCAAAGTGGTCCAGCCCGGATATTGTACTGGGAAATATACTGCCAGCGACCAGGTTACGAGGACGAATATCAGAATCCACGTATAGTGAATCCCGATATCGATTCCCGCCACTCGGGCCAGGCGAAACGATCCTTTCATCATAATTTCTTCAACCTAAGTAGCAATCTGTTTTAAAAATCCTTCGATAGTGTTGTTGACCTGATCCGGTTTTTCCATGAAAACAAGATGGCCGGCGTCCTCGATAATTGACATCCTGCACTCCGGCAGGTGAGCCGCCAGGTATTGAGTATATTTGGGCGGGGTCATATTATCTTTATCGCCGACTATGGCCAGCGCCGGCAATTTTATCTCGCCCAACCTATCCATAATGTCAAATTTATCACAGCACAAAAAATCGTTAAGCTGGACCGCGGGGCCGACATCTCTTAGCTTTGGCAGCAATATCTTTTGCAGGTTTTCGTCCACGGTCGAGTGCAGGGGAATGATCATCTCATTCATCCATCCCTGTGTGTCATCCAGTTTATTCCTGAGGAAATCCAAGATTGAAGGTAAAACCCTCAGCCTGGCCCCGGACGCAACCGAGATTATGCCTTTAAGGTCCCGGGAATATTTGAGCGCATGCATGAGGACAATGCCCCCGCCCAGCGAGTGCCCGGCCAATACTACGTCCTTATATGCCCTTTCCTGAAAATAACCGTGAAGCCAGTCAACATATTCCTCGACGCTTGTGCACAGGCTTCCCTCAGGATGACCGGGCAGGTCAAGGGTATCCGCATCGACAAAATGCTGCTTTTGGAAATACCAGACGGCACCCACAGCACCCGACCCATGAATGAAAACAAGCTTCATCTTTTAATCCCAACCGGATTTGCCGGAGTCCCGATTTTACCTGGCAGTACCTTCGCCGTCATAAATACCCGGTTACGCTGCAAAGGGTAGTTCGGACTGTCCTGTAACCAGGGGCTTGGGAGGCACCTTGGCAACAGCCCTGGTCTCTTTGGCAGCCTGTTCTTCCGCGTTCTCCGTCTCTACCAGCGCAATCGAGACCACTCTGTCGCCCTCATCGAGTCTGGAAAGCATGACACCCTGGGTTATCCTGCCCTTCACCGGCACGCCCTCGCGTCTTTTCTTCTTTCCTTCATCCTGCCTGGTTTCTTTCTCGGCATTTACATTAATCCTGAGCTGGACGCCATTGGCGGTGGTTATAAACAGCTCGTATCCCCGCGGAACAAACTTGGCGGCGATGACTTTGCCGGTCTTATCGTTAACGCGGTGCGCCATCACACCCTTCCCACCCCTGCCGTGCAGCGGGAATTTATCAACTTTGGTGCGCTTGCCGTAGCCGTTTTCAGTAACTGTTATCAGGTCGGCAGCCGGCTGTACCATCCCCATGCTGACCACTAGGTCACCCTTATTGAGGTTAATGCCGCGCACGCCTCCGCTGGTGCGCGAAGCGTTGCGCAGTGGCTCAACCTGAAACTTAACGGCCTGCCCATTGCGGCTGACCAGCATGACCTTATCGGAATTCGCTACGACGTCCACACCGATCAACTCCTCATCCGGACGCAACTTCATGGCGATCAGGCCGCTACGGCGGACGTCCTTGAAGTTATCCAGGCTGGTCTTTTTCACGATTCCCTTGGAGGTCGCCAGCAGCATAAACAGGCCGGGATCGGTCTTCTCCGGCACAAACATGGCGGTAACCTTTTCCCTAGCCTCAATAGGGATAAGATTTACGATATTGATGCCCTTGGTTGTCCTGGCAATATCCTGCGGTATCTCGTAGCATTTCATCTTAAAGACACGTCCCCTGTTGGTGAAGAACAGCAGGTTATCGTGGGTATCCGCCGACATTGAGCTCATTACATCGTCGCTCTCGCGGGTAACCATGCCCTTTACGCCTCTGCCGCCCCGTAATTGCTTGCGGAATACGTCGGCGGGTATGCGTTTAATATATCCCTCCTCGCTCAGGGTTACGATTACGTCCATGTGCGGGATGAGGTCCTGCACCTGGAACTGACCGACTTCGTCTGTCGTGATTACACTTCGCCGCTTGTCTCCGAACTTGGTCTTAAGTTCCTGCAAATCCTCCTGAATCAGCTTCAGTATCTTTTCGGGATTGGCCAGCAGGTTTTCGAGGTTTGCTATCGTTTTGAGAATATCTTTATATTCATCCAGTATCTTCTTGCGTTCAAGGTTAGCCAGCCTGCGCAGCTGCATGTCCAGTATGGCCTGCGCTTGAATCTGGCTGAGCGAAAATTCGGTCATCAGGTTGGCACGTGCAGATTCCGCCGTATCCGATTCCCTGATAGTCTTGATGACCTGGTCCAGGTGATCGAGGGCGATCTTGAAGCCCTCTAAAACATGGGCACGTTCCTTGGCCTTCTGCAAATCGAACTTGGTGCGGCGTGTGATTACTTCAGTGCGGAACGCTACGTAGCACTGCAGCGCTTCCTTGAGATTGATCACCCTGGGCTGGCCGTCCACCAGTGCGATCATGTTTATGAAGAAGGCGGACTGCATGGAAGTGCTCTTAAAAAGATTATTCTGCACCTTGGCCGGATGCGCGTCTTTGCGCAAACCTATTACCAGCCGCATGCCCTGTCTGTCCGATTCATCACGCACGTCGCTGATGCCTTCTATACGCTTGTCCCTGGCCAGCTCGGCGATCTTTTTAACCAGTTCCGCCTTATTGGTCTGGTAAGGCAATTCTGTAACCACAAGTTGCATTTTCCCGCCCTTGGTGGATTCCTCCACGACCCTGGCGCGCAGTACCACCTTGCCCTGGCCGGCGGCATAGGCATTCTTAATGCCTTCTACACCGCAGATAATGCCGGCCGTGGGGAAATCGGGCCCTTTAACGAACTGCATAAGGTCGTCGACCGTGGCTTCCGGGTTTTCTATCAAATAATGTATAGCGTCGCATACCTCGCTCAGGTTATGGGGCGGTATATTGGTAGCCATGCCGACTGCGATTCCCGACGAGCCATTGACCAGCAGATTGGGAAGCCGGGACGGCAGGACGGAAGGCTCCTTGAGACTGTCATCGAAATTGGGAACGAAATCAATCGTCTCTTTATCGATATCAACCAGCATCTCATCGGCGATCCTGGATAGGCGCGCCTCGGTGTAACGCATAGCCGCAGGCGGGTCGTCGTCAATGCTTCCAAAGTTGCCCTGGCCGTCCACCAGGCGGTATCGCATAGAAAAGTCCTGCGCCATCCTGACCATAGCATCGTAGACCGATGAGTCGCCGTGTGGATGATATTTACCCAAGACCTCACCTACTATGCGCGCACTTTTCTTATACGGCGCGTTATATCTCATATTGAGATCATGCATGGCATAGAGGATGCGGCGGTGCACCGGTTTAAGGCCGTCGCGTACATCCGGCAGAGCACGGGACACGATAACACTCATGGCATAATCCAGGTATGAGCGCTTCATCTCCTCTTCAATGCCAATCGGCTTAATCGAAAGTCCTAACTCCATATTTACTCCTCGTCTCCGAAATTGCCGTTCATGTGCTGCAGATCGTCAGGAGCGGTATATCCCTCATATATGGAAAATCCTTCAGGAACAGTCTCTGTATCCTCGGATTCGCCGTAATCTGCTTCTTCCAGGCCTTCATCCTCACCCGCCCTGTGCCTGAGTAAGCTGTCTTTAACATGCGCCGGGTAGGCTTCAGTTACCCTGATGGGGAAGGAGAGCTTACCTGTCTGGCTGGGATGCTGCAAGGTTTCACGAATTATTACCTTCACCCTGTCATTATCCAGGCTGACGATAGCTGCAATATACTGGTTGCCTCCCTTAATCAATTTGGCCAGTCTGAGTCCATGTTCCGGTTCAACCAGTCCCAGAAATTCATTCTTATAGTTTTCAACCGCCACATCCTGCTCTTTGATCTTCAAGAAAACCTGCTCACCCGGGGTCAATTTGACCAGGACGGCCTGGGGCGCCAGCTCCAGCAGGTTAACCACGCCGGCCTTGCCGATTTCCGCAATAAAGGCGCTTGGGGGTAATTTGCGCCGTTGTTCGTTCTTGGAGACCTGAACGCCCTTTAGTAAAGCCAGCCTATCAAGGTTTTTCTTGGCAATGCTATTGGTTGGCGAGAGCTCCAGGGCCCTGCTATACGCTTCTTTGGCCTTTTTATATTCGCCCAGCTCCATTTGAGCCCGGCCCAGGCGGTTTAAAGCATCAACGTCGGTAGGGAATACATCGATTATGCCTTCATTGGCGGCCACAGCTTCCTGCCAGCGGTTTTCCGTCGCCAGCTTGATCGCTTCCTGTATTTTATGACGCCATATCCTGGCTTTCTCTTCTTCACGTTCCGGCATGTATCTGAACCTCTGTTATTATCATAACAACTAATATGTTTTGTGCAAACATTTTATATAATACAAAAACAAACGCAAGGTAAAAATGTCCCTTCACTGGCAGGTGTGATTTAAGTCGTTTATTATGAATCCTTTGCCTGATATACTTTCATAGTTACGTTAATTTGACAATGCTTTTCAGGCGGTGCTAAATTACCACGTAACTTAAATTTAGTCAACAAGAAGGTACACTGATGAAAGAACAAGTACAGGAAGCTCTTAACGTTATCCGGCCCAGCTTACAGGCGGACGGCGGCGATGTCGAACTCGTCGATGTGAAGGAAGGCATTGTAAGCGTCAAATTGAAAGGAGCCTGCGCGGGATGCCCGATGTCCACTATGACCTTGAAAAAAGGCATCGAACGTTTTCTTAAAGAGAAAGTTCCCGGCGTTAAAGAAGTCGTTGCTGTTTAATAAACAGCTCTAGCCTTTGTTGAGCTCAAAAGCTTTATGTAGCGCCCGGACAGCGTCCTTTACCTTGTCTTCAGCTATTATGCAGGTGATGCGTATCTCCGACGTGGTAATAAGCTGTATGTTTATGCCATGTTCGAAAAGGGTCTCAAACATTTTGGCTGCATAGCCAGGCGTATTTTGCATGCCCGTCCCGATAATCGATACTTTCCCCAGCTTTGAATCGCTGAGGCATTCCCTGGCGCCGATTTCTTTGGCCACAGGCGCGATAATATCCATGGCTTTGCCCAAATCATTCCTGGTTACGGTAAAGGTAAGATCCGTGATATTGTTGGCGCCGGCATTCTGAACGATTGTATCTACGCTGATACCGGCTTTGGCCAACGGAAGGAAAATGGCTGCGGCGATGCCGGGACGGTCCGGCACATTAGTAACGGTTATCTTCGCCACGTCCATATCGTGAGCTATACCTCTGACCTTATTTCTGGCTTCCATATCTTTTCCTCCGTGAATGACAGTGCCCCGTTTTTCTACCATGCTGGATGCCACCATGATCGGCATGTTATATACCTGTCCCAATTCGACCGACCGGTGGTGCATAACCCGCGCTCCTGAAGTTGCCATCTCCAGCATTTCTTCATAGCCTATCTCATCGAGTTTTACAGCTTCCGGCTCGATACGCGGATCAGCCGTGTAAACGCCCTCTACATCCGTGTATATTTCGCAGATCCTGGCTTTCAGGCTGGCGGCCAACGCCACTGCAGTGGTATCGGAACCGCCGCGACCAAGCGTGGCGATATCATTGTCAGCGGTCAGCCCCTGAAAGCCGGCAACAATTACGATATTGCCCTTATCCAACTCTTTGATGATTCGCCTTGGCTCAATGCCCGTTATCCTGGCACGGCTGAAGCTTGAATCCGTCAAGATACCCGCCTGCGGGCCACTCAGGGCAACTGACTTATAGCCCATAGCATGAAGCGCCATGGCCAGCAGCGTGCTGGACACAATCTCGCCAGTGGATAAAAGCAGGTCCATTTCCCGTGGTTCGGGGTTCGGTGTAATACGACTGGCCAGTTCAATCAGGTCGTCCGTGGTATCACCCATGGCCGAGACTACGGCCACAACCTGATTACCTTTATTAAAGGCTTCCGAAATCTTGCGCGCCACGTTGCGGATCTTATCCGCATCCGCTACTGAGCTGCCGCCGTATTTTTGGACTACGATAGCCATACCTTTTACTACCCGTACCTTTATTTAATTCTGTGTGAAAATGGACATTATCTTGTATCCGGGCTCTATGGAAACCCCGGTTTTGCCCGCTTCGCCCTCGGTGAACCTGGTACCATGATTATGGGTGATCCCTTTTCCCCAGATCAGAAAGGGGACAGGCTCAGCATAGTGTGTCCTGATCTTAATGGGAGTAGGATGGTCAGGCATTACCAGTACCCTCAAATCATCGCCCTCACGTGCTATAAGCTTGCTCATGATGGCCGAATCTATCTGTTCGATGGCCTTTACTTTATCATTGACAGATCCCCTGTGTCCCATCTCGTCCGGCGCTTCGACATGTATAATCGTCAGGTCATTTTTCTTCAATGAGCTTAGGGCTCCCTTTACCTGCGCATTATAGTCGTTATCCAGGCCGTCGGTCACCCCTTTAATCTTGAGGACCTTCATGCCGGCCATACCGGCCAGGCCCCGCAACAAATCGACGCCGGAAGTCAAAGAAGCCTTCAGTCCGTATTCCTGTTCGAAGGCCGGCACCTCAGGTATCTGACCGCTGCCCCAGAAAAGCCATATAGTGGTGGCCGGCAGTTTGCCTACAAGCTTCCTGTCCCTGTTTACCGGGTGGTTGGCCAGCACGGCTTCCGATCTTTTCATTAATTCCCGCAATAAGGCGCTGCCTTCGCCCTTGGGCAGATAGTCTGCCACGGGCCTATCTGAGATATCGTGCGGGGGAGTACACACAGCCTTCAACGTATCTTCGCCGCCCTTTATTTTACATATATGGCGGTAATTTACCCCGGGGTAGAATCCTACCTGCTCAGACCCCAACTTTTCGTTCAGGGACTCTATTATGGCAGCCGCTTCCCCGGTGGTAATCTCGCCGGCATTGTAACTCGTCATTCTGCCTTCGGTTACTGTAACCAGGTTGCAGCGGAAGGTTACTTCACCAGGCCCGACCGGCACTCCTGCGCTGCGGGCTTCGATTGCGCTCCTGCCGCGGTAATATTTTACGGGGTCATACCCCATAACGGACATGCAAGCGGGCGCACTTCCCGGTTCCATACCCGGAGGTACCGTAAGGGCCACGCCCATATAGCCGCTTCCGGCCATTTTGTCGAGATTGGGAGTGGCGGCCAGTTCCAGGCAGGTCTTATCACCGTGCTCAGGCAACGGCCATCCTGACGCGCCGTCCATAATGACCACGCAAAATTTCATAATCAACAAGTTTACAATTGTTGCCCCAAAAGTTAAAGCCGACTATAATAATTAGCTCGTGCGGGGAGTAGCGCAGTTGGTTAGCGCGCAGCGTTCGGGACGCTGAGGCCGGAGGTTCGAATCCTCTCTCCCCGACCAGTAGCTGTCTTATCCTACAACCTTCTTGGCTTCGTCCCAGAGTTTATCCATCTCTGCCAGTGTAAGTCCTTTCAGGTCTGTGCCAGCTTCACGGCATGCATCCTCTATAAATTGAAAACGGCGGGTGAAACGCGCATTGGCCTGCCGTAAGGCAGACTCGAGATCGATATCCATGCGGCGGGCAACGTTGGCTAGAGTTAATAAGATATCCCCGAATTCACGGGCCTTGTGCTCCTGGCCGTCCGCTTTTTTCAATTCATCCACTTCTTCCGTTAACTTCTCAATAATATCGTCCACCTTCTCCCAATCGAATCCCACTGAGGCCGCCCGGCGCTGAACGGACTGACTGTAGGCAAGCGCCGGCATCTCGCGCGGGACACCTGCCAGCAGGGAGAAGTTGCCTGGCTTCTCACGTTCTTTAAGCTCCTCCCAGGTAGCCGTTACCTCTTCGGCATCTTTGGCCTTTTTATCCCCGAATACATGAGGATGCCGGTATATGAGCTTGCTATTGATCTTGCGCAAAACGTCTTCCAGGGTGAACTCGCCTGATTCCCTCGCAATCTGAGTGTGCAGCATGATTTGCAGCCAGAGGTCACCCAACTCCTCACTTAGTGAGGGCATGCGCTGCTCATCAATAGTTTCCAATACTTCGTAACATTCTTCGACCAGGTAGCGTTTCAGCGAAACATGCGTCTGCTTCCTGTCCCACGGGCAGCCGCCGGGCCCCCTCAGGCGCTCTATGATTCTCTTGAAAGTTTCAAAATTGCCCAGTTCTTCTTTGCTGAATTCAGGTTTGCTCTTACTCATATCAATATTCCTTAATTAATGCTAATCGCCGGTTCCCGCACCTATTATAAATAAACTAAGGCCAACCGGCATATCGCCGGTTGACCTCAGGTCATTGCTAATCCAGCACTAGTATCAGGCGTTCCGGGGATTAGTTCCTTCTTCCGCCGAAGACTATAAGAACGAAGTAGAGCAGCTGTGCTACCGCCTGCAGCATGGCCGCAACATAAGTAAGTGCTGCCGCCGACAGAACGGCGCTGGCTCCGTCATACTCTGGCCCGACCAGCAGGCCGGTTTCCTTAATCATCTGCCTGGCACGCGTGCTAGCGTTGAATTCTACGGGCAGCGTAACCAGCGTAAAGAGGACCGCCATAGCAAAGAGAGCGATGCCTGCTGTGGCCATGAAGCCGCCCAGCACGCGGGATGCCCCCATCAGCAGCACGCCCAGGAAAATCAGCACCCAACCCAGTGTGCTTCCGATGTTGGCGGCGGGCACCAATGTGGAGCGGATGCCCATCATGCCATATTTGGTTTTATGCTGAATGGCGTGTCCGACCTCGTGAGCCGCGATCCCTATGGCGGCAACCGAAGACGTACCGGCCACTTCGGGCGACAGCCTCAGCACCCTTTTAGACGGGTCGTAATGGTCGGTTAATTTGCCCTGGACCGTCTCAACAGGCACATCGCCCAGTCCGTTACTCCTTAATAGTTGGGATGCGGCCTGTGCGCCGGTCATCCCTTTCTGGTTGTAGACTTTGGAAAATTTCTTGTAGGTGGAGCTCACCTTCATCTGTGCGTAAATCATGAATATGAAGGCGGGTGCCATTATTATTAACCAAAGCGGGTCGAAGAAGAACATTTTGAAACTCCTGAAAAAGACTGAATTGTACTTTACTAGTTTATTTCCGGGTTAGGTTTAAGTCAAAAAGCTTCCAATAAAATCCCGGTGACCTGCGATAAAGTCGGCAGCGGCCATTTCACGTTTCCCCTCGGGCTGAATGGTGACAAGGCCAAGCAGTCCGTCGCCGGTTTGCACTGCAGCCCTGGCTGCCTGCATACGAGAAAGAGCGATGATCTGACCAATCTGGCCTTTGCCGCCGTCATCCACCGGCATAGCTTTGATAATTTTTAACCTTGTTTTGTTCCAGTGCGCATAGCAGCCCGGCCACGGATGATAGGCTTTTATTTTGCGCCATAGCTGTACGGCTGGAAGGTTAAAGTCCAGCCGGCCGTCTTCCTTGGTCTCCATCCTTGTATAGCTGGCCAGGCTCTCATCCTGGGCCAGGGGTTGAATTCTGCCGGCAACCCAATCAGGCAGGGTATCGATCAGCAAGCGTGCGCCCAGGCCGGCCAGCTTGTCTGATAGAGACTCGGTATCGTCCTCGCCGGTAATTTCCATATATCGCTGACCCAGAATGGGGCCGCTGTCTACTTTTTTCTCGGTTAACATAATCGTGACTCCGGTTTGTGCATCGCCATCGAGGATGGCCGCTGCAATGGGAGACGGTCCCCGGTATTTGGGCAGCAGTGACGGGTGGATATTAATACATTTATATTTCGGGATGCGCAATACGGCGTCCGGCAAGATCTGTCCATAGGCCGCCACAACTATTAAATCGGGTTGTATGGCTGATAGCTTCTCCACTGCACCGTGTTCTTTAAATGTCTCCGGCTGCATGACAGAAAGGCCGCTTTCGATAGCAAATTGCTTTACCGCACACTGCATCACCTGCTGTCCACGTCCGGTGCGCTTATCGGGCTGAGTATAGACCATGCTTATGTCGTATTTGTTTGACATAAGTGACTGCAAAGCCGGAAGGGCAAAAGGCGGCGATCCCATAAATACAACTTTCATCCTAACAGTAAAATTTATTGTTTTTTAACCATTATGTCAAAATAACCATTGACAGCCCTAAAGAACCCTGTGGTAATCTATGGATGTTTTTCGGGGGGGGCACCACGGAAGAAACAGGCAGATAGATCCAGAAGTCACAACCCTTACTAATTAAATTAAAAAGTCTGCATTTTACCTGCACTGGGGGAATTTTTTGCCCAAATTCCGGCGTCCACGAATACAATATAGTACGGATTAGATATAGATGCAAGCTGATAAAATCTGGCAGGCGGCTCTTGGCGAGTTGCAGCTTCAGGTAAGTAAAGCAAACTATAATACTTGGTTAAAGGATACCAGAGGCCTAGACTATTCTAACGGAGAGTTTACGGTAGCTGTCCCATCCACTTTTATTGCAGAGTGGTTGAAAAGCAGGCTTTATTCCCTCGTCTGCAGGATCGTTTCAGGAATAACCGGACAAAACACCTCGGTATGTTTCCAGGTCCAGGCAGTCAATGCCACCCCGCCGCCGTTTAAGGCTGGCTTAATGGCTGATGGGGGCGTCAGCCTCAAGGTGCGTGAATCCGGCCTGAAATCAGCCTTCCTTAATCCCAGGTATACCTTTAGCAACTTCATTACGGGGGACTGTAACCGTTTTCCCTATACCGCCGCTATTGAAATTGCCAGCAACCCCGGGGAAGTATTTAATCCTTTCTTTATATATGGAGGGACGGGCACAGGAAAGACTCATCTGCTGCACGCCATAGGCCACTCGGCTAAATTGCTGAACATGTCAACGTGTTACACAAGCGCCGAACAATTCACAAATGAATTTATCGTTGCCATCCGTAGTAAAAAGGCCGAGGAATTCAGGGGCAAATTCAGCAATGTCGACGTGCTTTTGCTGGATGACATTCAATTTCTGAGCGGTAAGACGGGAACCCAAGAATGCATTTTTCATATTTTAAATGATTTTCTAGCTGATAACCGCCAGGTCGTAATATCGTCCGACCGGCCTCCTAAAGAGATCGAGTGCTTCAATCTGCGCCTTCGCTCAAGATTAGAAGGGGGACTGGTAGTGGACATTTTCCCGCCCGACCATAAGACCAGGCTGGCCATACTTGAGTCGAAAGCCAGGGTGTTGAGATCAACTTTTGATGCTCCCATCATGGATTTCCTGGCCACGAATTTTCACCATAGCGTTCGGGAGCTGGAGGGAGCGCTCATCCGGCTGGCAACTTACGCCCGCCTCAATAATTCCGATCCGGACCTTGACTCAGTCAAATACATACTGAACGACCTCATCTCGATTTCCAAGCAGAACAACGGCGGCTATCAGCCATCGACCATAATAGAGGCTGTGGCTAATTATTACGCTATTTCCCCCGAAGATATCCCCAGCAAGAAAAGGGATTTAAAGACGTCGCGCGCCCGGCATGTAGTCATGTACCTTCTCCGGCAGCAAAACCATTGCAGCCTTTCCGACATCGGCAGGGCCCTCGGCAACCGCGATCACTCCACCGTAATTCATGGATGCGTAAAGATAGCTTCTCAGATCAGTGTGGATTCACAGCTCAGCAAGTCTATAGAAGATATCCGCATTCTGTTGAAATCCTACAAAACTTCCTGACTCCCCAACATTCAATGTGGAAAAATCGTTCTTGATTGTGGATAACTTATGCATTTTTTCCACACCTTTTTCCTCTCTTTAACTACGTTCCCTGATCTCCACAGCTATCATCCACAACATCAACCAGCTTATAATTGGTATGATTATATATATAGACCATATAGACTTAGAAAATTAGCTACTATACAAGATATGTTTGTTGATAAAGTAGAAATAGAACTTATAGCCGGCCATGGAGGCAGCGGACTGGCAAGCTTCAACCGTGAAAAGTTCAAACCCTTCGGCGGACCGGATGGTGGAGATGGCGGCAAAGGCGGGGATATTTTCATGTTAGCGAGCGATAATGCAGAAGACCTGAAGTATTTTAAACATAAATCATTATTTAGGGCTGAAAATGGTGGCAGAGGCGGAAAGAATAAGATGCACGGAATCAATGCCCCAGACCTGATTATAATGGTGCCAGTGGGAACTTCTGCTTATGTCAAGCAGGATGGCGCGGAGGTTTTGATAGCTGATTTGAACAATGGGGGAAAGAAGGTTTTATTGGCCAGGGGAGGCAAGGGAGGAAAAGGCAACATTCATTATGCTACGGCAACGCGTAAAGCACCAAGGATATTCCAACCAGGCGAGGAAGGCCAACAACTCGACATAGTGCTGCGTTTAACGCTGGCAACAGATGTTTGTATAATCGGATACCCGAACAGCGGTAAGTCCACCTTGCTCGTTGCAATTTCAGGGGCCAGGCCTCAAGTTGCCAAATATCCCTTTACAACTACAGAGCCGGCCCTGGGCACAGTTGATGACGGTGTTGATAAACTGGCCTGGTGTGAAATGCCTGCCTTAATCGAAGGCTCTCATCAAGGGAAAGGCCTGGGTAACCGATTTTTGTGCCATGCCGAAAGAGCCAAGGTACTGGTACTTTTGCTCGATGGCGCAGCAGCGGACCCCGCTGTCGATTTGCGTCATTTAAAACAGGAGATCGCGGCCTTCGATGATAAGATGACGGGAAAAAACCTGGTCGTTGCCGTCAATAAAATCGATTTGATTGAGAGTGCCGGCAAATTGGATGAAATACGGGATTTGGCGGACTTAAATGGCGTGCCGCTGGTTTTCATATCGGCCAAATTGGGGCAAGGGCTGAGTGAGCTGGTTACAACCGTGCATAAAATAACGGCGGAGAAAAAAGTTACGGATGTCAGCGAGATTAAGCCGGAGGTAGTCTTCCGGCCTAAGCCGGTTGACAGGCGGGATTGATATGAAGATTGGTATTATGGGCGGCACATTCGACCCTATGCACCTGGGACACCTTATCATTGCTGAGGAGGCCAGGACCAGCCTGGGGCTGGATAAAGTAATGTTCATCCCGGCCGGCAACCCCTGGATGAAATCCGGCCACGAGATAACGCCTGCTAACCACCGGGTGGAGATGGTCAAGCTTGCTATACAATCCAATCCCTTTTTCAGCCTTGTAACCGTGGAGATAGACAGGCCCGGCTCTACATTCACAGTGGATACATTGGAACAGCTCTGGAAGGATGTGGGTTACGATTCCCAACTGTATTTGTTGATGAGCTGGGACAGCTTGGCGGATATGCCGAACTGGAAAGCTCCCTACCGCATCTCCAAAATGGCCACGGTAGTGGCATTTCCCAGACCCGGATTGAACCGGCCCGACCCGGCCGTTATGGAAAGTGTTATTCCAGGATTCTCCGAGAGAAGCCTGATGCCGGAAGAGCCGTGCATAGGCATAAGTTCAACCGCTATCAGGGCCAGGGTTGCAGCAGGCAAATCTATCCGATATCTGGTGCCCGATGCTGTTGAGAAGTATATAGCCGATAACGGGCTTTACAAGAAATAATCCTTTGAACTGATCAGATGGTCCGGAGCGGGCTTAGATATCCAGATTCTTAACGCTACGGGCATGTGCCTGTATAAAGGACTTTCGCGGCGGCACCTCACTGCCCATAAGCACGTGGAATATGTCATCGGCTTTCATGGCGTCATCAACTTGCACCTTGAGCAATGTCCGGGTGGCAGGGTTCATGGTCGTATCCCATAGCTGTTCGGGGCTCATTTCACCCAGGCCTTTATAGCGTTGAATATCCACTTTGCTGGCTTTCAGAGAAGCCAGTTTGGCATCTTTTTCCATGTCTGAATAAACCCAATATTGCTGTTTGCCGGCTGCCAGGCGGTACAGCGGCGGCTGAGCGATGAACAGGTGACCGTTCTGGATGAGGTCCGCCATATTGCGGTAGAAGAAAGTGAGGAGCAGGGTGCGGATGTGTGCGCCATCGACATCGGCATCTGTCATGATAATGATCTGGTGATAGCGTAGCTTGCCCAGCTCGAAGGCGTCGCCAATTCCCGTGCCCAGGGCAGTGATCAGGGCACGGATCTCCTCGTGATCAAAAATCTTATCCTTGGCTGCTTTCTCTACATTCAGGATCTTGCCCCGCAGCGGGAGTATGGCCTGGAAATTACGGTCCCGACCCTGCTTGGCCGAGCCGCCCGCCGAGTCACCCTCTACCAGGTAAAGCTCGCACTCCTTGGGGTTATTGCTGGAGCAATCCGCCAGTTTGCCGGGAAGTGTGCCGAACTCGAGGCCGGTCTTCTTCAGGATCAGGTCACGCGCTTTGCGGGCCGCCTCCCTGGCTTTGGCCGCCAGAAGGCATTTATCGATGATGGATTTACCTTCATCGGGATGCTTCTCCAGGTACTCGTTAAGGCCGTCGCTGGCCACCGATTCAACCTGGCCCTTTACTTCGGGGTTACCCAGCTTGGCCTTGGTCTGCCCTTCGAATTGGGGTGACCCCACCTTTACGCTGACGACGGCAGTCAGGCCGTCGCGGATATCGTCGCCGGTCAGGTTGGCGTCATTGTCCTTGAGGAATTTGTTCTTGCGTGCGTAGTCGTTAAGCACGCGGGTGAGCGCCGCGCGGAACCCGGTCATGTGGGTCCCGCCTTCCCGGGTATTGACGCAGTTGGCAAAGGCGGTCACGTTCTCAGAGTAGCCGTCGTTGTACTGTATGGCGATCTCCACAGCCGTGCTATTGATCTTGCCGGCAATGTAGATAGATTTATCCAGGACCTGGCGTGTTTTATTAATACGTCTGACTAAGCTGGCGATGCCGCCTTCGAAGAAATAGGTGACCTCGTCATCCATCCTCTCGTCTTTGAGGCTTATCTCAACTCCCTTATTAAGGAAAGCCAGCTCCCTGAGACGCTCGGCCAATGCGGCAAAATCGTAGTGGATTTCTCCGAATATCTCAGTGTCTGCCATAAAAGTAATAGTGGTGCCGGTTTCATCGGTCTTGCCCACTGATTTAACGTCGGCTTGCCGGATACCGATCTTATAGTCCTGGCGCCAGATCTTGCCGTCCCGTCTGACCTCGGCCCGCATCGAGGAAGACAGCGCGCTGACTACCGATGCGCCCACGCCGTGGAGACCGCTCGAGACGCTGTAGGCGCCGTCGCCGAATTTGCCTCCGGCATGCAAGGTGGTCATGACGACTTCCAGTGCGGAAATGCCTTTTTCGGGATGCAGGTCTACGGGTATGCCTCGGCCGTTGTCTATAACCGTTATTGAGTTGTCAGGGTGGATGATTACCTGTATACGGTCGCAGTAGCCCGCCATGGCTTCGTCTATGCTGTTATAGACGATTTCATAGACCAGGTGATGGAGGCCGTCCTTGCCGGTATCGCCGATGTACATGCCGGGACGCATGCGGACCGCTTCCAGCCCGTCCAGAACGCGGATATTTTCAGCAGTATATTCGCCGTTGTGTGAATTATTAACCTGTTCAGAAGCCATAGTTCATCTCTTATGATGGATTTTGTGTGCTAAGGCCCGCAACATGGCGGGTTATAGAAATAAGCATCACAATATGTTGTGTTTGCTCAGACGAAGCCTACCAGGACTTGCAATTTCGTAATTTATTATAGCATATTTAAGTTTAAAATGCATCAGTTCAGGCCGATCTTTTTTACGTGTGAAATGCCCTTTCTGGCCAGCTCGTCCGCCCTTTCATTCAGCTCATCGCCGGAATGCCCCTCCACCTTATGGAAATGCACTTTATATTGGGACAGAAGCTTCAGAAGCCACTCCCAGAGATCGCGGTTTTCCACCGGCTGCTTTTTGGCGTTCTGCCAGCCATTTTTCTGCCAGGTCAGGTACCATTTCCGCTGCATGCAGTTTGCCAGGTAAGCGCTATCTGTATATACCTCTATAATGTGGCCTGCGGACTTGATCTGTTCAAGGGCTTTAATGCAGGCGGTCAACTCCATCCGTTGATTGGTGGTATTCAGCTCCCCGCCGTAGGTCTCCTTAATCCTGCCGCGATGGCTCAGTATAGCGCCCCATCCCCCCGCATTAACCTGGTACTGGTTGCCCGAACAGGCGCCGTCACAGTAAATAACGATTTTATCCGTGCCGGGCATGGGCTAATTATACGCTATTTTCATGTGAAATGGTCCGGGTTCCCCAAGGCTTTATAAGATGGAAATTGAAGCTAAACTTGACAAGAGATTTTTAATAGTTCTATACTTCGTAATATGTCGAAGTATGATACAGCTAGGGCTGAGAAATATGCGGAGATATTCAAGGCATTGTCCAATCCGCACCGCCTGAAGATATTCCTTCGGCTGGCATGTTGCGGCGCCGAAGGGGTGGCATGCAAGGACGATAATATTTGTGAGTGTGTAGGCGATCTAAGCGGCAACCTGGGGATAGCGCAGTCAACCATCTCACACCATCTCAAGGAGCTGCACCGTGCCGGTCTGATCAGCACCAGGCGCAACGGGCAGCGCATCGAATGCTGGGTCGACAAGGGGATACTTGAAAGGCTGGCGGACTTCTTCAAAACCCCTGCACCAGACTAAAAATTTTTACACTTTGATATCGATATATTTCGAATAATAGTAATAAAGGTTATAGGGCGGGATATAGGAAATGAGCAATCTTGTATATGTGAATGCCGGCAGCTTCGCTGAGCTGTTCGACAGGCGAATAACAGATCTACTGGGTTCCGATGACAATCGCGAGCTAGTCGGCCAACAGGCCTACGAAAACTTCAAACAGAACTATGGCTGCGCCCAGTCCCTGATGCGAGCCTTTATGGACGTTCTGGGGCTGCAGGATGAGTTCTGGTTCCGGGCTGTAGGTGGCTTACAGGGTGGAGGGGGCTGCGGGTTGACCTGCGGCGCACTAAATACGGGTTTCATGCTGATCAGCGCCAGATCGGGGCGCAAGAAAATTGAGGAGGGATTTGACGGGTTAATGCCGATGATGGCCCCTTGCCACAAATTGGCGCAGTGGTTCAAACTCCAGTATAAAAGCACGGTATGCGCCGAGATATCGGGTTACGACTGGTTTAATACCGCAGAAGTAATTGAGCAGCATTTAACCGCAAAAGGAAAGGAGCGACTGGAAAACTGCGCCAGGCTGACCAGCGGCACGGCATACAAGGTGTCGGAGATATTGTATGAACTATAAATAGGATACTTTTCATTAATAATCAAATAAAAGGAGGCAATTATGGAAAAAGAAAACACTACAAAAACGGGTGGGGAAGTAAATGAAGACTATAGCTGGGAAGGCTGCGGCTGCGGCGATATTCCCGTCCAGGAGGAAAAGAGCAGTGCTTTTATGGGTAGCGGCTGCGGTTGCATGCCTGAGGATATGAGCAAAATGTGGAAGGACTGCTGCGGCAACATGTCTATACCTGAGGACATGAAAGAGAAGATGAAAGGTTTTTTGCAGGGCAAAGGCCAAAAAGCGTAATTAAAAGGAGTTAAACCATGAAAGAACAGGAGATCAAGAAAACGGTCAGGGAGCGATATGGGAAGCTGGCCAGGCTGGGAGGTTCCTGCTATGCACCGCAGGCCCAGAGTTGTTGCGGCGGGACGGACCTTGCCAAGACGCTCAGCAAAAGTGCTGGCTACACGGACGAGGACCTGAATGCCGCCCCCGAGGGCGCCAACCTGGGGTTGGGCTGCGGCAATCCCGTGGCGCTAGCTTCGCTGAAGGAAGGGGAGGTAGTGGTGGACCTCGGTTCGGGAGCAGGCTTCGACTGCTTCCTGGCATCCCGAATTGTGGGAGAAAAGGGCAAAGTCATAGGCGTGGACATGACGGCCGAAATGCTGGAAAAGGCCAGGGAAAATGCAGCTAAAGGCGGTTACAAGAATGTGGAGTTCAGGCTGGGCGAAATAGAGAACCTGCCGGTGGCAAACAGTTTCGCCGATATTATAATCTCAAACTGCGTGATTAACCTGTCGCCGGATAAGAAGAGGGTATTCAGCGAAGCCTACCGCGTACTAAAGCCGGGCGGAAGGCTGATGGTATCGGACATCGTGCTGCTGGAGGAGCTGCCTCAAGCCGTTCAGAAATCGGTATCGGCTTATATTGGCTGTGTGGCCGGCGCATTACTCAAGGAGAGATACCTTGAAACTATAAAAAGCGCCGGTTTCTCAGAAGTCAAAGTCATAGGCGAGACGAGCTTCGGTGAACAGGTGCTGGAGGCCGAGCCAGCCTTGAAAGCAATCGCCAATAGCGAAAGCATACCCGAAAGCGACATGACAAAGGCCGGGAAAGCCGTCAGGAGCATAAAGGTTAGCGCCATCAAACGGCGTAAATAAAGAGGAGTACTAGATGAGTAAAGCTGAGGATGCACGAGCCACGTTCATAAAGGGGTTTAACTGCACCCAGGCAGTGTTAGCCGAGTTCGCCGAAGATTTCGGGCTGGACCGTGTCATGGCCTATAAAGTCGCCGCCGGTTTTGGCGGCGGCATGGGGCATATGGGCAAGACCTGCGGGGCGGTAACTGGGGCGTTCATGGTCATCGGGCTTAAATACGGCATGACGGCAGCGGACGGCTCGCAGTCGCACAGGGCGGCCTTCGGCAAGGTCCGGGAATTTACTGAGAAGTTCAGGGCTAAGCATGGCTCGATTACCTGCAGCAAACTGCTGGGCGCCGACTTTAGCAAACCCGGGGAATTCCGTGAGGCCGTGAAGAAAGGCATCCCGCAGAAGATCTGCCCGCAACTTGTCCAGGATGCTGCCGAGATTGTTGAAAGTTTGATTAAATCATGATGTAAACGGTCAAGATTAACCCTTGCCCATTGCAGGTACGAGATGATAGAATTCCACTGATTTAACCGTCTTTCCGCATATCATGATCTTAATTGGCGAAAATATCCACATCATCTCGAAGGTTGTTAGCGAGGCGGTCAGGAACCGGGATGCTGCCCCTATCCAATCGTTTGCCAGGGAACAGTCCAGAGCAGGAGCAGATTACCTCGATTTAAACCTTGGCCCGGCCCGCAAAGACCCCGAGGAGGTTGGCGCTTGGTTAGTAAACACCGTCCAGGAGGTGGCCGACCTGCCCATCTCACTGGACACCATGAACCCCCTTGCCATGGAAGCCGGTTTGAAGATATGTAAGAAGCGGCCGCTGTTGAACTCGGCCTCGGGGAAATCCGAAAGCAAATTAAACATGATGCCGCTGGCCGTTAAATACCATACACAGGTTATAATCTCCGTGATAACAGACCAGGGCTGCCCCCCGGACGTTGATTCCCGCGTGGAAAGCATTATGGATACGGTGGCCTATGCCAATGGGCTTGGCATCCCTAATGAGGATGTGTGGGTGGACCCCATTATCCTGCCGGTGAGCGCCGATCAGAAACAGGTACACGAGGCACTGGAGTTCATCAAGATTCTGCCGGACCTGCTTCCCGGCATTAAGTCGGTGGTTGGCCTTTCCAATGTATCCAACGGAACGCCCCCCCAGCTACGCGGCATCCTCAACCGCACCTATATGGTGATGCTGGAGAAGAACGGGATTTATTCGGCCATCGCCGATGTGCTTGACCCGGAGCTGATCGAGCTGAATCGTGGCGGCCAGGCGGCCGTTCGCAGCCTTATTTATAAGGTTATGGACGGGGAACCGGTTGATGCCGCCGGGTTGCCGGAGTTGGAGAGGAACTATATCAAAACGGCCAGGGTGCTGATGGGGGAAGCCCTCTACTCGCACGCCTGGCTGGAATCCTAGTTGAGGTATAAATATGGAATATAAAGCGCCTCTTGAGACGTACACCGGAAGGGTCAAGGAAGTCACGCTAGGCAAAGGCGCTGGCGCACTGAAGATCGGCGGTGGAAATATCCTTCCCCTGCATTATTTTGAAGGAAGTACAGTCCACAGGCCACTTGTGGCCCTGGAAGTCAACGATAACGGCGCAGACCGCTGGGCGGAGTGGGTGGTGCAGCCGTACAAAGATGTGGTCTCGGACCCGGTCAAATGGGCTAAAAGGTGCCTCGACCTGGGCGCTGATCTAATCTGCCTGCACCTGGATGGCACAGACCCGCAGGGGGCCAACCGCTCCGCAGCGGAGGCGGCTGCTATAGTGGAAAAGGTACTCTCTGAGGTGGACGTTCCGCTGATTGTTTACGGCTGCGAAGATGATAAAAAAGACGTTGAGGTGCTCACCGCAGTGGCTGAGGCCTGCAAGGGGGAGAATCTTTTGCTGGGGCCTGCCGTCAAGGAGAACTACGAAGCCGTGGCGCGGGCGGTAGCCGACAACGGACACTGCGTCATAGCCCAGACGCCTATCGACCTCAACCTGGAGAAGGAGCTGAACGTTAAATTATTGAAACAGCTGCCGCCGGAGAGGATTGTGATAGACCCTTTGAGCTCGGCGCTGGGTTATGGCATGGAATACAGCTTTACCATCATGGAGCGCACGCGACAGATAGGGGTTGTATTCGGCGATGTGGCCATGCAGATGCCCATAATTGCCGACCTGGGCGGCGAATGCTGGAAAACCAACCAGGCCAGGGCCGACCGGGAACAGGGCATGCATTGGGAAAGTGTTACTGCTATGAGCCTGCTGCTGGCCGGGGCGGACATACTGGTACTGCGCCATCCGGATAATTGCAGGCTATTAAAAGAAGCCATAGAAGGAAAAATTTAGGAGGCTGGTGCTGTGGCTAAAACAGAGCGGCAAGGCAGGGAAGCCCGGGAATTTATTCGTGCCGAGGATAGCTGGGAGCCGGTAGGGCACACCCCTCTGCCCGGCGTTCTCGATCTCAGGAACTGGGACCGCCGGCTGCTGCAAACTTGGAAACCCCTCTACGTTCCCGTCACCGACAGATGTAACCTGTGTACTTACGGCCAATGCGATCTCTCAGAAGGCAAGAAAGGTTCCTGCGGCATAGACGGCGCCCTCATGCAGGCGCGCCTCAATTTGCAGTCCTGCTGCGAGGGCCTGGCGCTTTCCACGGCCAGGGCCAGGAGGATCGTCGGTTATTTGATCGATGTTAAAGGCAGGGAGATGGCCCTTGAGCTGGGAGATAAGGTCAGTATCAAAGCCCCCCATATCAGGACGGTTATTGGGCTCAAGCCCGCCGACCTGGGTGACCTGGACAGGGTGCTGTCGTATTTGGAGCATCAGGCCACCTTGCTGCTTGCCGCAGCCAATACGGGAATTGAAGGATCCAACCTGGATTTTGAGTCTAAAGCGCTTCAGGCCTCCATGCTCTGCCATGTGGCTATAGAGGCTGCGGAAATCGCCCAGATATCCGGGTTTGGCTTCCCGACTTCCAGCGCCGATACGCCCCTGGTTGAGGTGGGCTGGGCCTCGATTCCATTGGATAAGCCGGTAATACTGGTTATAGGCAACGATACGGTCTCGGCTATCTGCCTGGTAGATTACCTCAGAAGCAGCAGGCTTGAGGATAAAATCCTGGTGGCCGGGATGGGGCCGGTAGGGCATGAGCTCGTTCGCTATAGCTCCAGGGCCAGGATTGCAGGCCCGCTATCCAGGCTGCTCTATACCCTGCGGCTGGGGGCTGCCGATGTGGTTTTATGCGGAGGCGGCAATTTGTTGACGGATATAGCCGCCGAGACGGCTGCCAGCGGGGCCGTCTTTATTGCTACTGATGCGCGGGCGGCATATGGATTTGAGGACGTCACAGCCAGGGATACCGAGGAGATACTGGTCGACCTTCACCAGGGGAAGGGCGCCCTGGTGCTCGATCCCAGGAAGGCGGCAGCGGTCGCCGTGGAAGCTGCGCTTAAACTCTCATCTTCAAGAAAGAAATCGATTTTAAAACAGGAAGAGGTGGCTGAAATGGCCTCCCGGTACAAGTCCTGTAAGCCGTGCGACGAAGCCTGCCCCAACAAGCTGCCCATCGCCGGCGCCATCGAGGCCGCAGCGCATAACGAGTTCGACCTGATGGCAGAAGTGTTCGATAAATGCATCGGCTGTGGCAAGTGCGAATCTGCTGTAAAGGGGGAGGTGCCGGTACTGCGCATGATGCAGGGGGCGGCTCGCAAAGAGTCCGCCAAGATGCGTGTGGGGCGTGGCCCGGTCATGGATACGGAGATCCGGAAAGTGGGAGCTCCGCTGGTGCTGGGCACCATCCCGGGTGTGATAGCCATCGTCGGCGGCTCGAACTATCCGGGGTCGCCCGACGACATAGCCGAGATAGCCGAGGAATTTGCCAAACGTAAATACGTGGTGGTGCTGGCAGGGGAATCGGCAATTGCCGCAGCATTAAAGAAAGACGCCGACGGCAAATCCATTTATGAAAAATACCCGCCTGATTTCGAAGCGGGCGGCATCGTCAATATCGGGTCCGACACAGCGGCCTCCCATATATCCGGGGCCGCCATTAAGATTGCCAGCATCTTCGCCGCCCTGCCGTTGAGGGCCAATTACGAAGTGGTCGCTGATTACATACTCAACCGCGTGGGCGCCTGCGGGCTGGCCTGGGGCGCCTGCGGTGAGGAAGAACTGGCCCTGGCCACGGGATGCAACCGACTGGGCATACCGGTCATCGTTGGACCGCACTGCATCAAATACGGCCGGCTTTATCTTAGCAGGCCGGTAGAAACCGACTGGAGCGTGATGGACGGCCGTGAGAAGAAGCTCGTCGACACCGGCGAACCTTCGCCGGAGCACCTGATCAACCTGCTGGCCGACAAAGGCGCCGTTATGGTAGCGCTGGCCAGGCTCTGCATGCGCAAGAACGATACCCCTCAGGGGCGCTCGACCAAGCTCACCCATTATATCGGACTTCACAAGCAGTATTTCGGCAAGTTGCCGGAAGATGCAGGCCTCTTCGTAAGAAAAGCCTCGGATATACCCATCTTCTATAAGAAGGACCTGCAGGCAAAATTAAACGAGTCCGGTTGGAAGGAGAAGCCGGTGCTGTCGCTGCCTACTCTGATCGGCACCTATCCTTCAGCTGTGACCCTGGACGAGGTCGTCCACTGAAAACCAGTCCATCGCTATTAGGATAAGCCCGATCAGTACGGATATAATATATAGTCAATATTGTTATGCAAGAGCGTCTACTAATTAAAAGGCGGGTGCGGAATGTCTGACGGAGTATTCCCGGTTGACATAGGGCCTCAGTATGAGGGCGAGGTCATCAGGAAGGCCGATATGCTGGTCGAGTTCGGCGGGCCCAACGTCAAGTCCAAATTCGAGCTGGTCACGATCAAGAAGCCCGAAGAGGTCATACATGAAAAGGTGGAGGTGATCGGCCCGGATATCCCGGATATCCCCGAAGGCAGCAGCCAGCCTATCGCTTTGCTGGTTGATGTGGCAGGCGCCCGGCTGGAAAAGGACATAGAGCCGGTCCTGGAGCGCCGGCTCCATCTCTATTTGAATTACATAGAGGGTTTCTATCACATGAACCAGCGGCAGGACGTCTGGATGCGCTTGAAAAAGGAGTCCTTTCAAAAGGGGCTTAAATCGCTGAAAACGCTGGGCGAAATTCTAATTTTCCTCTACACATCCGAAATCGATATCATCGAAAAGATACAGATCACGATCGTAACAGACGCCGCCAAAGTCGAAGAGCTTTTGCAGAAGGCCATGGAGGTCTACCGTGCCCGTGACGAAAAGATACGCGGCCTGCGCGAGGCCGATGTGGACGAATTTTATAGCTGCGCCCTCTGCCAGAGCTTTGCGCCTACCCATATCTGCTGCATTACACCCGAGCGCATCGCTAACTGCGGCGCTATCAACTGGTTCGACGGCAAGGCGGCCTATCAGCTCGATAACGAGGGCCCGATCCAACGGGTAAAGAAGGGCTTCATCATCGATCCAATCCGGGGAGAATATGAGGGGGCCGATAAGCTGGCCTTTGAGAAATCGATGGGCGCCTATGACAAAGTATATTTGCACAGCGCCTTTGGCTATCCCCATACCTCCTGCGGCTGCTTCCAGGCCATCTGCTTCTATATACCCGAAGCGGACGCCTTCGGTATCGTGAACCGTGATTTTGAGGGTGACACCGTCATAGGCGTACCTTTCACGGAGCTGGCCGGCGATACCAGCGGGGGCCGCCAGGTGGAGGGCTTCCTTGGCATGGCTCTCGAATATCTTCGTTCGCCCAGCTTCCTCAAAGCCGACGGCGGGTGGTATAGGATCGTCTGGATGCCGCAGGCCGTCAAAGAACTATACCGGGATGCCTGCCCGATGGATTTATACGGCAAGATAGCCACTGAGAATGATGTCAGGAATGTAGAGGAGCTTGTAGAGTTCCTGGACCGCGTGGGCCACCCGTGGGTCAAGGGCGAGGTCAAACTGCCTGTCTAAGTAGGAGAGACACTTGGCAATCAAAGGTACAGATATAGTTAAGAAGCTGCCCGAAGGCGGCAAGAAAAACTGTAGAGAGTGCGGACTTCCCACCTGCTTCGCATTTGCCATGAAACTGGCCTCAGGCGGAATTGCCATAGATAAATGCCCCTATATCTCGCCGGAAGTGAGGATCGAGTTGGAGGACGCCCTTTCTCCGCCCATCAAACCCGTTACTATCGGTGCAGGCGCCAATATCCTGACCGTGGGCGATGAGCAGGTGCTTTACCGCCATGAAAAGACCTTTATCCACCAGCCGGGCATGGCAGTGCTGATCTCGGATGATGAGCCTGCGGAAGCGGTAGATGCCAAAATTAAGAAGCTAAAGGAACTGCAGTTTCACTGGGTGGGCAAAGTGCTGAAGGCTGATATGCTGGCACTGCGGCACGTATCGAGCGGCCGTACTGCATTTGAAGCCCTGATCAAAAAAGTATTGCCTGTTACCGACTGTCCCTTGATGCTGATCTCGGATGATACGGAAGCCCTGTTGGATGCACACAGGTTGTGCGCTGACAGGAAGCCGCTGCTTTATCCGGCCACAGCCCAGAACCTGGGAAAAATCATCGCCGCTATCCAGAACAGGCCCGCGGCGGTGGCCGTAAAGGCCGCCGGCGTGGAATCGCTGGTACCGCTTACCAGCCGCCTCAAAGAAGCCGGCCTGGAAGATATTTTACTGGACCCGGGATCCAGGAATTTACAGTCGGCCATCAGGGACCAGACATTAATACGCCGTGCGGCTCTCAAACAGGTCTTCAGGCCGCTGGGATACCCCACCGTGGCCTTCCCCTGCTTTATGACCGGAGACAGGCAGCGCGAGATACTGCTTGCCTCTACATTCATAATCAAGTACGCCGGGATCATCGTCCTCTCCGATATCGATGAGCATTCCCTTCTGCCGCTGCTGGTGCAGAGAATGAATATTTACACCGACCCGCGTATCCCGATGTCTATGGAGGAAAAGGTCTACCCCATCAATAACCCCGATGCCAGCTCCCCTGTGTTGATAACTACCAACTGGGCTCTGACCTACTTCATTGTCTCGTCGGAGATAGAGAGCAGCAAGGTGCCTTCCTGGTTGTGCGTCAAGGAGGCGGGCGGTCTGGGGGTCCTGACGGCTTGGGCGGCCGGCAAGTTCAGCGGCGACAACATAGCTCCCTTCATCAAGAAGTGCAGCATAGAGAGCAAGGTCAACCATCGGCGGCTGATCATCCCCGGCAAGGTGGCGCGCATCCGTCACGAATTGACCGAAGCGCTCCCCGACTGGGACATCATAGTGGGCCCGCGGGAGGCTAACGAGATACCCTCCTATCTCCCCGATCTGGTCAAAAGCTGGAAGAACTAACCTGAATCACTCGTCAGTACGATGATTTGGCGTCCGTCAATCCGGGTGAATCCCATAATCTGTTGAACTCGTCCTGGCAGCTTTTAACGAAAGCGGGCTGTGTCACGACTGCCATGATCTCGTCGTTCTGCTGGCTGGCGCTCAGCGTATAGTTATAGCTCCCAATGGTGGCTATTTTGCCGTCGATTACGCTCATTTTCAGGTGCATGAGGCCGGAGTGAAGGTTGACCTTCACAGGTATGCCCAGGGTCAGCAGGTCGTCCACCGCATGTTTCTGAGTATTGCCGGCGGCCTGCTCATTGTCCGTGATTACACGTACCTGGACACCGCGCTGCCTGGCGTCGCCGATGGCCTTAACGATATCGGGATGCGTCAGGCTGTAGATGGCTATATCCAGGCTGGTTGAGGCGCCGCTATAAAGCTTTACCAGGACCGGCGCAGGGTCCTGTCCCGCCCTCGGGAAGAAAGCCTGGATTTCGGGTTCACCGGCCTGAACTGTAGGCGGCGATTGTATTGCGGATGATAAGGGAGGCTGGCAGGCGGACAAAACTAACAGCCCGGTAAATGCCAGCAGCAGGGCTGCGCATCTTACATTCATCTTCCGCAAGTTCCTCCGTATTTCATATATTCAGCATTTCTTTTAAAATACAGAGTATATATATTTTGACCACTTTTACAAGGGTGATATGGAAAACGATTCGAAAAGTAACTATTTATCGGGGATACTGCGGCCTGAACGACGCGAGCGACGGCACCTGATCGATATCCTGCAGGATATACAGGCGGCGGAGGGTTACCTTTCGCGGGCGGCTATGCTGGAGGTCTCCAAATTCCTGGATATGCCCGGGAGCACGGTGTGGGGCGTGGCGACTTTCTATAATCAGTTCCGTTTCACGCCGCCCGGCAGGAAGCCGGTCAAGGTCTGCCTGGGAACAGCTTGCCACCTGGCGGGAGGCCAGTTGGTACTGGAAGCTACGGCACGCGAGTTGGCGATTGAGATCGGTGGTACAACCGAAGACAGGGAATTCAGCCTGGAGCGTGTTGCTTGCATCGGCTGCTGCGCCCTCGCCCCGGTGCTGACCATTGGCGAAGAGGTCCATCCCAGGATGACGCCGCCTGCAGTCGAGGAAGCATTTGTAAACATCAAGGCAGCTGCTCCAGGTGCACCGGGGACAGAAAGTCAGCCATGAGCTTTGAGCAATTATTCCGGCAGGCGGTATCGAGGTGGGAATCTCTTTATAAAGGCCGGAATGTCCATATTTTAGTAGGCACCGCCACCTGCGGCCGCGCCGCCGGGGCAATGGCCGTTCTGGAGGCTTTCCGGCGCGAAATAGAAGGCCTGGGTGCGGCGGCCGCCATCTCCGAGGTAGGCTGCATGGGCCTTTGCTCGCACGAGCCGCTGGTGACCATCATTAAGCCGGACGAATTTGCCATATGCTACCACAATGTAACGCCGCAGATGGTACCCCGTCTGGTGCAGGGCTATGTGATAGGCGATGACCCATGCCTGGACCTGGCCCTCGGAACCGTGACGGGAGGCGGACACGAGCCGGCCGTAATTCCCGAACTGGAGCGCTTTAATAACGAAAAGAGACTCCTGCTGCGCAACAGCGGTTACAGCTCTCCCCTTGAGATCGACCATTACCTGGCCTGCAATGGCTATAAAGCCCTGGCGAAAGCCCTGACAATGGAGCCCGGGGCACTGATAAAAGAAGTGGAAAGATCGGGACTGCGCGGGCGCGGTGGAGCCGGATTCCCCACCTCGGCCAAATGGCGCTCATGTCATTCAGCAAAAAGCAATATCAAGTATGTCGTCTGTAATGCCGATGAAGGCGACCCCGGCGCTTTTATGGACCGGATACTTCTCGAGAGCGATCCTCATGCGGTGATCGAAGGCATGGCTGTTGCAGGCTACGCGGTAGGAGCGAAAAAGGGATTTGTCTATATACGGGAAGAGTATCCCCTGGCCATATCCCGGCTTCAAACTGCATTGATGCAGGCAGAGGATAAGGGCTTACTGGGCAAAAACATATTGCGATCTGATTTCAATTTCGATATTGAGATAGTTAAAGGCGCAGGGGCCTTTGTGTCGGGTGAGGAGACGGCCATGATGGCGGCCATGGAGGGGAAGCGCTCCTGGCCGGAACACAGGCCGCCCTATCCGGCAACAACCGGCTTGTGGGGAAAACCCACGCTGGTAAATAACGTAAAGACACTGGCCTATATCCCCCTGATAGTAAATAACGGAGCCGAATGGTTTAAAGGGATAGGGACTAAGGGAAGCCCGGGTACAGCCCTATTCGCCCTGGCCGGCAAGCTGACCAATACCGGGCTGGCCGAGGTGCCTATGGGCACGACCCTGCGGACGCTGGTTTACGATATCGGCGGAGGCACACGCGGGAACAGACAGTTCAAGGGAGTTCAGATCGGCGGCCCCTCAGGCGGCTGCCTTCCGGAGGCTCTGCTGGACACGCCCGTGGAATTCGACTCTTTGACGGAAGCCGGGGCCATTATGGGCTCGGGTGGCATCATTGTGATGGATGAGGACAATTGCATGGTGGATACTGCCAAATTCTTCATTGATTTCAGTCAGCAGGAGTCCTGTGGCAAATGCACCCCTTGCCGCATCGGCACCTTCCAAATGCTGGATATCCTGCAGGACATAACCAGAGGCATGGGTACTCTCACAGGGCTTAATATGCTGGAAGAGATTGCCGGTGATATCAAAGCTGGCTCGCTCTGCGGACTGGGCAAGATGGCTCCCAACCCGGTTTTGACCACGCTGCGATACTATAAAGAGGAGTATAAAGCCCATATCATGGAGAAACGCTGCCCGGCTAGAGTCTGCAAGGACCTGACCGCCTATTATATATTGCCCGAAAAGTGCGAAAGGGGCTGCGATCACTGCGTTCTGGCCTGCCCGGCGGAGGCGGTTTTCAGCGATGAGAACGGCTTGAAGGTCGTGGACCAGTCCAAATGCACCAAGTGCGGCAGTTGTGAGCTGGTCTGCCCCGTGGAGTATAATGCTGTGATAAGACTATCACCGGTCAGTCTCGTCCCGGAAAACCGTCGGACCAGGCCGGAAACGCCTTCGAAGGAGCCTTGAGAAAATGACTGTTACCATCGCTGTAGCCGGTAAGGGAGGCGTGGGCAAGACTGCAATATCGGCCATCCTGATCGATTTTCTATCTAATCTGGGAGCGGTGCTGGCCGTGGATGCCGATCCCAGCACCAACCTGAATGACGCCCTGGGCGTAGACTTACAGAGCACGGTGGGCAAGACCCGCGAGAAGATGACCGACGAGATCAAGGGCGGGCGGCTGACCATGGCTGTCTCCAAACAGGAGATACTGGACAGCCGTATACATGAATCGCTGGTGGAGACCAGCCGGTTCGACCTGCTGGCCATGGGACGGCCGGAAGGCCCGGGATGCTACTGCGCCGCAAATCATATGATTCGTTTCTCCATAGACAAGCTGGCTAAAAGCTATGACTATGTCGTTATGGACTGTGAGGCCGGCCTGGAGCATATCAGCCGCCAGACCACGCAGGATATAGACTACCTGCTGGCGGTCACCGACCCTACCATGCGCGGCCTTAACACCTGCATCCGGCTGGAGCAGCTCAGCGGAGAAATTCGGACCAATATCAAGGGCGGCGTGCTGCTGGTGATCAACAGGCTCAAGAACGGGCTGCCGCTGGAAATGAGGGAAGCTATTACCAAGTCGGGGCTAATGCTCTTCGCCACTATTCCGGAGGACCCTGCTATCGCGGAGCTGGATGCGAAGGGCAAGCCCTTAACGCTACTGCCCCTGGACTCCACATTCCGCAGGTCGGTACAGGAGATACTCTACAAACTCAGGATTCGCTAATTTCCCGTAGTCCCGGAAAGACGGAAAATACGGCTGCTTACTTGGATAAAAGAGTGCGGAAATTGCTCAATCTGGCCGATATCGAGGGTAAGGTCAGCCCTCACCAGTTGCAGGTAAAGGGGGCGCTCAAAATGAGGGCTGCCGCACTCGAGTATGCCAGGGACGTTGAGGCGATGGCAAGATACCTGGGGGGCAGAGTCGAAAACCTTGGGCTGGACGAAGATTGGGCGGTAAGTAAAGAGTTGTATCCAGGTATCATAGTATATTTTGCCTTTAATAAAGCTGATGACGAGTTCCCGGCCAGGCTGCGCACACTCTACGCCGGTGAAAAGGTCAGCATGATCAAGGGAGACGAGTTGGCCAACGTGACTATATCGCTGGCCAACCAGCTTTTACGCTACGTAAGGGAGAGCAATCCGGGAGTTAAGCTTCCGGAGGTCTGTTATAAAGTATAATTTGACCGGGTAAGCGATATGGAAGACGAATTAAAAGCGTTCATCGACTCGAAGTTCCATATCGCGCCCATAGAGGGGGAAGACAAAGTCTGCCCCATGGCCGAGGCCATCAGGAAGCATGTCCACGCCGGCAGTTCGATTCATATAGCCAATAAAGGCGGGGCACTTTTTTTTCAGCTTGTCCGTGAGTTCTGGGGCAAAAAGCCCGACTTTACTCTGATCAGCCCTTCCACGTCATCCTATCTGCTGGCTCTGATACGGGGGGAGATGATCAAAAAGGCTGTCACAAGTTTCCTTGGCAACTCCTATCCGACGCCCGGCCCTAACCCGCATGTGCAGAAGGCCTACATTTCGGGGTCAATCGAGTTCGAGAACTGGACCATGCTGACCATTACCCAGCGGCTGCTGGCAGGGGCCCTGGGATGGGAGTTCATTCCGACCAGATCGTTAATCGGCAGTAGCATGGCAGAGGAAAATAAAGAGAATTTCAGTGTAATCGATTCTCCCTTCGGGACGGGGGAAAAGACCGGGCTGCTGAGGGCGCTGCGGCCGGATATCACGCTGGTCCACGGCCTTGCAGCCGATAGGGCCGGGAATACTATTCTGCCCTATCCACTGGGCACCGATGCCTTCGGTGCCTGGGCATCTAAAGAAGGCGTTATCGTCAGCGTGGAGCATATAGTGCCCACGGATTATATACGGAGCCACGCGCACTTGGTGCGCATACCCTCATACATGGTCAGGGCCGTCTGCGAGGTGCCCTTCGGTGCGCACCCGGGTGGACTTTCCAACAGCGGCATACCCCAGTTCGAAGGCTACTTCGACGATTATGAGTTCGCTACCCTGATACATGATGCCTCCATGGATGAGGGCAGGTTCCTGAGCTTCATCCAGGAATGGATACTGGGCTGCCGGAGTCATGAACAGTACCTTGACAAGATCGGCAAGGAAAGGCTGCGCTACCTTAAGGATAAAGCCAAGCCCCACTCGTGGGTAGTTGAGACCCTGGCGGCGGTCCCCAAAGTTGACTTCAATAAGGAATCCAACCAGATCGAGAGGATGATAATCGCCGGCAGCAGGTATATCTCAGACCTGTGCGTATCAAAGGGATATAAGACCATATTGGCCGGTGTGGGAGTATCCAACCTGGCCGCCTGGCTGGCCGCTTATAAATTGAAAGAGCAGAATCACGATGTTGAACTGATCGCCGAGATCGGCATGTTTGGCTATTTGCCCAGGCCCTCCGACCCCACCGTCTTCAGCATGGATAACATTCCCTCCTGCAAGATGCTGACCAATATCGAGACGGCACTGGGAGTCATGGTAGGCGGTTCATCCGGCTCCTGCCTGGGGGTCCTCGGCGTGGCACAGGTGGACAGTCACGGAAACGGCAACTCGACCAAGATACCCAATGTGTTCTTCCTAGTCGGCTCGGGCGGCGCCAACGACGTGGCCAGCACCTGCCGGGAAGCTATTGTTTTCGCCACTTCGGGGAAAGAACGCTTGCCGGCCCAGGTGCCTTACATAACCTTTCCGGGGACCAGGGTAAGGACACTCATAACCGATGTGGGCATTTTCGAAAAGCAGGAGGGCGGGGATACCCTGACCCTGACTTCATACATTCCCTATGGCACAGCCATCAGGGAGGAAGAGGCCATAAAGGGCATTAAGCGGCTGGTCGGCTGGGAACTGGAAGTAGCGCCCCACCTTAAGAAGATCGACTTGCCTTCCTATGAAGAAAAGATGCTTCTGCGCCTTTTTGACCCGCAGGGCTTTTATACCAAAGCATAGTTGCTGTAATTGCGAGGGAGCCGAAGGCGACCGGCAGCAGTACAACGGCTTATGTCATTGCCAGCAACCCCCATCACGTCATTGCGAGCAAAGCGAAGCAATCCTTTGATCGAAGGATAGGAGATTGCCACAGGGCCACGCTCCTCGCAATGACATCTTACTTTCTCACCCCGTCCTGCCGAACTCTTTCTTGAGCTGCTGGGAGCTCAGGTGTATCATGGTCGGCCTGCCGTGCGGGCAGGTGCGCGGTTGGGAAGTATGCTCGAGCTGTTTGATCAGATTCTGCATTTCTTGCGAGTTCAACTGCTGTCCCGCCCGGATGGCCCCGTGACAGGCCAGCGACTGAGCGGCTTTGAGCTCCCTTTGGCCTGCATCCTGCTCCGCCCCGATCTCATCCAGGAGCTCCTTTACGGTCTCGACCAGGTTGCTGCCGTCGAGCATGGCGGGCACCGCCCTGACCAGGTAGGTCCTGCTGCCGAAGGGCTCTATGGTGAACCCGAATTCGGCCAGCAGCCCCTGATAATGCTTCATCACCTCTTCCTGTGAAGGCGAAAGCTCAATAGAGAGGGGCTCCAGCATTCCTTGTATATCGGGCTGCTTCCGGGCACGCTGGGCCATTATCTGATCGAAAAGAATACGCTCATGGGCCGCATGTTGGTCTATAAGATAGAGGCCGCCCTCGCCCTCGGCCAGGATATAGCTTGCCGACAGTTGCCCCAGGGTCTGAAGCGAGGGCAAAGCTACGGATGCATGCGGGAAGCGTTCCCACAATGATTGTGCATCGGCATTTTCGGACTCCAACCGCACGCCCGGGAGCGGTGATTTTGCCAGTGTGTTCCTGAGGACTTTCAAAGCCGCTGTGAATACAGAGCTGTTATTGCGGAATTTGACCTCCAGCTTGCTGGGATGCACGTTGACATCCACCTCTTCGGGGGGGATGGCTACGTTCAGAATAACCACCGGGTGCCGGCCGGTCATCAGCAGTCCTTCAAAGGCGGTTTCGACGGCCTTGGCAAGGATGCTGTTGCGCACATATCTCCTGTTCACAAAAAAGCTGAGGTAGCTGCGGCTTGAGCGCTGCACAGATGGGGGGCTGGCCAGCCCCTGAATGTACATGAAGCCGTCGGTGCCCTGGACCTCCAGCATCTTTTGGGCGGTCTCCAGCCCATAGACTGCTGAAACTGCCGTGCGAAGGTCACCGTCACCCGGCGTCTGAAGACTATTGCGCCCGTCTATGGTGAGCTGGAATTTGACCTCCGGGAAGGCCAGTGCGTACTGGCTGACCAGCGAGGCTATGTGACTGGACTCGGTATTGGAGGATTTCAGGAATTTGAGCCTGGCCGGCAAGCTGCGGAAAAGGTGCCGCACCGTTATGGAGGTGCCCTGCGGCCGGCTTTTCTTCTCCCTGGATACGATTTTCCCGTTCTCAAGATGAAGGTAGGTGGCTGCGCTGCTGCCCATATCCCTGGTCAGTATCTCGACCTCCGCTACAGCAGATATGCTGGGCAGGGCCTCGCCGCGGAATCCCAATGTGCTGATATGTTCCAGGTCGTCCAGTTTGGTTATCTTGCTGGTGGCGTGCCGCCGGACGGCGACTTCCACGTCAGCAGCAGATAGGCCGCAGCCGTTGTCTGCAACCCTCAGATAGCTGACGCCGCCGTTATGCGCTTCGATAACAATTTCCCTGGCGCCTGCGTCCAGGGAATTCTCGATCAGTTCCTTGGCAACTGAAGATGGCCGCTCGATCACCTCGCCGGCGGCGATTTTGGAGGTTACCTCCGGCGGAAGGACTTTGATGGGCATAGGGCTATTGTAGCATTATCTCCCACTTTCAATTTCAGCGTTGGATTGAGAAGACGTAAGATCGTTATAATATGTTCGTTAATGTTTGTATGATGGGAGGCTGAAAATGACTGTTAAAGGGACAAAAAGCAAATCCATAAAAATTACAGAGTCCTGGTATTCGTTAAATGACGAGGATATATTGACAGTCGCAGAGGAACTGGAAATTAAATTGAGTGAGGAACAAATAAAGAAGATAAAAGACATTGTCCCTGACTATATTGATTGGTTTGGCGCAATTGAATCTGCGATAAATGATATTTGCAGCCAAACTCGAATTTCTGCCAGTCGATGACTCTTTTAGGACGTCCGGTAGGGCGACCTGTTGGTTTTCTGGCCATGATGCGACTCCTTGGGTTATTTCTTTAACAATAATAAATTGGGCCTGAAGCTAAATCCGGAAATCTCAGAGTATAATTAGTATATGAAAATAATGAACATCGAAAATGTTACCAACGAACGTAATCAGGCAAATTCAACAAGCGACCAAGGTATAGAAAAATTTGCGATCTGCCTTGAGGAGGCACATACCTGCTATGAAAAACAAGACTATGCCAACTGTATTAAATATGCTGAAATGTGTCAGCCCCTTTACAATGAAGACCCCGAACCATACTATCTTAAATCGCTGGCCTACGATAAATTGGGCAGATGGCTCAAAGCCAAACTTAGCTATAGGCAGTTCGTTAAAAAAGTGAATGGGTTTGCGGACTATGGTAACCTTTTGGAGTGGTGGCGGGAACAGGCTCATCTTGAAGGTGGTAATGTTTCGGTGTATTGGTTGGAACTGGCTCATCAATATTACAAGCTAGGGCAATTGAACCGAGAAATCTTCTGCTATGATGCCTTACTTAAGATAAATCCGAAAGACCATGTATCTTAAAACATTTTTCACAGTAGAGAGGGGGTCCTTATTATGCCATCTGAAAACGACAAGGCCATATCTGGCTACACCAGAGCCATAAAGTTAAATCCGAAAGATGCCGACTCTTACTATAACCGTGGGGTTTACCATGGGGAGAAAGGTGACTATAACAAAGCCATAACTGACTATACCAAGGCTATAATGCTTAATCCGAAGGATGCCACGGCGTACTACAACCGTGGGGTTTCCTATGGGAGAACAGGTGAACAAGAAAAAGCCATGTCGGATTTCACCATGGCAATAAAGCTACGCCCGAAGTATGCTAAGGCTTACTATAACCGTGGGGTTATCTATGATGAGAAAGGTCAACGTAAAAAAGCCGAGTCGGATTTCAGGAATGCTCGGGAGTTGGGACTGGAGTAAATTCCGCAGTTTACTTGGTATCAATAATTTGAAGTGGAGATTGGAATGACGTGCAATTTATACGATGGGAAAATAAATCAAAGTCTTAAGCAACAATATTCTAAATGGGGAAAAGTCCACCCGGGACTGAAACTGGTCAGGCATGGATTGGTTGATGAGCAGGCCTTTGAATCCGCCAAAGTACGCATTGTATTGTTAGGCAAAGAAGTTAATTCAATGGAGTATTCTGACTTTGACCTGCTTAAATTCCTAAAAGGTGAGCTTGAAAAAGGTGATGAAGGAAAAAACATCAAAAGGGCAGATATACAAGCAGGTTTGTGGGCATATGGGATACTGACTGATTTCAATGAAGACTTTAGCAGCTTAAATATTAATAAATGTGCTGCTTTCGGTTTGAGACGCATTGGTTGGACAAATCTCTCGAAAATAGCCGGAGGTGGAAAGGCAGACAGCAAAAGTATTAGTGAACGCGCTAAAAGCGAGAAAGCCCTTTGGAGCGAAGAGCTAAGGATTATGAAACCGCGAGTAATCCTGTGCTCAGGAGAACATACGTATAATCTCATGACTAAGTTGCTTGATCTTAAACGTAAACCACTTTTAGATAAGACTAGTCAGCACCGAAAATTTAGCTACTCTATTTGGCGATATAAGTGCCTTTGCATTGATTATTATCATCATGCAGCTCGTGGAGATTACAAGAAATTGTATGAAATTTTGAAGGAAGTCTTTATTGAGTGCAAGAGGTGTGAACCAACCCTCAGACTATAAGATCCGCAGTAATCGTAGACCTATAATTTTTATCATGGTTGAATATACATACCAATGTTTGTTTAATGGTAAATCAATGGCACAGGTCTGAAACCTATTGTCTCAATTCCCTCATTAATAACCGCATCTTCTCATCCCTACTCTATCCCTATGCCCAATCCATCGCATCCCCTAATCTTTCCTCAGTTATCTCTTTAGTTACCGACGAATCTCAGCGGTTCTGGCACGTCTCCCTACTTAGCCAGCCAATCAGCAGCAAGATACTCGAGGATTTGCCAGCGGTTCTTATCGGTGATGTCCTTGCGGTCTTTCATCTTCTTGACGGCATCGGCGAACATGGCAGGGTCGTCTTTGCCTGATATGGCGCAATGGCTAAATCACTTAAAGACATCAGGACAGAGCAGAACTTGCACTTTAGCTTGGGGTGAAAAATCTTTTTAACTTCATTGATATATCCTGGGACAACTCAATTTTAATCGTTCAGTGCCTTTCGAACATCCCTATATAATTCTTTATATTGCCCTCATTTAATCAATTGATTACTATGTAAGTAGTGATAAAAAGTCCAGGTTGGGGGAAAAACATATGAAATACAGCGAAGGTAAAATAGGGCGGGTCTTTATTATCAGGCTGGAGGACGGCGATAAGCTGCCGGCATGCATAGAGAAGTTCGCCCTGGAGCATAATATTAAGGCCGGATTGGCATTGTTGATAGGCGGTATAGGAAGTGGAGACCTGGTGGTCGGGCCGCGCAAGAATACCATGATGCCTCCCGATCCCATGGTGTTACCCATCGATGGTGTTCACGAGGTGGTAGGAGTGGGCGTGCTGGCATTGGACAAGAAGGGCAAACCCTCCCTGCATATTCATGCTGCTCTCGGCAGGGCGGGCCGCACAATGACCGGCTGTTTGCGCCTGGGCGTAAAAACCTGGCTGGTGGGCGAGGTCGTGCTTTACGAGATACTGGGCGCCGATGTTGCCAGGCTGCCGGATGCGGAAAGCGGGTTCGAGCTTCTTCAGCCCAAACGTAAGAGGAAGGGATAACATAGAGAGGATGGGAAGCCATGGGCACGGGATTTGAGGGCGAAGTGCGCTATGAGATGGCATTGAGCCCGGAGGAAGCCGGATCAGGTACCAAAAAACTGTTAAACCGACTGGGGAAGAAGCTGGAGGTGACCATCCCTCCCGGTTCCAGGGAAGGTACTGCAGTCAGGCTGACCAATGCCTTGCTGGTAACGGATGGGCGGCCGGGCGATATTTTGATCACAGTAAGGATAAAGGACGGCGGAACGGGGGTTATAGAAATAGACGAATCCTCATTTGAGCGGGAAGTTATCGGCAGCAACCTCCCGGTAGTGGTGGACTTCTGGGCACCCTGGTGCGGGCCATGCCGTATGCTCTCGCCCATTATGGAGAAGCTGTCGGGGCGCTATGCCGGGCGGTTGAAATTCTGCAAGATCAATGTCGACGAGAACCCAGGCCCGGCTGCCAGATACCAGGCCATGAGCATCCCCCTGCTGGTCTTCTTTAAAGGCGGGAAGGAAGTCGACAGGAGCCTGGGAGCATTGCCGGAGGGAGCTCTACGCCAGAAGATAGATTCCATCCTGGGATAGCTAATCTTTAAGGAGGTTTCAGATCGTGGAAAACAAGCGGATGGTCATTCCGATAACAACACCCATGGTCAATTCCTATATTATCCGGGGGGATAAGCACATTCTGGTAGATACAGGCCTGCCCGGCTACGACATCCGCATATTGCAGGCAATGGAAGAGAACGGGATCAAACCCGGCGAGGTCTCACTGATCGTCATCACGCATTGCCACCAGGACCATATTGGGAGCGTAGCTGCGCTCAAACAGAAAACGGGTGCGCCTGTAGCAATACATAAAGCCGATGCCGAATACCTCAAAACAGGCGGCAGTCCACCCCTGCATCCGGTGGGCTCTAAAGGCAAGATCATGGAAGCGGTATCGAAGATGATGAAAAAGCCCGTGGTGACCGGCCTGGAGCCGGATATTTTGATAGAAGGTGAGATGGATCTTGCAAGGTATGGAGTCAATGGGAAGATAATCATGACCCCCGGCCACACACCGGGCGGCATATCCATCACACTTGAAAGCGGCGAGATCCTGGTAGGCGACCTTATCTTCGGCGGGCTTGTCAGGCCCGCGGCGCCGGGTTTCCCCTATTTCGCAGAGAGCGTGGAGCAGCTTTTGCAAAGTATACAAAAGGTGCTCGGCCTGCAGCCGTCAATAATCTATGCCGGGCACGGCGGGCCCTTCACGGCCGAGTCGGTCCGGCGCAGGTTCTTCAAATGATCGTTTTGGAGTTTATTTAAGCTGGTCTCGTGTAAAGTCGAGCAAGCGGCGGGCCACCACCAGGGTGTTGATCTGGCCGGTGCCTTCGAAGATATCGTTGATCTTGGCATCCCGCATGAACTTCTCGAACAGCAGCTTGCGTGAGTAGCCCAGCGGACCCATTAGCTCGACAGCTCTCTGTGTAATCAATGTAGCCGCGCGACCTGCTTTGGCTTTGGCCATCGATGCTTCCAGTGCGTTGGGGGTTCCGCCCTGCAGTTGCCACATAGCGCGTATCACCAGCAGGTGGGCGGCCCTCCAGTTGGACTCCATCTCCATGAAATCCCGCTCGATGGCCGTCTGCTTGCTGCGCGGGACGTCGTAGCGGACCTTGATACCCCGCTTGGTCAGCTCATCCCTGAGCATATCCAGTGCTGCCCTGGTCACACCCAGCGCCTGGGCAGCTACCAGCGGACGTGTCACATCGAAGGTGGCCATGGCGCCCTTGAAACCTTCGGTCTTGGTCTTAATTTCGGCTTTGCCCAGGATGTTGTTGAACGGTATGCGGCAGTTCTCGAAAATCACCGTAGCCGTATCGCTGGCCTTGATGCCCAGCTTTTTCTCCAGCTTCTCGACCTTCATGCCGGGCGTCCCGGCCTCGACCACAAAGGACTTCATGCCGGCCCTGCCGGCCGATTTATCCACGGTGGCCCAGACAACTATGATGCCTTCGGACAGATCGAGCGCACGATGGCCCATGGTCACAAAAATCTTCTCGCCGTTCAGCACCCAGTAATCGCCGTCGCGAACTGCGGTGGCCTGGATAGCGGACGTATCCGAGCCGCATCCCGGTTCAGTCATTGCCATAGCGCCCCATTTCGGTTTTCCCTGGCCGTAACGGGCCAGGAAACGGCCCCACTGCTCCTGGGTGCCGGCTGCGAATACCGCTGCACCGCCCAGGCCCGGCCCCGGACTGGCAAGGTAGAGGCCTGCATCTCCCCAGCACAGCTCTTCCACCATCAACGCTCCCGTTATCCCCAGCCCCGTCAGGAACCCCTTGCCACGCATTTCCCACATGGTGTCTATCAGGTCCCAGGGGTCTTCGTGTTCATGCTCGTCGTAATAGCGGCTGATGGGACGGAAAAGGTTTTGCGCTATATCGTGCGCCTCGGCAACTTTGGCTTTATCTTCGGCTGAAAGTTCAAAATCTATCATAGCTGCATTTCTCCTTATACAATGGCCATGCCGGTGAAGGTGGTGAAACCGCGGGCGTTTCTAAACCAGAGCTCTACAGGATTGTCCCTGACATAGCCGTGTCCGCCCATCACCTGTACTCCATAATCGGTCACCAGCATCACCATGTTATCGGCATAGGACTTGGCAAGGCAGGCCTCGCGGGTGGCGTCCTCTTTTCTGTCCAGCTTCCAGGCGGCTTCCCAGGTAAGCAGCCTGGCGGCGTCGACCTCGATGGCCATGTCGGCCAGCATGAAGGCGATAGCCTGGCGGGAGGCGATGGGTTCACCGAAAGCATGGCGTTCCTTGGCATAATCACGTGAAAACTCGAATGACGCGCGTGCGACGCCTACGGCCATGGAGGCCAGCGCTACGCGTGACAGGTTGGCCAGCCGGTTGAAGTCACAGCCCTTGTCTCCGCCCAGGCGGTTCCCAGCGGCTATCTTGCAATCCTTCAGATTCAACTCGTAGGTGGCCAGGGCTTTTACGCCCATATTCTGCTCACGTTCTCCGATCTCAAGACCCTTGGCGCCCCTTTCTACAATGAAGCATTGCCTGTCCTTTCCCTCCCTGGCATAAACCAGAATAAAATCGGCGCCCGCGGCCAGCGGGACGAAGCATTTCTCGCCATTGAGTACATAGCCGCCTTTGCGCCCGGCCGTCGTGCCGAATTCGTTGGGGTCGAAATCGTAGCGCGGCTCGATGAAGGCAGCAGTGACGGCGGTGAACTTATTGCCGCACAGGGCAGGCAGGTATTTCTTCTTCTGTTCCTCGGTGCCCATCTCGACGATGGGAAGGATGGCCAGGGACGGGGCCAAAATGTGCATGGCCATCGCCAGGTCTCCCCAGGCCAGTTCCTCCGCCAGCAGAGAGCCGGTTAAGGCCGAATGCTCCCAGCCGGCCCCGCCGAACTGTTCCGGGATGCAGCTCGCAACCAGTCCCAGCTCCCAGGCGCCGTCGATTATTTCCGCCGGGATCTCACCGGACTCATCGCAATCCCGGAACTTCTTGCGCATGACGTCGGTGGCGAACTGCTTGACCGTGTTGACGATCATCTTTTGCTCTTCGGAAGGACTGAAACCTATCATATGAACCCCCTAGTTAAAATCGATCTCATAATGCCTGTTGCAAACGTGATTCATCTCAATAATAACAATTTGTCATATCGGCTGTCAATAGAGTCTGCTGGCGGTTATTTCTGGTCTTTGTCCTTGGGGAAAATCTCGTCTATGGCCTCCGGGACATATTTCCTGACCATGGCCGGGGTGAGTGCGTTGGCTTTGGCGATCTCGGAAAAGAAGGCTGCGGAGGGGCGCGGCTTTCTTTGCTGAGTCATCGGGTCCATCTCCACCAGGCCGAACTTCATGGAGTAGCCCAGCGCCCACTCGAAGTTGTCCACCAGCGTCCAGTGATGATAGCCGATGATGTCGTAGCCCTTCTGTATAAGGTCGTACATGGTGCGAACGGCTTTGGCTATGACCCAGGGCCTCAGCTTATCCTCTCTATCGGGCACACCGTTTTCCAGTATGAAAAAGGGCTTGTTATATTTGGCCAGCTTATCGACAACTATGCTTATGCCCTGCGGGTATATCTCGCCGAACATGGCTTTGCCGCCGGGGTCCGGGTCGCCGGTAGGCTTGCCCTTCGGATCGCTGCGCCGCACAAAGGCCATGCCGGGCTGCGTGGTATCGAAGCTGACATCAGTGCCGCCGTAGATATTCACCCCCACGAAGTCCCAGGTATCCCTGACATGGTCGCAGTTTCCGAGCAGGCTGCTCAAAAGGGGCACTTTTTTGCCTGTGATCATGTTGATAAAAACGTTGTTAAAGGAGTCGCTGGCGATACGGGCGGCCAGCCTGTCGAACATATGATTTTTCACCTCTGTGAAGATGATAAAATGGTTGGCGAAGCTCACCATGGCATCATGCTGGAGTTTGTGTATGGTATAGTAGGCGGCAGCGTGGCAGCGGCCCATATTGCCCAGCACCCTGAAGTACAACACTGGGCGGCCGGTTTTAGCCGGCGGATGGTCGCCTTCCAGGTAGCCCTCCAGCGCATAAACGTTGGGCTCGTTAAAGGTAATCCAATCACTGCACAGGTCGTAGAGCTCCGTTACCGTGAATTTTACAAAGCGCCCGAAGTCCTCAACGCAACTTTTGGAGAGGAATGCGCCTTTTTTCTCGAACCATACAGGATGAGAGAAGTGATGCAGGCAGACTATGGGCCGGATATTGCGCTCGATCAATGCTGCCAGCATCTGGCGATAACGCTCGATGGCCTCGGTATTGAAGACGCCCTCTTCGGGCTCGATCCTGGCCCAGCTTACCGAAAGCCGCAGGGAATTTAACCCCATGTTCTGTGCGATATCGAAATCCTGCTCGGCATTGTTCCACCAGTCGGCTGCCTTGCCGCTGCGGTCGCCGGTTTTTATTCCACCGCCGTTCTCGAACTCATACCACTGTGTGTTGACGCTGTCCCCTTCCACCTGGTAGGCTGACGTGCCGACCCCCCAAAAGAAGCCATCGGGGAATTGCAGTGAACCGGTGCCGTTATTCATGCATAGCGTTCCTCAATTTAATAGCGGGTGGAAGTTGCATTGCCCAACTTTGAGCTACTATTATAAATTATTCTCAGGTTAAATTTCTGCGCAGTGAATGTACAAAGCTACGCTGAATTGGATATAATTCATCGCACAGATAACAACCCCATCATTTACGCAATAGCATCAATGAGGTGACGAGATGGAGATACCCTTATACCAGATCGATGCGTTCACAGGCCGGACTTTCGGCGGCAATCCTGCTGCTATATGCCCGCTTGATACGTGGATTGATGACGGCCTGATGCAAAAGATCGCCGAAGAGAATAACCTGTCTGAAACCGCCTTTTTTGTAAAAAGCGGGACAGTTTATGAGATACGTTGGTTTACACCAAAAATCGAGATTGAGCTGGCCGGTCACCTTACGCTGGCTGCTGCCTATGTTATCTTTAACTTTATAAATCAGAAAGAAGACTGCATTACATTTTCATCAAAAAGCGGCGAACTGGTCGTTACTAAAGAGGGTGATTTAATTAAGATGAATTTCCCATCGATGGCAGCGGTTTCAGTGCAGGAAAACGAAATAATTAACCAGGGGCTTAGAAAAAGACCCTTGGAGCTCTATAAAACCAGGGACTATCTAGCTGTGTACGCCAACGAGGAAGAAATATTATCTATAAAGCCGGATTTCGAGCTTCTGAAGAAGCTCGACTGCCTGGGAATAATTATCACTGCGCCTGGGAGTACAGCGGACTTCGTCTCCAGGTTTTTTGCCCCTTCCGCGGGGATAAACGAGGACCCGGTCACCGGCTCCGCTCACTCTACCTTGGTCCCCTACTGGGCAAAGAGGTTAAAGAAAGATAGCTTGCATGCCTATCAGTTATCCACACGACGTGGAGAGCTGTTTTGCCGGTACCTGGGCGATAGGGTGGAGATCAGCGGTAGGGCTGTACCCTACTCAAAGGGGACAATCACCATATAATGCACATTCTATCCATCAGCCGGCCTGGCCGGCGTTGTCATATCAAGGTGTGCAGTAAGATTAGGCGGTATCTCGCGAATAAAGCGTGACGGCACCCGGTAGCTGATTTCGCCGAAAGAGCGGCGTTTTTCCACGTATGTCAGGTAGACTGTGTCCATAGCCCGGGTTATGCCCACGTAACAGAGGCGGCGCTCCTCTTCCAGCCTCTCAGGGTCATCCAGTGACTTGTTGTGGGGAAGCAGCCCTTCCTCTGTACCTGCGATAAAGATCACCGGGAACTCGGTACCTTTAGAGCCATGCAGCGTATTGAAGGTGACCGTTTCTTTGCCGTTACCCTTCTCAGCGGCATCCGAAGCGGCGTTGATCTTCTGCAGCAAGGATGACAGCGCCTCGATGGGGTTGAGATGCTCATAGGCCCCCGCCAGCGAAATAAGCTCCAGCACATTTTCCCAGCGCTCCTCCGGGTCGTCCTCGCCTTTGAGGTGTTCCAGGTAAGCGGTCTTTTCCAGGATGCGGTTCATGAGGGCCACCAGGCTTAGGTGCCTTGCTTCAGCCTGCAAATCGTGTACAAGGACTAAAAAAAGGGCCGCCGAGCGCTGCGTCCTGACGGAAAGGGAAAGGATGGTACCGGCCGCGGCCTGCTCGAGCACCTGGAAAAGGTGGCCTCCGGACTTGTCAACGCGGGACTGTAGTGCCGCCATCGATTGTGCCCCGATGCCTTTGCCTGCAAGCCGTATCACGCGTGCCAGGGCCGTGTCATCGGCAGGGTTGCGAATGATGCGCAGCCAGGCTGCCATATCCATAATCTCCCTTCTTTTATAGAAGGGTGTGCCTGTAGCCAGCTTATAGTGCAAGCCTTCCACGTTGAACCCATCCTCCAGGGCCCGCGATTGGGCGTTGACCCGGTAGAGTACGGCGAAATCGCTGTTTTTAAGGCCGCTCTGCGCTTCCAGTGACCTTACAGTTCGGGCAATGAAGCGTGCTTCCGCATCCTCGTCATCGAGTTTTACCACGATCACCTGGTTTCCCTCTTCACGGTTCGTTGTGAGCTGCTTTTCCCTGCGCCGGCTATTGTGAGAAATCAGGGCATTAGCGGCGTCCACAATAGTTTTGGTGGAGCGATAGTTCTCATCCATACCGATAATCCGTGTACCGGGGAAATCTTTGCGGAAGTGGTCGATATTGCGTATTTCTGCCTGTCTCCAGGAATAAATCGTTTGGTCGGGGTCGCCCACCACGCAGAGATTGCGGTGCTCCGATCCCAGCAGCTTGATGATCTGGTACTGAAGGCTGCTGGTATCCTGGAACTCGTCCACCAGAATATATCTATAAAGCTGCTGATATTTCTTCAGCACAGGTTCATTTTCTTTGAGAAGCCTGTGGGTGGAGATGAGCATATCATCATAGTCCAATGCCCGCTGCTTTTTAAGGGCCTTCTGATAGCTGCGGTAGACGGCAGCCGAAGCATCGTCGAAGCGGCCGCCTGAGCCGGGGACTATGGAGTCCGGGCCGATCATATTGATCTTGGCGTAACTTATGATTCCCTTGAACCTGCGCAGGTCATTTTCCTCGATGCTGAGCCCTGCCATTTCCATGCATTGCCTGATGAGCTTATTTTGCTCCTCTTCGTCGTAGACCTCGAAAGTTGTTCCCAGGCCGGGTATCCCCTCCCGGCGCAAAATGCGCAGGCAGGCAGAATGTATTGTACTTACGGTAAGCAATGCAGCCATATCTCCCAGCAACTCTTCCAGACGTTTCTGCATCTCGCCGGCCGCTTTCTTGGAAAAGGTGACGGCCAGTATGTGGCGGGGCTTGATTCCCGCCTCCAGCACCATGTAGGCGATGCGGTGGACTATCACGCGTGTCTTGCCGCTGCCGGGGCCGGCGTGGACCAGCAGGGGTCCTTCCAGGGTTTTTACCGCTTCTATCTGCTCGGAGTTGAGGCCTTCTAAAAGGTCCATATCGGTTAACTTAAATTTAGCAGGCTAGGGTATTTTTTCCAGAGGCGCCATGCTGAGCAAAAGCTTTTTCACACCGACGCCTTCGAAGGCCACTATGATCTCCTTATCCTGTCCGGTAGGCTTGATGCCGATTACCTGGCCCTCGCCGAATTTGGTGTGACGGACGCGGTCGCCGGGATTCAAAGCGATCAGCTCCCTCGGCTGCTGCTGGGCTTGCCTCTTTTGAGCCAGCAGGTCGGCGATATTAATCCCGCTATCGTCATCGTATCTTTGCCTTGTGCGGCTTTCCATGCGCCCGGGGAAGCTTTCCCTTACTCCCGACAGACCCTTGCGTTCAATCAGATGGTCGGGTAGATCATCGAAAAATCTGGATGGAATGCTCTCGGAACTGGCGCCGTAGATGCTGCGCCGCGCGGTATGCAGCAGGTAGACGTGTTTCTCCGCCCGTGTGATACCTACATAGCAAAGCCTGCGCTCTTCTTCCAGCTCGTCTCCGCCTTCCTCCATCGACCTGCGGTGAGGCAGTAGACCCTCTTCCATGCCCACGATAAAAACCACCGGGAACTCCAGGCCTTTGGCCTGGTGCAGTGTTATCAACGTGGTGGTGTCTTCCTTGTTCTCGATCTCATCGGTGTCGGCTACCAGGCTAACTTGCTCCAGAAACGGGGAGAGCCCTTCGCCCGGCGGCAATCCGTCATAGTCCATGGCGACGGTGCGCAGTTCCAGGATGTTCTCCCAGCGCTCTTCGCCGTCGTCCTCTTCCCTGATCGTATTGCGATAGCCGGACTTATCCAGCACCGCGTCCATGAGGTTGACGATGCTTAATTGCTGGCTCTCTACGATCAGATCGTTGAGCATTTTGTAGAACCCGGTAACTGCCGTGCTTATGCGGGAGCCGAAACCCGGCCCCCCGCCCTCGCTGACTGCTTTCATGGCGGCAAATAGCGAGAGGTTATTATCCCGCGCCCAGTTGGTCAGGTCGGAGAGGGTCTTGGGGCCTATGCCGCGGCCCGGCACCTTGATAATGCGCGCTAGGCTGATATTGTCGAAGGGGTTATGGATAACCCTCAAATAAGCGATGAAGTCTTTTATCTCACGCCTCTGGTAAAAACGGGTGCCTCCCACCAACCTGTACTTGATGCCGTAACGCATGAAAGCCTCTTCCACGGCGCGTGACTGTGCATTGGTGCGGTACATCACGGCGCAGTCACCTGGCTTGATGCCGTCGCTGCTGGTGAGGCGCAATATCTCGTTGACCACAAATTGCGCCTCGCTCTGTTCATCGTATTCCTTGACCATGAAGATCGGCGTCCCTTCAGTATTGGCAGTCCAGAGCTTCTTCTGTTTGCGTTTCTTATTGGCTGAAATGATGCCCGAGGCGGCTTCCAGGATATTTTTAGTGGAGCGGTAGTTCTGCTCAAGCACTATGACCCTGGCATCGGGGTAATCCTTTTCAAAGCTGAGGATATTGCGTATATCGGCGAAGCGCCAGGAATAGATGGACTGGTCGGGGTCGCCAACCACGCAGACATTGCGGTGCTTGCCGCCCAGCATGCGGATAAGCTTGTATTGCGTGATGTTGGTGTCCTGAAACTCATCCACCAGCAAATGCAGGTAGCGGGACTGGTATTTCTCAAGTACCTCGGGATGCTTCTCGAATAGCTGCACCACCTTCATAAGAAGGTCGTCGAAGTCGACGGCGTTGCTCTGGCCGAGCTGCTCCTGGTAGCGCTCATAAACCCGTGAGATCACCTCATCCCAGTGCCCGGCGTTCTGGCTTGCCAGCCCGGCAGGAGTGAGATGCTGGCTTTTGGCGTAGCTGATGGCGTTGCGGATCTTCTGCGGGTTATATTGCCGTGGATCGAGGTCCAGGTCCTGAAGGCATTGCTTGACCAGGCTCTGCTGGTCATCTTCATCATAGATTACGAAATTGGTATCGAGCCCTACCGGCTTGCCGTCCTGCCGCAAGATGCGTGCGCAGATAGCGTGAAAAGTGCCGGCGGTGATATTTTCCGCAACCTTCCCCAGCAGCTTCTGCAGTCTTTCTTTCATCTCCCGTGCGGCCTTATTGGTGAAAGTAACGGCCATAATACGGCGCGGGCTTACTCCCGTAGTCTTTACCAGGTAAGCTATGCGGTGCGTGATAACGCGAGTTTTGCCGCTGCCCGGTCCGGCCAGGATCAGGATCGGCCCATCTATGTGTTGCACAGCCTCTTTCTGCGCCGGGTTCAGCCCCTCCAGTATGTCCATAAAGTTATTTTGTTGTCCCCTGCCACATGATTTCAACTTGGCTGGAGTCTACCCCGGTGAAGGATATGCCGTCGGGGCCGCTAGTGACTACGGCGCCTGAGGGCTGAAGCTCCAAGGTAGTCTTGCCGTTGGACTGGCTGACCATGACCTTGCTTGAATTGGTCTTAAGCACGATATCGACGTTTTCGGTGGGAAGCCCGGTTATAGGCTTGCCCTCCATGGAAACGGAGCCAATATTGACGTTCTCGAGGTATATGTCGGCGCCACCATAGCTGCCGCAGCCAATCCCTGTCATCACGAGAACCAGGATCGCTGTAGCGGCGGCCAGCTTAGCTGCAAATCTATATTTCAAATGCTTTAACCTCCTTATATAGAGAAACGATGGGGAGACTGCCAGAGATTATGGTGGGGACATTCATGGGGCCTTTTAATTATAGCATCGGCTTGAAGCGGGCTTCAAAGATAGAGCTTGTTGCGAAACTCCCCCAACATTCATCTCAATGTAGGTTAATACAATGAATATCTTTTATCAGCTACGGAAAGAAGCGCACAAATTCTGGAAACACTGTGTTACGGATAAACTTGTGTATTGCTTCGACAACGTCAATGCGCCATTTGACACCGCCCTTGTCGGCTATAACAAGGCAATCGCAAGAAATCTTAGGGGGCAGTGGTGGGAGATTCTTATCCAACATCGGAACGGTAACTTCATCTGTGTAATAGTTGATCCTGTGCAGAGTCATGCCAGCTCGCATATCATATCTCAGTCGCTCTCCTATAAGAGTGAGAGTACGATGCTTGTCACAATCGGAGAGTTCATGCAAAGCCCACAAAGCGTGGGCAGTGGGCTTAGGTACAACGTATGGTTGAAGCCACTCAATGACCTCTCGGGCATCATTGGGGACATTTTGCAAGACTCTATTGATGCCTTTCATTGCTCTCGGAGTATTTTTCAAATAAATAGGGAATGCAGTTTTATCAAATGGCCTAGGGGTTGTAAGGAGAGCCAATTGCCATACGATATTGTCAAGAGCAGAGTGGAGATTGTGAAGGATATCGCCAATCACAACCCCAGTATCAAGATAAATACCTTGTGTCTCGACAGTATAGACATAACTAGACTGATTCGGATGGGTATGTCCAGTACAGAGGAATGGTTTAGTGTTTTGCCAGGAGCGGATCATGTTATTGAGCGTTTGCAGGTGTTCCGCCGCCCGTTCGATCTTCAGCCGTGGCCCATCGAGTGGGTGCATATGTTACAGTCTTCCAAAGGAAATCGAGTATGACCATTATACTCCACCATTGCAAGGTACTTATTGAATATTCAGACAGATACACATATAGACTGTCTAACAGAAGCCATTTGATTATTAGTTGAAGCATAAAGAGCGTGAGCCTGAGTAACGATTAACGAAAGGAAGCAATGAACGGTTACTTTACGAATACCATGCACAGTAATGTTATTAAGTCGCCGATATGTCTTAAGGCGGCTGAACATGCGCTCAATGGCGCTTGATAAGCCAAAGCTGTGGAGCAATCCTAGAAAACCAAAGACTAGTAGTCTGGACTCTTGACAAATGCTATTATAATAGTAATGGCATTAATAGCCAGTTGGCGGCCCTGGGGGGAATTGAACCCCCGACTATTGGATTCGAAGCCAACTTTCTATCCACTGAATTACAGGGCCGCAAGCTAGAGTGGGGAGTAGTTGATAGACTACTCCCCCTCACCAATCATCACTCTTTCCCTTTTATAAATACCTCCTTATATCCCGAACATTTAAACCCATCGTGGGAAGTCTTCCTCATTAGCCTTTTTACCATCGTACATCAGAGATTTAATTTCCACCTCTATGGTTGGGGCGGCTTCACTCATGTTTACCTTGATACCACCCATACAAATGACTACTTTACGCAACTTATTAGTATTAAGTCTCAGTATAAAAGTGTATGCATTGCCCTCGTGGCCCTTGAACTCTATATCCAGCACTTCATCGAACCAATGGTATTGTTCAGCTTCATGCCGAAGCTTCCTGACAATATTTTTCCGAATCAAATCAACGAGCCTTGCATCTTCCAAGCCGTAGAGCGTTTCTTTTCCAATGAGAATTTCCTTGCCCACTCTTACTATCGGCAATTTACCAGCATTAATCCAACGATATATAGTTTGCCTAGTTACATCAATTTCCTTAGCAGCTTGCGGTACATCATAATAAAATTCAGTCAAATTATTGGGCTGGATATTTTCCGTAGTATTTTTCTCCATTTTACATATGTCCTTATAGTGAATTCCCAGTTCAGTTATATTAATTGTAACACCTCGTTACTAATAATACAATATGTTAACAGGAAGGCATAATGAAAATATCAGATCATTTCTTTACAGAGTCTCAAGTGGCTAGTATATTTGGTGTAAACCGAATCACTATTTGGAGATGGATAAAAGAGGGAAAATTCGACACCCAAAAAATAGGTCAGGAGGTTCTTATCCCTAAATGGCAAGTCGAATTAATCAAGGAAGATAAAGCGAAGCGGGAAAGGACTAGATTATGACTTTTGAGGCAACTACCCGACTTTTAGGGCAACTGGCACTTATGAGGCAAAGCCTGTTCTATCGGGATTAGCGTAATATCTTTGTAATGGGGGTGCAGCAGAAGTTATCGATCAGACAGCGGTTCCTGCCGGCTTTCTTACACTGGTACATGTAGTCGTCTATCCGGTTGAGGATGCTTTTCTCGCTGTCATCGGTTTTCACCAGCGTGCCGCCGATGGATACGGTTACCCTGATAGTTTTGGATCCCAAACGAAACCCGGCGTTCTGCACCATAATGCGCAGCCTTTCCGCCGAGGTCCGCAACTGCAGTTCGTCCACGTTGGCAATTATTATGAGGAATTCCTCACCTCCCCAGCGAAAAATAAAATCGAATGACCTTAAATTGTTGAGCATGGTGCGGGCCACTATTTTGAGAACCTCGTCACCCACCTCGTGACTGAAGGTGTCGTTTACACGCTTGAAATCGTCCAGGTCGGCAAAGAGCACTCCGAAGGGCCAGCCATAGCGCTTGAGCTCCGAAAGCTTGTTTTGCAGGCTCATATCAGCGTAGCGACGGTTGCCCACCCCGGTCAAGGGGTCGATAAGCGTCATTTTTTCCAGGTCGGCGGCCCTTTCTCTGATGGCGATTATGGCCGAGTTGTCGGCAAAGCTCTGTATGCCGCCGATGATGGCCCCTTTGGAATTACGAATGGCACTCACTTTTACAAGGGCCGGGAGCATATGGCCGTCCTTATGCCGCAGATAGGTGTTGACTTCCCGTCGCCGGCCATTCTTCATGGTTGCCAAAAGGGGGCAGCCCGATTTGCACAGGGAATTGCCAATTTCATCAACATGGGCCAGTAAATTGTCGCAGCACCCTTTTCCCAGCACCTCATCTTCACTATATCCGGTAATACGCTCGGCAGACCTGTTCCAGAAGGTGATGATCCTGTTCAGGTCTACGAAATAAACACCGTCGTAGAGGTTATCCAGCAGTTCCCTGTAAACAAGATTGTCCACTAATATCCCTATCATTAAAACAGCGGCCGTATGCCACTGTTTCTGTCGCTGCCTCTCCTGAAGTTACATACTAAAACGCAATTCCCGCGTCCGCGGTTTAGGTGTGGCTTTCAAGCCAGGCATCCAGGTCGGCGAAGACCTTGGCTCTGTCCGGTTCATTGAAAATCTCATGGTAAAAAGCGTCGTAGATTTTAAGTGTCTTGTCCTGTGAGCCGACTTTGGCATAGAGGAGTTTGCTGCCTTCATGATTTACCAACCTGTCTTCCGACCCCTGCATAATCAGGATCGGAAGGGTGATGGTCGGCATCAGTTGCCCCAGTTTGGACATGGCAGTGAAAAGCTCAGATCCCAGACGAGCGGTTATCTTGCCGCGATAGACCAGAGGGTCTTTATCGTAGGCTTCAACAACGGCCTTATCGTGGCTGAGGGTGGACGAATCGAGAGCCTGCACTCCAAGTCTGGGCGCTATAGCTGAGAGGACTTTAGCCAGCGTTATGGTGGAAGAAGTAATGCTTTCTCCCGGTATAACTGCTGGAGCCGAGACGATAAGCCCGGCCAGGTCTTTCTGGTGTTCAACCGTGTAGGCTGTGGCTATTAGACCTCCCATACTGTGTCCCAGGAGAAAGATCTTTAGGCTGGGGTTGTCTTTTTTAACAATGTCATAGAAGGTCTTAAGATCATCAAGGTAAACCTGGAAACGCGGAACAAAGACCCGTGTGCCCTCAGATTTGCCGTGGCCGAAGTGGTCGAGGCCGTAGACCGCATACCCCCTGGGCACAACGTTGTTTACAAGGTTAGTATAGCGGGAAATGTGTTCGCCCAGGCCGTGAACTGCGACTATGATGGCTTTAGGTTGACTGTCGGGAAGCCAGCATCTCCAATATAGTTTGGTATTTCCCGTGCCTGTGAAATAACCCTCGTTCTGCCTCATGGAAACCTCCCCGTTATGTTATTTTTGGGGCGATAGCAAGTATATCCGGTAAAATAGTCGAGCTCACATTTTAGCAAGCCGCGCCACGGATTACAAGAGCTATTTATAAAGCTGGTTTAGCTATGGCTCCACGATGTAAAAAACTTTTACAAAAGGCAATATTATGATCGTAAAAGATTCGCGGGGACGTCCGGCACCCGGTGAAAAGTTGTGCAACCCGCGGTAAACGCCGTAAAATTAACCTTTGGTTTTTTGATATGCTTAAAGCAGTATTATTTGATATCGATAACACGCTGATCCTCTACGATGAGGCCAGGTTCCTGCAGAGCTATTTCCCCATGCTGGCGGCCAGGTTTAAGGACATTATCCCCGCAGACAGGTTCGCCGACAAGCTAATGCAGGCAACGCTGGTCATGCATCAAAATGACGGCTCCATGACCAACAGGGAGCGGTTCCTGGGCGCTTTCTGTCAGGGCGCGGATTGGAGCCGGGATGATATCTGGTCGCGCTTCGAGAACTTTTACCTGGAGGACTGGGACAAACTAAAAAATGCGGTCAAAATCCCCGATCATGCGCGGGAAGTTTTCGGTGATATCAGCCGCAAAGGCCTGAAAATCGTGATAGCCACCAATCCCATCTTTCCACTGGTCGCACAAATCAAGAAACTGGAATGGGCAGGGCTGGGGGATATCGATGCCGCGCTGGTAACCAATATCGATAATATGAGTTTCTGCAAGCCGCAGCTGGGCTACTTCCAGCAGATATGCGGGATCATCGGCGAAAAACCGCAGGGCTGCCTGATGGTTGGCGACGACCCGGCCAATGACATGGTGGCGGCCAAAATAGGCATGAAGACCTACCAGACTGTCGATAGCCTCGATCATCAGGAGATACCCCTGGAAATTAGCAGGGAGGTAATAGGCAAAAATACCGAGGGCATCCCCTCTGCCGATTTCAAGGGGCCGCTGGCCTGCGTGCCGCAAGCCGTGGATATCCTGCTCAAATAAAATTACGCGCCGAAACCCATTGATGCTCACCCGCTTTTACTGTATAGTAATATTACTCTGTGTTTGGAGCGAAATTGAAATCGGGTTTAGGAGGCAGGATGACTGAAGATTATGCAGAGAAGAGCTTCTGGCTGGGTAACTCGGGCAGCTATCAGGAAAATCTACCGTTGGAAGGCGATCTGAAGTGCGATGTTGCCATAGTGGGAGGCGGGTTTGCCGGGATAGCCACCGCCTACTACCTCAAGAAAGCGCAACCATCGCTTAACGTGGCGGTGCTTGAGAGCAATGTGATCGGCTATGGGGCATCGGGCCGCAACGCCGGCTTTGCCATGACTACCTTCGGCCTGATGATGTCCATCACCAAGATGCTGTTCGGCGTCGAAAGGACCAAGCAGGCGCACCGCTATATGGAAAGGGCGGTAGACCTGGTCGGTGAGCTGGTCAAGGAACACAAACTGGATTGCGACTATGAGCTTCCCGGCTTTTTGCGCATCGCCACCACCCCTGCTTATGTTAAGCGCATTAAGGAAGAGGTGGATCTGGTGAAGGAACTAGGGCTCACGGGCGTGGACTGGATAGAAGCTGCCGAGGTACAGAAACGTGTTCGATCCCCACAGTATATGGGAGCCTGGTGGGAACCCAGGTGCGCCCTGGTAAACCCGGCCAAACTGGCGCGTGAGATGAAGAGGGTAGCTGTGCAGTACGGGGCTAAAGTCTATGAGATGACTCCCGTAGCAGAGATCAAGCGTACGCCGCAGAATTTCACGCTCAAAACGCCCAAGGGGACAGTGACTGCGGATAAGATAGCCTTGGCCACCAATGGGTACTCGCTGGCCATCTCAGAGCTGAAGGCCATGCAGCAGCCGGTTTGGACATATATCATACTGAGCGAGCCCCTCAAAAAAGAGCAACTGGACGAAATCGGCTGGCAGGGGCGTGAAGGCATAGAGGACTACCGCAACCTGGTACACTATTACCGGCTAACGCCGGACAACCGCCTGCTGATGGGCGGCCGTGATATCATCGTAAAATACGGTGCCAATATGGATAATGACATGAACCCCCAGATATTCTCCCAACTCGAGCAGGACATTGTTGATTTTTATCCCTGTCTCAAGGGGTTGCAGATAACACACCGCTGGGGCGGCCCCGTATCCGTCCCCATGGATATGGTTCCGGCCCTGGGATACCTGGATGATAAACGTGCTGTATACAGCCTGGGATGTATGGGCCATGGGGTTTCGCTAACCCATCTTAACGGTGAAGTAATGGCTGACCTGCTGCTGGAACGCAAATCGGAATGGACAGAGTGCTTCCCTGTGAACCGCAAGGTCTTCAAATGGCCCCCGGAGCCGATCAGGTTCGTAAGTGAGATGGCCATCCTCAGCTATCTGCATGCTGAAGATGCCTGGCTGGAAAGGAAGGGGCTTGGCCCCGCCGGGAAATAGGTTTTTCCATGTAACCTGGGGCTTCGATTGTATGACAGCGCCGGGGTGAAGTGATAAAATCGTTCAGCCTTTGTGCGGGTGTCCGAAAGGCTGTATATACTTTTAAAACATGGTAAATCCGATTCTGGTCAAGCTGTTCCTGCTGGTACTGGTGCTGGTATTGTCCCACACGGTCGAGACCGTGCTGGGGTTCGGAGCAACAACCATTGCGCTGGCCTTGGGCATCTTTATCTTGCCCTTCAACGCGCTATTACCTGTACTGGTCATATTGGGTCTACTGCAGAGCTCCTGGCTGGTGGCGCGCTGGGTCCGCCACATTCAATGGCGTGTATTGCTGCTTAAGATTTTGCCGGGGGCGGTTATAGGCCTGGCCATAGGTATCTATTACCGCACGCAGGTGGCCAGCTATACACAGCTTCTTATTCTGTTGGGCATTTTCATAATGGCTGTCTCTATCATGGAGATAGTGCTTATCTACAAGACTAAAGCCGCAGGAGGGAGCCTGCCTTGGTATATAGGCTGGCCGATCCTAATAGTCGGCGGTATATTTCACGGTATCTACGCTACCGGCAGCCCGCTGATCATATACTATTCCAGCCGTGAATTTAAGGAGCCGGCCGATGTTCGCGCCACGCTATCCACCCTGTGGCTGATTTTAAATATAGGCCTTGTTCTGAGCCTGCATTCCACAGGACAAATAAATATCGATACCCTGACTACCACGGGCATCCTGCTGCCGGGACTTATCGCCGGCATAGTGCTGGGCAGCTATATGAAATTCAGAGCCTTGGTTTTCAAAGTGCTTTTATATGCAATCCTGTTTGTTGCCGGACTGCTGCTCTTCATCCAGCAGGTTACGAGTTTATGATTTAATTTGGACTTGGACCTGTTAAAATACGTAAGTATTTTTGGTTATATAGGTTTAACGGAAAATGGCGAAGAGAAATGTGATAAGGCCCATTCCAGCCGGACTCGCCTATATAGCTGATAATATAAACTCCGGCGACAATATCCTGGGCCTGCACAAAGCGAACAAATCTCGGTGGGCTGGAGGCATTGATTTTTCGAACGATACATCTACGGTGTTTTTTGCGGGATGTGGCTACCAGTATTCGGCCATGCTTGAGCCGCTGGTGACAGCGTTAATCCAGGCGGACCGCGTATCAAACAACCCGGACCTGCCCATTAAGCTGGGCGGCATTTCCAGAAAACTGGGTGTGGACGCGGCCGGCCTTTTTTCAAAAGCTGCTTCCAGGGATGGCGGCGGCGATTCCTCCGTGCTGCGAGACGCCGTAAAAGTCTTAAAGGCTGTCGGCCACGATCTAGGCTATTTGGGTGAAGACGAACCCTGCTGCGGCGCCCCTCTTTACCATATGGGACTTCAAAACGAGTTCGCCGCCAATGCCGTTAAGGCATATGAACGGTTGAAGTCGGCCGGAGTGCGGAAGATCATCGGCATAGTGCCGTCCTGCACCTATGCCCTTAGCAGCCTGTTCCCCAAAGCGGCGCCGGGCTTCGATATTGTAGTAAGGCATTTCATAGAGGCTGTGGCCGAAAACATGGGGAATGCGAGGTTTAAATATCCGGACCCGGTAAAGGTAGCTTATCACGATCCCTGCCAGCTCGGCAGGTATATGGGACTAATCGAACAGCCGCGTGCCGTACTGAGGGCGGTCGAGAACGTGGAGCTGGTTGAGCCGGAATGGACAGCGGGGGAGTGGTCCACCTGCTGCGGCGGGGGTGGCGGGTTTGAGGTCGTATTCCCGGATATGAGCCGCACGCTGGCCGTAAACCGCGTGGCGGAACTCGCTGAAACGGGAGCGGATATAATCGTTACCCAATGCCCCGGCTGCCTTATGCAGTTAAAGGCGGGTCTCAAAGACCTTAAAAATGATGCTATCGAAGTTGTGGATCTGGCCACCCTGCTGGCGCGTTCTTTGCCCTAAATGAACATAAAGTAAGTGCGATGACCATATCTAAAGAGTACAGAAGAGAGTTAAAAGAGGCCCATGCCAACGACAGGATTCGCCTGGCAGTCTCCCGCGCTGTGAAAAGTTATCGGACGAACACAAATAATGCACTTAAGAAATTTCCGCAAACTTTGAAGATGGCCGAAGAGGTCAGGAAGATCAAAGAGCACTCCATCCAACATATGTGGGACTTGGCCGGGCAGGCAGGCCAATGCATAGAAGAGAACCATGGCAAGGCTTATATGGCCAGGACGGCCGGGGACGCGTTGGCCATCATCGAGGGACTGGTCGGCAAAGGCAAATTGATCGTCAAAGCCAAGAGCATGACGGCCGATGAGATCGACCTGCGCGAGCACCTGGAAAAGGCCGGCAACGAAGTTTTCGAGACCGACCTCGGCGAATTTATCATTCAGAAGATGGGTCACCGTCCCATGCATATCCTGTCTCCCGCCATCCATGTGCCGCGTGAGGATGTGGCAAAGCTTTTTTCCGAGATAACGGGAAAGGAACTGCCTCCGGACATTCCCCAACTTGTGGCTACAGCCAGGGAGCTTCTGCGCGAGAAATTCTTCAGAGCCGATATTGGCATAAGCGGGGCCAACGTCGTGGCAGCTGACACAGGCACATTAGTTATCATTGAGAACGAGGGCAATATCCGCCTGACTACTGGAGCCCCTCCGGTACATATCGCCCTGGTGGGGATGGAGAAGCTGGTGCCGGCTCTGGACGAAGCTTTCAAGGTTGCCCAGGTCACCTGGCGCTACGCCAACTACACTGTCCCTTCGTACGTCAATATGATATCCGGACCCAGTAAGACCGGCGATATCGAAAAGGTGACCACATATGGTGCACACGGCCCCAAAGAGCTTCACGTTATATTTATGGACGATGGAAGGACTCGCCTCGCTGCAAACCCCATTTTGAGACAGGCCCTCTACTGTCTGCGCTGCGGCGGCTGCCTTTATGAGTGCCCTGTCTTCGGACTGACGGCCGGCTTTTTCGGCGATAAATACTTCGCCGGGATCGGAGCTATTTGGGCCAAGGAAGTCACCGGGAACCTCGAAAAAGCTTCCTCCATGGCTTATACTTGCCTTACATGCGGCAGGTGCCGGGTCAGGTGCCCGATGAAGATCGACGTGCCGGAGATGATACTGGCGCTACGCAAATCGATTGCCGAGCCAGAATAACTTCTAAAAATTCAGGCTAACATCGGCATCCAGTCAGTAATTACCTTAGCATTATATATCGTGTGTTCGATTACAGGTAAATGCGCATAACTGGTACAAAAGTTACAGAAAAATCGGCAATGAGGGACTGACATAAGAGTATAAGAAAGAGGAAGAGGCAGAGGAGGTAGAAGGAAGGAGGTGAAAGACATGATGAAGATACTAAGTATGTTAGGTCGGCGTAACCTGATTGCCGTCCGCTCCTCCAGAGTTGACTAAAGCCGGCCCGGGAGGAGGGAGGAAGGTTCCCGAGCTCCTTGATTAGATTGGGGAAAAGGGCCCAACAGGTAATCTGACAACATTAGCTCGGGAGAGCTAAAGGAAGGAGTAGTGGAACGAAGCAGAGAATAGGCGCCGGAGCAAAATCCGGAACCTGTTCTTTTTTTATGCGCCAGTCCAAAGCACGGCGGTCCGGTTCAGCCGGGATGGCTAATGCAGGACCAGGCTACAGGTAGCGATAAATTTGTTTACAGTTACCAGAGAATCGAATTGGATTTTGAAAACCCCTTTTAAAGATATAAATTATATTTATAATCGGTGGTATAAATTCGACATCAGGGGCAAGTTAGCGGAGGACGGGATGAACAAAATTCGACGGGTTAAAAAGGCGTACAGGAGCAGATCGACCCTGGAGGGGGCGGGGGTGCATCTCAGACGGGCCTTAGGCTTCGACCGGACAAATTTGTTGGATCCCTTCCTTCTCCTGGATGACTTCCATTCCAGCAATCCGCGGGACTATATAAGGGGTTTTCCCTGGCACCCGCACAGGGGCATTGAGACTATAACTTATATGCTCCAGGGTAGGGTAGAGCATGGCGACAGTATGGGGAATTCCGGCGTGATAAGCCCCGGGGATGTACAGTGGATGACGGCCGGCAGCGGCATTATCCACCAGGAAATGCCTAAAGGACAAAAGGACGGTTTGATGTGGGGTTTTCAGCTGTGGGCCAATCTGCCTGCCTCGCATAAAATGATGCCTCCGCGCTACCGTGGAATCACAGCGGAGCAGATCCCCGAGGTCACTACTTCCGGCGGCGCAAGGATAAAAATAATCTGCGGCGAGGTTGATAAAGTGGCCGGCCCTGTGAAGGATATTGTCACCAGCCCGGAATACCTGGACGTCACCGTTCCGCCTAATACAGATTTTAAACGGACAATACAGGGCCGACATACTGCCTTTGCTTATGTAGTTGAAGGGGAAGGCTACTTCGATGACCGGCGGGACCCTTATCACTATGAGGTGGTCAGCGACAGGTATTTCGACTATGAAGGCGATATCATGTTTGGACCAGAATATCTGGTGGCGTTCGGAGATGGTGATGAAATAGCCGTGACCACCGGGGACAAACCGGTGAGATTCCTGCTGATATCGGGGAAACCGCTTCACGAGCCTGTTGCCTGGTACGGGCCCATCGTGATGAACACAGAGGAAGAATTAAGGACGGCCTTCGAAGAGTACAGGCTGGGGACGTTTATTAAGAAGCAGGCTTGACCGTGCCTACTGCCGCCCGGGCCAGCGCTGGATGATGCCTTCTTTATTGGTCCTGACATATTCGCAGCTCGGCGTAGCGCCGCATTTGCGGCAGGCTTTATCGTAAGCCGAGTTTATCGTCCCGCATTCGGGGCAGGAATAATGATCGACCATCTCCCCGTACCACTTCTCCCAGCCGACTTCTCCAATGCGCTCAAAAGACTGCCATAGCTCCAGCCGGTGCGGGAGGATGGACTGGAAGGCTTTTAGTTCATCGCAGGGATATTCGCTGCACTGCCCGCAGAAATCCAGACCCTTTCCTGAAGCACATTGAACCAATTTACACGAACTGCAAAACATGTTTCTACGCTCTGCACGACAGCCGTCGCATTTTAATGATTCCACCGGCTGGTTAAAGGCTGCCGCCCTGGTCTCCAATCTACGAGGGTCCTCATGGGTGCCGATAAACAGGGTGCAGGATGGGCAGAAAAGGCCGCAAACGGCGGCCTCCTTTTTATCCGGTTTTCGATGTTTGTTCTTTCCGCTCATATGGCCTCAAGGTATTATATCCTACTATTCCTGGCTTCTTCAGTTTTTAATTTCGCCCCGGATGCCGATAATAGTTTCTTTGAAGGGGATGTCCTTGTCGCTTGAAAGTATGGCCTGCATGGCCATGCGTGTAAGGCCGGCGCAGCACGGGACTTCCATGCGCAGGACACTCAGGCTCTTTATGTCCGATTGACGCAGCATATCTGTCAGCTTTGCCAGGTGCGCTTCATAGTTGTCGAGCTTGGGACAGGCCACCACCAGGGCATGATCCGTTAAAAAGTCCGTATGAAAACCTCCATAGGAGAAAGCAGTGCAGTCGGCGGCCAGCAGAACATCAGCGCCCTGCAGGAATGGCGCTTTAGGCGGTACCAGTGTTAACTGCACCGGCCAGTGTCCCAACGCAGAGGGCTGATGGCCTGTAACGGCCGGCTTGGCCCTGGCGGCAGTTTCTCTGAACTGCGTAACGCTGGATGAGGGGCAGCCGCAGGGCAGGGAATCCTTTTTCTCGAACTCCTGGACCATGGCCGAAGGGCATCCACATGCCGGCTCCGCCTTCAACCCGGGCTTTTTCTCCAGGTGCTGTTTGACTGCTTCTTCATTGAAAGGTTCAGCCACGCGTTCCTCGATGCTGATGGCTCCCTGAGGACACTCCGAGAGGCAGGCGCCCAGGCTGTCGCAGTATTTATCCGATACCAGCCTGGCTTTGCCGTTCACTATCTGTAAGGCGCCTTCGGCGCAGGAGGGAATGCATATTCCGCAGCCGTTGCATTTATCCTCGTCGATTTTGACTATCTTTCTCTTGATTCTAGTTGCTGTATTTTCCATTTCAATCCTCCTGGAGTTGCTTTTGCTGTTTCTTCAGTCTTTGATAGGTCTCCGCTCCCAGACACTGCTCAGCGTATCGACAGTAATCGGCGCATGAATTTATATTGTTGAAAATAGGCTGACCGCATGAAGGACACTCCACCCTCATATCGGAGGAGAAAAACTCCACCTCGCTTCCACACTGCGGGCATTTCTTTGTCTTGATAGTAGGGGTCCCCTGCGCCATATTCCCGGGACAACGGATAATCATCTCATCTGCTCCATTTATTATGAGGTAATTATAGATGCCGGCAAAAGAAGCTTATATGATTTACATCATATAGAAGGGCAAATACCGAACCGGGGAGACATTACCCCGAGGGTCTTTCGCTTATGGCAGAGAGGCCGTTTTTATCGAGAACAGTTATCCTGCCGCGGGCTGATTTGATGATGCTGTTTTCTTTAAACCTGGTCATGACACGGATAGTGGTTTCGATGGTTGTGCCGGCCATGTCGGCAATCTCCTGGCGGGTGAAGGGCAGCTCGGGGCCGAATTTGGATGAAAGCATGACCAGGATGCCGGCTATGCGCTGCTCCACGCGCTCCCCTGCCAGGTCGCGCAGGCGTCCCATAGCATCGCGCAGCCTGCTTCCCAGCATGTTGATGATCTTGAGAGCCACGGCCGGATATCGGGATAGGAATTTTGTGAAACTATCCTTGCTGACCACCAGCACGGTGGTCGATTCGGTGGCCTGAGCGGAAGCGGGGTATGGCTTGTCCTCGAAGACGGCTACTTCGCCGAAAATGTCCCCCGGCCCGAAGAAGGCCATCACGAACTCCCGGCCCGAGGGCGATAATTTGGAGATTTTGATTCGGCCTGCCGCCAGAACATAAAAATATCCAGCCCGATCGCCTTCCCAGAACACATGGTCTCCCTGCCTGAATTTTTTCTCGGAAACAATTTCGGACAGTTCGGCAAGCTCACTTTCATCCAGGCTGGAGAAAATCGAGGACCTTTTTAGGATTTTGGTCTTACCGATCTTATCCAGTTGTCCGGCCCCCATCCTTAATCACCGAACCTGCGCAAGAGAGTGTAAAGCGCATCGGCGCCGAACTCAAGGGCGGCAACCGGCACGCGTTCGTCGGCTGCGTGGAAAAGCCCTTCGAAATTGAGCTCCGGCGGCAGATTGAGCGGCGTAAAGCCGTAGGTCTGGATGCCCAGCCTGGAAAAGAGACGCGCATCCGTAACGGCCGGGAATAGCATAGGTGTGGGCGTGCTGCCCGGATCAGCCTCGCGCAGAATGACGGCCAGTGTTTCATATAACCCCATGTCCGGCTGTGGAGGACCTGGGTGAAAAACGATGGTCTCATACTCCACATCCTTGCCTCCCAGGGCCTTCAGTTCGGGTATAAAGTCGTCGGGAGTAAAGCCGGGCAACAGGCGGCAATCCAGCGTTATGCAGACCTGGCTGGGGACCATATTGAAGCTCTCGCCGCCCTGGATGGCTGTTATTACCGCTGTGTTATGCAAAATGGGGTCGAACATTCGTACCTGCGCCCCCAGTGTATCCAGGATGGAGCCCGTCAGGGAGGGGATAAGGAGCTGCATGACGGCCTGTTTCAGGGGGGAGGGTAATCCCTCGGCGGTTAGCCGTACCTGCTCCTTGGCGATCGGGGTCACGTGCACCGGTAAGCGGTGCTCCAGACTCTGAAGATAACGGGCCACCCGGGCCATGATTCCTCCTCGTGCCGGCCAGGCCCCGTGGCCGCCCTTGCCGCGGATATAAGCAAGAATGCCGCACCCCTGTTTTTCCCCCACCATGATGGGATAAAAGCGGCGCTTGCCTATATAGCTGGTATAGCCTCCGAACTCGCCGATGGCGTACCTGACCCCCTGAAAGAGTTGCGGGTGGTTATTGACCAAAAATTCGGCGCCGAGGGCGCTGGTATTTTCCTCGTCACTCAGGATGGCCAGGATCACGTCACCCGGCGGCACCGGGCCTTCAAGCTTGGACTTCATAACAGCCGACAGCATCATGGCGACGGCCCCCTTCATATCCAGAGCACCCCTGCCCCAGATATAGCCGTCCAACTCCTCACCCAGGAAAGGGTTTACCTTCCATTGCTGATTGGTTGTGGTGACCACATCGATATGGCCATAGAGCAAAAGTGGTGGCGCCGCGCCCATACCTTGCAGCCTTGCAATCAGGTTGGGGCGCGCCGGATCGGAAGCCACGATCTGGTTGGGTATGCCGGCCCAATCCAGTAGTCCCTTAATGAAGCTGATGCAGCCCGCTTCATTACCCGGTGGATTGGTCGTGTTGTATTGAATTAGATGTTTTAGTATTTCAGCCGGCTGCGCATAGATCGGCAACTGGGCATCTCCGGATAAGCCGTTCATCAGGCACCCTCCGTAAAATCTCAGCGTCCCTTGCGAGTGTAAACCAAGTTAGAACATTTTAGTCGTTGAGAAAGACCATGTCCAGAATTGCGATTACCACAACACCTATTTCTTTTTGAGGGTGGAAATCTTTAGCAGAGAGACCACACGCTACATATCATTTGACCGAAAGGCGAAATATCAATAAAATAATTATGAGCATATGCTCATAACAAAGGGTTTATAAGAAGGTGCCTAGACCAAGAAAATGTTGTAGAGTCGCTTTTGTTCCCGGCGTTAGTTACTATAAGCCGGCGGGAGTCCCGCTGCGGTTTCTGGATGAAGTAAGCCTTTCGATTGAAGAGATTGAGGCAATACGTCTGAAAGATTGCGAAGACTTTGACCAGGAACAAGCTGCCGGGTGTATGCATATTTCGAGGGCCACTTTTCAGAGGATCCTTGAATCGGCACATAAAAAGGTGGCTGAAGCACTGATCAGGGGAAAGGCTATAAAGATCCAGGGAGGCAATTTCGAAGTGGCACTAGTTCGCCATAGATGTGAGAATGGCCATGAATGGGAAGAACCCCTGAGGACCTCAGAAGGACCCTCTAAAAGTTGTCCGGTCTGCGGAACGGCATTCGCCGGACCGCTCGGTAATTTTAATACAATTTGGAGGAGTAACATGAAAATCGCAGTTATATCAGATGACGAGGTAACCATCAGCCAGCATTTCGGGCGTGCCTCGCTTTACATGGTTTTCAATGTGGAAAACGGCAAAATAACAGGCAAAGAGAAGAGGCCCAAGATGGGACATAGCCATTTTACCGCCGCCGGTTCGCATGAGGGCCATGGCGGTCAGGGTGGCCCCCATGGTTTTGATGCAGCATCGCAGGGAAGGCATGCCAGCATGGCTGAAGCCATTTCGGACTGCCAGGTCCTGATAGCCGGTGGTATGGGCATGGGGGCTTTCGAAAGTATGAAAAGCTACAACATCGAACCGGTAATAACCGATAAGATAAATATCGAAGAGGCGGTTAAGCTTTATGCAGAAGGCAAGTTGCCCAACCTTATGAACAGGCTTCACTAAAGCTAAGATAAGCCGGCCGTAATATGAAATAGTCCAAACACTTTATTTTGCTAGCTCAGGGTCCTGGTCAGGTCCGCTTCCAGTAACTTCTTGGGCAGGGCCCCTACCTTGCGGTCGGCCAGCTTGCCGTCCTTGAAGATTAGCAGCGTGGGAATAGCCTGTATAAGGTACTTTTCGGCTATCTCACGGTTTTCATCGGTGTTAAGTTTGCCGAAAGTGATCTTGCCTTTATAGTCAGAGGCAAGTTCGTCAATAATTGGCGACATCATGCGGCAAGGGCCGCACCAGGGGGCCCAGCAGTCAACTACCAGCGCCGGATTATTCTTTATCGTGTCATCAAAGTTCTTTTCATTTACTTCCAGCACTAGCCCATTCTCTTTTTCCATGTTATTCCTCCAGTTAACGGTAACAAATTTAATAGATTATAGGCCAGTGGCCAGGCAATGGAAGTGATTTTAGTCACGGGGAGGCGGGAAGATACGGTCTATTTCGGCGGCCAGCAGCGTTGCCAGCCTGTCCTCATTTTGAGCCGTGCCGGACAGGCTCTCCCCCGCGATAATGATATGCCGTCCGGCCAGACCCTTTATTTCTTCTTTATCAGCGCAGGCGCGCAGGCATCCGCAGAGTATGATAAGCAGGTCCAGGCCGGCCGCATCGGGAGGTACGAACTCAAAATCGGCCCGGCTGGAAGCGTGCTGCTTTATCTGTCCGACCAGCGCCGACAGGTCTATTTCAGGGTTACAGGACCCGCAAAATTTCAGCGCTATTTTAATCTTATGGTCGCCTCGCAGGAATTTTTCAGCAGATCAAAACAGGCTGGTCGCCGATCTTGGCAAGTTTCTCAGCCAGTTTCTTTTTGCGGTCAAGGCTGCCTCGCCTCTCGATCATGATCATCTGTGCCTGGGGTGAACCGGCGCCATGCATTGATTCGGCCAGGGCCGTTCCGCAGGTCATGGCATCGATCAGCCGTATCAGGCGCATCCTGGTCTCGGCTGGCACACTGGACGAGCCTTTCATATATTTGTCGACCCACTTACCGACCGTTGGATCATGCAGGTCGAACTCGGAAGGCATGGTGGCCAGAAGGCCGCCGGTGATATCGTGTGCCAGGCGGGCGATTTCATAGACATTGCGGGTAACATTCAACTTGGTAACGTTGGCCATCAGGGGGTCTGCCTGGAAGGACCCCGCCGGTTGTGCAAAGCCCTGGCAGGAGCAGGCGATCGAACAGCAGTAAATAGTTTCTGCCAGATGGATCATCTCCGCCAGCTTCTCCCTGACGTGCGATGCTTTGGCGGTACCTTGCGCCTGTGCCAGGGAATAAACGGCGCCTACCAGTACGTCCGCCAGGCCGCCCTTGCAGCCGCCATAATTCTGCCTGTGGAAAGTGGCAAACCTTTCGACTAACTCTCCGGCGTATTCCCACTCACCACACATAAAAACATGTTCGTTCGGGACGAATACTTTATCGAAGACGATCAGGGCCTCGCCGCCCACGCAACCGTATTCACAGTTGCCCTGGTCCATGGAACAGTCACATTTGCGGGTATCGTTGGACTGTCGGCCGAAGACATGCAGAACGCCGGGAGCGTCGATGGGTACGTAGAAGCAGACTGCGTAGTCTTTGTCTTCCTCTCTCATGGCTGTTGTCGGCATAACCAGGTGACCGTGCGAGTTGACGGCGCCTGTGATATGCGCCTTAGCGCCGCTGACGACTATGCCATCCTTCCTTTTCTCGATCACATGAACGTACATATCCGGGTCTTTCTGCTGGCTGGGGGAAAGGCTGCGGTCGCCTTTGGGATCGGTCATGGCGCCGGATGGCATGAGGTCCTTGGTCTGGATCATTTTAACGAAATTCTTAAAGCGCTCGTGGTAACCTGTGCCTAACTTCTTGTCGATATCATAGGTGATCGAGTAGGTGGCATTCATGCCGTCAAAACCCACGCACCTCTGGAAGCAGCTACCCGTCTGCTGGCCGATGGCGCGCAGCATTTTGACTTTCTTGATAAGGTCGTCGTGGTTCTGATGAATGTGGGTGAAACGGTTGATCTTCTCGCCGGTCAAATGAGATTTGGCCGAGCACAATTCTTCAAACTCGGGCGCCAGCGCCATATCATAAGTCAGAGCCGCGGCGTTGATATGCGGGATAAAAGCCGGATGCTTGGTAATATCGTCGACTTTTTCGCCCATATAGTAGATTACGGGCTTTAATTTCTTAAGGCTTTCTTTATATTCTTTGCCGGTCATCTGTGCCATGTGAGATACCTCCAGTATTTTTAAAAATGTGCAGCTTAAAGGATGCCGCC